>JBMYWG010000024.1:0-54026 GCA_049607155.1 Psychrobium sp.
GACACCGCCCTTTCACGGCGGTAACAGGGGTTCGAAACCCCTAGGGGACGCCAACTCTGTTAGCACTCGTTAACAGTTCAATGTTTAAATCTATCCATAAAATCATTATAAATACGTCACAATGGCTTTATTGCTGTATTTGTCTGTCGATTATTTTATTATGTGCTAACATTTGTACCACTGACTACACCTTTCTATAACAAATGTATTAGTTTGCAGCTTAAATTGAATGTAATACCAAGTTTCATATTATTAGCTTCGCGCTTCGCTATAGTGCGTTTTCAACGTTCGTTACTTGGTATTTATCAAAATAGGACAAGGAGTTAAAATTTGAATAGTGCGGTGAATTTCGTTGTGATCGCAGCTCGCTAATAGTGTAATTGCGGATATCTATGATGCGTTCGTTGTTACTTATCGCTCTTTATTTCTGTTTACAGAACCTTTCTTTTTCGGCTCCTGCCGCTAGCGTTAACGAGCGTGAATATCATATAAAAGCCGCCTTCATCGCCAACTTTGTCCGTTATACCCGCTGGGAGCACTTCGCGGACAAACGCTTTCGGTTTTGTGTCAGCGATGTAGAGATCAGCCAGATTTTTTCCTCAAAACTCGCCAATGAAACCTGGTTTGATTTAAAACCTTCCTTTAGCGTAGTTCAGCAATATGACGCGCAAGATTGCGATTTACTGTTTATAGACAAGTCATCCGCAGCACAATGGCTTGCCCATAATAACAATTTAGCGACTGATAATTTATTGATTGTTAGTGAGAGCCGGGGAATGAGTCAGTCCATGAGTCATATAAATTTCTTCCTTGCAGACAATAAACTCCGCTTTGAAATAAACCCATCTCGAGTCACTGCTTCAAATTTAACGATCAATGCTAGCTTATTGCGCTTGGCACGAATTACCCAAAGTGATGGAGGTAGCCGATGATCAACAAGCTGCTTCTCAAATTGTCGATGGGGCAAAAGATAGTTGCCTTAATAGTGTCTGTGAGCATGGTTTCAATATTAATCGCTATTACTGGTTTAAGTATCAACGAATACCGTGCAGCAAAGCAGCGAATGCAAAAAGAAATATCGGTGATAAGCGATGTATTAGCTGACAACATTACCGCAGCGGTGGTTTTTAACGATTCACAATCAGCGCAAACGCTCTTAGACGCGCTAAAAACAAACGAATTGGTTGAGTACGCTAACGTTGTCGATGAATCAGGGCAGCGTTTTGTCGACTTTGGAAACGAGCGGCTTAGAGAGCAATCCATAGTCGACGACATGGGCTATTACGCCATTAAGACGCCGCTTTTTATCGATGATAAAAATGCAGGCCAGTTAACTTTGGTAGTTAATAACAAGCAAATTAAAGAGTCTATTCGCGTCTATTTAACTGTCGTGGTCGCTGTGATTTTTATCTCTTTAGTATTTTCATTTGTCTTGTCGTTGTGGGTACAACGCCGTTTTGCTACACCAATCATTGAGCTGGCCACTCTAGCCAGCGAAATTTCTGATACAGGTGATTATTCTAAGCGAACAGAAACATTGGCTTCTGGTGAAATCGCTTTATTGCAGGATGTTTTTAACGACATGTTGGCAAAGACAAATGATCGCGAAATGGCATTAGAAGCTTTAGTTGCGGAGCGTACACGCGATCTTGAAGCGCTTAATAAGCAACTAGAAAACCAGGCTTATTACGACAATTTAACCAAGCTGCCAAATCGTGCCTTATATGAAGATCGTCTAAAACAATCTATTGCTACGGCAAATCGCGATAACACTAAGGTCGCCTTAATGTTTATTGACTTGGATAAGTTTAAGGATATTAACGATACCTATGGCCATGCTGCCGGCGATGAATTGTTATGCCAAGTCGGCCAGCGCTTGGCAAAGCAATGCCGGGCTAAGGATTCAGTAGCGCGTATTGGTGGCGACGAATTTACCATGTTATTCATGCTTGAAGCTGGGGAAGATGCTTCGGATATCGCGCGGCGTATTATCGATGTATTTCAGGTGCCTTTTAATATTCTGGACCGTCCTATGCTGATGACCATGAGCTTAGGCGTTGCTATTTATCCAACCCATGGTCAAGATTTCGATGTTTTAAAAGCGCGCGCTGATGCCGCCATGTATCAGGCAAAGCAATCAGGTCGAAATCAATTTTTGATATATCAGTAAGGAACTCTTATGTTGAAGCGACTGCTCATTGGAGCGACGGTGTTTAGTGGTGGGGTTTATGCTCAAAACCTATCGATTGACGATGATTTAATGAAGTTAATGTCACTTGAAGTGGAAACAACTTCGGCGATGAAGCGTCCGCAAGCGATAGACGGAACACCTGCAAGCATTTTCGTTCTTGAGCGTCGCGACATCGAATTGTCTGGCTATACACGGTTACCTCAATTACTCAAACTATTACTCGGCGTAGATGCTAGGCGAATCGACAATAACCAGTGGGCAATTTCAGTACGCTCTGCTGCTAGTCGATTCAACAGTAATGTATTGGTAATGGTTGACGGTCAAAATGTATCAGATCCCATCGTTAATGGAATTTCGTGGGAAACCTTAAATTTTCCAATAGAAGACATCGAACGCATTGAGTTAGTTCGTGGTCCGAGCGGGAGTTTATGGGGCAACAGCTCAAACAACGGACTTTTGAATATCATTTCGCGTCACACCGCTGATACGCAAGGCGTGTCACTGAGTGCGTCTGTCGGCAATGAAATCGAACAAATTGTGAATTTGCGCTATGGTGCGCAGATTGATGATGTCAGCAGTTTTCGTATTTTCGGCGGTTATATTCGCGGTAATGAATCGAAAACAAAGCAAAAATTTGGCGTTGATATCTTGCCTAACGACTACACGAGAGGGCATCATGTTGGCGCACAATACGATTTGCAATACAGTGAAAAAAGCTCATTTAAAGCACAAATTCTTCAGCGTAAAAATACCGACGGTATAGTAGAGCGCTTAACCAATCCAGCGACAAATCGGCTGTATTATCAAAATGGCGAAAGTCACTCGCGTCATACCAATTACAACTTTCGAGTCGACCACACTTTTGACAATGGCTTAAAGTGGTATTCGCAGCTATATGGTAATCGAGTGAAATGGGGCGTTGATGGCTCTGATAATTCGCAAAGCGTGATAGCTTTTAACACTGCTGCAAACTATCAAATGGGACAAAATCTGCTGTCTTTTGGCGCTGATTACGTATCCAACGAAGGTGATTTTCCCGACCACAGTTTGGCTATTAGACTTAGCTCAATTAACAGGGGGTTTTTCGTTCAAGACGAATTAAAGTTTTTCGACGAACAGTTGAAGGTAATTATTGGTGCGCGCTTTGACTATATGGCGTTAATGGAGGAATGGGAAGACTCGCCAAGTGCTCGTTTCAATTATCAAATAAATCCTCAACATTCGATTTGGGGGGCTTACTCTAAGGGTTATCGCATGTTGATCAATACCGATCAAGATGTCAGCTTTAGTGCGCCATTTCCCAATGACGTGGACTCAACGGCACTAATTTTACGGGCTAATAGCAAAAATGCTATTGACTACTCAACGAGCAAAGAACTCGGCTATCGATATGTAACTGAAGACTTTAATGTCAATGTCTCGGCATTTCACACTGATTTAGATTCTATTTTTATCGGTCAAATCACTGGCGAGTTGATCAACGGCATACCAACCGTGGTTAACACCTTAGTCAACGAAGGTACCGCAACCACATATGGCTATGATGTTGCATTGGGGTGGCAAGTAACGCCTGAGCTCAATGCGCTTATTGGTTACTCATATCTTGATTATGAGCTCGATGATTTAGCGTATTTAGAAGTGAATGTCACATCATCGGATTACGACAATACGCAGTTCTATGCCAGAGTGCAGTATTCGCCGCATCAAGATGTCTCAATGCAGTTACTGGCCAAATTCGTTGGCAAGCACAGTTGGTTTGAAACACCGGCTTATGAAATCGTCGATTTATCTGTCAACTGGCATCTACAAGATGACTTGATTTTGAGTGTTGTAGGGCAAAATCTAACGAATAATCAACTTGTCGAGTTTCCTCGCGATTCTGAATTGTTTACTACATCGAGTGCACTAGGACGTATGGTAAATTTAAACCTTAAGTACGAATTCTAAATCGTCTCTCTGAGTAATCAGTCTTCTTTCAACGAACCGATGGTAATGGCGCCATCGGACAGTGTGATTTTAATGGCTTTATATTGTTCAAGCGTCTGTGACTCACAATTGTCCATGGTAATTTTTACGCCGTCATACAAGGTTTTCTTCGCGACGATACTCATCGATTCCCGCGCTTGAGCAATCTGCTCATTAGCTTTAGCCATGGCTTTTTTAACGGAAACTATAATGGCCACTTTCTTATCGATGTTACGTTTTAGCTTGGCTAGTAATTGCTTTTTCTCTTGTTTGGAATCAATGCCTTTGACCTTATCATGAGCAGCAATAAGTTGTTGTAAAACTGTAAATTCTTTATTGAGTGTTTCCTGGTGAGCGTCTAGTTGTTCTCGAACATCGCATAGCTCAGCAGTTAACCTAAGTTCGGTTTTACTACCTGCATTACCACCTAGCTCGACACAGGATACTTTGTGTCTTGCGGTAATATTGCCGCCGAATATCGTTCCTTTGGTTGCGCCTTTGTTGGCTGCTTTCACATTATCACCAGCCGTGACATGACAATGCAATAACTGCGTTTGTGCTTCAACATTTACGCCTGCCGAGATCTCGGCATACTGCATATATTGCGCACTAATACTTCCTTCGGCTTCTACATGACAAGTCAGAGATTCCTCTTCGCGGTGCTTTTTTCCAAAGATGCCTTGTTCAACAATGATATTGCCACCGGCAATCAGCGTCGCGGAATTAACACACCCGCCAATGGTAATATCGCCTTGCGTTTTTACTGTCATGCCTTCGCACACATCGCCTTGCACGACTACGTTGCCTTTGTAATCAATATTGCCAAAACCAACATCAACGTTTTTCACTTTTAAGGTATCATTGATGGCGATTGAACCTTGGTAAAGACGAGGCACGCCCTCAATCGCGCTTACCAAAAGATTATGGTTATCTGGAGATATTTGTGTGCCATCGTTGACCGTAAATTCAAAAGATTCGCCGGGAGTTGGCGCGAGTGCCTTGCCAAAGACTGTAAATCCTGCTTTACCTTCAGTCGGGGGAATACGCTCTATCAGCGGTGTGTTCACCGCAACTGTGGTGACTTCACCTAAATCGTGCATGTCGACTTTGCCATTTGCACGTTGTTGCGGTTTGAGCTCTCTGTCCTCCATGGTGCCGACAAGAATTTTAAACTCACTGTCATTGCCATCGATGGCGGCTTGACCGATAGCGGCATCAAATTGATAGGATTGACTGGGTTTTAATTTCTCGGCTGCCTTTAAGTGTTCATCAAATTGCTCGATTTGAATGCCTGAAGTGATACCTTGCAACGCAATAAAATGCTCAAGATCTTTTTTACGTAAATGCTTGCCGCCCCAAGGTGCATGGACTGTCACTATGGCTTTCATATCATCATTGACGAATTCAACGCTTAAGCTAGCATCTTTGGCTTGGGCGATAACGATATCGCTCACGACGTTGGCGGTATGGTCACGGGTAAGCTGATTGATCATATCAGCGGCTTGGGCGATGTTTTCGTCAAGCTCCATCAGATCATTGTTTTTAAGTCGCCGTAACAACTGACAAATTTCTATCGCTTTTATTTCGCTGTCTTGCGCGACAATATTGATAGATATCTTGTCGTTAGAGATATCAAGGGTATCTTTGCTGAGCATAGGATTAGCAATCCGTCATTTTCTAGTACTTAAGTGCTACAAAATTTGTGTAGCTAATCTATTTAGGTGATTAATAGGAAGATGCATCATTTGGCACCGACTTGTCAATTTCAATTGTCGGTAAATGGGGAAATATTTCACTTTTAACGATTTTGGCATGATTTTTGTCAAATAATTGTAAAACCGCCCAAAAAGCGTGTGATCAATGCCGCTAAATCCCCGCCAAATCGGAATTAATTCCAATAATGACTATCCTATAACCACATTAAGCGTTATAATTTGCGCCCTTTTTTTAGCCCGGTACCCCGAAATATGTCAGAATCGACTCTCACTTTTAGCGATTTAGAGCTAGCTCAGCCTCTACACAAAGCACTCGCAGACCTTGGATACGAGCGTCCTTCGCCAGTGCAAGAAGCGGCTATCCCGCACATGCTAAAAGGCAAAGATGTGATGGCATTAGCACAAACAGGTACCGGTAAAACCGCTGCTTTTGCTCTGCCGTTGTTAAGCAACATCGACGCAAGCTTAAATCAGCCACAAATTCTTGTGATGGCGCCAACACGCGAATTAGCCATTCAAGTGGCTGAGGCGTTCCAAGCTTACTCTCGTTACATTAAAGGCTTCCACGTTTTACCAATTTACGGCGGTCAAGCTTACCCACAGCAAATCAAAGCGTTAAAGCGAGGCCCACAAGTTATCGTTGGTACGCCAGGTCGTTTATTAGATCACTTAGATCGCGGCACACTTAAGCTGGATAGCATCAAAGCATTAGTGCTTGATGAAGCTGATGAAATGCTACGCATGGGCTTTATCGATGACGTTGAAACAATGATGAAGGCGACGCCAAAGGACAAGCAAACAGCATTGTTCTCAGCAACTATGCCAGATAGCATCAAACGTATCGGCAACAGCTACATGAATGACCCTGCGTTTGTGAAGATTGAAGCGAAAACAGCTACCGTTGAAAACATCGACCAACGTTACTGGTTTGTACGCGGCAATACTAAGATGGAAGCGTTAACACGCATCTTAGAAACAGAGACTTACGACGGCGTAATCATCTTCTCGCGTACTAAGACGATGACGGTTGAAATCGCTGAAAAGCTAGAAGCCCGTGGTTACAGCGCTGCTGCAATCAATGGTGACATGACTCAGCAATTGCGTGAGCGCACTATTAATCGCCTAAAAGACGGTAAGCTAGATATCTTGATCGCAACTGACGTTGCGGCGCGTGGTCTTGATGTTCCACGTTTAGATCTTGTTATCAACTACGATATTCCTTATGACGCCGAGTCTTATGTACACCGCATCGGTCGTACTGGCCGTGCTGGTCGTACTGGTAGCGCAATTTTATTCGTAGCACCGCGTGAAAAGCGCATGCTGTACACTATCGAAAAGCTAACGCGTCATAAGATTGCTGAGATGGACTTACCATCTCGTGATGATATCTCTGCTAAGCGTATCGTTAGCTTCCGTGAAACTTTAGATAATGTCATTAAGACGGAAGACTTAGATTTCTACCGTAAACTGAGCCAAGAAATTGCCGCAGAAGACGAAGCTACAGTAGAAGAAATTGCAGCTGCCTTGTTATTTATGGCGCAAAAAGACAAGCCATTGCAACTAGAGCCAGAGCCAAAACGTCCTGCACGTCGTGATCGTGATGATCGTGGTCGTGACCGTGACGATCGCGACAACCGCCGCGAACGTGGCCCACGTCAGCCGCGTCAAAACATCAACATGGACACTTACCGCATGGAAGTTGGCCGTGAAGATGGTGTACAGGTTAAAAACGTGGTTGGTGCTATTGCTAATGAAGCGAATATTGACAGCCAATTTATTGGTGGCATTCGTCTGCACGACAGCTACACCACTGTTGAACTACCAGCAGATATGCCTAAAGAGACTCTAAATCACCTATACAAGTCATTTGTGTGCTCTAAGCCAATGAAGCTTACGAAACTGCAGTCAGGTACTTTACCAGATGATCGTCCACGTCGTGGCGATCGCGGTGGGAACCGTGATGGCAATCGTGATGGCAACCGCGAAGGTGGTTTCCGCCGTGATAACGGTAGTCGTCGTGATAATGGCAATCGCCGTGATCGCGATAACCGAGGTCATCGTGGTCAGCGCAATGAGTCTCGTGGCAACCGCGGTGACGACCGAGGAAATCGTCGCGATAAATAAGACGACAATCTCATAGAAAAAACCAGCTACGGCTGGTTTTTTTGTGCCTGTAATTCGCGATCTTTAATTTAAATCGGTAGTAACTTATCGTTTATCGATAATTTTTTATTGATATTAGTTTTGGTTAGGCTATAGTTACCACCATCAAATGATTACAGGAGTTACCATGTTAGCGTTTCAGAAATTTTGTCAAACTCAGCAATCTCGAATGTCTGGTTGGATGATCGGCATTGGCACTTTCACGGCGCTAGGCGTGTTGGGCGCTTTTGCAATGTTAGCCAAATCAGGTATGGCGGCGTTCAGTGGCATGCCGTTCATGACTAATTTAGTCGTGCAGGGACCAGCAGCTATATTAATGCTGTTAATTATCATGAAGATTAATATCCAATATTTGGCGGGACATTTTTTTACGCCGTTAACGTTAGCATTGGCCAAAAAGCTCGCTATGTTAGCTATGTTGTTTGCATTGGTTATTGAGCCGGGCGCCTATAGCTTATTTGACTATTATTCACCGAACGCTGAGATCGCTGAAAGTGTTGGCGTAATTAGTTACTTAGCCCATGTAAACTTGATCTTAGCCATTGTTGGTTTCGCACTTCATTTAACCAGCGCAGTCAACAAAATTTCTCGCGAATTTGCCGAAGAAAATAGCTTAACGGTGTAACTTATGGCCATTGTGATTAATTTGGACGTTGTGTTAGCACAGCGCAAACTCAAGCTTAATGATTTGGCCGAAGCCATCTCCATTACGCCGCAAAACTTAAGTGTACTAAAAGCGGGGCGAGCTAAGGCGATTCGTTTTTCAACCTTAGATGCTATCTGCCAACATCTCAATTGCCAACCTGGTGATATTTTAGAATTTCAGCCTGACGACAAGGAATAACCATGCTTGATTACAAATTTGCATATAAAGATAGTGAGATCAAGGTATCTATTAGCCTAATGGGGTTGGAAGAGGTGTTTGTAAACAACAAACGCGTTAGTTCTAGCAGTAAATGGGTACTTCACAATACGCATGATATTGTTGTCGAAGATACTCAATTACAAATTCGTGTCGATATTGAATCTATCACCACTGGTGAGGTTGCTGTTTCTCTGTACCAAGAAGCAGAATGCATAGCATCTCAGTCGCAAGGGGTTGATGCATTTGGTAAACCCATTTCGATCACCGCAGAAGAGAAACAGTGGCAGAAAGAAATAAAAATTAATGACACCTACAAATCACTCGCGTATTCACTTTACTTTTTATTGTTAATCATCGGAATAGTGGTTGATACTGGCGCTGGCGACAAATCAATTACTCATGTTGTTGCGCCTGCATTACTTATAGCTATTACAGGAATAGCGACTTTCTTGTTTTTCAAAGAAGGCATCGCCATTCTCAATCAAAAGGAAGAATAGTAATGGAAATCATCGGTGCAATTTTGGGAGTGTTAGCCATTGTTATTCACCTCGCAGAAGCTAGCTTATATCACGGTTTTTTTAGCGGTAAAACATCTTGGCTTGAGCGCGAAATGCTCGAAGCCTGCGGTGATAAATCGCAACGTCATTAATTAGGGTTTGTTGCTGGGTACTCAATAGGGTAGAATTAGCCGCCTTTTGCTCCCGCCTACGTTTGGCGAACAAGAGGAAAACGTTTTACGCCGACGTAATTTTTTGATTATCGGCACTACCTTTTTAATTAAAAGAGACATGTGATCTTTGGTATAGGTCACCACTGTTAGGAAATAGCTTAATGAGTACTCCAGTTACAATTACACTGCCAGATGGCAGCCAACGTTCTTTCGACAATGCCGTATCTATTATGGATGTGGCAGCGGACATCGGCCCAGGTTTAGCGAAAGCTTGTATTGCCGGTCGCATCAATGGTCAGCGCGTAGACGCTTGTGAACTAATCACCGAAGATAGCGCCATTGAAATTATTACCGCAAAAGACGAAGACGGTTTAGAAATCATTCGTCACTCGTGTGCCCACTTGATTGGTCACGCGGTGAAACAACTATGGCCTGATGCCAAAATGGCCATCGGTCCGACCATCGATAACGGTTTTTACTACGATATCGACATGGAGCACTCATTAACGGTTGAAGATTTAGCCAAGCTTGAAAAGCACATGCTAAAACTGGCCAAGACTAACTATGAAGTTATTCGCAAGAAAGTATCTGTTGATGAAGCACGCAAAGTATTTGAAGAGCGCGGTGAAAGCTACAAGCTAGAAATCATCGACGGTATCGACAAAGACGCGCGTCCTGGTTTATATCACCACGAAGAATACATCGACATGTGTCGTGGTCCTCACGTACCGAACATGAAACACTGTCATCATTTCAAGATCATGAAAGTGGCTGGCGCTTACTGGCGCGGTGATGCGAAAAACAAAATGCTACAACGTGTTTACGGCACTGCGTGGGCAGATAAGAAACAATTAAAAGCTTACTTAAAACGTCTTGAAGAAGCAGAGAAACGCGATCACCGTAAAATTGGTAAGCATCTCGATCTTTACCACATGCAAGAAGAAGCACCGGGCATGGTGTTCTGGCACAACGATGGTTGGACAGTATTCCGTGAACTAGAAACTTTTGTGCGTGAAAAGCTAAACCAATACGATTACCAAGAAGTGAAAGGTCCACAAATCATGGATCGTACGATGTGGGAAAAATCGGGTCACTGGGACAAATATGCCGACGGCATGTTCACAACACACAGTGAAGCACGCGATTACGCTATCAAGCCAATGAACTGTCCAGGTCACGTTCAAATCTTTAACCAAGGCTTAAAATCATACCGCGATTTACCATTGCGTATGGCTGAGTTTGGCTCTTGTCACCGTAACGAGCCATCGGGTGCATTACACGGCTTAATGCGTGTGCGCGCCTTTACTCAAGATGATGCTCATATTTTCTGTACTAACGAACAAATCTTGGATGAAGTAACAGACTGTATCAAGATGGTATTCGATTGTTACGAGACATTCGGTTTTAAAGATATCGCCATTAAATTATCAACGCGCCCAGAGCAACGTGTAGGTAGTGATGAAGTGTGGGATAACGCTGAGCAAGCGCTGCGCGAAGCACTTGAGAAAAATGAACTAGAATACGAACTTCAGCCGGGCGAGGGCGCGTTCTACGGTCCTAAGATTGAATTTACACTCCACGACTGTCTAGGTCGTGCATGGCAATGTGGTACTATCCAGCTTGATTTCTCAATGCCAGATCGTTTAGACGCCACTTTTGTTGCCGAAGATAACGAGCGTCATACACCAGTGATGATTCATCGTGCAATCTTGGGCTCACTTGAGCGTTTCATCGGTATTTTAATTGAAGAATACGCGGGATTATTCCCAACGTGGTTATCGCCAATGCAAGTTGTTGTGATGAATATCACCGACAAACAAAGCGAATATGTCACAGATATCGTAAATAAATTGAAATCTAACGGAATTAGAGCCAAAGCAGACTTGAGAAATGAGAAAATAGGCTTTAAAATCCGTGAGCACACATTGAAGCGCGTGCCTTACCAAATTGTAATTGGTGATAAAGAGGTAGAAGCGCAAGAAATTGCCGTTCGAACTCGAAGTGGTGTTGACCTAGGTAAAATGTCTCTAGAAGCATTTACCACTGCACTGACTAACGAGATTCAAACACGTAGTCTTACACAACTGGAGGAATAACCGATTAAAGGCGCAAGAAGAGGACAAGTGCAAAAGAAGAATTTGCACCAAATAAATGGTGAAATCACCGCAAGTGAAGTTCGTTTAACTGGCGCAGACGGCGAATCTGTAGGAGTAGTTTCACTACATGAAGCCATGAGTGCTGCCGAAGAAGCTAACTTAGACTTAGTTGAGATCAGTCCAAATGCCGAGCCGCCTGTATGTCGCGTTATGGACTACGGTAAATTCATTTTCGAGAAATCGAAAAAGGAAAAAGAGCAACGTCAAAAGAATAAACAGGTCCAGTTAAAGGAACTTAAATTCCGTCCTGGAACTGACGAAGGTGATTATCAGGTAAAACTACGCAACCTGAATCGCTTTCTTGAAGACGGGAACAAAGTGAAAATTACACTACGTTTCCGTGGTCGCGAAATGGCACACCAAGGTTTAGGTACTAAGTTATTGAATCGTATTAAAGATGATGTAGCTGAACTAGCTAACGTGGAGTCTTTTCCAGCAATGGAAGGTCGCCAAATGGTAATGGTATTAGCACCGAAAAAGAAATAGTTAAGGCAACTTAAAAGTTACAATGTCAGCCCTAACCTAGGTTGGGGCTGAATTTTGTACGCCTTGCTATGTAAATTTAACCCAATGCGAAGTAGAAGATTTTATTATGCCTAAAATGAAAACTTGTAAAGGCGCTGCGAAACGTTTCAAGAAAACGGGTTCTGGTGGCTTCAAATTCAAACACAACCACTTACGTCACATCCTGACTAAGAAAAGTACTAAGCGTAAGCGTCAGTTACGTTCTAAAGGTATGATCCACAAAGTGGACGTTCCTTCAATCAACCGTATGCTTCCTTTCGCATAAGACTTACTGGAGAATTTGAACAATGCCTAGAGTAAAACGTGGTGTACAGGCTCGCGCGAGCCACAAGAAAGTTTTAAAGCAAGCTAAAGGTTATTACGGTGCACGTTCACGTGTTTATCGTGTTGCTTTCCAAGCTGTAACTAAAGCTGGTCAATATGCTTACCGTGACCGTCGTCAGCGTAAACGTCAATTCCGTCAATTATGGATTGCTCGTATCAATGCTGCTGCACGTCAAAACGAAATGTCTTACAGCCGTTTCATCAACGGTCTTAAGAAAGCATCTATTGAAATCGATCGTAAGATCTTAGCAGACATCGCTGTATTCGATAAGCACGCATTCAGCGTTCTTGTTGAAAAAGCAAAAGCTGCACTTTAATTCAAAATCTCTTTTGAGTTACTAAAAAAGGAGCCTTCGGGCTCCTTTTTTTATGTCTTATGGAGACTAAATAGTTGGGCCTATATAATTGAATTAATAGTACTCTAAATGCGGTTATGTAATTTTTGCTCGTAGTTATTAATTGATGTTTTGGCAGTTCTTTAAACATCGAAATTATATTTTTTATGTCTAATTAGTTTTACGTATACATTGATATTTATTGGTCTTATACTACGGAATGGTTCAAGAATTAATCTTTTCTTGTTCTCATAATTGAAAGTCAAGGAAGATTTCGATGTTACATCTGAGTAACATGCTGCAAAGCGCTGCTGAGTTTCCATGGGCTTGAATAAGTTGATTTGAAATTCGATTCCCCAATAAACAAGCGCTTCTCAATTGTTTATCTTCAAACTATTATCAACTTTTTAGAGCACAAACATAAAATATGATATCCGATGCTATATCTGCTCAGAAGGATACTTTCATTATGGAAAGAGTGTTTTTATTTTTGTATTACTAGGAATGTTGTTTATGTTACGACAAATACAGTTCAAACAAGGTTACGCTGCGCTATCACGTCGTGTGCGTGAATTACCAATGTTAGCTATCGCTGGCTTGGTTGCCACCTTGTCACTTGTTAGCTACTCTCCGACCATTTCGGCAGAGAACACCAAAAAAGAGCGCACAAGCCACGGCTTTGTGCATCTCGGCGCAGGCGCATCGGCATTAACACCGCTTAAAGATGATGTGAAACTAGATACAGAAAACAATATTGCATGGCAGTTCGGCGGTGGTTGGCAGTTCAATCAGTATTTTGCCATTGAAGGCTATTATGCCAATTTGGATAAATATGAGATCAGCAATACCCAGAGTATTGATTATCGCAGTATTGGCGTACAACTGACGGGCTATTGGCCAGTGACTGAAAATGGCCGCTTGTTGGCATTCGTAGGTGGCAGTGAGCTAGATACCAAAGGGCATAACGTTGACGTGACTCAGGTGGAAAGCAATTCTGTACATCTTGGAGCTGGCTTTGAATATGATTGGGACGCTCATTGGTTTAGCCGAATTCAGTGGACAACTATCGATGAAGATGCCGATATGTTTACCGTTCACTTTGGTCGTCGTTTTGGTATTGAGACACGTGAAAAGGCGGCTAAGCCAGCGCCAATAAAACCAACGCCTAATTTGGTTCCAAAGCTGGCTAAAGTTAAAAAAGAGGTGGTTAAGCCGGTCGTCGAAAAAGTTGCGAGTACACGCTTTATCGAATACGTCGGTTTCGATCATGATGAACAAGGCCTCGATGCAACGGGACGTGAGCAAATTAGCCGCGCAATCGAGCTCATGAAAGCAAGTCCATCATCGCGTGCGGTGCTCTTTGGCCATACCTATAACGTTGGTAACAGCGAATATAATTTTAAACTCTCATTGTCGCGCGCAAATAATATTCGCGATATGTTAACCGCAGCGGGTATCGACAACTCCCGTATTCGCGTAAAAGCCTATGGCGACACCGCGCCAATCGCCAGCAACAATTACTTTAAAGGCCGCGTTAAAAATCGCCGCGTTGAAGTGATGATTATTGAATAAGCGTTAACGTTGCTATTAATTGAGCCCGAGTGTCTACTCGGGCTTTTTATTTGCGGTTGCTTTTTACTTGGAGCAGAAGAGTGTTTGGCGCAAACAAAAAGGCCATCACATTGCTGTGATGGCCTTTGACGAATTAGTTGTTTTATTGGGGCTTAGATACCGCCAATACGCTCAGCTAGCTCTTTATATTTTTTCACTTCATCCGCTTTAAACTGCGGGTTTTCTGCATCATCGCCAACATTGTTTAATAAACTTTCACGGGCTAAGCGGCGAACGCGTGAGTCACTTATACCTAGAAATTCAGCAACTTGGTCCACTGTTAGTAAATCATCCATTGTCGTTTCCTTTATTTTTTCTCTGTGATGAACTTTTTAAACTAACACATTAATTTATCGTTGAAAACTAATATAAAAGCGTGGTGCTGTTAGCGTCGTAATCGTCTCAATACTACTAGCAAACCAAGGCCTAATAAGCCGAACCAGTGCAAACTACCAGATTCATGAACGATAACATCCGTGTGCACAGGTTGATCGTTGTACTCAGACTCCACGCTTACCACGCCTAAGTCGAAGGTAGTGCTGTGCTCACTGTGATTACTCAAAACTTCAGTCACACGAGCCGATAACTCGTAAGTACCGCTGTAAAAACGCGAAGGGACTAATAAATCAAAGGTCTGTAAATCGCTTGTAGAGCTGCCATAAACAGTAAACGGGCGTGATGCAAATAACTGCTTACCGTCGAGTAAAATGTCTGCTTGTAACTCTTGGCTTGAGTAAATTGAATCTAAGTCTAGGGTGAGTTCGATGCGCTGATAGTAGCCATCGAAGTCGCGGTCAATTGATGTGCTGTAGTTGTGGTTGTAAAGGCTAAAAGTGTCGTGATGATCAAAACGATGACCTTCAAGACGAATATCGGCAAGACTGCTGTTGTTGTGATAGTCGACAATATCAATTAATTGATGGGTTTTAGCGTCATAGATATTAATCAGTATATGGTAATAGCCAGTTGCTGTCGCTTCATCTACCACAATATCAAAACGCTGTTTGTCGGCAATGGATTCACCAGTCAGTACAAAGTCTTTTGAAGTGGTTAATTTGGTTTGATTGTCACGCTCATCGACAAGAAACATATCAATGTAAACGGGAATCTGCTGGTAGCTGGTATCAAAGTCGAAAGTTATGGTTAAATCTTGCGAGTAATCATCGCTGTCTTCGTCTATTTTACTGCTGCTCGTAATAGAGTCTAACCACACTACATTGAATTTTGATGTGTGCTTTTTTGGTGAACTCTTTTTTGACGAGCTATTTTTTGACGAGCTTAGATTTTGTTGTGCACTTAATGCAGGATCGGGTTTTACCGTTTGTTGCTTAACGGTAGATGCGGCAAAACTAAAGCTGTTGGCTAAGAGTAGAGTAAATAAAAGTAGTGCTCTCATCACAAGCTCCTAATAATTAATGATGAGCTCATTTTTAGCTGCCGTCGATGAATTATTCCTGAACGGATATTCATTCGAAAAATGGTTAATAAATAAAAACATAATAGGATGTCGTCACATTTATGACTTATTGTTAATGCAGTATTGGTACTTCGGATAATTATCTCGTATAATGCGCCAAATTTTTTTAAACGTCCTTTTTTGGAGAAGCTAATAATGGCTATCGAACGTACTTTTTCTATCGTAAAACCTGATGCAGTTGCTAAAAACCACATCGGTGCTATCTACAACCGTTTTGAATCTGCTGGTCTAAAAATCGTTGCTTCTAAAATGGTTCACCTTTCTCAAGAGAAAGCTGAAGGTTTCTACGCTGAACACAGCGAGCGTCCTTTCTTTGGTGCTCTAGTTGAGTTCATGACTTCTGGTCCAGTTATGGTTCAAGTTTTAGAAGGCGAAAACGCTGTTCTTAAAAACCGTGAAATCATGGGTGCTACTAACCCAGCTGAAGCACTAGCTGGTACTTTACGTGCTGACTACGCAGACAGCATCGACGAAAACGCTGTTCACGGTTCAGACGCTCTAGAGTCAGCTGCACGTGAAATCGCGTACTTCTTCTCTGACGAAGAAATCTGTCCACGTACTCGCTAATATCGAGTTCGTCCAATAAGTTAGCTCAGCGCTAATTTATGATAAAATTCGGGGGTGTATACCCCCGTTTTTACGTTTAAGGATTGGATGAAATGATTATCATACCAATTCCGATATTTAAGTGGTCTTGTTGTGTTTAGGAAGAATTTACTAGAACAAGGCGCTCGATTGAGCAATAGCTAGCTATTGGGATTGAGAGCAACGAAGTTATTGTGAATTCTAGCAAACACAACTGTTCAGGTACTTATCGGAATTGGTATTAGTCCTTAAAGGTAAAAACATCTCTGGTGTATAAAACTTTGTACCCTCAAGAGCTAAGCAGTAATTTTTTGGAGTCGTTATGACCAACGCAAAAGTCAATTTATTAAACTTTGATCGCCCTGCATTGCGTGAGTATTTTGCAGAGATTGGCGAAAAGCCTTTCCGTGCCGATCAATTAATGAAATGGATTTATCATTTTGGTGTAACGGACTTCGACGAGATGAATAATCTCAATAAAAAACTGCGCGAAAAGCTTAACCGTTTGTGTGAAGTAAAAGCGCCGACGGTAAATACTGAGCAGCGCTCAAATGACGGTACTATCAAGTGGTCTATGCTACTTGAAGGTGGTCAAGAAGTTGAAACGGTATACATTCCAGATGGCGATCGCGCTACCTTGTGTGTTTCTTCACAAGTAGGTTGTGCACTTGAGTGTACCTTCTGTTCAACGGCGCAGCAGGGCTTTAACCGCAATTTATCTGTCGCTGAAATCATTGGTCAGGTCTGGCGTGCAGCACAAGTTGTTGGCGTAAAAGGCGACACTGGTGAGCGTCCTATTACCAACGTGGTAATGATGGGGATGGGTGAGCCACTGCTTAACCTTAAAAACGTTGTTCCAGCAATGAAACTAATGCTTGATGACAACGGTTATGGCCTGTCGAAACGCCGCGTTACTTTATCAACTTCTGGCGTTGTACCTGCGCTTGATATGCTTGGTGATCAAATCGATGTTGCACTAGCGATTTCATTACACGCGCCAAACGATGAATTGCGTGATGAAATTGTGCCAGTTAACAAAAAATACCCAATCAAAGAATTCCTTGCAGGTGTTCGTCGCTACATTGCCAAATCAAATGCTAATCGCGGTAAGGTAACTATCGAGTACGTCATGCTTGATCACGTTAATGATTCTACCGACCAAGCTCATGAGTTAGCGCAAGTATTAAAAGACACACCAGCGAAAATTAACCTGATTCCGTTTAACCCGTATCCAGGTTCGCCATACGGTCGTTCTAGTAATTCGCGCATTGACCGCTTTAACAAAGTATTGATGGAATACGGTTTCACCGTGACGGTTCGTACCACCCGAGGTGATGATATTGACGCGGCTTGTGGCCAGCTAGTGGGGGATGTTGTTGACCGTACTAAGCGCACCGCGAAAAAGCAGATGCAAGGTGAGCCAATTTCCGTCACAATGGTGCGCTAATACACGCTAAAAATCAGAGCTTAACAACACAAAGCAGGGAACAAGGCCACATGATCAAACCTCATTATTTTGCATTACTCGCTGTTATAGGCATGGGTGGTTTAAGTGGTTGTGTTACACAAGAGTTTGTTGCCGGCTCTGATGAATTAGTTCAAGAGCGCACAGTTAATAAAAAAGAAGCGGCAATGGCCCGTCTTAAACTTGCGCTTGAATATCTTAAAAACGGCAATACTGCTCAAGCAAAGCTCAACTTAGAGCGCGCCGAAAAGCTCGATGATTCCCTCGACGGCATTTATTCGAGTTACGCTTACTTTTATCAAACAGTAGGCGAAGACGAATTGGCAGATAAAGCCTATCGCAAAGCACTCGACGATTTTCCTAATAATTTCAATACCCGTAATAACTACGGCGCCTTCCTATGTGACAATCGCCGTTACGAAGAAGCCGAAGCGCAATTTGTTAAGGCCATCGAATCACCGCTAAATACCCAAACCGCCAACAGCTACGAAAATGCTGGTTTGTGTGCACTGCGGGATCAAAAATGGCAGCGTGCTAAATCTCATTTAAGTGCCGTGCTGCGTTATGAATCTATTCGCGCACGTTCAATTTTAGGATTGGCTAAAGCCGATCTCGAATTAGGGTTATTAGATGAAGCAGCACAGCAATTACGGAACTATCGCCGAATATACAGTCAAACTTCTGAAAGCTTGTGGTTAGCCATTCAAGTAGAACAGAAACGCGGCAGCGTGGATATCGCTAAACAATTGGGACGCATATTATTGCAAAAATATCCTAATTCAGCGGCCACCAAAGCCTATTTAGCAAAAGAATTTTAAATGAGTAACACTGACGACACGTCACAACAAAACAGTGAGCAAAGCGAAACTCAGCCGAGTCTGGGTAGTGTATTACTTGCAGCGCGCCAAGCCGCGGGGCTGAGCCTTGATGATGCTGCGCAGAAGCTGTTTTTATCAAAAGCCGTAGTTCAGCAGCTCGAAACAGACACGGTGCCAGAATCTGCCAACGCATTATTTTTTAAAGGCTATGTTAAATCATACGCCACGCTAGTGTGCTTAGATTGCGATGAAATGATTGCCCATTTTCGCACCCAGTATCATTGTGATGGCGATTTAAAGTCGATGCAGACATTCTCAAATCGCTCTAAAAACAACACCCACAACAATTACCTAAATCTCATTACCTTTGGCGTAGTCACTGTCATTTTAATGGCTGTAATTGCTTGGTGGTGGCAGCGTCAGGCGATGAATGAAATGCCTGTGGTGGAAGAAACTATTACAGTTGCTCAAGAGCCTTCGCCGCGACTGCCAATAGCGCCAATGGCGACAAACGCGGTGATGGAAATTGAAGCCATTAACGTGGAGTCGACGTTCAAATTCAAACAAGATTGCTGGGTAAAAATTACTGACGCCACCAATGCTGTTGTTGCCATTGGCATCAAAAAAGCAGGCACGTCAATTGACGTCACTGGCGTTGCGCCGCTTGAAGTGATTTTAGGCGCGCCAACAGCCGTTGAGATTACTTATCAGCAACAAATACTCGATATAACTCCTTATATTTCAAATGAAACGGCAACCTTTACCTTGCCGCTGGAACAATAAATTATGCATAGCGAGAATCCAATCATCCGCCGTAAATCAACGCGTATCATGGTAGGGAATGTACCTATCGGTGACGGCGCGCCAATTGCAGTTCAGTCGATGACCAATACCCGCACTAGCGATGTTGACGCGACGCTTGCTCAAATCAAGCGCATTGCAGCGGCAGGCGCAGATATTGTTCGCGTATCAGTACCAACCATGAATGATGCCGAAGCCTTTAAAGTGATCAAAGAGCAAACGCCAATCCCATTGGTGGCAGACATTCACTTTGACTATCGCATCGCTTTAAAAGTAGCTGAATACGGCGCCGACTGCTTGCGAATTAATCCGGGTAACATCGGCCGTGAAGAACGTATTCGCGCGGTAGTAGATTGTGCTCGCGATAAAAATATTCCAATTCGCATCGGCGTCAACGGCGGTTCGTTAGAGCGCGATATTCAAGAAAAATACGGCGAGCCAACCGCGCAAGCGTTACTTGAATCAGCAATGCGTCACGTCGATATTCTAGATCGCCTGAACTTCGATCAATTTAAGGTGTCAGTAAAAGCATCTGATGTTCACCTAGCCGTTGAATCTTATCGCTTATTGGCAAAACAAATCGTTCAGCCACTGCATCTTGGTATTACCGAAGCTGGCGCTTTTAGAGCAGGTGCTGTTAAATCGGCTATTGGTTTAGGCATGCTACTAAATGACGGCATTGGTGACACGCTGCGCGTATCACTTGCTGCTGATCCGGTAGAAGAAATCAAAGTTGGTTTTGATATTTTAAAATCACTGCGCATTCGTAGTCGTGGTATTAACTTTATCGCGTGCCCGAGTTGTTCTCGCCAAGAGTTTGATGTGATTAACACGGTAAACGAGTTAGAAAACCGCCTTGAAGATGTCGTCACGCCAATGGATGTTTCTATTATCGGTTGCGTGGTTAACGGCCCAGGTGAAGCCCTAGTATCAGACATGGGACTCGCTGGTGGCGCACGTATGAGCGGTTTTTATGAAGACGGCGTACGTCAAAAAGAACGCCTCGATAATACCGATCTTGTCGACTCTTTAGAGAAGAAGATCCGTGAGCGTTTGGCGAACGAAAAAAACAAGATAGATATTAAAGAAGTTTAATCGCGGTAAAGGTAGCAACCATCGCGTTTTTTAAGCATAATGCTTAGCAATTTTTAGTGGCGGCTACGGTCGCCTCAACAGTATATATAAGTTTTAAATAGGGTTATTGTGGCAAAGACTATCCAAGCCATTCGTGGCATGAACGATTGTTTACCAACACAAACATCGCTGTGGCAATTCGCCGAGCAAGCCGTTCGCAACACCGTTGCAGCATACGGTTACAGTGAAATCAGAACACCAATCGTTGAAAGCACCGATTTATTTAAGCGCTCTATCGGTGAAGTCACCGATATCGTTGAAAAAGAAATGTACACCTTTGACGATCGCAATGGCGACAGCCTAACGCTGCGTCCAGAAGGTACCGCTTGTGTGGTTCGCGCTGGTAACCAACACGGTCTGCTATATAACCAAGAGCAACGTTTGTGGTACATGGGACCTATGTTCCGTCACGAACGTCCGCAAAAAGGTCGCTATCGTCAATTCCACCAATTTGGTGTTGAAGTTTACGGGATCAGCGATGCCCATGCCGATGCTGAAGTGTTAATGATGTCTGCCTATTTGTGGAAGCAATTAGGTATGACAGAGCACGTGCGTTTAGAACTAAATACACTAGGCGACAATGAAGAGCGCGCAGAATATCGCGACGCCTTAATTGCGTTTTTAGAGCAACACAAAGAGGTGCTTGATGAAGAATCACAGCGCCGTATGTACACCAATCCATTACGTGTATTAGACACTAAAAATCCTGATGTACAGGCGATTTTGGTGGATGCTCCAAAGCTATCTGATCACCTTGGCAAAGACTCAAAGCAACATTTTGAAAAATTATGTGAACTGTTGAGCCTCGCAGGCATCGAATACACGGTTAACGAACGACTCGTTCGCGGATTAGATTACTACAACCGCACAGTGTTTGAATGGGTGACTGACTCGTTAGGTGCACAGGGTACAGTGTTAGCAGGCGGTCGTTACGACGGTCTCGTTGAACAACTTGGCGGTAAAGCTAGCCCAGCCGTTGGTTTTGCTATGGGTATTGAGCGTTTAGTGTTAATGCTTGAAACCCTTGAGCTTGTAGACACTAACTTAAGCGCGGTTGATGTTTATGTGTGTGCCATGGGCGACAACGCACAAAACCAAGCCATGATTATTAGCCAGACGCTGCGTGAAGCACACAGCGGCTTGCGTATTATGAAGCACAACAGTGGCGGTAACTTCAAGAAGCAAATGAAGAAGGCCGACCAAAGCGGTGCAAAAATCGTTTTATTATTTGGTGACAATGAGTTAGAAAACAACTCTGTGACCGTGAAGTATTTACGTGAAGACAAGCCACAAGTCACAGTGACTATGGATGAGCTTGCATCACTATTAGAAGAATTATAAGGAACTCCTGATGGAAATTTACAGCTCAGAAGAACAACAAGAAGAAGCGATCAAACGATTTCTCAAAGAAAACGGTACAGTATTAGTGATTGGTGCTGTTGTTGGTTTAGGTGGCATTTACGGTTATAACCAATACCAAGCCAACCAAATTCAAACTATCGCTGAGAACTCAATGGCGTATTCTGACATTGCTAAGTCAGACGACGTTGCTGCTTCTGCCGAGGCCTATGCTAAATCTCACACTGATACACAATACAGCCAACTGGCGCAGCTATTAGCGGTTAAATCGCTAGTTGATAGTGAGAAGTTTGATGAAGCAACTAAGTTGCTAAAAGACGTTATTGCTAGCGATGTAGACAGCTCAGTGAAATCAATTGCAATCATGCGTTTAGCGCGCATTGAGAACTCTCAGCAACAATACGCTCAAGCGCTAAGCACACTAGCACAGCTAAAAGACAGCGCGTTTGACGTACAAAAGAATGAACTGATGGGCGATATCGAATTAGCTCAAGGTAATGTTGATAAAGCACGCACTGCCTACCAAGCTGCTGAAAAAGCTGCCGGCGATCAAGTGAGCAACGATTTACAAATGAAATTAAACGACTTAACGCCAGCGGCTTAAGGAATGATTATGAAACAATGGTCTAAATCATTAGTTGCTAGCGTTGTGCTACTGGGGACATTAGCGGGTTGTTCGTCAAACGATGACGAAATTAAAATCGCGCCATTACCAGTAATTCAGCCAAGTGTTGAAGTTACCGTGAACTGGGAACACAGTGTTGGTGACGGTACGCAAGATTACTTTAGCAAACTGGCACCTATTGTTGCTTACGGCAAAGTATTTGCTAGTGATCGCGCTGGTGTTGTTGCCGCTTTTGACAAAGAAACTGGTGAACAAGTTTGGGAAGTTGAAGTAGAAGATCAAGGTTCAATCTTTAGCTTTTCATCAGGTGTTGATGCCCAATTATCTGGTGGCATTAGCGCTGGTTACGAAAAAATCGCCATTGGTGCTGAAAGCGGTATGTTATACCTGCTTGATCAAGCAACTGGTGAGTTGATTTGGAAAGTACAAGCAGATGGTGAAATTTTATCGAGCCCACTACTAAGTGATAACAAAGTTATCGCCGCAATGGGCAATGGTAAAATCAAAGCCTTTGATATTACTGATGGCAAAGAAGTGTGGACTTATCAGCAAGACGTACCTGCATTAACATTACGTGGTATTTCTGGTTTAACTGAAAGCCAAGGTGCGGCGTTTTTCGGTTTGCCAAACGGTAAAATCGGCGGTGTGTTAGTTAATGACGGTCGTGCAATTTGGGAAGCTATCGTAACGCCACAAACTGGCGGTAACGAGCTAGCGAGCATTATCGACGTTGATTCAACGCCAATCGCTTTAGGTGAAACGATTTTCGCCGTAGGTTACAACGGTAACCTAGCGGCAATCGAAATTCGCACTGGTAAAGTATTGTGGAAGCGTGATTACTCGGCGTTTAAATCAATGACCCTAAGTGGTTTTAACCTTTACCTAACGACTGCAGCGGGTCATGTGGTGGCTATTGACCGTCGTTCTGGTTTAGAAAAATGGTCACAACTTGGCCTAGAAAATCGCGGTTTAACAGCGCCAGTTATCTTTGATGACTATGTTGCTGTGGTAGATTTTGAAGGTGTATTACACCTAATGTCGAGTGAGACAGGTGAGTTTGTTGGCCAATTAGAAATTGATGACGATGGTCACATTGCTAAGCCAATTGTCGATGGCAACTTGCTGTATCTACAATCTAAAGATGGCTTATTGTCAGCTATTTCTATAAAATAGCGCCATCGCGATGTTCGGCGCCTTGGCGCTAATTTGAACATTCAACTATTTAAAAAAGCGGTTCTGAATTTTCAGCGCCGCTTTTGTTTGTTTTGGAGAAAGTGTCATGCTGCCAGTTGTGGCTTTAGTTGGTCGCCCAAATGTTGGTAAATCAACGCTATTTAATCGTTTAACACGAACCCGTGATGCACTTGTTGCAGACTTTCCGGGCTTAACTCGTGATCGTAAATACGGTCAAGCGCAACTAGGTGGTTATGAATTCCTACTTATCGACACTGGCGGTATCCAAGGTGACGAAGAGGGCATAGATGCACTGATGGCTGAGCAATCGCTACAAGCGATTGAAGAAGCTGATGTTGTATTATTCTTAGTAGATGCTCGCGACGGCATCATGGTAGCTGATGAAGCCATTGCTCACCACTTACGTCAATTAGATAAAACCGTTTACTTGGTTGCTAATAAAACTGACGGCGTGGATATCGATTCAGTAACTGGTGACTTCTACGCCTTGTCATTAGGTGATGTTCATCCAATTGCGGCAGCGCACGGCCGTGGTGTTCAAGTACTTATCGAAACTTGTTTACGTCCTTACGCCAAAGAAATGGGTTTGTTAGACGTTGAAGAGCAAAAAGAAGATGAATGGGCTGAAGAAGAAGAGCTCACCGAAGAGACTGCTGAAGAGCAAGCGAAAGCTCTGCAAGATCAGCCAATCAAACTTGCCATTATCGGTCGTCCAAATGTTGGTAAATCAACGCTAACCAACCGAATCTTAGGTGAAGAGCGCGTTGTTGTTTACGATATGCCGGGCACGACTCGCGACAGTATTTATATTCCAATGCAGCGCGATGAGCGTGAATATGTCATTATCGACACGGCAGGTATTCGTCGTCGTAAAAACGTTAATGAAGCGGTCGAGAAATTCTCAATTATCAAAACACTACGCGCGGTAGAAGACGCTAACGTAGTATTGCTAGTGATTGATGCGCGTGAAAACATCTCTGATCAAGATTTAAGCCTGCTAGGTTTTGCTCTAAATGCTGGTCGCTCAATCGTGATTGCGGTTAACAAATGGGATGGTTTAGACAACGATACCAAAGAGCGTATCAAATCAGAGCTTGATCGCCGCTTAGGTTTCGTAGACTTCGCGCGTATCCACTTTATCTCAGCATTGCACGGCAGTGGTGTAGGTAACTTGTTTGAGTCGGTAAACGAAGCTTACGTTTCTGCAACCAAACGTACATCAACGTCAATGCTAACTAAAATCATGCAAATGGCCGTCGACGATCACAATCCACCAATGTTCCAAGGTCGTCGCGTTAAGCTGCGTTACGCCCATGCTGGTGGTTACAACCCGCCAGTGATTGTTATTCACGGTAACCAAGTGAAGAAGCTAGATGCATCATACAAGCGTTATTTGATGAACTACTTCCGCCGCACGTTAAAGATTATGGGCACGCCAATCAAAATCGAGTTCCGTAACTCTGATAACCCGTTTGAAGGTAAGAAAAACAAGCTTACCGCGTCACAACAACGCAAGCGTGACCGTTTAATGAAATTCCATAAAAAGCGTTAATTGACGTTTGGGTTGAAGATTATGAAGACCGCCGCGAGGCGGTTTTTTTGTGCAGTGATTTACATAAACTTACTTTAGGTTAGCTTATTAAGAGGCAACTGCCCCTGTAAGGAACTCCTTGAAATCTTCTATCTCAGAGGCGGAGAAAATTGTGCTAGGGGCAAATTAATGCGATATTGGTTTTGTTCTCTGTTTTCTAGTCGAAATTTGATTGATGGATACCATATACGAATTGACGTTATGGCATGTAGTCTTTGAGAATATTCTTTTGATGATGGGCTTCGTTTTGTGTTGTACAGCCGCTTTTTTTGTTAATCGCGCAAGAGTGAAATATTTCGACGGTAAAGAGCTCTCAAAAAGTAAATCCACTACTCTGGTAGTAGTTATTTCAGCGATGTTGCTATTGATAACCCTAAGGACCTACAAAAATATAAGTCACGAGATTGCTATGAATACCCAGACTGGTGTTTTGAAAAATCTTGCATAATTACAGTAATGACTGGGATTTAACTAAGTTTAGTATTGGCGATAAGACCTTTTCTTTTAGACGAGAAGAAATCAGAAACACTGATTTTAGCCTAGATCAAAATGAAATAGCTGAGTTTGAAGGAAAGCTCATTGAAATTGTCTATACAGAAGATTCAAGGATTGTTAGTTTCAAGGTTCTAAATAGTGAAGAATAAAGTCAAAATTTTTCTAAAAGTTGACACCCATAAAATGTGGCAAAGAATCGAATTTGTTCTAGGCTAATAATCTCTCTTTAGTGAGGAGGTTGTTATGGCTAGGGCAAGAAACAGTCTAATTGATTTAGACGCCACACCTTTCTATCACGTCATTTCTCGTTGTGTTCGTCGCGCATTTCTGTGTGGCGAAGATAAATATTCTGGTAAGAACTATAACCACAGGCGCCAATGGGTGTTGGATAAGCTCCATGCGTTAGCGGAGGTTTTCGCTATCGATAGTGCTGCCTATGCGATTATGAGTAACCATTACCATTTAGTATTGCGTGTAGACCGTGAGCGTGCGTTAAGTTGGCATGATGATGAGGTGATTGAACGTTGGTATCAACTGCATAAAGGTCACCCAATCGTTGATAGGTATCGCAATGGCGAGATAGATGATAAAGCGAGTTTAGCCAAAGTCGCTGAAGTTGTGGCAATGTGGCGGCTGAGGCTTTATGACATTAGCTGGTTTATGCGCCATCTCAATGAGTCGATAGCTAGGGCTGCCAACAAAGAAGATAACTGTAAAGGACGCTATTGGGAAGGTCGTTATTATTCTCAAGCATTATTGGATGAGCAAGCCTTGTTATCCTGCATGATGTATGTTGATTTAAACCCTGTGCGTGCAGGGATGGCTCAAAACTTAAAAGAGAGCGAGTTTACTTCAATTCAAGCCCGAATCCGCACTTACGAGAAAGAGCGAAAAACGGCCCCAAAAGGCGATAAAGCCCTACCTAAGCAACCCGCTAAACTGTTGCCATTTGGCAGTTCAAAACAAGCACTTGCTATTCCATTTACACTATATGATTATTTTGAATTAGCTGATTGGAGTGCAAGGCAAATAGTGCCTACGAAGCGAGGATACGTAGAAGATAATCAGCCGAAATTACTTGATAGTTTGGGAATCGCTGGTGATGACTGGATAGAAATCACTAATCACTTTAGACGCCAATACGGTAATTTTGCAGGTTCTCGAGAGCGGCTAAGACAATGCGCCAATGATCATCATCACTGTTGGTATAAGGGCGTTGGCTGACAGGTAAACTATTTAAGCTAGCTGAGAAAGGTAGTGAACGCGCTGCTTAGGGGCTAGCTTCGTGCTTTTATCAATGTTTGACAGCAATTAACGTTTATGAAGTGATTCATTACCGAATTAATCGAAATCAATTTGTCAGTTGTTTGAATTTTTAATGTAAAACGAATTGAAAAAACATGGTTGAGCGTCCAAGCTAATTTTTGGGTGTCAACGAAATATATCAACGAAATATATCAACGAAATATATTTATGATGTCAGCAAAAAAGCTAAACCCAAAGGTTATGAATTCGAGTTGTCCGTTTAGAAATATTTGACGAGTCACTCTTATTATCTTTAGAGATTTTAAGAATGCAGATCTTAAGATAATCCCCAAAAAAAAGCCGATGCATAAGCATCGGCTTTTGTCGTTTTAGCGCTTAATTTAATTAAGGCGCTGTGTAATCAACTACGTTGTAGCCCATCTCTTGTAACTGAGGTTTCAGTGTTTTCGCGTCACCTACAATTACGATAGCCATATCGTCGATGTTTAGGTATTGACGAGCTAGGCTGTTGATGCGGTCTTTGCTGATGTTAGAAACGATGTTAGCGCGCTCCTTAACAAATGCTGGCGTTAAATCATGCTCGATGATTTGTGCTAGGAAGTTAAGTTTTGCGTTAGGCGTTTCGTATTTCAGAGCGTCTTGCTGATTGATAGCAGCGCGCATAAAGGCTAGTTCTTCGTCGGTAATACCGTTTTCGCGGTAGTCTTTAAGCTCTTTAATGATTTCTTTTAAAGAGGCGATAGTGGCATCGGCGCGAACCGCTGCTGATACAACCATTGCACCGCCGAACTTGTTACCGTAGAAGGTTGAGCCAGCGCCGTAGGTGTAGCCTTTGTCTTCACGTAAGTTCATGTTGATGCGCGAGTTAAAGTTACCGCCAATTGGGAAGTTCATTAGGCCAAGTTCATAGTACTCACCAGTGATATCTTCTTTGATGGCACGTTGGCCAACGCGGATAGCTGATTGGGCAGCATTGTCTTTGTTCACTAGATACACGGTATTTTTTACGTAACTTGGTGGCAATAGGTTTAGCTCAGTAATACCTGTGTGGCCTTTCCAAGACTTAAGGCGGTTGAACTTGTTAACTAAGGCTTGTTCACCAAGGTTTGATACTGCGATTAACTGTGCGCGTTTTGGCTTGTAGTTGCGGTTATAGTATTGCTCCACATCTTCAATGGTTAAACGCTTAAGTGAATCAACGGTGCCAGCAGTTGGTAGGGCAGCGATAGTGCCTTGGAACATCAGTGCTCTAAAGGCGTTGCGCGATAGCGAACCAGCGTCTTTTTGTGCGTTGATTAGGCCTTCGATTTGGTTGGCTTTAATGCGCTCAAAATCAGCTTCTTTAAACACAGGGTTAAACAATTTCTCGTTTAACAACTCGATGGTTTGATCAAGGTTCTTCGTTAACGAACTCACGAACACGCTGGTGTACATGTTGCCAGCTGAGAAAGAGATAGAGCTACCTAGTTTTTGCAGTGCCTTACTCATTTGCTCTGCTGAGTAGTTCTTAGTGCCTTCATTCATCATTTGTGCAGTCAGTGAGGTAATACCCGCTTTTGCACTGTTTTCAGTGAAGTGACCATTTGGAATGCGCAGTAATAACGATGTCGTTGGTGTTTCGTTACTAACACTACCTAGCAGGCTAATGCCATTGTCGAATGTTTCTGTCCAATAGCTTGGTACGTCAACCGCTTTAATTGCGCCCGCTTTAGGTTGCTTGCTGCGATCAAAGGTATTTGGGTTGTCGCGCATTTTTAAATCAGCTGCACTAGTGGTTGATTCACCACTTAATTTAGTGATTTGTGGCTGATAGTTATCAGCTTTAGCCACCATAGCGCCTTGGCCGTTTGGCACAACTGAAACGATAACAGACGGCTTGTTTTTGATGTAGCGGTTAAACACACGCATTACATCTACCTTGCTAACGTTGTTGTAACGCGCAATGTCTTTTTCGATATAGTTAGCGTCGCCAGTGAAGGTTTCGTAAGCAGCAAGTTGCGCGACTTTACCTTGTACACTTTGGAGGCCGAAGATAAAGCCGGCTTCCATCTGTGCTTTGGCTTTTGCTAGGTCATCGTCCATCACACCGCGTGTTTCAAATTCAGTAAAGGTTTTACGAATGATCTTTTCAATATCGCCTAAACTCTTGCCACTTGCAGGGTGAGGTAGGGCGTATAAATCGAAGGTACAGGCTAACTCCTGACAAGGATGTGAAGCTGATGTTTGTACGGCTAGACGCGATTTTACAAGGTTTTTGTAAAGCAGTGATGTTTTACCGCCACCTAAGATTTGTGCTAGTAAATCAAGTGCTGCTTCGTCTTCATGACGGGCGTAAGCCGTTGGGAAGCTGATGTAAACTAACGGTAGGCTAACGTTATCTTCAAAAGATACGTAACGATCGCGTGGCAGATTAATCAGTGTTTTATCTTGCGGTGTTACTTGAGGCCCTGGCGTGATGTCGCCAAAGTACTTGTTCACTAATTGCATAGTTTCTGCAACGTTGATGTCACCACCAATCGTTAGTGTCGCGTTGTTTGGACCGTACCATTTTAAGAAGAAGGCTTTTAGGTCATTTACGTTTACACGGTTTAAGTCAGCCATGTAACCAATGACCGGCCATGAGTATGGGTGACCTTTTGGATACATTGCGCGCGCTTTGGTTTCGCCTAAGCGACCATAAGGTGCATTGTCAACGCGTTGACCACGCTCGTTCTTAACGGTTTCACGCTGAACTTCGAATTTTTCCTGTGTTACGGCATCGAGTAGGTAACCCATGCGGTCTGATTCTAACCACAGCATTTTTTCCAGTTGGTTTACTGGTACTGTTTGGTAGTAGTTGGTGCGGTCGCTGTTGGTGGTACCATTCATGGTACCACCAGCTTCGGTAACGATTTTAAAGTGTTCGTCATCACCAACGTTTTCTGAGCCTTGGAACATCATATGCTCGAAGAAGTGAGCGAAACCAGACATGCCAAGATCTTCACGGGCAGAGCCTACGTGATAGGTCACATCAACGTGAACTAAAGGATCTGATTTATCTTCGTGCAAGATAACGGTTAAACCGTTAGCAAGTTGGAATTTTTTGTAGGAAATAGTTGTTTTGCCAGGCTGTGCGCTAACTTTTTCAACAAACTTAACACCAGCAATATTTACATCATCTGTATTTGGTGACTGTGAACAGGCAGTGATCGCCAGTGCAACAGCACTAATCATCCATTTTTTCATCTGAATATTCTCGTTATTTTTAGACGCTAACAATCTATCAAACTCCTTAACAATTCGCCAACCTTTCACAGGAAATAAGCGTTTTATTAGAGAGTTAGCTGAAGTTTTGTCAACTTAGCGCAAGTGATGAAAATTTAGGGTGGAAACAGGTGATTACAAATTAGTCGAAAAACCTCTCAAAATAGCAAAACAAAACTTGGGTTGCTAATTATATTGTCCTATAATCTCGCCACTTAAAAATTAATTGATTTGGATCAAAAATGAGCGAAAGAACTGAGCAAAACATATCTGCAGAAGCAAAAATGGGTCTTTTATTATTAGTTGTTGTAGCAGCAATTGCGTTTCCAATTGCATTCTCATTCTTGCGTAACGAACTTTCTGTAGTTGCGTTCTTTATCCAAGCAACACCATTTATCTTAATTGCTTCAGCAATTGGTGGCTTGCTTTATAGCGCTAAAGTAGACAAATCTTAAGTCGCTTTTATGAAAAGCATTTAATAAAAAAGGATGCCTAGGCATCCTTTTTTATGTCTGACTTTTAAATCTACATCGCGTGGATAATTTGATCGACACTGTCTTTGGCATCGCCAAATAACATTTGCGTATTGTCGTTAAAAAACAGCGGATTTTGTAAACCAGCGTAACCTGTTGCCATGCCGCGTTTAAACACAATAACGTTTTTCGCATTCCATACTTCTAGCACAGGCATACCAGCAATCGGACTACCCGGCTCTTTCGCGGCAGGGTTTACGGTATCGTTTGCGCCAATAACCAGCACGACATCGGTGTCGTCGAAATCATCATTGATTTCATCCATTTCTAATACGATGTCATAAGGCACCTTAGCTTCGGCAAGAAGCACATTCATGTGACCCGGTAAACGACCTGCTACAGGGTGAATACCAAAGCGCACTTCAACACCTTTATCACGTAGTTTCTGGGTTAATTCATACACCGGATATTGCGCTTGAGCCACCGCCATACCATAACCAGGGGTGATAATAACACGTGATGCATTGACTAATTTGTCGGCAACATCAGCTGCGGTTACACTTTGGGCTTCACCTTCAATTTCATCGCCCGATGCTGTGACATCGGTGCCAAAACCACCGGCGATTACCGAGATAAATGAGCGATTCATCGCTTTACACATGATGTAACTTAGGATCGCCCCCGATGAACCTACTAGCGCGCCAGTGACAATGAGTAAATCGTTGGCCAACATAAAACCAGCTGCCGCCGCTGCCCAGCCTGAATAAGAGTTGAGCATAGATACAACCACTGGCATATCGGCGCCGCCAATTGATGCAACAAGATGATATCCAAAGGCAAAGGCAATTAATGTCATGATCAGCAAGATACCAATTGAGCTACCGCCAACAAATTGGCTAAGCAGATAACCACAAACAATAAGTGCCAGTAAATTGAGTTTATGACGATGTGGCAGCATTAAAGCAGAACTATCAATGCGGCCGCTCAGTTTGCCATAAGCCACGACTGAACCAGTAAAGGTAACAGCGCCAATGAAAATACCTAAATACACTTCAACCAAATGAATGGTGTGCAGCGCACCCGTAGTCGCCGGGGCATCGATATAGCTATTAAAGCCCACAAATACAGCTGCTAAGCCAACGAAACTGTGCAGAATAGCAACGAGCTCTGGCATTTCCGTCATTTCGACTTTTTTCGCCAGACGAATACCAATCGCGCCACCAACCACCATGGCGAAGATGATAAAGACTAAACCTTCAACGGATGGTGATAACAGCGTGGCGATTAACGCGATGGCCATGCCGATAATCCCGCTATAGGCACCACGCTGGGCCGTTTCTTGTTTCGATAATCCTGCCAAACTCAAAATAAAGAGAATGGCCGCTGCGAGGTATGCAGCACTAACTAAGCCTTGTGACATTTCGATTCTCCTTATTTTCTAAACATTTTCAGCATGCGCTGGGTAACGTAAAAGCCGCCGGCGATATTGATGGTTGCTATCAGTGTCGCTATGGTCGCTAAAATAGTGACAATGATTGAGCCACTGGCGACTTGAAATAGTGCGCCGACAATAATGATGCCGGAAATAGCATTGGTAACACTCATTAGAGGCGTGTGGAGTGAATGGCTGACATTCCATACCACGTAATAACCAATAACACAGGCGAGGGCGAACACGGTAAAATGCGCCATAAACTCACTTGGTGCATACATCGCCATTGCGCCGTAGGCAAAAATGCCGCCAGCAGCTAGCAAGCCTTTAAGGATTGGCGACATGGCTTTCTCTTCTACTACTGCAGGCTCTGATGGCGCTGGCGCAGCGGCAGGTGCAGCACTAACTTTAATTGGCGGTGCTGGCCATGTTAGTTCACCTGCTTTAACCACAGTAACACCGCGAATGACTTCATCGTCAAAGTCGATATTGATGCTGCCATCTTTTTCTGGCGCCAATAGCTTAAGTAAATTAACCAAGTTCGTTGCATAGAGTTGTGAAGATTGCACTGGCAGGCGACCCGGTAAATCGGTGTAGCCAATAACCTTGACGTTGTTGTCGGTGGTAATGAGTTTACCTGTTTCACAGTATTCACAGTTACCGCCGTTAGCCGCTGCTAAGTCGACAATAACGCTACCCGCTTTCATGCTATCCACCATCTCTTTAGTAATAAGCTTGGGTGCTGGCTTGCCGGGAATAAGTGCTGTAGTAATGATGATATCGACGTCTTTGGCTTGCTCGGCAAAAAGCGCCATTTCTGCTTCGATGAATTCTTTTGACATGGTTTTGGCGTAACCATCACTAGAATCGGTATCTTCATCAAATTGCAGCTCTAGAAATTCACCACCCATTGAGGTGATTTGCTCTTTTACTTCAAGACGGGTATCAAATGCTCGGACAATGGCGCCTAGGCTGCCAGCAGCACCAATGGCTGCAAGGCCTGCAACACCAGCGCCAATCACTAGTACTTTAGCTGGTGGCACTTTACCCGCAGCAGTAATTTGTCCTGTAAAGAAGCGGCCGAATTCGTGTGCTGCTTCAATTACCGCACGATAACCACCAATATTGGCCATCGAGCTTAGTGCATCAAGCGATTGCGAGCGCGACATGCGAGGCACACAATCCATGGCCATAACATTGATATTTTTGGCGGTGAGCCTAGCCATCAACTCGTCGCTTTGCGCTGGCCAAATGAAACTTATAAGCGTTGTGTTGTCTTTGATTTTACTGACTTCATCACAATCTTCGGTGATCAGTGGGGCATTGACCTTGAGTAAGATATCGGCGTTATAAGCATCATCACCTGTCACGGTCGATGCGCCAACGGCTTGATAATCGGCATCGCTAAAGCTGGCTTGTATACCAGCGCCTTGCTCGATTTGAACGTCAAAGCCCAATTTAATTAACTGAGTCACCGACTTTGGGGTCGCTGCAACTCGTGTTTCTCCCGCCAATTGCTCTTTGGGAATACTGATCAGCATGACAAAACTCCTTCAACAAAAACGCTACAAATTAATCTGTTAGATTACAATTTAACCTAACGGACTAGACTTTAGCCTAACATAGCTTGTTAAAGATACCCTGTCACAATTTTTTAAAGAAATGCCGATTATGGGGAAAATGAATGGAAATAAGCCAGCAAACGCACAGTAATGCTGACTTAGATATAATCTACATAAGATATCGAGCTAATCAATAAAACAGATATTGTGTTGCAGCTCGTATTGTGCAGCAGTAATCGCTAAATGAAATTGGGTCATTGGATGATGCTCTACTAAATGATGAGTCATCCAGTCTTCCAATTCATCTCGCTCAATCATCGAAAAGCAGTGACTAAAGTGCAGTTGGAATATAGTTTCCATTCGCACCACGTCAATAGCGTTGGCGTTGGTGGCAATATGTGGGGTACGCGTTAGCCTTGCGCAGGTGATGGAATAGGGTTTGATTAAACTAGTGATGGCGCGATAAAAAGTTGCCACTTGTGCGGCGTCATCGCGATCGCCTAGTTCTAGTTGTTGTTGGTGGCGACAGCGACCTTTCTTGTCGACTAACGCCATATAAGCGTCGTTGCCTTTAAGTTCAATACCGAGAATATACATGGTTAGCTCCTTTAACCTAATTTATACCAATTGCATTAAATCTTTGCTCATTTTTCACGGCCTAAATGAATGATAACTGCGTTATTTATTTCGAAAATAGACTAACTATTTATCTAAATAAATGCCTTGTTCTAATTCATTTATTCTCGTTACAAAATTGATCACTTAATAAATACAATTGGTATTAGAGACAAAAAAACCAGTAGATGAAAAACAACTACTGGTTTTTGCGAAGGGTCTGGAGCTAATTGGTTACAGCGAGTGAATAAATACCAAAGCAATAGCTACCGGACACACAAGCTTCGTATACCACGGCCAGATTTTCCAAAAGAGTTGATTTTCAACATGTTCATTACCCGATTTTAATTCTTCGAGTAGCGATGAACGGTGCCAGATCCAGCCTACGAATATACAACATAGCATACCGATTATTGGTTGGCCATACTGAGTTGTCAGCGCGATTACAAAGCCAAATAAGGTACTGAAATTAAAGATAATTAAGCAGCTGGTGGCGAAGATTAACGCTCCAATCACCATAGTTGCCGTGTTGCGTGCAATGCCAAAACGTTCAACAGTGTATGACACTGGCGCTTCTAGCATTGAAATAGAAGATGTTAGCGAAGCAATCGACATCAATGCAAAGAACGCTAATGCGACAATAACGCCGACACTGCCCATGCCATCAAACAATGCAGGCAGTACGGTAAGCACAAGAGTGTCGCCCGATATTAGCGCGCCGTTAGCATCGAAAATTTGCACGCCTTGAGCCGCTGCTACATACATCGCTGGAATGATTAATAGACCTGCTAAGAATGCAATAAATACATCAATTAGCGTTACCGACGCGCCAAGGCTAACGAGGTTTTCATTTTTAGCGACATAAGAGCCGTAGATAATGATTACACTGGTGCCTAGTGACAACGAGAAGAATGCTTGGCCAAGGGCGCTTACAATCAGCGATGGTTCAAATAGTTGGCTGAAATCTGGAATGAGGTAGGCTTTTAACCCATCCATCGCGCCATCTAGCGTGAGTACGTATACAGTAAGAGAAACGAGTAGGGCAACTAACGCTGGCATTAAGCGTTTTGACCAGCGCTCAATCCCGTTTTCAACGCCGCGACTAATAATAAATACCGTCAGTAGTGTAAATATTAGCGTGAAAATAAGGTTGCGAGAGGTGCTTTGCGCGGTTAGCCAATTAGAAGTATCGGTTGCGCCAACGAGCGTAGTGACAGGCTCAGCGGTAAAGGCCAGCATCCAACCAGCGACAATTGAATAAAAACTCATCAGCAGAGCCGCACACAAGATGCCGCCAAAACCGACGATAAAGGCAAACTTCTTTTGCCAACCGTCTTTTGATACTTTACGCAGCGATTCAACGGCGTTAGCTTGGCCGTGACGACCAATGATTAGCTCTGCCATAAATGCAGGGTAGGCCAAACAAAAAGCTAAAATTAAGTACATTAATACGAAAGCGGCACCGCCGTTTCCTGCCGCTTGCGTGGGAAAGCCCCAAATATTCCCTAATCCAACGGCACTACCTGCCGCGGCTAATATAAAGCCAATGCGAGAATTAAACTTACCTCTAGATGCGCTCATATTCTTCTTCTTATAATTATTGTTTAAGATCAAGTTGCTTTAATTTAGCCAAATCAATCGTAAAAACCTAGTTAAAAAGGGTAATAAAGTAAAAATAGTATCAAATGTTATTAAATTAACAGAAAGTCTATCTAACTATTTTTTGGAGTGTATCAGTAATACGAATGGATGTGATGGAGTAAATCGAGAAACTTGAATTGGTTGCTGATAGTTTAAACAAAAACGGCCGTTGATGTTAACGGCCGTGATTTAATGTATTGGACTTGTTAATCAATCAGAATACGCAGCATACGACGCAATGGCTCTGCCGCGCCCCACAGTAATTGATCACCAACAGTAAAGGCGCTAATGTACTCAGGCCCCATGGTGAGTTTGCGAATACGACCAATTGGCACAGATAAGGTGCCGTTAACCTTAGCAGGCGTTAGCTCTTGCATGCTTAGGTCGCGATCATTTGGAATCACGTTAACCCATTCATTGTGAGCAGCAAGTTTGGCTTCAACCTCTTCAACGCTAATATCGCGTTTCAGCTTGATGGTTAACGCTTGACTGTGACAGCGCATTGCACCAACACGAACACATAAACCGTCGATTGGGGTTGGCGCATCTTGTGTATTTAAAATCTTGTTTGCTTCAACTTCCGCTTTGTACTCTTCGCGGCTTTGACCTGAGGCTAATTGCGTATCAATCCAAGGAATTAAACTGCCCGCCAATGGCACGCCAAACTGATCGGTATTAAGTTCGCCACTGCGAATATAGCTTGATACCTTAGCATCGATGTCTAAAATCGCTGAGCTTGGGTTATCCAATTCGCTTTTAACATGCGCATTAATGTCGCCCATTTGCGTTAGCAGTTCACGCATATGACGCGCGCCGCCACCAGAGGCCGCTTGATAAGTCATTGGGCTTACCCACTCAATTAAGTCATCGGCAAATAATCCGCCAAGGGCTAATAACATTAGCGATACGGTACAGTTGCCGCCAACATAGGTTTTAACGCCTGATTTAATTCCTGCGTCAATAACGTCGCGGTTAACAGGATCGAGGACAATAATGCTGTCATCTTCCATACGCAATGCAGAAGCTGCATCAATCCAATAACCTTGCCAGCCAGACTCGCGCAGCTTTGGATAAACATCTTTCGTGTAATCGCCACCCTGACAGCTAATAATGATTTCTTGCTCAGCTAAAATACTAATGTCAAAAGCGTCTTGCAGGGTGGTTACCGGTTTACCAATATCAGGACCTGCTTGTCCCGTTTGAGAGGTGCTAAAAAACACTGGCTCAATGTGATTAAAATCACCTTCACTTTGCATGCGCTCCATTAATACCGAGCCAACCATACCGCGCCAACCGACCAAACCTACTTTTTTCATTAGTTCTATGCTTCCTGTTTTGAATATTGATTCTTGATGTGCTTTGAGACTACCGCATATTTATGCAAAGCGTTAGTGGTTTTTAGGCTAATTTATGCGTTTTTTAATCGAATTTACTGCTGTTCCGTTAACGTTAGCTGCGAAATTGATGAACTGATGCCTTCTCATAATGATTTTTTGATAGGGCGCACTGAAATTTCGTAATTGGAAATTTGAAATGTCGATTTATATTAGAGAGGCTCTGACGAATGACAAGATTGCCGCGCTTGCAAAACGAAATTGGATTTCGGTTAGTATCGGGACGATATTGTTATTACTAATGATAGTTTTCAATTCAGTTGTGAGGTAAGGTATTGCTTTAACAGTAAATAAGAATAAGTGATTAGTTATGTTCTGTCTTCGTTCTACGCCCGTCAAACGAAAAACGCTGGTTGCAACCCTAGTTTCAGCGACTGTATTAAATGGCTGTACCATCACTAATGTTGCCGACAATGAACGTTTATCGCCAGAGCAAATTGATGCATCGGTGAAAGAGTGGCAAGCGATGCAACCAGAAGTAAAGCGATTGGTTGCTATGGAAAAAGAAATCACCGAACTTAAATCTATCTTATTGAAACTCACCGACGAGCCGATGTCGCAGCAAACTATGCCGCAGAATGAGCAATCAAGTTCAATGTCTGCACCGGTGACTATGGCTCAGCCGGTTATGGCTGAAAAAAGTGCAGCTCATTCATCTCAAATGTCACCTAAGCAAGATAAGCAAGAAAAGAACGCAACTAGCCAGTCAAGTATTGCTGGTCAGCATGCCATTCAGATTGGTGCTTATGGTTCGGTTAAGGATCTAAGACGAGCGAGTAAACTATTTTATCAACGCTTTGAATCGTTATCAGAAACGACTCGATCTTACGGCGAGCTAATTGGCCACGGTCGTAATCTATATCGCCTTAAAGTAGCGCCATTTAGTGATAAACAACAAGCAATGGCACAATGCGAACAGCTGAAAGCACAAAAGCTAGGGTGTTTAGTTACCACGCTTAACTCAGGCGCTAAGCTTGTTAATGAGTAAAAATTAAATGTAATTGGGTTTAGCCCTAAAACGCTCTCAATTCACACGATAGGCCTTTGTCATTAATTTGCTGACACAGTCGCTGTATTTGTGGCGTCAGCAAAACAGGGCCTAGCTTCAGTTGGTTGTTTTCGGCTGGGATAGTCGGAATCGGCTGCAACGCGTTAAAGCGGCGCTTTAATAGTCTCAGTGTTAACTGCTTATTGATAGCAGATGCAAACTCTCCTAAGTAGAATGTGACTTGCTGGCCATTAACAAGTCGCTCAGGTTGTGGGCTAGTTTCTACCGCATTTGAGTTAACGCCTAAAGTAAAGTCAGCACCTCTAACTATAGTGCCATCGCCAAAAATAGTTACTTGTTGTGGCGCACTGCTAGTTAATCGATTTTTCGTTAAGTAAGCAGGCGATATCACTACGCGGTATTTACCCGGTGTGACGGCATTAAAGAGGTAAAAACCGTCGTATTCGCTGTCTGTTTCTTGCACTACTTTGTTTTGCATATCTAGTAACTGAAGCGTAATAAATCGCCCCGGTAGTTCTTTGCCCGATCGCATTACATAAACCATCCCTTCCACTTCACCAGAGGTTACCACTGGGATATCTAGGCTTTCGATGGCTCCGGGGCGAGGCAAAAATGAAAAGCCTTTTTCAACAGGTACCCAAAATGGATTTTCTAGACTATCGACATCGAGTTTAATATCTGTGATGCGATTTTTAGGAAGACCTGTTAGGAAGGCGACACCGCTTTCTTTGGTGTGTGTATCTCGGCGGGCATGGACACCAACCAATTTAGCGCCTTCAATTAACGGTTCGTTGTTATTATAAATACCATCTAAATTGAGATCTTCGAACACTCGCGCTGATATACCACCGGTGGTGGCCATACGATCGCGTGCTATTTTGATGTCACCTGTTGTTGGATCTTGTCCAAAACTAAATCTCAATGATAGAAAAGCTTGATATTGGCTGTTATCGTCGATAGATACGTTAGCACTGACTACCGCGAATTCGGTATCCCAGTTGAGCATATAGCTGGCTCGGGTTGCTGCTTTGTTGTAGTGCAAGCCAAATTCGCTGCTGAGATCTTCACTCATCGACCAAAATAAACTGGTCGATGCATTGGTCAGTTCTACGTCCGGCTTAATGTCATAGCCTATTTGGGTTCGCCAGCGCATACTGTCAAAGTTCTTGGTGAACTGCGTATTACCGTTGAATACTTCAACATTGGGTGAATTTGCGATGGCAATATCAGTATATGACAGCGTGTTACCAATTGAATATCCGTTGGTAAAGGCGCCGATATAATTATTAAATGTCGTTGTTTCAACACCATTCCAGTTTTTGGCAAAACCACCGTTAAGGGAATAGGTTAATGCGAGTCCTTCGGTATTATACAGTGGGCCTGACAAGCGCATTCCCGCAGATTGCTTTACATTAGATGGGAGATGCGAATCTGTCGTGAAGTCTTCGTCAAAACGCTTGTAGTCGACATTAAAAGAGTGCTTATCAATTCGAGACTTTGACGAAAACTCAAAGCTACTTCCCGCTTCTAAATCTTTGACATAACCCAAGTTTAGCTTGGTAAATGGCAGGTAATAATTGAGCGCTAATGGTACAAAGCTATGACGTACGCCGTCGCGAAATTGATAGCTAGTGTAGCCACTTTGCAGCGATAAATTACTGCCCAAAGGTTGCTCTAACGACAGAGCTGTTCGATAAGAATCAATCAGTGGTAAATCAGCGTTTTCGCCATTAAACAAACTATTGTTTTGCTTACTTAGCGAGAGGTTATACGTCAGTTTATTGGACTGTAGGGTATTGGCATTGACTTGAACGTTTTCGATACGCTCGCGTTTTTGACCTTGCGGGCCGTAGAACACCATCTTAAAAATGTTATCGCCGAAATATAAATCGAGATCGCGAAATTCGTAGCGGCCACTATCGTCAACTGTCAGCGTTTCGAGCAGGATGCCATTATGGTATAGCTCAATATCCCAGCCAGGCAGCAAATCGCCAACGAGATCTGTGGTGTTAGATTGAGAGCTGGTGGTTAAATTTCTATTACTGAGCTTAAAGCCCGCCTCTTGCGCTGCCCCGCGCAGTAAAGGCAGGTTAACTGGCGAGATATCGCCAACGCCGACTTCTGATGCTTTTATTGGTCCGAGTAAATCATTGGTTATCGACTCGCGTTTTAGATTCATTCTAACGCTTCGAAATGGATCATCGTTATTACCGCCTAAAAAGTAACTGCCTGTCATATAGGCAAGATCGCCCATGCCCACCATCGAATAACTACCATTACTATTGTCTTTGTTGACTGAATAACTGGTTTGCACGTCAACCAGTGGCAATGTAAAGGCTTTATACGGCGTATTTCTAAAGGGGAGCTCTGGTGGTTTTAACTTACCAACGCTTAGTCGGCCAAGTCGGGCACGTCGCTTAAAACGTTCTTGAAGTGGCAGTAGCTGCTTAGGGCTAATAAGTAGCAAGAGATCTTTGAAGTTCACCTCAAAGCCAATGTCAAAGAGGTCACTTAAGAACGCACTATGCAGATAAATATCATCGTCTTTAACACTAATTAAATGCCGCGGTATTTGAAAGCTCTCTCCATTGATGGTGACACGCGCTGGCGTTTGCTCATCATTTGGAACGATAAGGCTAAAAGTTTGAGATTCATTGATAAACCAGCCATTTGCGCGACGGTTTTCTAAATCGATAGTAATCGGAAAGTCGATAACCGAGAAGAGGTTATCTAGGCCAATCATCGCACCATTGCCTTGTTTATAGCCAAAAACAGTATCTAAAACGTGCTCGCCTACCTGCGCAATAAGCAGCAGTTCTTCATTCTCTAAAAAGCCTGATGACGAATCTATTTCGTCAGTTTCTATTGTCTCATCAACAGCTCGGCCTTTTAGCGATTGCCCTATATAACTGTGGCCTAGCGTTGATAAATATTGCTGTGCAAGCTGGCGATTTTTCGAGTTAGAGGCTCTCTTTTGCTGTTGTTTGAGACGAAACGCAGGATTTCTATAGCGATGACCAAGGCTGTTAAAATACTCTCAATTACTTTGTTTATCGGTGGCTGCTGGTGGTTTTTCGCCGCTTTCACTCGACGATTGTTTTTGCTGTGTAGGGGCGGTTTTCTCCGACTGCGCTTTTTTCTTATTAAACTGGTGGCCAAGTGTTTTGGTACCTTTGTCGTCAGGCGATAACGCCTGAACTTGGGTCGACAGCAGCCCAAGTAGTAATAAATGTTTATTAGAAAAATAACGCATCGATGACATGATTAGTAATTGTCTTCTCGGCGGTAGTTAAGCGCGTTTATTTGTAGGGTTCTTTCTGCAAAAACTTGCCCTTTGTATTCGCCATCACCTTCGTAGATGACTCTCATAGTGCCAGAGCTTTTGCGGTGTTCTTTAAAGCCAATAAGCAGTCGGCGCATATTTAATTCTGGGTAAATAGCAATATTATTTTGAACGCCAATTAAACGTTCGACACTGCTATTAGTGTCTTTCCAAAACACTTTAACGTTGCCAAAGGTGCTAAATTTACCACCGCGATTAATGTCGATATAAGCGCCTGTGTAGACTTTACCATCGCGTTCACGCGTGACCATATCGACGTTACCAATGCTTGACTGAACGTCAACTTTGCCTTCACGAACCATCACTGGAATTGAAAAAGAAAGATTGAGATGAAGCTTGATTCCGCCCTTATTCTCTTTTTTTGCCAATTGTTCCTTGTTTGGCTGTGAATCAAATACAAGATGAGAGCGATATTCACCCGCCGCGAGATCTTTAGGGCGTCTTAAGCCAAGACGGACGTGTTGGCGTTCGCCTGGTTTTAAGGTCACTTGACGCGGACTATAACGCAGCATACGTGCGGCCGAAGGAAATTCTCTTTCGCCAGCTTTAAAAGGAACATATTTTCCGTTTTGATCTTGATACTGCTCTCGCCAATAAATCTTATAAGTTTTCGTTTCTTTACTGGTATTCACCAGAGAGACTTTGGCAGAGCGATCGCGATCGGAAAATTCAACGCGGGTTGGTGTGATCAGCAAGTTGGCATAAGCTTGATTTACTGTCGAAAGGACCACAATAGTTAATGTAGCTAACCACAGTAGTGACTTTGTATGATTTTCAAAGAGAATACGCATCGAGTGCATCATTTTTTCCTTGTCAAATTAGAGACTTATTAAATCTCATTTTTATTATTTATTAGTAACTTACCATGACAGTCATCGGACTGAAATAGGTCGCATCTTTATAAAAGCCCGTGCCGGACGTGGTTAATGTGGCTCCGACATTGATAATAACGTTGCCAAGGTTATCTGTGGTCGCAATAGGGCTAAATGTATGGTGATCGGTAATTGTAAACTGGCTTGTTGTTGGGTCACTCGCGCCCGCCAACTGGGTCTGTGTACTAGGTACAATAATAGATACATTGAGCGGCGTATTTTGTGGAAAACCAGTTAGCTCATAAGTTGCTGGGTGTCCTGGTTCAATAATCACTATCGCCGGATCTGTTTGCACTTGTCCCGCAAAGGAAATACGCATGCTATAAGAGGCATTGTTATTTTTAAGCGCAATAACGCCAAAACTCAAAGGTTTTATTTCACGCACGTCACCGGAGTGAGCTGCCACACTGAATACAAGTGAGAAAATAAGACTAAAAATGGTTAGCGTGTTAACAATATTAATGTTTAGAAATTTGCGGTTCATAGGTCGGAAAAAAGTACTATGCTCAGGCTAAAAGCGTGAGCATAGCATAGTGATGTTAGTAGTTAACATCAACGGTGTAAGTACCGGTAAAGGTAACGTTTTCGTATGGCTGAGCTGCTTGGCTACCAGAAGCTACTGTACCTGTCGTATCAGTTTCAAGCGTCGCGCCAACGTTAAATACTAACGTACCTGTTGCGTCGGTGTCATAAGTAAACGGAGAACCAGAAGTAACTACTGAAGTTGTTAAGTTGGTTACGTCAAATTCTTTTGAATCAGTACCAGAAGGGTCGGTTAGTTTAAAGGCTGAAATAGCACCGATAGTCAATACCGTATTTGGCGCGGCACCTGTTACCGTAAATGTACCTGCCGTACCTGCAGTAATAGCAACAATAGACGCTAAACCACCGTCATCGGCGATTACGTCTGCAGTAGAACCATCCGAGTTCACAGTTAGTGTTGCTTTGTCTGCGCCACCTGTTAAATCACTGGCGATAGCAACGATTTGACCAAAGCTAAGTGGAGTTGTTTGAGCAACATCAAATGAGTTTTTTACTTCAACGCTAGCGGTACCATTTCCCGTTTCTGCGATTGATGCACCTGAAATAACTGCTGTTGATACGGCTACTGCGGCAATGATGCGTGTTGACTTATTCTTTATCATCATTTTTTCCTTTCATGTTAAGTAAAGTAATAGAAGACATTCTATTTACAAACAGACTATTCCTCGAAGGATAATTTGTTCGCTATATCAAATATCGACAGTAAATATTTAATCTTTAGCATTTTAGCTAATATTTTTAAATATAAAGTTTTACTAAGCATGAGTATGTAGTAATAAAGTGCTAGTTTTTTCTTGTTTATTTTTGTTAGTAAACTAACTTATTGATTAAATGCGTAATAGGGGATAAACCTATTGGCGCTTGATACCATTTCTTTCGAATTAATATCCAAAACTTTAACCTGAATCAATAATCCTCGCTCATTAGACGTGATGACACCTGTTAATGCCGTCTTAGCACCAAGGTTACTTAACGCGCCTTGAGTTTGTTCGTCGAGTAGTAAACCTGTGGCATCTAAATATTCGAAATCAGTGGTTTGATACGCGTTAACAACTCTAACCCCATAAGGTTGTAGTTGTTGACCAATGCTTTGACTGAGTAGGTAGCTGAGTTGATGATTGTTCTCTTCATCTCTTGCGCGATAGCCAAATGATGTCACGGCCATTAAATCACTTGTAATATCGGCGGTGGCGCGAATCATGATTTGGGCGGCAATGGAGTCGGTATAATCTTCATATTGACTATGCGTGTGAAACGTCGGCTCAGGAATTATTTGTGATGTTGTTTGTACTGTCGTTGCTGTACGCAGAGGATGCTCAGCATCTGTCTCTAATTTTACGGTGTGCGTACAAGCCGCTAAAGAGCAAATAAGTAGCGCTGTCGCTAACTGTTTTGTTGTGTTTCTGATCATTGTTTTTGTCTCCCAGCACCAAATTAAGCGGTGTCGCCATTGGCGATAATTGGAAAGCCTTTGTCATCACCGTCATCTTCTTTGAGCACGGCATCTACCACATCGTTTGGTACTAAGATTTGCGATGAAGACATTAATGCATTGGTATTAACGTCGATAATTCTCGCGTTAATTAGGTAGCCACCTTGATGTCTTGTCATGGTACCTGTGATCACGAAATTGATATCGAGATTACCGGTGACTTCATCGATATTCTCACTGTGCCAAAAAATATCACCGCTATCGGTAAACTGCAGGCGTCCAGTTGACTTTAGGTCGATCACTGAAAAACCAGTTCGATTTGTTTCGTGCATGATCGCTTCATTTAACTGGCGACCAAAGTGACTAGTGCGTTTTAAGTCAGAGTCGAGCAAGGCAAAGTTAGCGACTGCGATAACGTGATTATTATCGGGTGAGTCAACATTTGAAAACAGATCTTGAATCAACCATTTAGTGTATTGATTAACGTTGTTAACCAACGGTTTTTTCTCGTAAGTTGACAGCTCTTTAGCACGATGTTCAGCAATTAACTCTTTTTTCATATACGGCATTTCTGACGGCATCATGGTACAACCAGATGTGACTGCCGCGGCAATAATGAGATAGGTGAATTTATTCATCGTGATTTCCTTGCGCTTGATGGCTGCGATAAAGCATACCATTTTTGAACTTTGACGAATTCTCGGTCATTTGAGTGTCTTTCACTATGGCAATGATTTGCCTCGCTGCGGCAACAACGCGTTTGTTGTGCAGGTTTATCAGTTTGGCGTTAACTATGGTGCCATACTCTGTGGGGGTCATTATTCCAGTAAGAACGTAGTCCGCATGTGTATTATCAGCGACTTTATCGATATCTCTGCTCAAAATAAACTCGCCTGTAGGATCGAGTTGAATTGCGTTAGCAGATTTTATTTCACGAACATCAGCGCCTGCTTGAATTAACGAGGTAATAATACTCTCTTGTAAAATGGTGCCAAGCTCCATCTGTTCGCTGTCTTTACTGACAGATGTTAAGGTATCAGACCAAACAAAGGTAGATGAAACGATGCGTTTATCGACAATAGAAAACACTGGGTTAGTAATCAACTGTTGGCTGATAGACTCGATTGCAACTTCAATCGGTTGCTCCATCGGCTTGTCTTTGCCAACAATGGTGTCAATGGTTTGACAACCGCCTAAAGCGAGAAGGGCAAAGGCCATTAGATATTTTCGTAATGTCATTATGGCTCCAATTGAGCTGCTGTGAATGATTACTGATAATTTAGCAAATAGTATGCCACAAACAAAAATGCTCGCCGAAGCGAGCATTTTTATGGGGCCAATTTGAAGAGACTAAACGTCCATCACTTTCACAACATCAGGAACTACTAATTTACCAGCCGTTTTCTCAACGATTTCTTCAACCGATACATCTGGAGCGCGTTCAAGTAGGTGGAAAGCACCGTCTTTAATTTCTAGTACGGCTAAGTCCGTAACTACTTTCTTGATACATTGCGCGCCTGTTAGTGGCAGGGTACAAGCATCAAGCAGTTTTGAGTTCCCTTTTTTATCGGCGTGAGTCATCGTTACGATGATGTTTTCAGCGCCAGCAACTAAGTCCATGGCGCCGCCCATGCCTTTGATAAGCTTGCCTGGAATCATCCAAGACGCGATATTACCGCTCACATCTACTTCAAATGCACCTAGTACGGTTAAATCAACGTGACCACCGCGGATCATGGCAAAGCTTTCTGCTGATGAGAATAACGATGCGCCAGTTTCCATAGTAACGGTTTGCTTACCTGCATTGATTAAATCGGCGTCAACTTCATCTTCTGTTGGGAATTGTCCCATACCTAACAGGCCGTTTTCCGATTGCAGCATCACTTCCATGCCGTCAGGAATGTAGTTAGCTACTAGTGTCGGAATACCAATACCTAGGTTGACATAAAAACCATCTTGCAGCTCAGCAGCGATACGCTTAGCGATTTGCTCTCTTGATAGTGCCATGATTATGCCTCCCTTGTTGTACGTTGTTCGATGCGCTTTTCAAAGTTGCCTTTAATAACGCGATTAACATAAATACCCGGCGTGTGGATGTGGTTTGGATCTAAAGTACCTGCTGACACGATCTCTTCCACTTCAACCACGGTAATTTTACCTGCCGTTGCCATCATTGGGTTAAAGTTCATTGCCGTGTTGCGGTAAACCAGATTGCCCATGGTATCGGCTTTCCACGCTTTAATTAGCGCGAAATCAGCCGTCATCGATGGCTCTAATACATAGTTGCGACCGTCAATTTCACGCGTTTCTTTACCTTCAGCTACTGGGGTTCCGTAACCTGTTGCAGTGAAGAATGCTGGAATACCAGCGCCGCCAGCGCGGATTTTCTCAGCCAGTGTGCCTTGTGGCGTCAGAATAACTTCTAACTCGCCATTAAGCATTTGTTGCTCAAACAGGGCATTCTCACCAACGTAAGAAGCGTAAATACGTGAAATTTGTTTCTTTTGCAGTAATAAACCTAAACCGAAATCATCAACACCAGCGTTATTTGAAATACACGTTAAGCCTTTAACGCCCATCTCTTGCATTTTAATGATGAGATTTTCAGGGATACCACATAAACCGAAGCCACCAACCATTAAGGTCATGTCATCAGTAAGACCAGCTAATGCTTGATCATATGTTTCTACTACTTTATTTAAACCAGCCACAACGAGCTCCTTAGGTAGAGATTATTATTTTATCCATTACTATTGGCTTTGAGCGCCAATGACACTTTTGAATTAGGTGCGCGATTTAACGCCTCGCTAATGCGCCAGCCTGCACGTGCCAATTTATCTAAATCAACGCCGTGCTCGATACCAAGACCATTTAGCATATACACCAGCTCTTCGGTGGCAACGTTGCCTGACGCGCCTTTGGCATAAGGACAGCCACCAAGGCCTGCAACAGCACTATCGACAGTACCAATGCCCATTTGCAATGCACTAAAGATATTGGCTAGCGCTTGTCCGTAGGTATCATGAAAGTGAACCGCTAATTTTTCAACGGGCACTTTAGTAGTAACTGCTTCAAGCATTGCTTTTACGGCCATTGGTGTACCAACACCAACGGTGTCACCAAGGCTGATTTCATAACAGCCCATATCCAATAGTTTTTTGGCAACGTGAGCCACGGTTGCTACGTCGATGTCACCTTCGTATGGACAGCCTAATACGCAAGACACATAACCACGAACCGGTAAGCCGTGCTCTTTGGCCATCGCCATTAGCGGTGTAAAGCGCTCTAGTGATTCATCGATAGAGCAGTTAATGTTTTTTTGGCTAAAGCTTTCAGAAGCTGCGCCAAATACCGCAACTTCTGATGCGCCTGCGGCGATAGCTGCTTCAAGGCCTTTAACATTTGGCGTAAGTGCGGCGTAGGTAACGGTGTCTTTGCGATCAATAGCAGCGAAAACATCGCTGCTATCCGCCATTTGTGGCACCCATTTAGGGGATACGAAACTGCCAGTCTCAATCACCTTAAGGCCTGCGTCAGCAAGATCGTTAACTAATGCCACTTTAGCATCGGTGCTTACTTGCTTTTCGTTTTGTAGGCCATCGCGTGGGCCTACTTCAACGATGCGAACTTTCTTAGGTAAACTCATGATTAGCCCTCGCTTAACTCAACGAGTTGATCGCCATCTTTTACCATGTCACCAGCGGCGAAGAATACTTCACTCACAACGCCATCATGAGTTGCCGTGATCGAGTATTCCATTTTCATGGCTTCCATAATCACTAACACATCGCCTTCTTTCACGCTTTGACCAGCAGCAACTGGTACTTCAACGATGGTGCCGTTCATTGGCGCTGTTAGCTTATCTTCGCTTTCATCAACGTCAAAGCCTGCACTGCCATCTGATTTACGGGTAAAGTGATGTACGTCTTGCTTGATAAACAAGGTTACTTGCTCGCTAGTTACATCAAATAATAGGCTTGTTTTGTGGCCATTGATGGTAGCAACTAAGTGATCACCGTTAACGCTTGCCGTTGCATCGAAACGTTCGCCATCGAAGTTAAATACGTAACCATTGCCTTCAACACCAACGCGTACGCTATGGCTGTTGTCGTTCTCGTCGGTTAGTTCAACAAGGTGTGACGCTTGCTCGTTAAGACGCCAGCCGTTGTTGATATTCCACGGCGAGAATGGGTCGTTGTTGGTGCGATGCGGCTGAATTGGCGCATCTTCTTTAGCCAGTGTTGCTAAACACGCTAGCATTAGAGACTTGTAACAAGTCTCTGTCTTGTCGCTAAAGAGTAGGGCGTCGTGTTTCTCGATAAAGCCAGTGTCTAACTCAACATCTTTAAATGGCTGCGCGTTTACTAGGTTAGTTAAGAAACCTAAGTTGGTTTTTAGACCACTGATGCGATAGTCATCTAGCGCGCGGTTCATACGAGCGATAGCGCGGTCACGCGTCTCATCCCATACGATTAGCTTAGCAATCATCGGGTCGTAGAAGCTTGATACCTCGTCACCTTGAATAACACCCGTATCAACACGCACGTGATTAGACGGCTCTGGTTGACGAAGGTAATTTAATTTACCTGTCGCAGGTAAGAACTCATTGTCTGGATCTTCAGCGTAAATACGCACTTCAATGGCGTGACCGTCAACGGTTACTTGAGATTGCTCAAGTGGTAGTTTTTCGTTGTTAGCAACCTTTAACTGCCAGCCAACTAAATCAAGACCAGTGATCATCTCAGTCACTGGATGCTCTACTTGTAGACGAGTATTCATTTCCATGAAGTAGAAAGAGCCGTCTTCATCGAATAAGAATTCAACCGTACCCGCACCTTGATAGTTAATAGCCTTCGCTGCTGCCACAGCCGCTTCACCCATGGCAACGCGAGTTTCTTCGCTTAGGTTTGGCGCTGGCGCTTCTTCGATAACTTTCTGGTGACGACGCTGAATTGAACAATCGCGCTCAGATAGGTAAATACAGTTGCCGTGATTATCGGCAAATACTTGAATTTCAACGTGGCGTGGCTTAGTGAGGTAGCGCTCAATCAGCATTTTGTCATTGCCGAAACTAGCAATGGCTTCACGCTTGGTTGAAGCAAGTGCTGCGTCAAATTCATCGGCAGACTCAACTACACGCATGCCTTTACCACCGCCGCCGTAGGCAGCTTTTAGTAATTGCGGGTAACCAATGGCAAGTGATTGTTCTTTTAAGAATGCTTCGTCTTGATTGTCGCCGTGGTAACCCGGTACTAGCGGTACGCCTGCGTCAGTCATAATCGCTTTAGCGGCGCTCTTTGAACCCATAGCATCGATGGCTTCAACTGGTGGACCGATAAAGGTGATGTTGTTGTCTAAACAGGCTTTAGCAAAGTCTACGTTTTCAGACATAAAGCCGTAACCCGGATGGATGGCTTGGGCACCAGATTCTTTAGCGGCTTCTAAAATGCGATCCATACGTAGATAAGAATCTTTCGATGGAGCTTGTCCAATGTGAAAGGCTTCATCAGCCATTTTCACGTGTAGGGCATCTTTGTCGGCATCAGAGTATAACGCCACACAACGCACACCCATTTTCTGTGCGGTTTGGATGATGCGACAAGCAATTTCGCCGCGATTGGCAATTAAAATTTTATCAAACATAACTAATTCCTTACCTTATTTATCGGCTAGCAGCCAATTTGGTGCGCGTTTTTCTAAGAAAGAGCTTAGGCCTTCTTGACCCTCGGTTGACACGCGAATAGCGGCGATGCGCTCGCTGGTGCCATCGATAATGGTGCTGTCGATATTCTCGTTGCTGACAAAGCCGATAAGCTCTTTCGCTGCTGTCATGGCCGCTGGGCTGTTGCCAAGTAGCGATTGAATAACTGGGGCGGCCGCTGTCTCTAGTTCGCCATCGGCACAAACTTCGTGGACTAAACCAAATTCTGCGGCTTTGTCTGCTTTAAAGCGCTCAGCCGTTAAGAAATAACGCTGCGCCTGACGCTGTCCCATCGCAGCAACCACATAAGGGCTGATAACCGCTGGAATAAGGCCTATTTTTACTTCGCTTAAGCAGAAGCTTGCGCGCTCGGTGGCAATGGCAATGTCACAACAAGCCACAAGGCCAACTGCGCCGCCAAAGGCTGCACCTTGCACCAAGGCCATGGTTGGCTTTGGTGAAGTGGCGATAGTTTTCATTAGGTTAGCTAGCTCGCCTGCGTCATCGATGTTCTCTTGATAGTTCTTCTTGGCCATCGAGCGCATCCAGTTCAGATCGGCACCCGCTGAGAAGTTTTTACCTGTAGAACGCAACACGATAACGCGCGCGTCATCATTAGCTATCGCGCCGTCAAATGCTGCGATAAGCTGAGCGATCATCACATCGTCAAAGGCGTTGTGAACATCTTCGCGTAGCATGGTAATAGTCGCCACGCCGCCAGCGATATCCGTTGATACGTAATCCGTCATCGTCAACTCCTACATTCTAAAGATACCGAACTTGGTATCTTCGATTTCTTTGTTAAGAGAGGCACTAATGGCTAGGCCAAGTACTTGACGGGTTTGTGCAGGATCGATAATGCCGTCATCCCATAAACGGGCGCTGGCGTAATATGGGTTACCTTGCTCTTCGTATTGATCGATAATAGGCTTCTTGAATTTCTCGACTTCTTCGTCCGACATGCTTTCGCCTTTACGCGCTAAGCCATCTTGACGAACTTGCGTTAATACGCCAGCCGCTTGTTCGCCGCCCATTACCGAGATACGCGAGTTAGGCCACATCCACATCATGGTTGGATCGTAAGCACGGCCACACATGCCGTAGTTACCTGCGCCGTAACTGCCGCCGATAAGTACTGTAAATTTAGGTACCTTGGCACAAGAAACCGCTGTTACCATTTTCGCGCCGTGTTTGGCGATACCTTCGTGTTCGTATTTCTGGCCTACCATGAAGCCAGTGATGTTTTGTAAGAACACTAATGGAATTTTGCGCTGACAACACAATTCAACAAAGTGCGCGCCTTTTTGCGCCGACTCTGAGAATAAAATACCGTTGTTAGCAACAATACCTACTGGGTAACCGTGAATGCGGGCAAAGCCACACACAAGTGTTGAACCGTAGTATTGTTTGAATTCGTCAAAATCAGAGCCATCGACGATGCGAGCAATCACTTCTTTAACATCGAATGGCTTTTTCAGATCCGTACCTACGATGCCGTATAGCTCTTTGGCATCGAACAATGGTTCAACCGTTGGTAATACGCTTAGGTTTGGCTGTTTCACGTGATTGATACGTTTAACCGCTTGGCGTACAAGCTGCAAAGCATGCTCATCGTTTTGCGCGTAGTGATCGCTCACCCCAGAAATCTTGGTGTGCACATCTGCACCGCCTAAATCTTCTGCGCTAACCACTTCACCAGTGGCTGCTTTTACAAGCGGAGGACCCGCAAGGAAGATAGTGCCTTGCTCTTTAACGATAATAGACTCGTCCGCCATGGCTGGTACGTAAGCACCACCTGCGGTACATAGACCCATAACCGAAGCAATTTGTGGAATGCCTTTGGCAGACATATTCGCTTGGTTAAAGAAGATGCGGCCGAAATGATCGCGATCTGGGAATACGTCATCTTGACGAGGTAAGAATGCGCCGCCTGAATCTACCAAGTAGATACACGGCAGGTGACAACGCTCTGCGATGTCTTGAGCACGTAAATGTTTTTTAACCGTTAGCGGGTAGTAAGTACCGCCTTTAACTGTTGCGTCATTGGCAACAATCATACACTCAACGCCAGCTACGCGGCCGATACCAGCCACAACGCCGGCACACGGTACGTAGTCTTCGTAACAACGCCATGCGGCAAATTGGCTGATCTCTAAGAATGGGCTACCAGCATCAATAAGAGTACTGATACGGTCTCGGGCAAGCATTTTGCCGCGTGATTGATGACGCTCTTGCGCCGCTTCACCGCCGCCTTTTTTAAGGGTTTCAACGTTATCGTTTAGCTCATCAACAAGCGCTTGCATAGCGTTGCTTTTGTCGATGAAATCTTGGCTGCGGGTATTAATTTTGCTGGAAAGAATAGTCACAAGTGGGCTCCTTTACCTTGTTAAAGGTAACGGTGCTATCTCCGCAGGCTTTGGCGATTGCCCAAAGCCTGCGGGTGCAAAAGGGGAAGTATAGCACCGTTAGCGAACTGAGTTCTAAACGTGGGTGAATTATTTAGATTCGTTAAATAACTCACGGCCGATTAGCATACGGCGGATTTCAGAAGTACCCGCGCCAATTTCATAGAGTTTAGCGTCACGTAATAAACGACCCGTTGCAAACTCATTGATGTAACCGTTACCGCCTAGCAATTGGATTGCATCTAGTGCCATCTTAGTTGCTAGCTCGGCGCTGTATAAAATGATACCCGCACTGTCTTTACGCGTTGTTTCGCCGCGATCACAAGATTGTGCAACAGCGTAAGCGTATGATTTAGCCGCATTCATTTGCGTGTACATATCGGCGATTTTGCCTTGAATTAGTTGGAATTCACCGATTGATTTACCAAACTGCTGACGGTCGTGAATGTAAGGAACTACGATGTCCATACATGCATCCATGATGCCTAGTGGGCCGCCTGTTAGTACTACGCGCTCGTAGTCTAGGCCGCTCATTAATACTTTAACGCCACCGTTTAGCTCGCCAAGAATGTTCTCTTCTGGTACTTCACAGTCTTCAAATACTAATTCACATGTGTTTGAACCGCGCATACCTAGTTTGTCTAGCTTTTGTGCTTGAGAGAAACCTTTGAAACCGCGCTCGATGATGAAAGCAGTGATGCCGCGTGAACCCGCATTAACGTCTGTTTTTGCGTAAACTACGTATGTTTCGGCATTTGGACCATTGGTGATCCACATTTTGTTGCCGTTTAGAATGTATTTGTCGCCTTCTTTACGAGCGTTCAGTTTTAATGAAACTACGTCAGAACCCGCGTTTGGCTCACTCATTGCTAGTGCACCGATGTGCTCGCCGCTAACTAGTTTTGGTAAGTACTTTTCTTTTTGTGCTTGGCTACCGTTTTTGTAGATTTGGTTAACACAAAGGTTAGAGTGTGCTCCGTAGCTTAAACCAACTGACGCTGACGCACGGCTGATTTCTTGCATTGCTACCA
>JBMYWG010000025.1:0-51943 GCA_049607155.1 Psychrobium sp.
CTTGTTGTAAAAAGAATAGAATAAAATCACTTTCCAGATTTGTTATTAACGCTAACGCGTTAAGAGCACCCAATTAGTTTGGTAACCATAGCAAGTTGGTCCCACCTGATCCCATTCCGAACTCAGTAGTGAAACGACTTAGCGCCGATGGTAGTGTGGGGCTTCCCCATGTGAGAGTAGGACATTGCCAAACACCTATTTAGAAAAAAGCCCCCGCATTGATTGTGGGGGCTTTTTTTCGTATTGGGAGGTAAGAAATCTATCATCGATTTATTTAAAATCATCGTATGGGCGGGGCTTTACTCTAAAGCGCTAGCGCGCAGTCTTACCCTAGACGTTCACCCGCTAGCTTCGCTAGAGGATTCCCCAACTCGGCAATATGCTCCTGCATTGCTCTACTACCGACATCCATGTCGGCATTGTTTCGCCTTGTTCGACGGACTGCGGCTCAAGAGAGTAGGACATTGCCAAACACCTATTTATGTGCAAGCCCCGTATAGAAATATCTGGGACCTTTTCCAATTTTATAATGGATTTTTGAACGAAAAGCAGTCTGTTTAAATTATTGAAATAACGGCGTTATTTTATTGTCATTTCTTTCCTGTAATCTTTTTGTTAAACAAATTGTATTGAGGGCTTGTGTTCTTTAATATGTCCCCCATATCTATTTTCAGATACACAATAAATATAAAAGATTTAGGAATTTTATAAATGACTTCTCCAATGAAAGCATTAAATGCAAGCGAACATAAAAACGTAAAAATTAAAAAAGAATTACACATTGAAGGCACGAGGAATCAACAGGTTCTACCATTATTAGTTCATGAATTCGCTAAAGCGGGTTCTGCAATGCCTGTTATCTTTATCCGTCCAAGTGAAGAAGACCAAAAAGTAGTTCAACCTGCTGCTCTTCTTGGTTTAAAGCCAGAAGAAAACTTATTCTACAATGAAGGCAAATGGGTTGGTGATTACCTACCTGCAGTAGTTACGCATCATCCATTCGCTATGGTACCAACACAAGGTGAAGAAAACCGTTTACAAATGCTTATCAATGAAAGCAGTCCACTTGTAAATGAGGAAGAAGGCGATGCTTTATTTGAAGGTGAAGAGCAATCTGAGTACCTTAAAAAGCGTATGGAAACCCTATCTAACTATTTCGGTAGTATGCAAATTACACGTGAATTCTGTGACTACTTAGTTGAGAAAGAGCTTTTAATCGAGCAAACTTTAACTGTCGAAATCAATGGTGAAAAAGTTCAGTTAAACGGTTTATTGTTGGTTGATGAGAAGAAACTAAATGAGCTGTCTGACGAGGAATACTTGGAGCTTCGTAAGCGTGGTTACTTAGGCCCTATTTTTGCGCACCTAGGTTCATTACATCACGCTAATAAACTAGCTAAGTTACGTGCTGACGCATAATTGATAGTTGAGCGATATAGAAAAGGCCTTACTTTGTAAGGCCTTTTTTTATGCGCTAATTTCGCCGCTGGAATCTCTGTTGATGAGTTCTGGTACAAATACTTTTTGCGGGAGATCGATTGGGTTGTTTCTCGTCATCGAAATTAACAGCTTGGTCGCCGTCTGAGCAATATCAACATTGGGCTGATTTGCAGTTGTTAGCTTAGGCCATGTTTGGCGAGAGAATGGGCTGTTTTCAAATCCAACAATAGAGAGTTGTTGTGGAATTTCGACATTGAGCAAGCGAGATGCGAATAGTGCACCAGCGGCAATTTCGTCATTACACGAGAAGATTGCGGTAGGTGGTTTATCTAGCGCAAGTAATTGTTTAGCACCTTCGACACCTGATTCAAACGAGTATTCACCATCGAGGATCAGGGATTCTTGGATTGTAATGTTGTTATCAGATAATGCTTGTTTGTAACCTTCTAATCGCTCGAATGTTGATTGGTGCTCCTTACCACCGCCGATGAATGCGATGTCTTTATGTCCTAAATCAATAAGGTGTTGCGTGAGCTCGGTTGATGCTTTGTTATCGTCCACAAGAATACGGGTATTGTCATCATTGGCTAATTGGCTGCCCGAGAGAATACGCACGTATTTAATATCATTTTCATCGAGTGCATCGATGAGTGTTGGCATCTCTGAAAAAGGTGGAGTTAATACAACACCGGAAAGTTGGGCGCTTCTAATCATTTGGACTAGTGCATCAACAATACCCTCGTCTTTAGCGTTACAAGGATGAATTAATAACTCGTAACCCTGCTTACGACATTCAGATAAAATGCCATTTTGCATATCGATAACATAGTAGGCATTAGGATTGTCGTAGATATAAGCAATGGTATAAGACTTGGTTGCTGCAAGGTTACGTGCCGCAGAGTTTGGCTGATAATTTAATGCTTGCGCCGATGCCAGTACTTTGTCTCTAGTACTTTGACGCACTGATGGCTCATTGTTGATTACTCGTGAGACAGTCTTTATCGACACTCCCGCGTGCTTGGCGACATCGTTAATATTACTTTTCATCGGACTATCGATTTGAATTTGAAATTATGGCTAAGGTTATGAGCTTTCACGTATTCCTGCAATCATTTTTTAGGTTGCTGTAAATATTGATGAAAAGACTTATGATACCAACACAATTGACAGCGTTGTCAATTGTGTTATTGTACGTTTTTTGTCAACTTTCTCATTATCCTGTATGAGATTCCGTAGGAGCAGCTAGTGAACAATAATAATAGATATCTAGCATTGGACGCTTTTCGTGGTATTACCATTGCGTTAATGATTTTAGTTAACACCCCAGGAACGTGGAATCACGTTTTCGCCCCGTTACTTCATGCCGACTGGCACGGTGTAACACCAACCGACCTTATCTTTCCATTTTTTCTTTTTATCATAGGCTCTGCGCTGTATTTTGCGTTTAGTAAGTCGAATTTTGAGTATTCAACCGCTGCGCTACAAAAGATAATTAAGCGCAGTGCGATCATTTTCTTGATTGGTTTAGGGCTTAATTTATATTCACAAGCGGGTGATTTTGAAAATCTCAGGATTATGGGGGTTCTTCAACGTTTAGGTATTGCCTACGGTATCGGTGCTGTGATGGTATTGCTGTTGACATGGCGTCAGTTAATCATTGCTAGTGTTGCATTACTGGCTGGTTATTGGCTAATTATGGTTACGGCGAGCTCTGATCCTTATTCTTTAGAGCACAATGTTGTGCGGGCAATCGATTTAGCTGTCTTAGGTGGCAACCACTTATGGCAAGGGAAGGGGATGCCATTTGACCCTGAAGGTATCTTAAGCACCTTACCTGCTGTCGTAAATGTGACTGCTGGTTTTTTAGCGACTAAATTATTGGCTCATTCTCCGTCAAAGCTTGCTAGCGTGAAGAGCTTAAGTCTTTGGGGATTAGCATTGATTGTAGTGAGCCTGCTTTGGGATGTCGCTATGCCTATCAATAAGTCATTATGGACTAGTTCATATGTACTATTTTCAACAGGTTGCGCATTCTTCGTTCTGGCATTTTTCATTTGGCTGGTAGATATTAATCAACAAGTTAAGATCGTTGATCCTTTATTAGTTTATGGCAGTAATCCGCTGTTTATTTATGTCTTTTCTTGGGTTTGGGTAGCAACATATCAGTTTATCTCCGTCGGTGACGGCAGTTTTTATCAATATTTGTATGAGTTATTAGCAGGCATTATGGCACCGAAAATTGCATCTTTGGCGTTTGCACTATTGCATGTCGCACTGTTTTGGCTGATTTCTAATGAATTATATCGCCGCAAGATTTTCATCAAGGTTTAGTAGTATTTCAGGTAATAAAATGAATAAAAATAAAACATTACTAGCGGTATGCGCTGGTTTAGCAATGATTGGTTGTCAGGATTCTGCAGGGGATAAGACAGTTTCAACTCCGTTGACAACACAAGATAAAGTTGATGCATTGGCGGCGAATCTAGTGGGCAAATATGACTTCGTTAGTAATATTAACCCTTGTCCGGAAAAGGCAGGCAAGCCTGTGGGGAAGTGTTACAGTGCTTATATCAACTTGACCAACCCAACTGATGTTGAGTTAGATAATTGGTCAGTCTTTTACTCTCAAGTTTACCCTGCGTATCTTGGTGAAAGTGAACAACTTGCCTTGCGTCATGTGAATGGAGACATTCATGAAATCACGCCTAAAGCGGGGTTTTCTAGCTTCAAAGCTGGAGAAACCAAGCAAATTCTAATGTGGAGTGATAGTACACTGATCACCGAGTCGGAGGTTATGCCAAACTATTGGATTGCAGTCGAAGGCGTAAAACCTCAGGTTATTGCGAGTACTAAAACGGCGATAGATCCTGAAACTCAACTCGAGATCCAGCCGTATGTCGAGCCATTTGATAACTTACCGACCCAATCACGCGAAGCGGCTAATGATATTAACCCTGACGCGACACCAGCTTGGTTATATGAAGATAACAGCAAGGTTCAGACACTGGAGTTAACGAATGAGCAAATCGCATCCGCGATTATTCCAACACCTTCTAAGGTGACGGTAGATAGTCAGGCTCGTCTATTAGATATCGCGTCAGGATTAAAGCTTGATTTACAAGGCGTTGAACTATCATCATTAGCTAGCGCAGTCGTTCGTCTAGAATCGCTAGGAGTGGCACTAGCTGATGACGGTATTCCTACATCGATTAAAGTTGTGCCTGCACAAGATGCTGTGAAAGGAAGTTATTCACTTAAAGTTGGCACAGATGGTATCGAAATTACCGCAAGTGAAAAGACTGGTGCATTTTACGCATTACAATCATTGGCAGCGTTAAAAACGTTAGGTGAGACGCGTATTTCAGTGATGGACATTGTCGATAGTCCTCGTTATCAATATCGCGGTCAACATGTTGATGTTGCTCGTAATTTTCACGGCAAAGATTTCCTAATTCAACTGATAGAACAAATGGCGGCTTACAAGCTTAATAAGCTGCACTTACACCTAGCGGAAGATGAAGGCTGGCGTTTAGAAATTCCTTCTTTACCTGAATTAACGTCGGTAGGTAGTAAGCGTTGTATGGATCTAACTGATAGTGAGTGTTTACAGCCTCAGCTTGGTAGTGCCGGACAACCACAACGCGATGGATACTTATCGACTGAGGATTACAAAGAAATTCTACGTTCGGCGAGTCAGCACCATATTCAAGTGATCCCATCTTTGGACATGCCAGGGCATTCTCGCGCAGCGGTAAAAGCGATGGAAGCGCGCTATGAGCATTACATGAAGTTAGAGCAACCAGTGGAAGCTAAGCGTTATCTGCTCACTGATCTTGACGATAAAACACAATATAGCTCGATTCAGCATTACAACGACAATACGTTGAATATCTGTATGGAATCGACGTATGACTTTATTGATCGTGTTCTTGCTGATTTGCAGGCCATGCATAAAGACGCTGGCCATCCGCTTGAGATGTATCATATCGGTGCTGATGAAACAGCTGGCGCATGGGTTGATTCGCCAGCCTGTAAGAACTTAATGAGTCGTTCGGATATCGCGATTACCGATGCTAAACACCTAAGTGCTCACTTTATCGAGCGCGTATCTAATATGGTTGCCGCTAAAGGCATTAGCGTTGGCGGTTGGAATGATGGCATGGGTGAAACCGACGCTTCGAAAATGCCGTCTGACGTTTATTCGTATATCTGGGGCACGTTCCCAGGTGGTGCGCATAAACAAGCCAGTGAACAAGCGCATCGCGGTTGGAACACGGTATTATCGATTCCTGATTTAACCTATTTTGATTTTCCCTATGAGTTTGATCCCAAAGAGCGCGGCTACAAATGGGCATCGCGTCGTGTAAATAGCCAAACGGTATTTAACTTTATGCCGGATAACTTACCAGTTCACGCCGAATTTCGTGTAACGACGAAAGGTCAGCCATTTGTGAGCGACGATACTTTGCAGATGGACACGACAGGTAAGGTTATTCATAAGCCGTTGCCCAAAGGTTACAAAACGGCAGGTATTCAGGGGCAATTGTGGAGTGAAACTGTTCGTAGCACAGAGCAAGCACAATACATGGTATATCCACGAATTGTATCTTTAGCTGAGCGTGCGTGGCATCAGGCTGATTGGGAAGTGCCTTATGACGCAGGCGGTGCGGTTTATTCTCAAGAAACCAACACTTTTACAAATGAGTTGCGTACTAAACGAGACGCACAGTGGCATGCATTTTCGCAGACACTGGCGCAAAAAGAGTTACCAAAACTTGAAACCCTTGGTGTTTTCTATCGCTTACCAACCGTTGGCGCCAAAGTTATTGAAGGTAAATTACACGCCAACACCAGCCTTGATGGGGTAGCCATTGAATATCGCGAAGGTAATGGCTTATGGAAGCGTTACAAAAAACCTGTTGCAGTCACGCATCCGGTGTCTGTACGCACTCGCACTTTTAACGGCGAGCGTGCTGGACGTACCTTGGTGATAGAAAAATAATGCGCAAGGCGATTCTTGTTGGTTGTGTGCTAGCCACAATGGGCTGTGCACAGCAATTTCAAACGTCGAGTGATTTTGTTGCTGATGGTGTATTTACCCAAGGGGTAGAAGGCCCTGCGGTTGATGACTCTGGGCGACTATTCGCCGTCAACCTACAACGCCAAGGCACTATTGGCGTTGTTGATAATCACGGCGATGCAACGATTTTTCTCTCACTACCTAATAATTCTGTGGGTAACGGCATTCGTTTTTTCAACGGCGATATGTATATCGCCGATTATGTTAACCATATTGTATGGCGGGCAGATCTTAAGACAAAATCCTTAACTGCATTTGCTCGTAACGATGAAATGAATCAGCCAAACGATTTAGCGGTCATGGACAACGGCACTCTATTTGCCAGCGATCCTAATTGGGCGCAAGGAACGGGTAAATTATGGCGAATTGATCAAGCAGGTCGTATACACTTATTGGCAGACGATATGGGCACCACCAATGGTATTGAAGTGAGCCCTGATAACAAAATTCTTTATGTGAACGAAAGTGTGCAACGCAAAGTGTGGCGCTTTGACCTCGATACGTTTGGCAATGTTAGCAACAAGCGTTTGCATATCAGCTTTGACGATTATGGCTTAGATGGTATGCGCAGCGACAAAAATGGCAATTTATATATTGCGCGTTACGGCAAAGGTGTCATCGCTGTTGTTTCTCCTACGGGGAAATTACTGCGAGAAATGAAATTAACAGGCCAACATCCAACAAATGTCGCCTTTGGTGGTGAAGATGGTAAAACCGTGTTTGTTACCATGCAAAAGCGTGGCGCCATCGAATATTTCTCGGCGCCAGTTGCTGGACGCTCTCATCTGGGTAAACTAGCTTCTTTGGCGGGTAAATAAGGACGCGAAATGCATCAAGAATTTAAACGTATAGTTATTGTTGGCGGTGGCACGGCAGGTTGGATGGCTGCGGCCTCGCTTAACAACTATCTGCGCGGCCAATCCACTCAAGTGACCGTTATCGAATCTTCTTCCATTGGCACTATTGGGGTCGGAGAGGCAACCATACCAAATATTGTGCAGTTTAATCGCAATCTTGGTATTGATGAGATCGAGTTTATTAAAGCCACAAAAGCGACGTTCAAATTAGGGATCCAATTTGAGCGTTGGGCAGTGAATTGCGATAGTTTTTTCCATCCTTTTGCTGACTATGGCGCAACGATAGATAATGTCGAATTCCACCAGTATCTCAATCACATGCAGGCTAATGGGCATTCAGTCAATTTGAGTGATTACAGCTTCCCCTGCGTGCTTGCTAATAAAGGTAAATTCGCACAGCCGCACCCCAATCCGCAAACGCCATTAGCGGATTATGCCTACGCCTATCACTTTGACGCTGGTCGTTATGCTGAGTTTCTTAAGCATTGGTGTACTAGCAGTGGGGTAGAGCATATTGATGGCTTGATTAGTGAAACTAAACTGCGGGTCGATAACGGTTTTATAAAATCGGTTCGATTGGAAGATGGCAGCGAAATTAATGCTGACTTTTTTATCGATTGTAGTGGTTTTCAAGGGTTATTGATTGAGCAAGCGCTTAACACGGGGTATGAAGATTGGAGCGACTATTTGTTGTGTGATCGCGCCGTAGCTGTACAAACAACAAGTGTTGCTGAACCAGAACCTTATACGCGCTCCATCGCTCATGGTAATGGTTGGCAATGGCATATTCCGCTGCAACACCGCACTGGTAATGGTTATATTTATGCAAGCCGCTATCAGAGCCAAGAAAGCGCCGAGGCTCAGCTGTTGGACAGCATTCAAGGTGAGACTATTAACGCGCCGCGTCATTTGCGTTTTACACCGGGGCGACGTAAAAAAATCTGGAATAAAAATTGTTTTGCACTTGGTCTAGCCAGTGGCTTTTTAGAGCCATTAGAGTCGACGAGCATTTCTTTGATTCAAACGGCGTTGGCTAAATTGCTGACGTTTTTTCCCGACAGTAGCTTTAACCAAGCGGATATCGATGAGGTTAATCGTTTACACAATCATGAAATGGAGAATATTCGCGATTTCTTGATTTTGCATTACAAGCTCAGTGGTCGTGAGGACAGTGATTTTTGGCGTACTTGTCGTGATATGAAAATACCTGCGACCCTTCAACACAAGATAGATGTGTTTAAGAGCCGTGGTCATATTGTGATGCATGAAAACGAATCATTCGAGAAATCGAGTTGGCTCACTATGTATAACGCGTTTGGCGTGGTGCCACATCGTCGTGATCCTCGCGCCGAATTAGTCGCAACTGATTTGATTAGCAACAAGCTAGGCCAAATGAGTCACTCGATTAATGGCGCTGCGAGTCAAGCGATGAGTCATCAGCAATTTATTAATAAACACTGCCTAGCACCGCAAGACTAAAGCTCGGTATCAGACTAAGGCTCAGGGCTTAGGTGCTGGGCAATATTTTGCTAAAAATTCATCGTGGCTTGGCTGTTTTTTCACGTGGTGACTAATGGCCTGATGTCCACTGTGGAGCGAGGCTTGTAGGCGCTGATAATCAAGGGCGTCAGTGGTGGAATTGTAATATTCTGGCATCACTTGCATCCCTGTTAGTACTGCGTACCAGCTGGTGGGCTGAAACAGCTCTTCAACCCCAGGGAGCAAACTACCACTGGCGCGATAAAACGCCATTTTTCTCGCCAGAGTTTCAGGGATATCCATGTTTTTACACCAACGCCAAAATGGTGTGTCTTCTCGCTGTGTGGTGCAATAGTGCAGCACTAAAAAGTCTCTTATTTCTTCATAATCGGCGCGCACTCTGCGATTGAATTCATCGCGCAGTGTCGCTGAACATTGACGATCTGGAAACATGCGCACAAATAGCGCGAGTGTTTTTGAAACTAAGTGAATAGCGGTAGACTCTAATGGCTCTAAAAAGCCCTGTGCCAGTCCCAAGGCCAAACAGTTCTTATGCCATGTCTTACGACGAATTCCCGTGGTAAATGGAATCACACGCGGCTCTGTTAATACTTCACCTTGCACGTGGTTAAGTAGAGTTTCAATCGCCTGCTCGTCGGAGACGTATTTACTGCAAAATACATAACCATTACCTGTGCGGTGTTGCAAGGGAATTCGCCACGTCCAGCCGCCGTCTTGCGCTTTGGCATTCGTATAAGGGGTGGTTTCGCCTACATTCTCTGTCTGTACAGCAACCGCTCTATTACAAGGGAGGTAATGCGACCAGTCGTCGTAGCCTGCACTTAATGCTTCTTCGATCAATAGACCTTTAAACCCTGTACAATCAATGAAGAAATCGCCATGGATCACGCGCTCATCTGACAGCACTATGTGTTGAATGTTGCCTGAGTTATCCAGAGCGATGTCTTTAACATGGCCGATGGTTTGTTCTACACCAATGTTAGTCGCGAAGTTTTTGAGATATTTCCCCACCAAGGTTGCATCGAGGTGCAAAGCGTATTTGGTGTGCGCCAATGGCGTATTCACGGCTTCAAATGGCAAGAAGAATTTGTTGTGATTCGCTAATTGGGTTTCAGGAGAATGCGCCATTAACGGCGTGTTATCACCATGAGCCTGAGTTTTTAACCAACACTGAAAAAAGTCATGGCCATCGATAGATGCGCCTAAGGTTCCAAAGGGATGGAAATACGATTGGCCTTTGGTGTGCCAGTCTTCAAATTCGATACCGAGTTTGAAGCTGGCTTGTGTATTTTTAATAAAATCAACCTGATCGATACCTAAGCCCGCCAAGGTATCAAGGAGTGGTGGAATCGTCGCTTCACCGACACCAATAATGCCTACTTCATCAGATTCAACTAGCTCGACCTCAACTGGACTATTTTTAAAAATATTGCCTAGTGTAGCTGCGGCTAACCAGCCAGCAGTGCCACCACCGACAATGACAAATTTGTTAATAGGCTGAGAGGTTAATTTCATGAGTGATTCTCACAGTTGGTTGCTAGTTGATAATCAAAATGTTGCGTTAAAAAGTCACTGTGGCTTGGCGCTTGTTGCCATAGTTTGGCGACATCGGCATGCATTGACGCAAGTCCGTTCTTGATAACATCAAGGGGCATTTTATCGAGCTGAGGATGATATTGCTGGGGCCATTGATGAAAACCATCAAAAATTGCCAGCCAACTATCTTGGCCAAATATTTCCCACGGTAAGCGCTGTAAATCCCCTTGTTGCGCATAGGCGGACATTTTACGTTGTAAGGTGTCGGGCACTGACATTTCACGACAATATTGCCACATCGATTCGCTGCGCTGATTGGCTTTGTAATGCAAAATAATAAAATCTCGCACGCGTTCATATTCCAGTGCGGTAACTTCGTTGAATCGGTTTATTATCTGTGGGCTATAAGCACCTGACTTTATCGATTGTTGAAGCTTGTCGATAGCGGTTTCTATCAGTGCAATACTGGTGCTTTCCAATGGCTCTAGAAAGCCAGATGCTAACCCTATTGCGACGACGTTTTTGCACCATGTTTGTTCACGTCGACCTGGGGTAAATTGAAAGACTCTTGGTTCTGTGGTTAGCGGCCCATCTATGTTTTCTAATAGGCGTTTTTTTGCGGTTTCATCGTCAGTAAAGCGACTGCTATACACGTGACCATTGCCTTGTCGATGTTGTAGTGGAATAGTCCATTGCCAACCTGCTTCATGGGCGGTGACTATGGTGCGTGGTGCCGGCGCAGCAACGCTTTCGCTTTGCACTGCAATTGCCCGATCGCACAATAGCCACTGACTCCAGTCGCGATAACCAACCTTGAGAGTCTTATTAATAAGTAGACCACTAAAGCCGGAACAGTCGACAAATAAGTCGCCGCTAATTGTCTGGCCATTAGAGAGTTTTAATTGGCTAACTTCACCATCTTCATTCGTGTCTATTTGCTCGATAATACTGTCGACATGAGTGACGCCATGCTCGAGTGCATAATCTTTCATTAGATTGGCGAAGCGTGCCGCATCAAAATGCAATGCCCAATCAAAAATCTCAAGTTGGTTTTTGGGGTTGCTAATACACGGCATAAATTTATCGTGTTTTGCTAACTGGACACCTAATGAGTAATCAGCGAGTGGGGTAGTGTTGCCGTGTTGTTTGAGTTTGAGCCAGTAATGATGAAAGGGGAGATTATTAACGTTTTGCCCGTATAAACCAAAGGGATGAATGAAGCTGCTATCAGGTGTGTTCCAACCTTTAAACTCAATGCCCAACTTGCAGGTTGCGCTGGTGGCTTTGATCACTTGATGATCGGTAAATCCCAACCTTTGATAAAAGCGTCTAATGGTGGGGATGGTGGCTTCGCCAACACCAACAGTGCCGATGTCACTAGAATCGACAACGGTGATATCGGTTGCTTGCTGTTTAAATTGGTGAGCCAAGGCAGCCGCAGTCATCCATCCGGCAGTACCGCCACCGACGATTACGATTTTTTTAACGGTTTTCTCTGTCATCTGATTACCATTTATGCACTTGTATTGTGCAATCCTAACAACATGGTTGGTTGATTACCATTGAGCAATAGCATGGTGGTTGATACCGAAAAAGCCGCAGCGATTACTCGATGCGGCTTTGCTTGTCCTAAGTCTATTTAGGCTTAGAAGTTGATGCGAGCACCAAGTGTCCAACGTGCTTCATAGATGTTTTGGAACGCTTTTTGCGATTTAAACTCTAGGTAAGTTTGTTGGTACTCTTCAAGAATGTTCGAACCATTCACGTACACACTGATATCGTCGTTAACGTTGTAGCTAAAGTTAACGTCAAGTTGCGAGTAAGTGTCTTGGTATAGTGATTGACCACCAACTGCGCCAACTGTGCCTTGGGTAATTAGGCGTGGGCTTACTGAGTTCCAAGCTAGACGCGTAGAGAATTCGTCTTGCTCGTACCACAGTACTAAGTTGTAAGTGTCTTCTGACATACCAACGAATGGCAAGTCATTACCGTGAACATCTTTAGCATCTTGCTTGCTATCGTTGTAGGTGTAGTTAACGTCTAGACCCATGTTGCTAAGTACTGGCACATCGATGAAGTCAGAAAGTGCTAACTTACCGCCGATTTCGTAACCTTGTACGCTACCGCCATTACCTTGAACCTGTGTCGCAAATGGCCATGGGCCACGACGGATACCATCGGCATCTGGCTCATCAATCATCACCGTACCGCCTTCGGTAAAGCTTTCGATGTCGATCTTGAAGGTTGATAAGAAGAACATTGACTCTTCACCTGGATACCACTCAGCTGATAAAGACATGTTCTTAGAACGCCATGGGTTTAGCGCTGGGTTACCAGTTAATGTACCGCGAACAACACGTAAACAATCACAGTCTTCGTTGTTTACACGACCAACAGTTTTACCGCCACCCCATTGTGAAAGATCTAGCGCTTGCATATTTTTCGAGTAAGCACCACGTAGCACTACATCGTCAGTTGCTTGGATAGCAACGTTTAGCGATGGTAGGTAATCAGTGTAGCTACGCTCTGTAACTTCATCACCCGTGTCAGGGCCTAGACCACTGTGTGGTAGAGAAGCACCCACTAGGTTTTGCTTAACGTATAGATCTGTTTCTACAACTTTTAGACCCGCGTTACCACTAACGATACCGTGTTCGAAGTTAACTTGAGTGAAGAAACTTGTCTCTTGCAGTTTAACGTCGTATGAAGCGCCACCGTTTTCTGTGCGTTGTACGTTACCAAAGGTATCTAAGTGGAACTGGCGAGGATCATCGAAGTTGCTTGGATCGATTGCCCACATGCCTGGGATGCCAGCAACTGCGCCAAAGTTAGTTTGGAATGACACGTCAGTGTGTTGATCAAGACGAGTTGGACCTAAGATAGTGTAAGGAACCCAATCACCCGCTTTAAGATCGCCAACGTCTTCTGTGAGGTATTCACCAGCAGCTGGGTTGCCTTCACAGCCAGCAGTATCCATGAACTGATCAACGGCTTTCCACTGGGCGATATCACAACCGTCACCAAAGTTTGACGTGTAGGTGAATTGGTCGTGATCTACGCTACGCTCCATCACACGTGCACCAAAGTCGATGCTAGTGATGTAATCGTTATCTTCTAGTGCGTAATTCCAACGTGTGCTGAACGTATCGATAGTACCTTCGTCATCGGTGTTGCCCTCTGAAGAGAACGCGCCAATGTGGTATGAATTGATATCAGCCATGTAAGCTGCAACGCTTTGCGGGCCAGCGCCACCATTAACGATTTGATCGAAACCACTAAAGATAGGATGCTCACCTGACGCGTCGTAAGATAAGGTAAAGATGTCTTCGATACCGCCTGGTGAGAAGTCAGCATAACAACCGCCTTTGTCACCAACGACAGTTTCGCCATTGGTACAGTTTGCACCTTGAGTGAACTGACCTGGACCTGTCACTAATGTGCCGCGGTCGATACTTAAGATATCGCCTTCACCATAGCCGTGACGCATACGAGCTGTTGCTTTCGCGCGAGTCATACGAACCTGACCAGTAAGAGCACCACCGTTGTTGTAGTTCAGTTCAAGGTTGTAGTTTTCAGATGTTTCAGTGTTGTTGTTAACCTGAGTAAAGGTTTGTAGACGGTAAGACTGCATGTCGAATGAGTTTATACCAGCCCACACGTTACCATCTGGATCAGTGAATGAATCGCCAGTAAAGCCCGCATCATTTGGATAAGCGTATTCGTTAAAGCTGTTCCAACGGTTGTTTTGTGACAAACCTTGACGGCGGTTAAAGCGCTCTTGATCTGTGTAGAAAGCATCAAATACAACTTCGAAGCCTTCGCCTAAGTCACCTTGCAGTGTTAGTTGGAAAGCGTCGCGATTACGCTCTTCTTCTTTGTTAAATGCTGCAAAACCTTGTGGTACAACGTGACGAGTTTCTTCGCCGCGAGAGTTTGCACCCCAAGTGTGGTTGTTGTTTGCTGCACCGATACCACCGTTTTCTGAAGTATCGAAATAACCGTTGTAGTCAGTTGCTAGGTTAGCTTCTGAAGTCACTGCTGCAAATAAAACACCGAACTTATCCCCGTTGTAAGCAATTAAGCCGTTAAGAGTTGGATCGGTTTCTTTGCTGATTGAACCGTTAGTTAGTTCGCCACCTAGGCCATAAGTATAACCATCATCCATATCAAATGGACGGCGTGTTTTTAGGTCGATAGAACCAGAAATACCAGCGGCACTGCGTTTTGCTTGCGCTGATTTAAATACATCTACACCTGAGAAAAGTTGTGCTGGAAGGTTGCCGTAGTCAGCACCTGAAGAGTCGATAGTAGTCGCACTTAGGAACACTTCACCATTCATGGTTGTGTCTACTTGAGGTAAACCACGTATCGCAATAACACCACCTTCACCAGCAGTACGCGTAACCTGTACACCAGTGATACGTTGTAGTGAATCAGCGATAGTTACATCTGGAAGTTTACCAATGTCTTCGGCAGCGATGCCGTCTACTTGTGACGCTGCAAAGCGCTTAGTATTGATACTGGCTTTACTACTCGCACGAATACCGCTGACCTGAATAGTTTCGATCTTGGCTTCGGCTTCTTTTTTGCTTTTGTCTTCTTCAGCAATCGCTGGAGCGGCGATCCCGCCCATTGCTACAGCTATGCTGGTGGCCAATAAGCGCTTGTTGAATTTCATGCTCGACATTGACTTTCCTTCCATCTGTTTTAGTGGTTTTAGTTATGTTTTTTAGATCAATGCAATAGCTAAATGTAGACGAATATTTCTAGTTTCATCAGACAAATGCATTAACTATTTGCATAGCACAATTTTGTTAAAGATAAATGACAGCGTTGTCACTTTCTGATGACAAACATTACACGTTTCAGTGAGCATGATCCAGAAAAAATTCTAACTTTTGTGTAAATTATGAACGCAGTGTTAAATTTGTGTTGCATATTTGTTTTTGTTTTTCCATTTTATTTCAATGGATTAAGGGGGAATTGTTACTTGTTGTTTTACAGATGTGACGAGTGGAAGGGTGGAAATATTCTTTAATTTTTAAGTGAGGAATAAGAGAGAAAAGCGTAAAAGTAAGTTAAAAAAGTGTCGCCGATGAGGCTATCGGCGAGTAAACAAGGTAATTTACAGTGAGGTAAGAGCAATTTGTTGAGATTCAATGTGCTTATAGAGTTCTTTGTGAGCAAGCAAAGAGGCCGCAGCTTCGTCGACAATAATCGTTGCATTTTGGTGAAGTTGCAGGGCAGAGGCTGGACACATGGCGCTTAATGGGCCTTCTACCGTATCTTTAATCGCTTGCGCTTTGCTATCGCCAGTCGCCAATAAAACAACACCGCGACTTTGATTGATGGTGCCAATACCCATAGTGATAGAGAGCGTGGGTTGAAACTCATCAGGACCAAAGAAACGCGCGTTATCATCAATTGTTTCTTGGGTTAACGTTTTGATACGAGTTCTTGAGTTGAGTGATGACGTTGGCTCGTTAAAACCAATGTGACCATTTCTGCCAATACCCAGTAGTTGCAAATCGATACCGCCAGCTTGTTGAATTAAATTTTCGTATTCTTCGCCTGCCGTGAGCGGTGTATCGCTGGCACCGTTAGGTACATGCGTATTTTCTAAATTAATATCGATATGGTTAAAGAGGTTGTTGTTCATAAAGTAGCGATAACTTTGGGGGTGCTGCCCTTTTAAACCGAGGTACTCATCGAGATTAAATGAAGTAACATGCGCAAAAGAGAGTTCTTTTGCTTGATGCTTTTGAATAAGTGCCTGATACATAGAGATGGGCGTTGAGCCTGTCGCCAAACCAATTACAGAGTCTGGTTTATTGCTTATCTGCTGGCTGAATATTTGCGCGCCGCGTTGTGCGACTTGCTGTGCATTCTCGACAATTATTATTCTCATTTTATTACCTCGTTAGGGGACTATCTCTTAAGCTCTTTTTATCATTGAACAAAAATGACAGCGTTGTCAATTGATTTGAGTATTGTTAAATGTTCGTAGTCAATTGTATCAAAAAAATAATGACAACGTTGTCATTATTGGCTACAGTGTTTCAATAATTAAAGGGTTGCGCCTGTGCGTTAATCTGCAAAATAGAGTTTCAGCATTAGAGCAGGATAGTTTGTGAATAGAATCAATATAAAGAAAGATCAACTGTTTATAGGTATCGATGGTGGTGGTAGTAAATGCAAGGCAGTGATCGTTGACGCGCAGAACACGGTGTTGGGCGTTGGTATTTCTGGACCGGCAAATCCGCTGCATGGCTTTGAACAAACTTTGCATTCTATTACTGAATCTGCGCAATTAGCGTTATCTGACGCGGGGTTACCCGTTGAACATACTAAGCGTCTTATTGCTGGTGTTGGCTTAGCTGGTGTTAATTTACCGAGTTTGATGAATAAAATGCTCGATTGGCAGCATCCTTTTGCACAGTTTCATTTAACGACAGATTTAAATATTGCGTGTCTTGGTGCCCATAATGGTCAGGATGGCGCGATTATGATTACGGGCACAGGCTCTTGTGGTTACAGTTATATGGCTGGCAAAGAGTGCTTTATCGGCGGTCATGGGTTTCCACATGGCGATCATGGCAGTGGCGCATGGACAGGATTAAATGTAGTTAATGTCGTTATGCGCTCGCTCGATCAGCTTGTTCCTAAGTCTTTAATGAATCAAAAATTACTCTCACATTTATCGTGCAGCACGCCGCTTGACTTAGTTGAAGTGGTGGCGCATCGTCCTTCAAGCTTTTTTGCTAGCCTTGCATTTGTGGCGTTTGATGCCGCAAATGAAGGCGACGAACAAGCGTTGGCGATTATCAATGAAGGTGCGAGTTATATTAGTAGTATTGCTGATAAGTTGTGGGAAAATAATCCTGAGCGCTTGTCACTAATTGGCGGTTTGACGCCAGTTATTACACCCTATCTAGCGCCTCATGTTGTCGAACGTTTATCTGAACCTGCATTGCCACCTGAACAAGGGGCAATAATTTTTGCCAAGCAGCAAATGGGAATTTTATGAGTGCTACCAAAGTAATCAGTGCCAATCGAATTTTTGATGGCCATAAAATGCATGACAATGCTCAAGTGGTTGTAGAAAACGGCTTAATCAAATCGATTGAACAACGGGATGAACGAGCTAAGCAACACGTTGATGGACTGCTGTGTCCCGGCTTCATTGATTTACAAGTTAATGGTGGTGGCGGTGCATTGTTAAATACGCATCGTGATATCGAAGGTGTCGAGGCTATTTTCGCGGCTCATCATAATTACGGCACAACGGCCATGCTGCCGACGCTAATTACAGATACCGCACAAGTGATGGCTAGTGCCGCCGATGCGATTGCCGACGCTATTGCGCAAAACAGTGCTGGTATCATTGGCGTGCATTTTGAAGGTCCGCATTTAAGCGTCGCTAAAAAAGGCGCTCATAGTGAAGCCTATATTCGCCCAATTTCAGACGCAGAATGGTCTGTATTAACACGAAAAGATCTCGGTCAAATCAAAGTGACTGTGGCACCTGAAAACATTAGCTGTGATGATATAAAACGCATGGTCGAGTTAGGGATTATTGTATTTCTGGGTCATTCCAACGCCGATTTTAAAACCGCGCAAACGGCATTAGATGCTGGTGCAACGGGCTTTACTCATCTTTATAACGCGATGTCACCGATGACATCACGTGAGCCTGGCATGGTGGGGGCTGCGTTATTAAATGACAAGGCTACATGTGGTTTGATTGTCGACGGCCTACATGTTGATTATGATGCGTGTCGCCTTGCGCTTAAGACAAAGCCGAAAAGCTCTGTCGTTTTGGTTACAGATGCAATGTCGGTAGTAGGTACAGACATTGAGCGTTTTGCGTTTTTCGACCGCGAAATTATTCGCACTGGCAATCAACTTAATTCAACCACTGGCGAGCTAGCAGGCTCGGCGTTGGATATGATTCAAGCGGTGGCTAACACAGTTAAATACGTTGGTGTGCCGTTAGAAGAAGCATTGCGCATGGCAAGTTTATATCCTGCACAATGTTTGGGAATAGAAAAAGAATATGGTCAATTGATTGCTGGTGCGCGTGCCGATATTATCGCCATCAATGACAATTGGCAGGTGACTCAGTCATGGATTGGTGGAGAGCCACATAAATTATAATAATTACAGGTCTTGGAGGCTTCATGAATACTGCAGTATCGACAAGCAAACCTAACCAATCGACACTTATGCCGATGGTTATTATTGGTGTGCTGTTTTTTATTTTTGGTTTTGTAACTTGGCTTAACGGTTCGTTAATTCCGTTTTTGAAAATTGTATGTGAACTCAATGAGTTCCAAGCATTATTTGTTACTTTCGCATTTTATATCGCCTACACGGTAATGGCGTTTCCAATGTCGTTTATCCTCAATAAAACGGGATATAAAAACGGTATGGCCATTGGATTGGGTATTATGGTAGTTGGCTCGCTGGCTTTTATCCCAGCAGCACAAAGCGCTAACTACGGCATCTTCTTGGTTGCATTGTTTATCTTGGGCACGGGTTTAACAATTCTGCAAACGGCTTCCAATCCTTACGTGGTTAAAATTGGCCCTGAAGAGAGCGCGGCGATGCGTATCTCTATTATGGGCCTGATTAACAAAGCTGCTGGCGTCGTTGTACCTCTTGTATTCACAGCGTTAATCCTTGCTGATATGGGGGATGTTTCTGAGCAAGCTGTTGCAGCGATGGCAGAAGAGCAGCGTGAAGCAACCATTACTGAATTGTCGAACAAGCTAGTCGTGCCATATATTTACATGGCAATTGCGCTCGCTTTCCTGATTGCATTAGTGAAATTCTCGTCGTTACCTGAATTAGATTTAGAATCTGAAGCGAGCGACAGCGATGAAAAAGGCAGCGTATTTGCATTCCCGCAAGTGGTATTAGGCGCTATTGCATTATTTGCTTATGTGGGCGTTGAAGTAATTGCTGGCGATACCATAGGTCTTTACGGCTCTGGGTTAGGGGTTGAAAACTTTGCTTCACTAACCTCTTACACTATGGTGTTTATGGTGATTGGCTATATTATCGGTGTTACTTGTATTCCGCGATTCATCTCTCAGCAACAAGCGCTGTTAGGCTCGGCCATTGCGGGTTCACTGTGTATTGTTGGTATTGTCTGTGGCTCACAAACATCAACCGCAATCGCCGATATACTTTGGGGCTGGACAGGAATAAGTGTAGTGCCTGACTCGGTAACCTTTGTTGCCTTGATGGGCTTGGCGCATGCATTAGTATGGCCATCGGTTTGGCCATTGGCACTTGACGGCATGGGTAAATTTACCTCACAAGCATCAGCGTTATTGATTATGGGTATTTCAGGAGGCGCTATTTTACCGCTGGTTTTCGGCAAAGTAGCGCATGTGATGAATGATACTCAAATTGCTTATTGGGTTGGCTTACCCTGTTATCTATTCATTTTGTTCTACGCCTTAAAAGGCCACAAAATGAAATCATGGAAATAGCGGCTTAGCTGCTTCGCGAATGACACTGACGATTTTTCTTACGCAGTGCATTCGCGAATAATTTGGTCTGATGACTAATGAAATTTTGCGAGTCGGTTGTGGCTCGCTAAATGGCAAATAAGCAATCGTATTATTGGTGTTTATTTGTGTTGTGGCTAACGCTGGTAACAGCGTGATGCCAGCGCCACTGGCGACCATGTGGCGCAATGTCTCTAAACTGGTTGCTTGAAAACTGGTATCTTCTTTAGCACCCGCTGAGAAACAATATCCCATCGCTTGATCTTTCAAACAATGCCCATCTTCTAACGTCAGTATTTTATACTCATGCAAGTGATGTAATGATAAATCTTGTTGCGTCGTCAACGGGTGCTCGCTCGGAGCGGCCAACACTAACGGCTCGTCAAACAAATCGTAGCATTCAAATTTATCCATTTCTTCGAGATACGGCAGCACTAACACATCGAGCTTGCCTTCATCGAGTTTTTGCAGCAAAACCTTGGTTTGATTTTCGTGTAATAGGAATTGCACTTTTGGTAGCTCACTCGATAATGCAGGCATTATGTGAGGAAGCAAATAAGGCGCTAGTGTTGGGATCAAACCCATGTGAATATCGCCGGCGAGAGGATCGAGTAAATCTTTGGCTTGGCGCTCAAAATCTTGAGCCGCATTTAGCACTTTGCGTGCATCAATCACCAGCTTTTCACCCGCTGGCGTCAGCATCACATTGTGACGATGGCGCTCTATTAACTGCAATCCAAGTTGTTCTTCTAGCTTCATTAATTGGCCACTAAGCGTCGGTTGGCTGACATAGCATGCGCTGGCGGCTTTACCAAAATGTCTGTGTTGTTCTATGGCATCGAGGTATTCAAGATCGCGTAGTTTTATCATCGTTACTCATTATTTAAATCGAATTTATGATTTGTTAAATCTATAGTAATTGAATTGTAGATAATTGCTAAACACAAATTGTAACAGGACAACACTTGGGCTTTTCGTAAAAACTCGCTAGCTTAAAATATAAGCAAAATTTATGGAGCGCAATTATGCCATTGCCTGTAATACTCGCTGGTACCGTTGTCGGTGCTGTACTTGCCCATGACAATCAGAAGTCCTTTTTGCGATCCCTTGATAGTGATCGTCGTAATCCGTTAAAGCCCAATCTTGGACGAGAGCCCTCTGAGGTGCTACCGAGTCCAAAACACGTCGCGCTAGTGCCGGGAAGTGTCGTTTGTTGTGAGGTATATGAAGCCTTTATTCACACTGGCGTAGTGATCGATGATGAGACTATTGTAGAGCTTCATGGCAGTGGTTTGATCAGGGCTGTCTCTAAAAAGCGCTTCTTGGCAGATCGTAGTGGCAGTCATATTTTTGCCGCCTGTGATCGACAGGGTGTCCCCTTAACCTTTAGTCGAATGATAGACAGCGCATCACAGGATGTTTTTAACTTCTACAATTACGATTTACTCAAAGCGAATTGCTACCGACATACGTGGCGTTGGCTGACTGGCGAAGATATCGCAATAGAGCGCTTTACAGAATTTAATAAAAAACTTAGTCAAAAAGCAGGCTCTGAAATTTATTGGGACGTCGTTGTTTAATGGTTAATTTTCGTTGTTACTGTTGTATTTAACATTTTTTTAACGTACAAATTTATATATGCATTGGCTATTTCGCCGGAAATCATCGTCTTTTACTCGTATTTCCATGCAAATATATGATTTTTTCTAGCATATAACAAAACAACTGTTTGTATGTTAATTAAATGTTATGTAGCATGATGTTGTTAAAAGGTGAATATACACCGAACTTTATTTTTATTTCTCACTTGAGAATAACAAGGAACAACGTATGTCAAACAACTACCAGCGAAGTGCCATCGCACTTTTCGTATCAACTGCGATTACCTCAGCGCCTTTAATGGCGGCAGAAGATGAAAAATCGACCAAAGATGCCGTTAAAAATGCAGAGAAAATTTCTGTCATAGGTACCCGTGCTGCCCCGCGCTCAGCTAGTGACTCCGCAGTGCCAGTCGACATTATCGATGGCGGTGAAATCGCTAACCAAGGCCCGTCAGATATGGTTTCACTACTGCAAAATGTCGTGCCATCATTCAATGTAAATGACCAACCTATTAACGATGGTTCAACGCTAGTTCGCCCAGCGAATTTACGTGGCTTGGCGTCGGATCATACCTTGATTCTTGTCAACGGAAAACGTCGCCATCGCAGTGCCGTAATTACCTTCTTAGGCGGCGGCTTATCAGATGGTGCACAAGGGCCTGATTTATCGGTAATTCCATCGGCTGCAATTAAGCAAGTTGATGTATTGCGTGATGGTGCGGCAGCGCAATACGGCTCAGATGCACTTGCTGGTGTGATGAACTTCACCCTCAAAAATGCTAGCGAAGGCGGCATGTTTGAAGTCAAGTATGGTGAGTTTTATGAGGGCGATGGTGATGGTGTTCAGGTATCGGGTAACATCGGCTTACCGCTCACTGAAAACGGTTTTATTAATACCTCGTTTGAATGGAAACAGTCAGATCCTACGAGTCGAAGCGTACAGCGTGATGATGCACAAGGGCTGATTGATGCTGGAAATACTCACGTAGCCTCTCCGGCACAAGTGTGGGGTGCTCCTGAATTTAAAGAAGACATTAAAGTATTTGTTAATGCCGGTCTTGATTTAGGTGATGGCGCTGAAGCTTATTTATTCGGTAACATTGCTAAGCGTGATGTTGAGGGTGGCTTCTACTACCGTAACCCACACACACGTGGCGGTGCTTATTCTAACGATGATGGTAAAACATTGTTAGTGGGTGATTTAACTCCAGATGATGGCATTAGCTGTCCAGTGATTCCTATTACTACGGGTAATGTATTAACGCAGCAAAACTATATTGATGGCGTACAAAATAACCCGAACTGTTTCTCTTTTAACGAAATGTTGCCGGGTGGTTTTACACCTAAATTTGGCGGTAATGTGACTGATACTTCACTAGTCTTTGGTACAAAGGGCGAGTTTGGCGATGAAGTATTTTACGATGTGAGTTTCTCTCATGGCCGCAATGAAGTTGATTACAAGCTAAGTGGCTCGATTAACCCATCGTTAGGTCCAGATACACCAACAGAGTTCAGTCCTGGTACTTATATTCAACAAGAAGATATGCTCAACGTGGACTTCTCTAAAGCGGTTGAGGTTGGTTTCGACGAGCCAATGAATGTGGCGGGTGGTATTGAATACCGCAATGAGTCATACGAATCTATTGCCGGCGATCAAGAATCTTGGGAAATTGGTCCATTGGCTTCACAAGGTTTTGGTATCGGCTCTAACGGCTTCCCTGGTTTGTCGGCGCGAAGCGCGGGTAAAACTAGTCGTAACAGTGTTGCCTTGTATCTAGATACTGAAACTTACTTCACCGATGAATTTATGGTGGGCGCGGCGATTCGTTTTGAAGATTTCTCTGACTTTGGTAACACGACTAAAGGTAAGCTATCGGCACGTTGGGAGTTTGTAGAAGATTGGGCACTGCGCGGCGCAATCAGCACAGGCTTTAAAGCACCAACGATTGGTCAGGCAACTGTCCGTAACGTAACAACAGCATTTGGTACAGATGGCGCGCTAATTGACCGTGCGACACTGCCACCAACGCATCCAATTTCTCAGAAAAAAGGCGGTACTACACTAACACCTGAAGAGTCGACTAACTTTAGTGTTGGTTTAGTGGGTGAATTTGAAAATGGTATTTTCTTAACTATCGACTACTTCAACATTGAAGTGACCGATCGTATTTCAACAACCTCGGGAATTAAGCTAACGGATCAAGATCGCGCTGAGTTAGTAGCTTCTGGCGTTACCGATGCATCGAGCTTTACTGAAATCTCGTACTTTACCAATGACTTTGATACCACAACACAGGGTGTTGATATCGTAGCGAGTTACGATATGGATATGTTTGGTGGTGAAACGACATTCTCGTTCGCATATAACTGGACACAAACCGTGGTTGATCGCGCATCAGATAATATCTCGGAAGAGCGTATTAAGATGCTAGAAGATAACTTACCAGCACTGCGTTACAACCTAACGGCTAATCACACCAATGGCGATTGGCGCGTACTGACTCGCGTGCGTTATGCGGGTTCAATCTACGAAGATCATCTAGATTCAGGTCTGCCGTTTAACGTGGGTTCTGAAGTGGTATTTGACGCCGAAGTGGCTTACACCGTTGATGACAACTGGAAGCTAACAGTAGGTGCAACTAACTTGTTTGATGAAACACCGGATGAAATTACGCCATACGACAATGAAATCGCGGGCTCACTTTACCCAACGACGTCACCAATTGGTATTAACGGTGGTTACTACTACATGAAGGCGACTTACAACTTCTAACAGTTTAAGCCTTAAAACAAAAGCGCCGCTATCAATCGATAGCGGCGCTTTTTTATTTGGGAAATTAAATTATTTATCCCGAGTTCAGCTTACTTCGCAGACATACGGATGGCTGCATCTAAGCGAATGGTTTCACCATTGATGTAGCTATTCTCAATCATGTGAATGGCTAAGCGGCCAAATTCGCTTGGGTAACCCATGCGCTTTGGAAATTGAATGTTAGCAACTAGTGATTCTTGCACGTTATCCGGCATGCCCAATAACATTGGTGTGCCCATAATGCCCGGTGCGATGGTGTTTACACGAACGCCTGTACGGGCTAAATCACGTGCCATAGGTAATGTCATACCAACAATACCGCCTTTACTTGCGGCATAAGCAGCTTGGCCCATTTGACCTTCATAGGCTGCAACGGATGCTGTGTTAATGATGATACCGCGTTCGCCGCTATCACCTTCGGCTTCATTTTTTGTCATCATCTGTGCGGCAACACGTGCCACATTAAATGAACCAATTAGATTGATGTTGATAGTTTTTGCAAAGGCGTCTAATGGCTGCGCTTGACCTTCGCGGTCCAGTACTTTTTTCGCTGGTGCGATACCTGCACAGTTAATACAAATATCAACGCGATTAAATTTAGCCATCACTTGGTCAAATGCGGCTTCAACAGAAGCATCGCTGGTCACATCTGTGGTAATAAAGAGTGCGTTATCTTCGCCAAGGGTAGCTACAGCTTCTGCTCCCGCTTGCTCATTAACATCTAAGATCGCAACTTTGATCCCTGCTTTAACTAATTCGTCGGTAGTTGCGCGACCAAGGCCTGAAGCGCCGCCGGTTACTACGGCAATTTTGTTATCTGTTTGCATATTAATTCTCTAATTTTTTCGGTAAATTGACGTGGCTACGATTAGCTTAACAGCTTGTCACGGGCGATAATCACTCGCTGGATCTCACTAGTACCTTCGTAAATCGCGGTCAGACGAACGTCGCGTACAAAGCGCTCTACTGGGTATTCTTTAATGTAACCAGCGCCGCCTAAACATTGAAGTGCAGTGTAACAAGCGTCGTTGGCTTTTTCTGATGCAAATAATTTCGCCATAGATGCCGATGTGCCAAATGGTAGGCCTTGATCTTTGTTATATGCCGCTTGCATTAATAATAAACGCGCTGCTTCTAGTTCGGTATAACGATCGCTTACCATAAATTGCAGACCTTGGAACTTTGCTAACTCTTGGCCAAATTGCTTGCGCTCTTTAATGTAGTCGCTAGCGTAATCCATCGCTTCTAAGCCAATACCTAGTGCTAACGAGCCAATACCAATACGGCCACCTGCTAACTCACCAATCGCAATTTTAAAACCTTTATTTAACTCGCCCATTAACGCTGATTTAGGGATGACACAGTCATTAAAGCTCACTTCACAGGTAGAAGAAGCGCGTTGTCCCATTTTGTCTTCTGGTTTGGCGATAGTCATTCCCGGCGTGTCGGCGTCGATTAAGAAACAGCTAATGCCTTTACCACGCGGTGCACTTGGATCTGTGACTGCCCAGACCACGAATACACCAGCAAATTTAGCCGAAGTAATGTAGATTTTGCTGCCGTTTAACACGAAGTTATCGCCATCTGCTACGGCGGTCGTGCGCATTGCCGAAGGATCTGAACCTGCACTAGGTTCTGTTAAACAGAAAGCGCCAGCGAGGAATTCGCCATTACAAAACTTAGGTAGATAGTGATTTTTTTGCTCTTCGCTACCGACCGCTTGAATCACTTCTGCCACCATATTGGTGACTGACGTTGCCGTTGCCGTAGATGCACAACCACGCGCGATTTCGGTAACTGCTAGTGAGAAGGCAACTGTGCTACCGCCGATACCACCGTATTGTTCTTGTACTGTCATTCCCATGAAACCAAGCTCTGCCAGCTCTTTAATTTGCGCGAGGTATAACTCGTGATCGCCTTCGTCTAGCTTCTGCGCGTTTGGTTTTAATTGATTTTCAGCAAACTGACTCGCTGTTTCGCGGATCATTTGTTCTTCTTCAGAAAACTCGAATTGCATGGGATGTTCCTTGTAATAATAATTTTCGATCATTGTTGTTTAAATGACGTGCAATTAACAGGACATCAATTGGCAACGAGATCACATTTTCGCTCACAAATTAAAAATAGAGCGATAACATTGTCTGCTGATTCACTGTGTCACAGGGACTAAAAAATGTGACCTAAGTCTCTAAAACTAAAAGGTAAGTGATCTGAATATCATATGCTTATAAGGTTTAAAGCAACGATTCATGAAAAGTTACAATTGGGACATGACACAGTTTATTTGATGTGGGATGCTAGTCGAGTGAAAAATATACAGCTCGCTCCACAAAAGCGTCTCTGAGCGCGGATTTCACATCAACATGTTTTTGAGTATTTGTTAAGGAACCACAATGAAAAGAACCAGTAAAACGGCTATCGCGAGTCACGTATCTTCGTTGTTTAGTCGAAAGATCTTACCCCTATCTATTCTTGCTGCATCGGGCGCATTTGCATCAACCACAGCAATAGCTGCGGACAAAGAAGCAAAAAAAGATATCGAACACATTCTAGTCACAGGCTCGCGTCGTAATGACCGTACTGTTTCTGAAAGTAGTGTACCAGTCGACATCATTAACATCGAAGATATGGTAACAACAGGTCAGTTAGAAGTAAGCCAAGTGTTAACGACACTGATTCCAAGCTTTAACTACCCAAATCCATCAATTGCCGATGGTACTGACCATTCTCGCCCTGCAGTATTGCGTGGCTTGGCACCGGATCACACACTGGTTCTTATCAATGGTAAGCGTCGTCATAGTTCTGCGCTATTAAACCTAAATGGTACTGTAGGTCGTGGTTCTACCGCGGTTGATCTCAACACTATTCCTACATCTGCCATTAAATCTATTGAAGTACTACGCGATGGCGCAGCAGCACAATATGGCTCAGACGCTATTGCTGGTGTAATTAACATCATTTTAAAAGATGAAACTGGCGGTAGCATTAGTGCAACCTATGGTGAATACAACACAACGATGGCGGGTGTGCCGCAACTAGAAAATGTGTCAGTTGGTAGCGATGGTAACCTAGCGTTTGAAACTGGCGGCGATCGCACTCGCACTGACGGTGGCATTACGACCATTGCAGGCGATTGGGGGGCAGAAATCGGCGAAGCGGGCTTCTTTAACGTTGCTTTTGAATCGCGTCAACGCGATCCTTCAATTCGCTCTGGTTTCGATCCTCGTGAGCAATACGCTCGCATTGACGATGGCAGTGAAAACGGCGCACTCGATCCACGTGAATTGAGTTTTGATCGCTACAACCACAAATGGGGTAAAGCGAAAGTTGAAGATTTAAGTCTATTCTTCAACATGGGTTACAACCTGTCTGAAACGACAGAGATTTATGCATTTGGTAGCTTCTCTGAGCGTGAAGGTCTATCGGCTGGTTTCTACCGCCGCGCTAAAGACAGCCGTAACGTGTTAGATATTTATCCAAATGGTTTCCTACCTCATATTTCATCAGATGTTACAGACACCGCGTTTAATGTTGGTATTAAAGGTGAAACTAACGATTGGAACTGGGATTTAAGTGCTAACATCGGTAAAAACGATTTTGGTTTCGGCGTAGAAAACTCACTCAATACGTCATTGGGTAAAGACAGCCCAACTGAGTTTGATAACGGTAATCTAGTGTATGAGCAAATCGTAACTAATGCGTCAGCTAACACCATGCAAGATTGGGGTCTAGAGAACGAAGTATTCGTGGCACTAGGTTTCGAATACCGTCAAGAGAATTACCAAATTAAGCCAGGTGAAGAAGCTTCTTATATTACTAAACTAGATGGTGAAGGCGACCCTGTTGCTGCTGGTGGTGCGCAAGTATTACCTGGTTTCTCACCATCGAGTGCTGTTGATGATAGTCGTCACAACTACGCGGTATACGTTGAGTTAGATACAGATGTAAATGATCGCTTTAACATTGCCTATGCTGGTCGTTTCGAAGATTACTCTGATTTCGGATCAACCTTTACTAACAAGTTAGCGGGTCGTTTCTCAGTAAACGATGAACTATCATTCCGCGGCGCTATCAGTACTGGTTTCAGAGCACCGTCACTAGCGCAAACCAGTTATAAATCTATCGCAACTGTGTTCGTCGATGGCGTGCCAAATGAAGTGGGTTTATTCCCAGTTGACGAGCCAGCTGCAGTTGCATTAGGTGCGCAACAACTAGAAGCGGAAGAATCTGTTAACTCAACCATAGGTTTTGTGTACGAGTATGATGACTTCAACCTAACGGTTGATGCTTACCACATTACTATTGATGATCGTATTGTATTATCTGAAAACCTTTCGGGTGATGCGGTAGTTGATATCTTAAAATCGGCAGGTGAACTAAACACTACCCGAGCGCGTTACTTTACAAACGCCATTGATACAACGACTAAAGGCCTTGATATCGTCGCAACATACGATATGGATTTAGAAGATTACGGTAGTTTACGACTAAGTGCTGCGCTTAACTTTAATGACACGGAAGTGACGAATATTAAAGATAATCCATCAGAATTGTCGGCACTAGGTGATTCTTATCAAGTATTCTCGGATCGTGAAATTACACGTTTTGAGCTAGGTACGCCTAAAAACAAATACAACTTAGCTGCAATGTGGAAATACGAAGACTTGTCAGTGAACTTGCGTGCAACGCGTTACGGTGAAGTGGTTGATGCGTCTAGCAACCCAGACAACCATGAGGTATTAGCGCCGAAATGGATTACTGATATCGATGCTAGTTACCAAATCACAGAGTCAATTAACCTTGCAATTGGTGTAAACAACCTGTTTGACCAATACCCGCAAGATACGGTGAGCAACGTTGGTTACAGTACCTTCAACCAAGTATTCCCATACTCGGGCTTCTCTGCATACGGTGCTGATGGTCGTTTCGTGTATGCGCGAGCTACTTACAAGTTTTAATACTTGTAAATAATAACGAAGGCCGTCTGTTGACGGCCTTTTTTGTTGAAACAAAATAAGTCACAATATCGCTCAATTGATCGGGAGGCGCGATGGCAACCATTGGACATTACTATATAAAATCATGTATTAGTGCAGCGGCTTTTAAGGGCGTAGACACTAAAGCGCTTATGATGATGGCTGGTATTGCCCCTAGTAGTATTGCTAAAAAACAGCGAGTGACGGATCATTGTATGGCAACGCTACTCAATTATTTGATCGAACATACTCAAGATGCTTTTTTCGGCTTTTCAAAACAAGCGGTGCCGCCAACGTTTTATCAGTTGTTGCTCAGTGGTGTTGTTATGGCGAAAACTGTTGAGCAGGCCATAAGCACGTTACAAACAGCTTTGGTGTTGGCGGGATGCCAGCTTGAAATGCGCTGTGAAGATAAGCAGGTGAGTTTGTCGCTATCGCATCAGCACGACGATCCTGCGCACTTTTTGCAAGAGTATTTAATGGTATTTGTGCATCGATTACTGTGTTGGTTGGCCAATAAAACTATAGTGCTTAACGGTGCGAGCGTCGCTTATGAACCCGCAGATTATCAAATGGAATTTGCGCTGTTATTTCGCTGTCAAACTGCCACCAATCAAACCAAAAACGCAATCTATTTTGATGACTCGATATTGCAGTGGCCTGTGTTGCAAGCGCCGGAAAGTATTTATCAAGTTATCGAGCAATTTCCCCTGATAGTGTTACGTTTTCCTGAATCTGACAACGCATTAGACCAGCGCGTTTACGGCTTACTTAAACGCTACTTCACTCAGCATCACAACTTACCCGATGCTAATTTCATCGCTAAAGCGCTGAATATGAGTAGTGCGACGTTAAGACGCCAGTTGGGAAACCTAGAAACGAGCTTCTCGCAACTTAAGACAGAGTTTCGCCAAGAGCAGGCGATGCGTTTGTTGCGCAATCCTCAAAATACTATTGAGGATATCGCTAGCCAGTTGGATTACAGCGAAGCTCGAGCCTTTTCGCGGGTATTCAAGCAGTGGACCGAGCTGACGCCATCACAATATCGCCAGCTATTTTTACCGTAACGCTTAGAAAAACTTAGAAAACATCAAACGAATCGCTAAGCTTGAGTCGCCGTCGGTTAATGGACTGTCGCTGATATTGTTGTCAAACCATGTGTTTTCTATGTTTATAGAGGTAATGCCGCCAAAGAAGATTGGTGTCATGACGGACACGCCTAATGTTTTGTTGAGCGCGCTATCGCCAGTGTACTGCATGCGGTTAGCTGTCGCTTCATGTGCTGCAACGCCGTAGTAATAGTCCACGTGATTGCTATCAACATAGCTCAAACCAACACTTGGCTCCACAAAAACAGGGCCAAAGCGCATCATCTTACCAAAGGTGGATTTGACTTCTAGGCCGTCTGATTTTCCTAACACGTCACGCATGATTGATGTGTCGATTTTCCAATCGTTATGCTGATAGGTCAGTCCTATTCCTGCGTCTAGCGACAGTTTACGTTCATCCATGCCATCGAAGATATCAGCATCATCTGCTTCAAACCCACCAAAGCGCGGTGCGGCTTTTAACGAGAATTTGAAATGTTCGCCACGCCACGCGTGGTAGCTAACGAAGGGGCCGAATGCTGAAAACTTTTCGCCGCGATAGCCAATAATCGGCAAGGGGATCACAGGTTGATCGTGCTCTTTATAAATCCCGTTATCAATACCGATACCCGCACCATAGATAAAGCCGAATTTTTCCATGCGCTGACGATTGTCACCGCGTTTGTCTTGTTCTTTGGCGTAAGCAAAGCTCGTCGTTAGCGACGAGATGATTAAGGCGGAAATGAGTGTTAATCGCTTCATGGTGGTTTCCTGTGATGAAAGGCGGTTATACCAATCCGCAAAGATAATTGCTCATTTTTCGCGGTTTAAATGAACGCTAGCTGCGTTATTTATTTTTCATATAGAGCGACTATATATCAAAATAAATGCCTTGCTATAGCTCATTTATCCTCGCTACAAAATAGATCACTTACTTATCCGGATTGGTATTAGTGATACGCTGCGTATCGCTAAATTGATCAAAAAATCAATCATAAAGCTATCGATGGCAATAAAAAACCACCATTACATTTTATTACAATTGCAGGTTGTTTCAGGTTGGGTCGCCAGTGCTATATTCAACCAACAAATTGCGTGAGGGAACGTGATAGACAATGACAAATGATGACATTATTGAGTCGCAATACTTATGGTGGTGTGACAAAGAGCCTGCACTGCTTAGCAAGCTAAGCACTGATTTATCGATGCGATTTAGTGAATTGCCTGCGGTAGATATGCTGCTAAAAGAAGGCTTAAAGTTTTTGTTTATCGCAGGACGCGCTGGCGATGCTGACACGCGAGAGCGCTTTACACCAAGTTTGATAATCGATGAGGTGTGGCACGGATTAATTTTACATACCAAAACCTATAGTGAATTTTGCCACGCGTTTTATGGCCACTTTATTCATCATCACCCCGGCGGCGATGACGAGGAAAATGCCGCACAGTTGCGTAGTGCGCTTTATGCATTGCAGCGGGAATTTGGTGCATTAAATTCACAGCTTTGGCCTATTGATGCAGTGCTCGATATTGCTGGGCAATGTAGCAGCTGCGAAACCTAAACTTGTTTTTAGTTCGACAAAGGGAGTTATTATGATTTTTGAATCAAAGATTGATTTACATCTTCAGCGCGACAGTGAATTGGCGCGTAAAAAACCAACCAAGATTTTTGCAAAGTTTTTGTATGCGCTTACCAGTGGTAATTATGGTGAGCTCAAAGAGCAACAGCTCTTTACGGCGGTTGCCATTATGCAAGAACTCAACAAGGTGATGGCGAAAAAGGGCATTACTAATTTGCAGCTGCTAGAAGTTGATGATGTTGTTTACTACGAAGATCTCGACAACAAAGACAATGATCTCGCCGAAGGCATGATGAATATAACGCTTAAACGGGATCACATTACTGCACCTGAGTTTGAGCACATGGCGCTAACCTTGTCCCATCCGCAAGATGACATTGAGTACTTTATTGAAATCGATATTTCGCGAATTCACAAGCCAAACGACGCACCTATTCACATTAAGATTTATGGCTATATTGATGCCTTTAAAAAGGCGAGTGATGAATCGGAAGATGCGTTAAAAGCCCGTATTGGCAGTCATTTCTCGTCACAAGAAAAATACGATGAAATGGTGCGTCGTTATCGCAGCCAATTTGACTCTTTCGTCTCGGGGCTCAATTTTTCCCTTAATGCGCAGCTCCGCGTTAAAGAAGCGCCAGTGGAAACGAGCAATGTTATCGTAAGACCTGAGAATAAAGCACGTGCGTGGGATGACTCGTCACGAGTGCGTCGTCGTCATTATCGTCACAGTAACTGCGGTGATGTTATTTACCCATTAATGTGGCTGTCACTGATGGATAATCACAGTATTACACCGTCGGATGTCACTATTGAAGCGCCTGATGGTGAGGAATTAGGCGTCATTGCTGAAGGTGCGGAGGTTGATGCAGCAGAGCCGTTACTCAATGAAGATATTGCGCTTGATGAGGCATTAGAAAGCTCGTCTTTTAGTGAGTCATCGACGTTAGATGACGATACCACAGCGGCAAGCAGCTGGTTGAGTGATATGGGGGACTTTAGTTCCGATAGTGGCTCGTCTGATAGCGGGTCGTCGTGCAGTAGTTGCTCGTCTTGTAGTAGCTGTTCTTCGTAGCTATTCATGGGTGGCGGCATGCCTTTGCCGCCAAACTCCTCTCGGTGTTTATTTTTAATATTTACCATCACTTAAGATGATGGAATACGTTGTATTTTCTAGCAATTACATTCAAGTTTTTATTACTCTATTTTAAGTAAAATTGACCGACACAAAGAATAATTACCCGCCCAACTTTGCTTAGCGTTCCTTTTCAATTCTTAATAATTCTGTTTGGTTCTTAACCCCTTGTGGGAGGGAAGTTGCATATGATTTTGCGACTTTTAATCTATGAGGAAATTAATATGAATATATCGGCTTTTAATCCCGCCCACGCTCAACAAAAATTACAAGAACGCTTTAATAACGGTGATACTGACGAAAGTGGCAGCTTATCGCTGGATGAAATGCTTGCCAATGCCCCTGAAGATGTGAGTAAAGATAAAGTTGAGGCTATGTTTGCGCGACTCGATACTGATGGCAGTGGAGAGATCAGCCAAGAAGAGCACAAAGCAATGATTGAGCAAATGTCTCAGCGGATGGAAAGTCTTAGTGGCTATAGTGCGAAAGGCGTCGGAACATTTGATACGACATCTAGCTTACTTGAGTCTTTACAATCTACTGAAGAAGAGGAGTCGACGGTTCAAGATTTGGTAGAAAAATTGAAAGAATCGTTGAGCGAGAGTAACAATGATGAACAGGCATTGCGGCAATCACTCAAGGACTTTACTGCACAATATCCACGAATTAATACGTCGGTTTAAGTTGTTAATTGAGCACGGTTGTTATCGTTTGTAGTTTGCTCTAAAAACAAATAACCACTGCCGCGAATGGTTTGGATGTGACAGCTGTCGTTAATAGCGCTGAGTTTTTTACGCACATTAGATACGTGCACATCCAAGCTGCGATCGGCGCTAGAAATACTGCGATTAAATAACACTTTCCCCAATATTTCTCGCGAAATAATTTGTCCTGCATTGGTCATTAAAAATTGCATTAATTCGAATTCGACACCGGTTAAGGCGATGTGCTGTCCGCAATAGGTGACCTGACGTTTGATATTGCACAACTCCACACCATTAAGGGCAATGGACTGGCTGTTGTCATTGTAGGTATTTAATGGCCTGAGTTGGGCTTTTATGCGCGCTACCAATTCTCGCGGATGGGTTTGATAACCGAAATAATCATTGGCTCCCAACTCAAGGGCATGAATTAAATCGAATTGCTCAACGGTTGGTGAAAACATGAAAATAGGCGCATTGCAGGCATTCCTCAAATTGATTAATACACTAAATTCGTTGAAGTTGGGCTTGCTAATGTTGAGAATGACTAACGCGTATTGTTGGCGTTGTAATAAATAAAAACACTCTAGCGTTGAGTCGCATTGTTTTACGGTGAGATCGCAGTCCGCCAACGATTGATTAAACGGAAAACTATCTTCACCATCTAGGTTAATGACTAATACTTGATTATTCATATCGAGTTTACTTTTTCTGTTATAAAAAGCGCCAGTGAATGATGTCACCCACTGGCGTAGTTCATTATCGAGTTTGATTGGCCAGTGTTAATTTATAGCCCGATGCTGATGCAGCGTCTTCTTCCAGAATAAGGAATTGTTCTTCACTTTCTTCATCGAGTACAAGCTCTTGAGAGATAAGTAAAATGTCGCTCGAATCGCGCTTAGCAACGGCATAGATGGTGTAGGTGTTGTTGAGTAGCAATATATTTTGCGGCTCGCCAAAATCGACTGATTTCTTGTTAGCTGCGGTATCGATGATTTCATCACTGCGCACAAAATAAAAATTCACGGTGCTAAAGTCTTCGTCGTCAACGAAGTTAATGATATTGACGCCGTGCTCGTAGATGCCTTGATGAGTACTGTTGTCTACGACAAGCGAGTTAATGGTAATTTCGATTTCATCAACAATGCCATCGTTATTCTCATCGACATTACCGTCGCCATCGTGATCGACATTTTCTTCCTCGAGGTAGAAGAACACGGTTCTGTCGACATTTTCTTTGAGTGTCACCAAGTGATTTTTTAGCAAAAACTCTTGTGTTCCCGGCAGAGTGAGTTCAAGACTGTAATCACCGCGATCAGTGATAATAGATTCACTAAATTGACCCTGTGCCAAGTTAGCAAAATCAGGTGTTTGATTAAAACCATCTAAGTGAACATCTAGGGTACCTTGATAATCGCTGATCAGATCGTGTTGCTCGATGCCGTTAAATACAGTGAGTTTGGCTTGTGCGCCGTCATTGGCGTATTCGATGGCGCTAGCACTGCTTACGCGATCGATAACAAATGGTGAACTGCCAACACCTTGGTTTTCACGTACTACCATCACGTATTGTGAGGCGAACGAATAATTCACTTCATCTGAGGTGTAAAGTACTTCATCACTGCCGCTGTTGGTAATGTAGAAGATGTAGTCATCTTGCTCGAACTTGGCATTGTCGGTGAGTTGGCCATAGGCTGTTTGGCCGATTAACGTAGCTTCGTTAAAGGTTTCATCAGACTTTGATAGATAAATATCGATATTGGCTTGGTTTTGATGCAGGTTTAACAATCGCATGTTAAATAGATCATCGTCGGTATCCGTTTCATCGTCGATAACAGGGATGGTGTAAGTTAATACTTCTGGATTTGTTATATCTTGGGTAAGCACCACAAACTGAATGTTGTCACTCGTTACCTCGATAGAGCTTTCGTAAACCTTGGTCAGATCATCACGGGCAATGCTGTCATCACTTTGCCACGCCAGCTCCATGGCATAGGTGTTGATTTCTAATAGTTTGTCACCGCCGGTTTGGCCGAAACTGACGCTGTTATAGGTTTGTTCGAAATAATCAGTACCGTCTTCATCGAGGTTTTCATCGAGAGTTAGGAAAATAGCAGGCGCGTTGGCTGAGGCATTGTAGAAAGTGACATAGCCTTCTCCTGAACTATCGCTGCTTCCGCCACAGGCACTAAGTCCTGTAACCATAAGCGCTGGGATCACGAGCGTCTTAAGTGAAAATAATGGATTGTTTGATGGCATGTAGTGCTCCAAGTATTGTGCGTCGTTTTGCAAAGGCAAAACTGAAAGTTTTTATAACGGCGTAATCGATTAGCGCAGCAATAGAGCGGGATTTTATAGATAGGTTTCAAATTTGCTTTGAAGTTTTCAATACTTTGCACATGCTTACACTTCCTTACATTGGGGTTGTGAACGTAAGGAAATGAGCGAAAAGTAAATTCACAGAGTCTTTATGAATGACAATAGACGGTTATTAGCAGGCATTTCATCGTCATTGAGTAGTTGCAGGTTGGCTTCCTTAGCGAGTTCAATAATCCACTCAATATCGCGAATACCACTTTGACTATCGCGTTCTTTAAGCCAAGCATCAAACGATGCATTACTGTCACTAGTGAACTTGCCTGCGTAATTAAACGGGCCGTAAATAATCACCAAGCCTTGGTCTGCTAAGTTTTGTTTAATTTGGTTAAATAGGACTTTCACTAAAGACTTACTTACAATGTGCAGTGTGTTAGCAGTATAGAGTGCATCAATATTTGTCACTGGCCACGGCTGATTTAAATCCAGTGACAGCGGTGGCTTAACATTAGTTAGTCCACTTTCACTAATCCATTGTCTAATACCGTAGTGATTCACAGCTAAATCACTCGTTTGCCATGTTAAGTGGGGCATTGCCGCCGCAAAATGTACGGCATGTTGCCCTGTGCCAGAACCGATTTCTAACACTGCGTGCCTATTGCGAAGCAGCGGTAGCAACTTATCTAAAATTGGTTGTTTGTTATTATCGCAAGCCTGTGAGTGTGTTTTTGTCATGACAGTAGAACGCCTATTTATATGAACAGGCAGTATAGGTTGATGGCCGTTTTAACGCTACCTTTTGCTTAATCTGTGCTTCGGGCTATACTGTCGGCGTCCTTTCAAATTAAGAAAAAAAACAATGAAAAAAATACTGAGTTTAGCGATGGTTTCCGTCGCCGTTTTAGCTGGCTGTAATGATTCTAAGCCACAAGCACAAAAAGAAGTGGCTGTTAATGATGCTGCGGCGATTGCTGCAAGTTATAACAGCATTAATGCACAGCAACTTGCTGAGCACGTTAAAGTGCTAGCGTCTGATGAGTTTGGTGGTCGTTCGCCATCAACACAAGGCGAGAAGCTTACTTTAGATTATCTAACCAAAGAATTTAAAGCGCTGGGCTTTGAGCCGGGTAACGGTGATAGTTACTTCCAAGAAGTACCACTAGTGTCTATTGAAGCATCACCAGATATGACGTTGTCAATTGGTGGTAAAGATTACCAATACGGTAGTGACATGGTGATGGGCTCTAGCCAAATCGTTGAAGAAATTGGCATCAAAGATTCGCCATTAGTGTTCGTTGGTTACGGTGTTAATGCGCCAGAATACAACTGGAACGATTACGAAGGCATCGATGTTAAAGGTAAGACGGTTGTTATCTTGGTTAACGATCCAGGTTATGCCAACAAAGATCCTAAACAGTTTACTGGCGAAGCCATGACGTATTACGGTCGCTGGACTTATAAATACGAAGAAGCGAGCCGTCAAGGTGCTGCCGGTGCGATTATTGTTCATGAAACGGCACCAGCATCATACGGTTGGAACGTAGTTAAAAACTCATGGTCAGGTGAGCAATTTGGTTTCCAACGCGATGATAAAAACAAAGATCGCGTGAAAGTAGAAGGCTGGGTCAACAGCGATGTAGCCAAAGAGTTATTTGCTAAAGCTGGTTTAGATTTTGAAGCAGCGAAAAAAGAAGCAGCTAAAGGCGCTTATCACGTGGCGATGGGTGACTTAACTGCATCTGTTGATGTGAAAAACACCATTAAAACGTCGGTATCTAACAACTTTATCGCGACACTTCCGGGTCGCACTAAAGCCGATGAGCACATCATTTACACTGCTCACTGGGATCATCTAGGTACGGACAAGAGTTTAACTGGCGATCAGATTTACAATGGTGCAGTAGACAACGCAACGGGTACTGCGGCGTTAATCGAAGTGGCTGAAGCTTTCGCTAAACTGCCAGTGCGTCCAGAGCGTTCAATTACCATGCTAGCAGTAACGGCTGAAGAGCAGGGCTTATTAGGCTCTAAGTTCTATGCTGCCAACCCAATTATTGCGCCAGCTAAAACAGTGGCAGATATTAATATGGATGCACTAGATGTTGTTGGTCGCAGCGCTGATGTTGCTGTTTACGGTTTAGGTCAATCTGAACTAGACAACTACCTAGCAGCCGCTGTGAAAAAACAAGGTCGTGTTATCTCAGGCGATCCGCGCCCAGCGGCTGGTATCTACTACCGCTCAGATCACTTCGCATTTGCTAACGTGGGTATTCCAGCGCTTTATGCGAAAAGCGGTAAGAAGCCAGTCGATGAAGCAACGGCTAAACTACGCGCTGAATTAGGTCCTAAATTAGCTAAGTGTTACCACGGTTTATGTGACGAATACAGCGAGCAATGGGATTTATCAGGCGCTGTTGAAGATATGCAAGCTTTCTTCGAAGTTGGTTATGAGTTATCGAAAGAAAACGTGTGGCCTAAGTGGAGTGAAAAATCAGAATTTAAGCGTTAGTCAAAAGCGTTTAATTGTCTATAAAGCCCTCGAATGCGAGGGCTTTTTTGTCTATGGTCTCGCAGCAAAGCCGAGATTACAATTGATCTAAAACAAAGTGTCGTTAGCCAGACAATTTATAATTTAGAGTAGTAACTCAGGATTATAAAGCTCATGGTCTATAAGAAGATTTCAATTGGTTTTTCCGCCATCGTAATAATTGTTATCGCGCTAGCCTTTGGTTCGCAAAAGCAGCTTAATGGTATCGCAGATGATATGGACAGCTTGTACAAGCATCCCTTTACCGTCTCCAATGCTGCCAAAAATATCAATTTTCATTTGGTATCTATGCATCGTCATATGAAAGATGTTGTGTTATCGCAGAATCAAGAGCAAATGGAATGGGCCGTGTCTCGAGTCGCAGTGCATGAACAGGCTGCGCTAGCTGATTTTGACATCATCTTCGAGCGTTTTCTCGGTGAAAAATCTCAAATAAAAGAAACCTATCAGAGCTTTGTCGATTGGCAGCCCATACGCAATGAAGTGATAGCATTAATGCGAGAAGGTAAGCAGCAGCAAGCCTCGGCGATTACGGTGGGCAAAGGTGCCTCCCATGTCGCCAAACTCAATCTTGAAGTTGAGGCACTAGTAGAGTTTGCCTACAAGAAGGCGCAGCAGTTTCATAGCAGTGCCCAGCAGAGTAAAGAGCACGCTTTATTCATTAATGCTGGTTTTTCGATACTTGCGGTGATTATGGTGATTTTGTTTTCTATCTATGTGGTGCGCAGTCTACGCGCCGCTAACAAGGATCGCATTCGTCGTAACCACTTAATTGATCAACAAATTATGATGGCGTCACTCGACAAGTCAGGCAAAGTTATAGATGCCAGTAATGCATTATGTCGCTTCTTGGGCTGTATGAAATCGGATATTGTTGGCAAACCGAGTCATTTTTTTGATAACTCAGCGCAAAGTGAGCAGCTAGCCAAAGATATTCTGCGCGTTGTCTCTACTGGCATGGAGTGGACGGGCGAGATCCAGCATTCAACCTCTGAGCATCAAACATTTTGGGCACATTCGTCAGTGCTGCCAAACTTCGATGAGAGTTACCGCATCGTCAATTACACCAATATTCTCAATGATGTTACCAATAAGAAATTGTCGGTGGTAGATAAGTTAACAGCGCTACCAAATCGCCGGAGTTATGACGATTTACTCAACAAGGAATTGCGATTGGCTAAACGTCATGATTACAACATCACACTGGCGATTATCGATATCGATTTCTTTAAGAAATACAACGATCACTATGGTCATCCACAAGGTGATATTGCGCTGCAACGGGTCGCCACAAAACTAATGGAGTGTCTTAAACGGCCGAGTGACTACGTGTTCCGTATTGGCGGCGAAGAATTCGCACTTATTTTCTCGCGCGCCACCATGGCTGAAAGTCAGCTGTTCTTAGATAAACTGCGCACTAGCATCGAGTTTCTGCATATTGAACATAGTGAGAGCTCAATCAGCGACTATTTAACGATTTCTATCGGTGGTTATGTGTTGATGCCACCGCAAATGTCGGACCCTCAGGCGCTTTATGTCGCAGCAGATAAAGCGTTGTATCAGGCTAAGAAACAACGTAATTGCGCTGTGGTTGAAGGGACAGTAAATCAATAGAAACTTTCTGATTATTTCGCTGTCTGTGTTGGGATAGAAAATTACAGGAAGATATAAAAATATGGCGGGACTAAAGAAGATTTTAATTGGCATGGGGTTGGTTCTAACAAGCATTCATTCGGCTTGGGCATCACAAACCAGCGTCGATGAAGCGTTAAAAGCAGGTAAGTTAGACGCTGCGGTTGCGGCTTATAACAAACTTGATGGCATGGCGACTAAGTCACTTGAAGGGCAGCTGTTGTGGGCGCGTATTTTGTTAGCGCAAAACGACACTGAAAAAGCCTATGATCTAATGGAACCTTTGGTAGAGAAAAATCCCAACAATGCCGAACTACAATTTCGCTTTGGCCAAAGCGCGATGATTATGGCGCAAAAGGCGAGTATTTTTTCGAAAATGGGTTATGCCAAAGACGGCGTTAAAGCGTGGGAAGCTGCGTTAAAACTCGATCCTAACCACAAAGATACCCTCAACGGCCTAATAGGCTTTCATCGTTTTGCACCGGGAATAGCTGGTGGCGATATCGATAAAGCAATGGAACATGCTAAACACCTTAAAACTATTGACGGCGCAGCGGGCGTTGCAAGTTTAGTGGGCGTGTATCAGTCGATGGATAAAAAAGATCTTGCCCTAAAAGAGCTAAATCAAGGGATCAATGATTATCCGCAAAGTAGTCGCCTGCTGTTTATTCGCGCCATGAAACACATTGGTGATGAAGAGTGGAATCTTGCTCATAAAGATTTACTTGATGCCCTTGCGAGTGCACAAGACGAGATGGAAAAGAGCAATGCACTTTATCAACTCGGCAAAGTGGCTGTTAAATCAGGGGAAAACGTTAAGCAAGCTATCGAGCAGGTTAGCCAGTTAATGGAAATCGAAGGTCATCGCTACCAACAATGGGGCAATATGCGCTTAGCTCAACTTTATTTTGCCGATGGCAATGTGACTAAAGCCAGTTCAACACTAAAGCTGGTGGATGACAGCGACGATGATGATTTGGAAGATGAAGTAAAACGTCTTAAAAAGAAAATTAAGAAAGCGAGTAAATAACTCATTTATTTGACTTGAAGGCCAATGTTATAGCGGCTTTTTAATATCCCCAATTATTCATAATGCTGCTCGTTTGGTATTGCTGTAACGACACACTCGGTTGTGTTTTTTAAATAATCTTCTTGTGAGATATACGTCCAATAAGCATCACCAAACAGCTTAAACAAAAACCTATTATCAACAAATTTCGCATAGCGGATTGTTATTTTTGTCACTGTTTCTTCATCAGTATAACTGGTGTGTTTACCAATGGATTTGAGCATCAGCAAAGAGGACTGGCATAACCTTGCTTCTTTCGGTTCGTCGCGGCTTTGCCAGTCTATTTTTAGAGTTGGCACAGTCAGTTGATAGCTGAAGCTATAACTAGAGCCATAATCATGACCGCTCAAAATACCTTTGTTAGAGACATACTTATTAACGTGTGTGATTTTTGCTGGGACATTACCAATCTTGAACTCGGTAGTAGTGCTGTCATGTTCAACTTGCTGAGTGCAAGCGGTAACCAAAAGACAGCCAAATAAGGTAGCCAGTAGCGCTAGATGTTTATTGAAGAACTTTTTATTCATGCATAAAAAAGCCGCTGATTGAGCGACTTTATCAATGATTTAAGAAACTGACGAACTGTGCTTTTCGTGCAGATTAGACAAGAGTTGATCTTCTAACTCGAATCGCTGTTCTAATCCTTCAATCAAGGTTGATAGATGGGCATCAAAGCGATCGAATGTGTGCTCGTTTTCGGCGTATTTGTCGGTAAACTCAAGTGCCATCTCAGTGGAGATACTAATTTGAGGAATTAACTCATCGATGTGTAGAATGCTACTCTCACCGTGCACTTCACAGGCGGAAACCACTTCGCGATAGACTTCGAAATGTCCTGTTGATACATAGTCAACCAATCGGGTGCAAAACTCGCTGATGTCTTCATCCTTGGGCAGCTGGTGGGCGTTTTCCTCATAAGGAGGAATGCCGGCAATTTGGCAGTAGGTAACAATTAGCTCTTGGCGTTTGGTGAGCCAAGTATCAATTAAAAGATTAGAACCGCCCCATTGTTGACGTGCTTGTTTTACTTTTTCTAACATGAAACGTCTCCTGTGTGATTTCCTTAAATATTAAAGTTAAGATATGCAGCTTGTGAAAGCAATCATTATCCGCGCATTTTTTATGTTGTGTTGAATCGAGTTATCAAAAGAGAACTATGAAAAAAATTAAACGTTTAAATCCGTCGCGACCAGCCTTGTGGTTCTTTTGTTTTCAGGAGACGTTTTGGGTATTAGACAGCGGTCAATTACCGCGTCAAACCTTGGAGTCACTCGCTCTCGATTTTGACCAATCAGCGCCCAAATTTCTAATGGGCTATCATCAATCTCTGCCGTGCATCTTAGTGGATTTACAACATCAAACTATTGATTTACCGCAAGGACAGTGGCTTGGGCTGCGAAAATTAATGCTCGACGCTAGCGAAGAGCTTGCCTTAATGGCTGGACGAGCGTGGCAGGTGGCGAATTTTGTACGCACCCATCAGTTTTGCGGCCAATGCGGTAACCGTATGTTGTCTATTAATTGGGAAGTCGCTGCGCAATGCCGCGATTGTGGCCATCGCGCTTATCCGCGAATTTCGCCAGCGGTGATTATGGCGGTGGTTAGAGATGACAAGATTTTGCTAGCGAAAAACAAACGCAATCGCGGTCAGGTTTATTCGGTGTTGGCTGGATTTGTCGAAGTGGGTGAAACGCTTGAGCAAACGGTGGTTCGTGAAGTTAAAGAAGAAACCAATATTACGGTGAAAAACGTGCGTTATTTTGGCTCTCAGCCGTGGCCATTTCCTCATAATATGATGATCGGTTACATCGCCGATTATGACAGTGGTGAGATAAAAATCGATGAGCACGAGCTAATGGCGGCCGATTGGTTTGGCAAAGATGAGTTACCGGAAATTCCCGGCACTCATACTATTGCCCGACAACTTATCGACCACGTATTGGCGAAATAAGTTACTTTTTGCGTTCTTGAAAGCTGTTATAAAATGCGATGGCTGTGATGTTAAATGCTAAGAATGATACCCAGTAAACTAACATCAGCGGCAGTGGACTCAGCATACAAATTAGCGCCAGCGAGATAGTTAATAGTAACCATCCGGCGATGGTTACTATTCGTTCTCGTTGGGGCGATAAGCGCTGACCGAAGGTTTGACGATAGTGTTTGGTCATGGCCATCGCCAACAGCCACAGTGCGATTAGTTGAGCGATAAAACTAACGGCCATTTTTCTTCTCCCTGTTGATAAAGCGATAAAACATAAAGCAGATAATTCCGGTGATAATAAATGAGAGCTCAACGCTTAAATAAATGCCATTGCGGTATTCTATAGCGTCTAATATCCACTGACTGTTGAGTGCAATATCAAACAGTGGCAGCGCACAATAAGTAACGGCTGCAAGCAGTAAAAGTTCTGACCACGCCTTTTTAATGGGGCGTAACACGCTATAGATAGCGGCAATCAGCCATGTCAGTAAAAAGACATTGACCTCGGCGGCGCTGCGCTGAGCAATATCTAACGGTATGAGTCGATTGGCGTAAAAATATCCCGCGATGGCAATGGTTATACCCATGATGGTGCTAACGTTGAGTCGTTCAACTACGGCATGGCCGAGGTGTCGTTGCTTAACTTTTTCAAGACGTTTATTCAGCCACATGATTAAGCCACTGGCGATCAGGAAAGTACTGGCTACTCCCATAAAAAACAGCAAGGCTCTGAGTGTCGGCGACGCGAATTTTGCTTCGTGAAGGCCGTAGAAGATTCGTCTGAACATTCGGGCAAATCCTTCTGGTGCCAATTCTTCAACGAGTTCACCGCTTTGGGGTTCAAAAGCAACAGACTCACTTTTGTTAGACAATGAAAGGCTGTGCTGTCTTGTTACTACCATGCGTCCATTGCTGTCGTTAGGAAACTGATAACTAATGCGGCTAATGGCGTTCGGTTCAGGCCACATCTGCTGTAGCTGAGTGGCAATGTGATCAAAATTAGTGATTGGGGAAACTTGTTTCCCGCTCAGTGTAACCGATGACAGTCTTGTGGATATTTGTCTGTCTATGGTGCGCAGTCCTTTGTCAAAATGGTGATTCATACTCCAAGGTGTGTACATGGAAATGTAAATCGCCAGCGCACTAAAGCTCAGCACGAAACAAAATGGAATGGTGATAACCCCTGCGATGGCGTGCAAATCAGTAAGTGCTTTGAGGGTGGATTTAAAACGCAGCGTAAAAAAGTCTTTAAAGAAGCGGCGATGGGTAAAAATGCCGGTAAATACCGCAATCAGCATGACCATGGCAACAATGCCCGCAAAATAGCGGCCACCGTATTGTCGCAATTGCAGGGTGTAATGAAAGACGCGAAAGAAATTTCCCCCTTGGGTTTCACGCGGTTCGATTGGTGTTAGCGTTTCGCTGTGCAGTGTCACTGAATGACGTTTAGCCCGGCGTTCTAGTGAATCAGACCACGAAATTCGAAGCTCATTATCGCGTTCATTGGGCAAGCTAATGTTCCACCGTTTGGCATCTGGCGCACGTTGCTTAAGTTGTTGTAGCGAATGATTGATCAGATTGGTTGTCGGTTGGTGAGTGCCAAGTTCTGGTTTCATCCATTGCGTAATTTCGTCGTTGTAATAACTTAGCGTGCCGGTGACCCAAATGGTAAAAATAAGCCAACCAATTAACAGGCCACTATAAGTGTGCAGCCAGATCATGGTTTTTCTAAAATCAGGTTTCATGATAAGGCTCCTGCTGATGGTTCGAATGCGAAATAAAACGCTATTAAACACACCGAAAACGCAACTAAGTCACGCCATGCTAACCACGCAGATTTTTTGCAAAATACCCAAATTAAGATAAAAATGTAGGCAAAATAGCTCAGCATTGTCGATAGATAGACGGCATCAGGAAGTGGCATGGCAGCTAATCCCGTCAAGAGCGGGACAAAGGCGAAGCTACAAATCACCGAAAACAAATAGCCACCAAAAATGGCGGCGATTGTGCGTGAAGTAACACCTAGGGCATATTGATAAGGCATCGTTATTACACTCTGTAAAAAGCAAAAAGGCCAATAGCGAAAAATCGCTATTGGCTTTGGCTTGTAGGGCCGAAGCCCCGTTCTATTGAGATTGATTAAAACTTGTATCTAACTGTTAACTTCGCGTTGCGAGAATCGCCTGGCAAGCCGCCTAAGAACAGCGCTTTGCTGTAATAAGTTTCGTCGGTTAGGTTGCGAAGGTTCAGCTGGATATTCCAGTTATCAACGTCGTAACTCACACCCGCATCTAGCACCGTGTAAGCGTCGATGTGCGATGTTGGTAAACCAAATGACGTCGAATTGATACTGCGCTCGCCAGTGTAGGTGGCACCTAGGCTAAATTTGATTGGTGCGTCTAAACCGTCAAATTCTTGCGAGTAACTGGTCCAGATGCTGGCGAATTTCTTCGGAATACCTTTACGCTGACCTGATTTTGGCTCAGTGTTTTGATTGCGAATTTCAATGGCATCTTGATAAGTGGCGTTAAGGTTCATTGACCACTGTTCGTTGATGGCTAGGTTTAAATCGAATTCAACACCTTGCGTGTTATCTTCGTTGTCGTATAAGTATTCTGGAACGCCATCATTTGAAATGCCGTCAGCTTCGTTGTCGATGAATTCTTGGTTGCTACGACGCAAGTTAGTTTTACGGGTTTCAAAATAAACCAATGAACCTAGTAACTCTTCATCGAATGCGGTGAAGCGGAAACCAACATCGAAAGATTTAGACTCTGAGTTAGGAATTTTTTGCGCAACGTCGTTGAGTAGACCGTAGGCAGTCACCCCTTTCGATAAGTTAACGAAGGCAGCGAATTCTGGCGTGACACGATAGTTTAAGCCAACATTGTAGCTGCTACCTGTGTCAGACTGATCGTTTGGCGCGCGGCCATCTGGGTAACGCGGTGTTTCTAATTGCGTATATTCTTGGTCGATCTTAGTGCTAGCTAAGCCAAAACGACCTGTTAAGTAATCGCTAAAGTACACAACTTCTTGCAAGCTAATACCAAATGCCTTGACGTTTTTGCTGTAGTTAGAACGCAAAATTGGATCGAATTCTTCAAAGCGTTTATCGCTCCAGTTTGGGTTTCTAATATCTAAGATATAAGGCAGTTGACCTTGGTAAGTAACTTTACCTTCGCCATCTTTAATGCTGTAGTCAGCATCCCAAATCGACCAGCTCTTCGAATCCATGTCGCGGTTTTCATAGTTCACACTGATTAAGTGTTCACCTTTAAGCTCACCTAGGCTCCAGTTGCTGTTGAAGTCGGCAAAGTACTGCAGGCTTTTCTCTTCGGCGTATGCACGGCGATATTCTTGGCGGCGTGCTGCGTATGGGTATAACACGTCATCAATAACTAATGGTGCACGCGGATCGGCATTGACTACGCCACGACGATTCCAATAAACGTAGTTATAAGCACCTGTTTGACGAACGTAATCAGATTCGTATTGACGGTGTTGTAGTTGCTGGCGCAGCGAAGTATCCTGGCTAAAATCGATGGTGTGATCGAGTTTAAAGCGTAGCTCTTTACCTTCATTTGGACGAGAGATTGGCGAAATTAAACCTTGGCTGCCCAAATCAAATGGATTTAAGCCGTCGGTGCTAGTGATGCTGTTGGCAAGCTGATTGCGCTGCTCTTCAGTAAGCTGAATACCTTTGTCAGTTGGATCGTTTGGTAGTTGCGCGCCTGTTACTGTGCCTTGGGCACCATCAACACTGTCGCGGTTGAAAATGCGCACCGGATGACCGATAGAATCGACTTGGTTTTCGTCGTCGATGTATGCAACGCTAGCAACTAGCTGCTGAGACTCGGTTAGATCGAATAGTAATGAACCGTAAATTTCGTTGCGTTTTGAGCCTAGACCACGGTAACCGTCACTTTTTTCAGTATTGGCAACGATGCGGTAAGCTGTGTTTTCGCTAAGTGCCGAAGTCGCATCGAACATCAAGCCTTGGTTATCCCATTGGCCTAGTGTTGCTTTTACTTCGTAAGCTTCTCTACGTTGTGGTTTTTTCTCAACGAGGTTGATCACACCACCTGCAGAGCCAATACCGTATAGACCTGTCGCAGGGCCTTTTAGTACTTCAACACTTTCAATGTTAGTCGTTGAACGCGTTGGATTGTAGGTATTGCCTAATCCAGCGCCACCGTACATACCATCATAGGTGTAGTTTGCACCTAAGCCACGGATCTGTAAATTATCACCAATGCCGTAGTTATTACCAGCTTGTGATAAACCACTGACATTTCGCAAGCTGTCTTGCAGTGTGGCTGTCGCTTGCTCTTCAAGTAATAACTTATCAACAACAACTACGGCAGCTGGGGTTTCCATCAGGCTCATGTTTGATTTAGTTGCCGTTCCCGACTCTAAAATCAATTGGTTGTGACGGCCGTAAACTGTGATTTTTTCAATCGCAGCATTAGCGTTTTTCTTGTCCGTGGTTTTTTTGTTGTTTGCAGCGTCGGCTGCTTGAGCAGAGTTAGCAAGGGCGATAGCAACAGCTACGGCACTTAGTTTTACAGAGAGAGATTTCATTGGTATTACTTGTTAAATTTAAGTTAATGAGAATTGTTATCATTTATGTTATCACTGATTGTAAAGTTGTGTAAAGGACATCGTTGTCAATGCAGACTTAATTAGATCTAGATCACGAAATGCAACGTCGTTGGTCAGTTATCGCCTCGCCTTTGGGAGCTTGGATATATATCTCTAATTAGAATTGATCTAGGTTAGTTTTTTAGCCTAAGTCGGTGATACAATAGCGCGCAATTTTATTATCGAAGGGCTAGTGTTAATGGCTGAGTTAAAGAATGATCGTTATTTACGTGCGTTGTTAAAGCAACCTGTTGATCAAACTCCAGTATGGATGATGCGTCAAGCTGGGCGCTATTTACCAGAATATCGCGAATTACGTGCGAAAGCTGGTGATTTTATGTCGTTGTGTCGCGATGCTGATTTCGCGTGTGAAGTAACACTGCAACCATTGCGTCGTTACGATTTAGATGCGGCAATTCTATTCTCAGATATTTTAACTATTCCAGACGCAATGGGCTTAGGGCTGCGTTTTGAAACAGGTGAAGGTCCGGTATTTGACCGTCCTATCACGTGTTTACGCGACGTAGAAAAGATCGGTATTCCTGATCCAGAAGACGAGCTAGGTTATGTAATGAACGCTGTTCGTACTATCCGCAAAGGCTTAAATGGCGATGTTCCATTAATCGGTTTCTCTGGTAGCCCGTGGACACTAGCGACTTACATGGTTGAAGGCGGCACGTCTAAAGCGTTTACCAAAATTAAGAAGATGGCGTTTGCTGAGCCACAAACATTGCACCTGCTATTAGACAAGTTAGCTGATTCAGTAATTTCATACCTAAACGCGCAAGTTGCAGCTGGCGCACAATCACTAATGATTTTCGATACCTGGGGCGGTATTTTATCACCACGCGATTACCGTGAATTCTCATTGCGCTACATGGCGAAAATCGTTGACGGTTTAACTCGTGAAAACGAAGGTCGCCGTGTTCCTGTGACACTGTTTACTAAAAATGGTGGTCAGTGGATCGAAGAAATCGCTGCAACAGGCTGTGATGCGGTAGGTTTAGATTGGACTATCGATATCAACGACGCTAAAGCACGCGTTGGCGATAAAGTTGCACTACAAGGCAACATGGATCCTTCAATGCTTTACGCCTCTCCAGAGCGTATTCAACAAGAAGTTCAGCACATTCTTGAGCAATACGGCCACGACAATACTGGTCACGTATTTAACCTAGGCCACGGTATTCACCTAGATGTGCCACCAGAGAATGCTGGTGCCTTTATTAAAGCTGTGAACGAGTTGTCACGTCCGTTTCACAAGTAATGAGCTAAGTCTGTTTCGTGAAAACAGACTAATTAGTCATTGATTTGTCATAAAAGCCGTTTATCTTTGATAAACGGCTTTATTTTTTTGAGGACAGTGGCTTTTTATGAAACTAGTTATTGGTAACAAAAATTATTCGACCTGGTCGATGAGACCTTGGCTATTAATGACCCACTTTAATGTTAATTTTACCGAGCAATTGGAATCATTAACGCCTGATGGACTATCTGAGCGTTTGGCGCAGTATTCCGACAGTAAAAAAGTGCCAGTACTGGTAAATAAAGAGCTTAATGTGTGGGATTCATTAGCGATTTGTGAATACGTTAATGAAACCTGTCTCGCTGGGCGTGGTTGGCCAAAAGATCCGGCGCAGCGCGCTGTTGCTCGTAGTGTTAGCGCGCAAATGCACAGTGGCTTTGGTGCTATTCGTAATGAAATGCCAATGAATATTCGCGCTAAGCGCCACGTTGAGTTGTCGCCCGAGGCCAAATCTGAAATCAATCAAATGCAACTGTTATGGCATCGCTTATTACAAAATAGCGGCGGGCCTTGGTTGTTCGGTGACTTTTCAATTGCCGATTGTATGTATATTCCGGTGATAATGCGCTTTGAAACCTATGGCATTTCATTATTGCCGTCTAATGCGCAATATCGCGATACCGTCTTGAATAATGAAGCTGTTAGACAGTGGGTTGAAGCGGCGTTATTAGAAACAGAAATCGTGGAAGTTGATGAGGCAGGGGAAGAGCGCTAAGCGCTCTTCTACATTGTATTAAAAATAACTGTATTTAATGATTCTGAGGCGCTGAGTGCTCGTGTAAGAAGCGACGCGCTTCGTCTTTGGTTAAAGGTTTACTAAAGTAATAACCTTGAATCAACTCAGTGCCATTTTGCTTGAAAAAGTCGAGTTGTGCTTCGGTTTCTACTCCTTCTGCAACAACTTTCAAATTGAGGCTGTGAGCCATTGATACTATCGCTTTGGCAATAGCGCTGCTATTTGGATTGTGTTCGATATCACGCACAAAAGACTGATCCACTTTTAACACATCCACGGGCAATTTCTGCAAGTAACTCAACGATGAATATCCGGTGCCGAAATCGTCGATAGATAAGGTAAAACCGAGGTTTTTAATGACATCGAGCATGAGGGTCATTTTCTCAGGATCGTCCATTACGATGCTTTCAGTGAGTTCTAACTCGATAAAGTGAGATGCAATATCGAATTCATCCATTAGTTTTGCAAGTTCTAGCGGATAATCTGAGAGCTGAAATTCTCGCGCTGACACGTTCACCGCCATATGGACATTCTTATAGCCCATGGAATGCCAATGAATAAGTTGATTGGTGGCCGTGCGAAAGATGTATTGCCCCAACTCGCGGATAATCCCCACTTCTTCTGCCACCGGAATGAATTCGTCAGGAGAAACCAGTCCCATTGTTGGATGATGCCAGCGGACTAGTGCTTCAAAACCGTAAACCACTTCGGTGTCTGCTTGCATTTTCGGTTGGTAAAGTACTTCAATTTCTTTGCGCTTAATGGCTTCGCGTAGTTCCACTTCTACAAGGTTGCGGCGCTCAGCAAGTTCGTTCATTGAGCTGCTAAAGAAGTGGAAGTTATTTCGGCCATTAGTTTTGGCGTAATACATTGCCGTATCGGCGTTTTTAAGCAAGGTATCGACATCGGTGCCATCGCTCGGATAGATAGCAATACCGATACTGGTACCGATATTGGTCAGTTGATCCTTAAGTTTAAAGTCACGCTGAAAATCTTGCTGGATTTTGGTGGCGATGGTTTGCACCTGACTGACATCATTAATGTTATCTAAAATGATGGTGAATTCATCGCCGGATAAGCGAGACACAATATCGGTTTGGCGAACATGACTCTGCAAGCGTTTGGCGGCTTGAATGAGTAGCTCATCACCGGCATCATGGCCGAGGGTATCATTTACGAGTTTAAATTTATCGAGATCGATAAATAGAATTGCCAAGGTTTGCTCATGGCGCTGTGCGTTATTAATGGCATTGGCAAATGAATTTTGGAACATGGCGCGATTGGCGAGCTTGGTCAGTGGATCGTAGTTGGCCATAAAGAACAACTCGTCTTGCGTTTTTTTACGCTGGGTAATATCAGAAAATACCGCGACGACGTAGTTGTAATCTTGCTCATCAGAAGGCTTAACGGTATTAAGCGCTAGTTCTAGCACGTACTGAAAACCGTCTTTACGATGATCGGATACTTCTCCCTGCCAGTGACCACAGATCTTTAATTGTTCTTCAATGTGCTCTTTGCTCATGAGCTGGCTCAGCACAGGCAGTGGCTTGCCTTTCATCTCTAGCGCTGAATATTGAGTTATATCGGTAAACGCCATATTCACTGCCACCACATTGAGGTGTGCATCTAAAATAGCGATGGCGTCGCTGGTGTTATCAAATACTGAGGCGTAGAGCCTAACTTGAGCTTGGGTTTCTCGCTGTTTGGTGATGTCGAGTAGGGTGCCTGTTAAGCGCTGCGGTACTTGGTAATCATCCCAGCGAGAAATTTCACCAGTCAAACGTAGCCAAACCCAATTCATGTCGGCACTGGCGCGAAACTCAATATTAAAGTGTTTTTGATTATTGTTGATAAATGAGTTGCTGTACTCCTTAAAACGCACTCTGTCCG
>JBMYWG010000026.1:0-50702 GCA_049607155.1 Psychrobium sp.
AAAAATACTTTGGGTTGTTCTCCAACACAATATAGAAAAGAAAAAAGCTATTTAAATAGCAAGATTTGCAAAGCACCTTTTCCGACAAAAGAATATATTCTGCCCATGACACTCTTGGAAAAAGAAAAAGCTTTTCCTATAGAAATAAAGCAGCTACCTAAAATGCAGGTTGTTTATATTAGAGTTCTCAATTCTTACGAAGGTGACAGAGTCATAGAGGCCTTTAAAAAATTGATAGACTGGACGAAGAGCAACGATATTTTTCAAGAGGGCATACTATTTGGTATGTCCCTCAATGATCCAAGTGTCACACCGAAACATCTATGCTCTTATGATGTTTGCTTTGCTTGTAACAGCGACGTCGAGATTACGAATGAATTATCTAAGATGATAATCCCAGCACGTGATTATGCCGTAACAAGAGTAAGTGGCGATATCAGTTGGGTAGCGACAGCTTGGGAATACCTTTTTAGTGGATGGTTGATAGAAAGCAAATTCGAACCAGAACATGCTCCAGCATTTGAAAGGTTTTTAAATAAAGAGAAAGCTCTTGATTGGACAAATTTTGACTTGGAGCTTTGTCTACCAATAAAACGAATAATTTAATAACACAACCGGAGTCGATAATGAAATTAGGCGCATTTTCTCACAGTTTAAATGTCAAAGACTTACAAGCTTCAAAAGCATTCTACGAAAAGTTGGGCTTTGAAACGTTCGCAGGAAACACTGAATACAACTACCTAATAATGAAAAATGAGGACGTACTCATTGGACTTTTTCAAGGTATGTTCACCGAAAATATAATGACATTTAATCCCGGCTGGGATCAAAATGCAGCCGAAGTTGATGAGTTTAATGATGTGAGAGAGCTACATAATCGACTTCAAACAAATGGTGTAGAAATAATAGAAGCCTCTATCTCTGGCGAATCAGGTCCATCAAGTTTTAGTATCAAAGATCCTGATGGCAATAAGATTCTATTTGACCAACATATCTAAACTTTTGAAAAGCTACCGGCATAACCCATTCTTCCAAGAAAGCCCAAGTATCTCCGCTCGGACTTTCTTTTATCTCCAATAAATAATAATTCTGGTAATTCTAGTGGTAATTCTAGGACACTCACATTAATTCTAGGACACTCACATTAATTCTAGGACACTCACATATTTTAGGCGTCCAAAAAATTAAACAGGATTAACTAATATTTGTTACTCTCCGACCAAGTTATTGCACAGACATTGATATATTTTTAATAAAATGAAGCAAGCTCATAGAATGGTGAGGAATAATATAAATTTGGCACAAGAAAGAATCTCAACCAGATGATTGATAAAGTGTGAATTAGCTTAATAAATTGTCAGGCAAATATTAGTCAGCCAACGCCTTTGTACCAACAGTCATGATGGCTATTAGCACACCGTTTTAATGATTCTTTACTGCCTGCAAAGTTACCGTACTGCCGCCTAAAGTTTCTGACATTCTCTAGCCACTCGTCTTGTGATAACCCTAGTTCATCAATGAGTTTGGGGATATCACCGTCAATGAACCCAGACTTATTAGGATGAATAGCCCTACCACTCCAGTCGGCTAAAGCAAAATAATCAATGGCCGAAAAAGCAATCGAATTTTTATCTTGGCTAAGTCCAAAGGGCAATAATGAAGTAGGTTGATGATGTTGCGGTTGCTTATCGCGTTTGTCGTGTTGGTAACATTTGATACGCTCTTGAATAGACGTAAAATCACTGCTCGCTAAATCATCACACATATTAGCTCGTATCGGATTCAAGTCTACATACATCATACAGCTGAGCAATGCGGTTTCATCAAGCAAGGCTTGCGACTTATACCTTCCCTCCCAATAGCGCCCTGTGCAGTTATCTTCTTTATTTGCTTCTCGTGCTATCGACTCATTTAAGTTACGCATAAACCAGCTGATATCGTACAAGCGCTCTCGCCAAGTGTCAGCAAACTCTTCGATACGACTTAACCTAACTTCATCATCAATTTGCCCTCGGCGATATAAGTCCACTAACGAATTTCCATGATACAACCTATACCAACGGGAAATAACTTCATCCATTGACCAATCTTGTGCTTGCTCGCGATTAACACGAATAACCAAGTGGTAATGATTACTCATAATCGCATAGGCCGCTATATCAATGGAAAACACGTCACTCAACAGCTTAATGCGGTCAACCAACCATTGGCGCCGATGATTAAAATTCTTACCAGTAAGCTTGTCTTCACCGCATAAAAAGGCACGGCGAACACAACGGGAAATAACGTGATAATAGGACGTAGCTGATAAGTCTATCAACTGCTGACGGGCACGAGTCATGACTATTTACCTCTCTAACAACTAGCGATAATTTAGCGTAGACCATGTTTTATTTAGCCGCCCAAATTTAATAGGTGTCCCATCTTTTACCCATCTTTTATTAGGCTACGTCCGATTTAGATTTTATCAGAGCATGGTCAAAGCTAACCAATTTCAATAATCAATTAGAAATTGCGATTCTCTCCTGCGTTTATCTAGTTAAAGATAAAGAATGATAGTGTCTCATATATACGTTAGTATATTTACATCAATAGCTTATGTAGGAAGCATGTATGGCAAAACAATTTATGTTAATGGAACCAAAGAATGAAAACTTTAATGAATTGATCGGCGGTTCAAGCAAATACTTAGTGCCGAGATTTCAGCGCGATTACGCTTGGGACATAGAACAATGGGAAGACCTTTGGAATGACATAAATACCCTTGATGAAGAAGGATTTCATTATATGGGATACATTGTTTTGCAACAAACTGAACAGTACCAATTTGAGGTCATCGATGGGCAACAAAGGTTAGTAACACTTTCACTTATTGTACTAGCAGCAATGAAAGCCCTTTCAGCTATGATAGAGAGAGGAGAAGATGAAAAGGATAATAAGGAAAGACTTAGTGAGCTCACCAAGAAATTTGTTGGCGACAAGAACATTATTTCGTTAAAAGTTGTTAGCAAACTTGAACTGAATCGTAATAATAACCGATATTTTCAAAAAATATGCTCAGATCTAGAAGCGCCAAATAACAGAGGAATAACCTCTACTAACAAGCTCATAAGAAAATGTTTTGAGTTTTTTAAAACAAAGAGCTTTGGTGCAACAGGGGCCGATATTGCGCAGTTTATAATGAAGTTTTCATCTGCAATGATTTTCACAAAAATTATTGTACAAGATGATTTAAACGCATATAAAGTTTTTGAAACTCTCAATGCACGGGGAGTTCAGTTATCAACTCCCGATCTACTTAAGAACTATCTATTTTCAATCGTCACTAAAAACGACAATATTGAAGAGGATGAACTAGATGATTTAGATGAAAATTGGTCAGAATTAATAGTTCAACTGGGCGAGAATAATGTATCTGATTTTGTTCGATATCATTACAACTCCAAAAGAAAGATGGTTACTAAGAAAGAACTTTTTTCATCTATGCGACGAGTTGTCACAACACCAACTGAAGCTTACGATTATTTAAGGGAACTAATTGAATATGCCCCGATTTATGCTTCACTGATCAACCCTAATGATTCTTGGTGGGCTGAACAACCACTTGAGTATCGAAAATCACGACAATTCTTAATTGGTATAAGGCTATTTAACATCAAGCAACCATTAGCAGTGCTTCTTCCAGCCTTCAAACACTTTACGCCAGAAGAATTCGTAAAAACAGTCAAATATTTATACATTTTATCTATTCGATACAATGTAATCTGCCACTTATCGCCAAGTGAACAGGAAACACTCTACAATCAAATTGCAATCAAGGTCTCAAATAAAGAATACAAGCGAGCTAGCCACATAAAGAACAGTGACGAATTTACGCGGCTATATCCAACTGATGATACTTTCTTTAATGCTTTTGAATTTCATCGAATGCCTAGTAGGCAAACAGCAAGGAAAATTAGATTTTTACTTGCTGAAATTGAAAATCATCTTGGATTTCATTGTGATTTCGATAAAACAACATTAGAGCATATTTGTCCTTATAATCCTGATCAACAATGGGTTGAGACCTTTGGAGAAGGAATAAATGACGTAAGAGATCGTTTAGGAAATATGCTTATTCTTACAAATGACGAATTAAAACGAGCAACTTTTGAGAAAAAGAAAGTTGCATACGACAAAGCTCCGTTTCATCTAGCGAAAAAAGTTACCGAGTATGATGAATGGAATCTCGATACTGTTAATGAGCAACAGAAATGGATAGCAGAGCAAGCAGTCAAAACATGGCGAATTGACTAAAAAACTAGAAAGTATAACTTAAAAAGCCCGAGCATTTCTGCTCGGGCTTTCTTTTTATCTCACGATAGTGCGCAGGATAAATCGTTTAGTACAAGACGCCTTATCGCGACGTTTAGTCTTTCTTAAACGAGCGATGAGGCAACGCAGTAATCAACGACTTAGACCAGCATGATTACATCATGCCGCCCATTCCACCCATACCGCCCATACCACCCATATCAGGCATTGCTGGAGCAGCGGCTTCTACTGGTGCGTCTGTGATCATCGCTTCTGTAGTAATCATTAAGCCAGCAACTGATGCAGCGAACTGTAGTGCGCTACGTGTTACTTTAGCTGGATCTAAGATACCCATTTCTAGCATGTCGCCGTAAGTGCTGTTTGCGGCGTTGTAACCGTAGCTACCAGAACCGTTTTTAACTTCGTTACAAACAACTGATGATTCGTCACCTGAGTTGTAAGCGATTTGACGTAGTGGCGCTTCCATAGCACGCAATAATAATGCGATACCGTGGTTTTGCTCTTCGTTGTCGCCTTTCAGCTCTTTGATCGTTGCAGCAGCGCGTACTAATGCAACACCACCACCAGCAACTACGCCTTCTTCAACAGCGGCGCGGGTTGCGTGTAGCGCGTCGTCTACGCGGTCTTTCTTCTCTTTCATTGCAACTTCAGTAGCTGCACCAACTTTGATTACTGCAACACCGCCAGCTAGTTTAGCCATGCGCTCTTGTAGTTTTTCTTTGTCGTAGTCAGAAGTAGACTCTTCAACTTGTGCTTTGATTTGGCTAACACGTGCGTTGATTGTCGCTTGGTCGCCAACACCGTCGATAACTGTTGTGTTGTCTTTAGTGATAACAACGCGTTTTGCGCTACCTAAATCTTCTAATGTCGCTTTTTCTAGCTCCATACCGATTTCTTCTGAAATCACAGTACCGCCAGTTAGAATGGCTAAGTCTTGTAGCATGGCTTTACGACGGTCGCCGAAACCAGGTGCTTTAACAGCAGCTACTTTCACGATACCGCGCATGTTGTTAACAACTAATGTTGCTAGCGCTTCGCCTTCTACGTCTTCAGCAACGATTAGTAGTGGCTTGCCAGTTTTGGCAAGACCTTCTAATACTGGTACTAGTTCGCGGATGTTTGATACTTTTTTGTCAACTAACAAGATGAATGGTGTTTCTAGTTCAACACTACCATTTTCTTGGTTGTTAACGAAATATGGTGATAGGTAACCACGGTCGAACTGCATGCCTTCAACAACGTCTAGTTCGTCTTCTAGTGATTGACCTTCTTCTACAGTGATAACACCTTCAGTGCCCACTTTAGCCATTGCTGTAGCAATGATTTCACCAACGCTTGTGTCAGAGTTTGCAGAGATTGTACCTACTTGCTCAATCGCTTTGTTGTCTGAACATTCTTGAGATAGTTCTTTTAGTGCGTCAACAGCAGCAACAGTTGCTTTGTCGATACCGCGCTTAAGATCCATTGGGTTCATGCCAGCAGCGACTGATTTCATGCCTTCGCTGATAATAGCTTGTGCAAGAACAGTTGCTGTTGTTGTTCCGTCACCGGCTGCATCGTTTGCTTGTGAAGCGACTTCTTTCACAAGTTGTGCGCCCATGTTTTCGAATTTGTCTTCTAGTTCGATTTCTTTAGCAACCGATACACCATCTTTAGTGATGGTTGGTGCGCCGAAGCTTTTGTCGATGATTACGTTACGGCCTTTAGGACCTAGGGTAACTTTTACTGCGTCTGCTAGAACATTAACGCCGTTTAACATTTTTACACGTGCGTCTGTTGCGAATTTTACGTCTTTAGCTGCCATGATAATTTCCTTAAATTCCTAATTATTCTTCTACGATTGCTAGGATGTCTGACTCAGACAGAATTAATACTTCTTCACCGTCGATTTTTTCTTTCTCAGCGCCGTAACCTTCTTTGAAAATTACCGTGTCGCCAACGCTAACTGCTAGAGGACGAACTTCGCCGCTGTCTAGGATGCGACCTGTGCCAACTGCAACTACTTCACCGCGAGTAGACTTTTCTGCAGCACTGCCCATTAGCACAATGCCGCCGCTTGATTTAGATTCAACTTCGATGCGTTTGATGATTACGCGATCATGTAAAGGACGAATAGTCATAGAAAATTTCCTTACTGTGTAATTAGTTCTCGGCGCTTTGCCGTTTGATTTACAATAGAAATGGGGACGAAAAATACAGATCCAAGACCTTGCCCTAAATTTTCATAAATTTAACTAGTGAAAGTTATTTTTACCGTTACAATTGACTCTTTATTCGCTCGCGCAACGTCATTTTGAAACACGATTTACTTAACGCCCCTACCCGCCAAGTCTTAACCTCGATGAGTATTCCAACGGGTCTCGGCATCTTGAGTATTTTGCTGTTTAACATCACCGATACCTTCTTTATTAGCTTGCTGGGCACCGATGCGTTAACGGCGATTAGTTTTACCTTTCCGCTGACATTTATTATCTCTAGCATCATCATAGGTTTTGGCTCGGGTTTATCGGCGGCGTTGGCAAGGTTGATTGGCAAAGGCGAAACCGACAATCTCAAGAGCTTTGTCATTAGCGCCCTGCTGTTAGGACTACTCACCATAGCGGTGCTGACAACGTTGGGCTTTTGGGGCAGCGATCCGCTGTTTAGACTACTCGGCGCAGAAGAAAAACTGCTGCCGCTAATTCACGATTACCTCAATGTATGGCTGATTGCCATCGTCTTTTTAGTCATTCCCATGATGGGTAACAGCGCTCTGCGCGCCACAGGAAATGCTAAATACCCAAGCTACATCATGATGGGCGCGGGTATCGTCAATGTAGTACTGGATCCTATTTTAATCTTCGGCTTCGGGCCAATCGCGCCTATGGGCATTCAAGGCGCGGCTGTTGCCACGCTTATTGCTTGGGCAATGTCGTTGGTTGCCTCATTGGTGCTATTACATAAAAGCCAACTAATTGGCTGGGTGAGTTTAAGTATCGATAGCGTGTTAAAAACTTGGCGCACGGTATTGCGCGTCGGCCAAGCCGCCGCCGTTTCACAAATGATTAATCCACTGTTTAACGCCATTGTTATGAGTATGCTCGCCAGCATCGACAGTAAAGCTGTTGCGGCTTATGGTGTGGGGATTCGCATCGAGTCGGTAATGCTCATTGGTGTAATAGCATTAGCATCATCGCTCATGCCATTTTTGGCGCAAAACATGGGTGCAGGTCAGGTAGAGCGAGCTAAAAGTGCTTTGCTGGGCAGCGCCAAATTCTCCATTATCAGCCAGTTCGTGCTTTACGTCATCATCGCCCTACTCGCCCGCCCGTTAGCAGGCTTATTTAGTGACGATGAAGCCGTTATCGATTATGTAGTCGTGTTCCTCTATCTAGTCCCATTCGCCTACGGCGCACTCGGCATGGTGATTGTGGTCGCCAACGCATTAAACGCCTACAACCGCCCCGGCGCATCTTTGCTAGTCAACGTCGCCCGCCTGTTCTTACTCATGCTGCCAATGGTATGGCTAGGTAAAGAATTACTCGGCACCAACGGCGTCTTCGCGGCGATTGCCATTGGTAATATTTTGATGGGTGGCGCTTGTTATATTTTGGCGACTAGGATTACCGAAGGGAAGAACTCCTAAACCAGGGTATCCGCTACCTCAACTTTACTACGAAGATACTTATTAATATCCACCTCATCCACCTGCGTCTCAGGCATACATTGCTGCGCATATTCTTTGTAAATCCCGCTAGTCAGTAACAACTCAAATAAGTCGATATCTACGTGTTCATCCAACGCCATCTTATGAAGAATATCAATCGCGACACTGACAGGTTTAGCTTTCTTATACGGCCTATCTGCGGCAGTTAATGCCTCGAAAATATCGGCAATTACCATTACCCGCTCGGGAATTGATAAGTCTTCAGCACTTAATTTTCGCGGATAACCAGTGCCCTTTAACGTTTCATGATGGGTTGATGCATAACGGGAAACACGAGATAACTCTGGTGGCAGTGGCAATGCTTCTAGCATCTTGATAGTGCTAATGACATGTTCGTTAATAATGTATCTATCTTCCGCCGTAAGCGTGCCGCGACCAATCGACAAGTTATACACTTCACCTTGATTACTGACGTATTGTGGCACTTCCATCTTGATCTCGAATTCTGGCGGGAACTCAACAGGTTTGGTGCGGTATTCGATGTGCTCGCGTTTATCCGCTAATAGAGATTCCGTCATCGGCAGTGATTGTTCACTCATATCAAGCTTGCTTTCTTCCACTGGCGACAGGCCAAGGCGATTGTCGAAGTAGCGTTGCCATGTGATTTCTTTAAGGCTATTAAGGCGCTGAATATGTGCTTCATCCATAAACTCACCGCCGACGTTCGCTTGAGCGATAAAGGCAAAGTCTTCGCGCAATTGTTTGCGATTATTATCAAGGGCGTGTTGCAATTGCTCTTGGCGCTCAGGCGTTTTAGCTAGTTGCTTGAGATATTCAATTTCAGCGTCACGCCATAGCACTTCGAAACGCATGCGAATTTCGTGAATACGGTTGTAAATAACCTCTAACTTGGTGCCTTTGTCGACGATGTGTACTGGCGTGGTGATTTTTCCGCAGTCGTGTAGCCAAGCGGCAATGGTAAACTCGCGGATTTCATCATCGTTTTTAAACTCAAAGTCTTTGAATACACCGTGTTTTGCTTCGCTTGCCGCATGTGCTAGCTGCAAACCGAGTTCTGGCACGCGCTCACAGTGGCCGCCGGTGTAATGAGATTTGTCATCAATCGCTTGCGAGATAATCTTGATAAAGGAATCGAGCAAATTCTTTTGCGCTTTTTCGTGTTGCTCAATAGATTTGGCCATTTCGATCATCGAGCGCGACAGCTGTTCAAGTTCGATAATGCTACTTGGCGTATATTTCACTTCGCTGTATTTTCGCTGCTTTATCTTGTCATTTTGGCGCGATAGTTTGCGGATCGGCGCAACTATTGGCGAGACAAAAGCCCCCGTTAGTAACAGCATCAGCAGTAAACAAACGGCTGTAATTACAATTGACCATTTGATTTCCAGCATGCTTTCGCCCAGCACTTGATCCACCGGCATAATCACCGAAAAGGTATCTGTGCTATCAGCCATTGGTTTAACGTAGATGAAGTAAGATGTGCCGTTTATGTCCAGCATGGTCATTTGGTTGTGGAACTGCGACTCTCGCGCTAGCGTTATGAGTTGGTAATAAGGTACAACACCATTAGTGACAGGTTTAACATCGAGCTGTTGATTAACACCCCATTTCTTATCTAATTGCGCTTTCATTTGCGGCGTAAATTTAGCCAGCGCCAAATCGATGATTTCAACTAATTGCGGATCTTTAGCCACCACATGCAACGTACTTGGTACTTTAACGTTGCCAAAATCCAGCGCGGGATGAAAGGCAACATCATCGATAAAAAACTGCTGCGCCGTATGCTGCAAAATCAGCTTGCTATCGATGCCAGCAAATGCGCGTTTTTGACGAACCTCGTCAAATACGTCTTTGAGTAAAGGCACTTCGACTAAATTGACTTGTGGATAATGTTTACGCAGGATATTACTAAATGACCACCCTTGGGTGATTGCGACAGTTTTGCCAAATAACTGTTCAATCTGTGATATTTCAGCGACGTTTGGCGAAGTTATCACGGAAAAAGGCATATCGAGAATTGTATCTGACAAGTGGCCCATGGCCTTATTTTCTTCGTTATCATACACCGCTGGCAGCGCATCTAACTGGCCATTTTCGTACATGCTCATCAGCTCAGGCCAAGTATGACCGTTTACAAACTCGAATTGGACGCCCGTCTTAGCACTAACAATATCCAGCACATCAATCGCATAACCTTGTGGCTTACCAGAAATCGCAAAATCGATGGGTGACCAGTCGGCAGAATTTGAGATTTTAAAGCTGCCATGTGCGGCCAAATAAGCTTGTTGCTGTTCAGTAAGTTCAACTTGAGAGACTTGCGACAGACTCGCCTGCAATTCGCTTTTTTGGTTGCTAGCAATGATCTCACCGCTGTTTTGATAGAGATATATTTCGCCTTCATCGCTGAGCTTTTGCTTTTTTAGGTAGGTAGAAATAGACGATAACGCAATATCAATCGCTACCACATCGCGGGAGTTTGGAATGACTGTGGAATACGTTTGCCCCGGCGATTGTAAGCTTTTGAATAAGTAAGGTGATGTTTTGTGAACGTCACCACCAAGGGCATTAGCATACCAAGGCCGCGTTCTTACATCGTAATCACTGTCTTCAACGTGACTAACACGCAGCTTAAACGCCTCATCAAAATAGGCAGTTTCTCGTAAACGGCGTCCTTGTTGCTCGCGTACAGTCACCACCAGCCAGCGATCTGATGGCGCAGCATTGAGATTGCGACGAACATCATTGCCCAGCGCCAAGTTAATCACTTGGTATAGATCGCCATTTTCAAATCCGATAATGGCGGAATAGAAACTATTAGAGCTTTGTAGTACTTGAGCGAATATCTGCTGGGTAACAGCGCCAATATTGTCGCCGTCGACAAGGCTTGGGATCTGAGCGAGAGATTTAGTTGATTGAGTGGCTTGAGAATCAATTCGCTGGAGATAATCAGCGGTTTGTGAGGCTGTTGTATCATAGTAATTAAACGCCGATTCCGTCGCCATTTTCTTACTAAAATAATATTGCAGGCCTAAGGCAATCCCCACGATGAGGACATTAGTTAAGATAAAAACACTTAATACCGCTAATCGGATGGTAAATTTATACTGCAAATTTTTGATCGTTAGCGCCATTAGACTTCCTTTTCTTTAGCTAGCTAATGAGAGTTAGTTTTTGAATAATTATTTTTAACTAGCTATATCCACACTTATAGTACTTATTTAGTATCCTCCGATTATTGGTCACAAATCAAGCAAATTTGTTTCTTTGATTAATTCTGATGAATGATGTTCGGCTTTTTATTTTTTTAATCTTGTCATAAAAACCTAAGCCAAAAATTAGGCTTCGATTCATTGTTCAGTTTATGTTCAGCAGACATGGCTCAGGCTCCGAGGATACTGGAATAATCAAACATAACAATTTAAATTATAAGGAAATATCATGAATCCCATGCGCTTGTTTATCATCATTTTTTGCGCTATTGGCTTGATGGGATGTATCGTCAAACCTAACTTTGAATCTAGCTATAACCGTGATTGTAATATTACTCAAAAACGGGTAACGCTATCAGTTGAGCAAGTGGCTGAGTTTGGTGCTAGGGACTGCGAAGGTGAACACGCCTGCAAGGCAGCAATAGTGACGCAAGTCGTCACAGCAGGAATCGCATTACCTGTTAGCGCAATTATCTCCGGTTCAATAGCACTTGTGGGAAATACTTTGTATTGGCTACAAGAAGAAAATTGTCAATCTTGATGCAATAAAAAAGCGCTCTATTGAGCGCTTTTTGCTTATGTTTTAAGAGAGATTAAAACTATTTTTGTTTCATGTTCCAAAGTACGCTTTGATCACTGCCCATCATAGTAGTTGGCATTTTCCCATCCCACTGTTGAGCGCGCATGTAATCAACTAACACTTTGTTCGTTTTAATTGCTTCGGCTTTTTTCTGAATAGCTTCTGCTTCAGCCAAACCTTTGAGGCGAATCGCTTCCGCTTCTGACTTTGCATTGGTTAAAATAGCGTATGCCGAACCATCAGCGCGTGCTTTGTCCGCATCACGTGCCGCTTCTGCGGTATTTACTTCACGCTGTGCTTCAAGCTTTTGACGCTCTAAACGATGTTTTTCCGCTTGCGCTAAGTTCTTTTCGGTTTGCTTAGTTTCAATACTTTGTAGGTATTTACGTGGCAGCTCTAAATTTTCAATTTGCACACTATCAAGCTTCACTGGGAACTCTTTCATGGTTGCCAATAAAGTCTCTTCAATTTTTTGAATAACTTTACCGCGATTTTGAACGATTTCTTCAGCTTTATAACGCGCCAATGCGTCTTTAGCAGCACTGCGCAGACGCGGATCAAGAATACGATTTTCAAATTGCTCTAAGCCGCCGTAATTCTTGTACAGATTAAATGCTTCTGGGCGCACAACCGTCCAGTTTACTGAGACTTCAGCATCGACTGGCATTTGTTCGAAGGTAGATGCTCTTAGTTTTTCTGCATTTTTACGGGTACGAATTTCTAACTCTTCTACGCCATCGGCAAACGGGAGTTTATAGTGCAAACCTGGGTTTACTTGTTCGGTAGCTTCACCAAAACGCTTCACAATGCCGACATGACCTTCGTCAATCGTGTAAAACATCATCCAAATTGCCAAAATCGCAGGAATCACCAACGCGAATTTTGACATTGCCTTAAGTGGGTTAGGCGTTTTTACTTTTAGATTGGACATATTTCTTCCTTGTTTATCTTTCTAATTTACTGCTTTTCAAATTGAGCGACGAGTTTATCAAGATTTGCCGCTAAGTCATCAATATTAGTCGCATCATTGGCAATTTGCTCAATACTTTGGTTTTGCTGCTGCGTTCCTTGTTGCATGGTGGACATGCTACTTGATATTTGCGCCACACTCGCGGACTGCTCTTCGGTTGCGCCAGCGACACTTTTGTTTGTTTCATAGACGCTTTCGACGTGATCCTTGTTAGCTAGCAACACGTCTTGTGCACTGCTAAAGGCGTCGCTAGCTGCTGACGATTGACCAATAATGGCTTCGATTTCTGTCACCGCAAGTTTAGAACTGCGCTGCAAATCATCCATAATGTTCTGGATTTCATCCGTCGATTCTGTGGTTTTCGACGCTAGGTTACGTACTTCGTCCGCGACCACTGAGAAGCCACGACCATGTTCACCGGCACGCGCCGCTTCAATGGCTGCGTTCAAGGCGAGCAAGTTAGTTTGATCTGAAATGCTTTTGATTACACCTAATGCGTTAGCGATAGTTTCGGTGCGGCCAGTCAAATTAGTAATAACACCTGCGACATCGCCGATTTTCGAGGATAAGTCAGACAGTTCGCGATGTGTTTTCGACACAAGATCACTCATTGCTTCATCGTTTTCAGCGATAACCTTAGAAGTTTCCAACGCTTGAGACGCGCTGCCTGCGACATCGACTAGCATATTGTCGATTTGAGTGATGGCTTGTGATACCTCTTGCACTTGCACGTTATTATCGGCGGCGTTTAACGATGTTTCTTGCGCTTGGTGACGTAAAGACACTACGTAGTCTTTTAACTGATGACTGTTGCGAGCGATTTCGACAAAGGCATTTTGCAGGTTGTTTGCAAAGGCATTGTAGCCACGAGCAACAGCGACGAGTTCTTTTTGTCCTTGTTCTGGCATACGGATAGAGACATCAGCATCACCTTGACCAAGATCAGAGAACATTTTGGCCATACTCAGAATAGGCTTACTCAAGCTATTAGCAATAAAGTAAGCAAATACTGTCGCTAAAATTGTCGCAATAATAACCCACATAAAAATGCTTAACGTCGCTTTATTGAGTGATGCAAACATCTCTTGCGCTGGCACTTGTGCCACGACATACCACTTCATGCTTGGAATAAAACTACTGACAACAATGTAATCTTCACCATCGATGTCAGTATGCGTTATGTTGAATTCGGTTTTATTAAGAAGTTGATTGGCAGTGTCATTATTGTAAAGCGAAGACAGTGAAGCTTTGCCCAATAAGCTTCGGTCGCGATGTAATTGCACACTACCTTTGTCATCAACAAGATAAACAAAACCAGATTTTTCTAATTTAAAGCCGTTCAGAAGATTTACAACATCAGCAAACGAGCGTGATACACCACTCAGCCCAGTGCCATTAGGCTGTTGATGATTAACGAATAAATCAACGCGCTCGCTGTCAGGATAAGCATAAATACTCACCATGCTTTCTTGAGCACTTTCGACATAGCGGTAAAACCAGCCGTCGACATTGTCGTCTTGCAAGCGACGTAAGAAGCCGTCTTGATTCCAGTAATCAGCAGTTTGGCGGTTGGCGAAAGAAACATTACTTAGATCGTAGTCACGCTGAATACGTCCGAGTTTTTGCAGTAGTCTTTGTTCACCAACGGCAGACTTGTCCCCGGTATTCCACTCAAGAATGAATTCGTCGTTAGCTACCTGCTTTGACACCGCGAGCATAATGGAAATTTGGCGATCGATGGTGAGGTTAATTTGCTTAATGATATTAGGCAGCTCGTTCTTAAGTACGCGCTGCTCAATAATAGATTTCGCTGTATTTTGACTAAAAACTCCGATGAAAATAGAGGTAACGGTTACCACTAGAACCAAAAGAAATATAATTTTTTGCTTTATCGATAAATTATTCATATCACCAACCGCTTAAATACATTATCTGTGTGAGCAACAACAATCGTTGTATTAAACCACACAAATAATAATAAAGTATTACAACAAGATAATAAGTAGTTCTAAAAAACTAATCGATTGATGCTAACACAATAATTATTGGTCTTTGTGATCTGATGATTTATTTTGATTTTTTAATTGAAAATCGTGATCTTTGTTCACAAATTCACCGTCAATGACATCTTCAGAATTAGAATTTTGTTGTTGACCAAATCCACCATTAAAAGGTTGTTGTTGGCTCGCCATATTTTTAATAATGATGCGTTCAAGTAATCTGTTAGCAAAGAACTGGCGGGTGAAAGGCAGTAATAACAAAAGGCCTAGGAAGTCAGTAACGAAACCAGGTGTAACCAGCATCACACCAGCGATAGCGAGCATGATTCCTTCAATCATTTCTTGTCCAGGTTGCTGGCCAAGTTGCATTTTCTGCTGTGCACTGCGCAGAGTTTGTAATCCTTGGCTACGTACCAACGAAGCACCAACCGCCGCGGTTAGGATCACAAGCGCCACTGTAGTCAATGCGCCGAGCTGTTCGCCAACTTCAATCAATACCGTAATTTCAATTACGGGTATTACGATAAAGATAAAAAATAGAATGAATAGCACTTTACACCTCGGTTAAATAATTTGCCTTTTTAAGGACTGTATTTTTTGATATGGGGTCATTTTATGTCAATTCAATGGAATTATTGCGGTAAATCCATGGTCAATAATTCACGAGCAAACCAGCGCTAGATAAGTTACTATTACGGCGCATTTTTTAGCTAATAACTGAACTTTAGTTATTTAGGCATTGAGGAAACATCGACCCCATGATCAAACGCATTTTGCTTGCTACGGCATTGCTATTTTTAACATTTACGGCTCAAGTTAGCCAAGCAACTACCGCATTCACTGATTTATTCTCGCAAGGTCCGAAGTTTCTTCCTCAAGAGCAAGCATTCATTTTCAGCTTTTCGCAGCAGCAAGAGCGAGTAATCATTCGCTGGCAAATTCACGATGGTTACTACCTCTATAAAGAAAAATTTAAAATAAAAAGCCCAACCACGGCGATTAGCGATATTGCGTTGCCTAAAGGCGAAGATCATTACGATGAGTACTTTGGCGAGCAAGAGGTATATCGCGACAGTGTTGAGTTCTCGTTTAGTGTCGCAGATAAATCGAGAGATCAAGAAATAACGCTAGAATATCAAGGTTGTGCGGATGCTGGGCTGTGTTACCCGCCAAGTAAAGTATCGCTGTTTTTCGATCCAAGCTTTATCAATACACAAACCTTAGAACAAGCAATGGCAAGCCAAAGCGCTGATCAAAACCTAGCGCCCGTGAGCGAGCAAGATATGTTTGCAAGCTGGTTAACAAGCAAAACACTATTCTGGTCACTACTTGCGTTCTTTGGCTTAGGTATTGGTCTCGCGTTTACGCCGTGCGTATTTCCTATGTACCCTATTTTGTCAGGCATTATCGTCGGCGCTGGCAATAAGATTTCCACCAAACAAGCTTTCACCCTATCCTTCGTTTATGTACAAGGTATGGCACTAACCTATTCGATTTTAGGCTTGGTTGTCGCATCGCTTGGCTTGCAGTTTCAGGCAGCTTTCCAGCACCCTTATGTGTTGGGTTCATTAGCGGTATTGTTTACCTTTTTAGCCGCCTCAATGTTTGGTTTTATCAACCTACAACTGCCAAGTAGCTGGACAGAAAAACTCAATAACGCCTCAAATAAACAACAAGGGGGCAAATACATCAGCGTCTTTACCATGGGCGTAATCTCAGGTTTAGTTGCATCACCTTGTACCACAGCGCCATTATCTGGCGTATTAATTTACGTGGCACAATCAGGCGATTTATTACTTGGCGGCGTAACCTTATATGCCTTATCACTAGGCATGGGCGTACCCTTGTTAATCATGGGCGCATCAGGCGGTAAATTATTACCGAAAGCTGGCGCATGGATGGACGTTGTCAAAGGCGCATTCGGCTTTATGCTGTTATCGGTAGTAATTGTATTATTGGCCCGCTTCGCCGACGAGCTGTGGGTTAATGTGGCTTGGAGTATTCTAGGTATAAGCTTTGCAACTTATCTGCTTCATCACAACCAGTTTACAAACGCTAGCATCGCTAAAACTATTCGCTTAGTGGTTTCATTATTAGTTTTATTTGGCAGCGCACTCTGGGGCATCAAGCCTTGGATAGCGCCAGTAAATGTTGTTGGCAGCGCAGCAACAAGCCAACAACATGCCACAGACTTTATCCAAGTGAAAGGCTACGACGAGCTACAACAACAACTCGCGATAGCTAAAGCAGCAGGTAAGCCAGTAATGCTAGATTTCTACGCCGACTGGTGTATCGCGTGTAAAGACTTTGAAACCAAAACTTTTTCTGATCCAATGATCAAAGCAATGCTTGATGAGATGGTATTAATTCAAACGGATGTGACCGCCAATGATGCGCTAGACATTGATATTCAAGAGAGAATGACGGTATTAGGGTTACCCACCATTATTTTGTTTGATAAAGACGGAAATCCTCTGAACAGCAACCGAGTGGTTGGCTTTCAGGGGCCAGAACAATTTAAGAAAACATTAGATTTAGTGATCGACTAATATCGCATTAGCGTAATTGATAACGCTAATTATCACCAAGATAGCAATACACTAACCCCTTTCGGGAAGAAAAATGAAATATAAAGATCTACGTGACTTCATCACGCAGCTAGAAAAACTAGGTCAGCTAAAAAGAATCGCCAAAGAAATTGATCCTTACCTAGAAATGACAGAAATTGGCGACCGTACCTTACGCGCCCAAGGCCCAGCGTTATTATTTGAAAACGTAAAAGGCCATACCACACCTGTATTAGCTAACTTATTCGGCACGCCAGAGCGTGTTGCACTTGCCATGGGACAAACATCGACTGATGCCTTACGTGATGTAGGTGAGCTGATGGCGAAACTCAAGGAGCCTGAGCCACCAAAGGGTTTAAAGGACGCTTGGGATCAGCTACCGATGTACAAACAGGTACTGAACATGCCGACTAAGCGCCTGAAAAAAGCGCCGTGTCAGGACATTGTCATGGCAGGCGATGACGTTGATTTAACTAAGCTACCAATCCAGCACTGCTGGCCGGGGGATGTTGCGCCGCTCGTGACTTGGGGCTTAACCATTACTCGTGGTCCTCACAAAGAACGCCAAAATTTAGGTATTTACCGTCAGCAACTACTTGGTAAAAACAAACTAATTATGCGCTGGTTATCGCATCGCGGCGGTGCGTTAGATTTCCAAGAGTTCCAACAAACCAATCCCGGTGAGCGTTACCCAGTTTCCGTTGCTTTAGGTGCCGATCCAGCAACGATCATCGGCGCGGTGACACCTGTGCCAGATACGCTATCTGAATATGCTTTCGCAGGTTTATTACGCGGCAGTCGCAGCGAAGTGGTGAAGTGTTTAAGCAATGATTTAGAAGTACCAGCCAGTGCCGAATACGTGCTTGAAGGCTACCTAGAGCCGGGAGAAATGGCGCCAGAAGGTCCTTATGGCGATCACACTGGATACTACAACGAAGTAGAAGAGTTTCCGGTATTTACCGTCACTCATATTACTCATCGTAAAGATCCTATTTATCACAGCACCTACACAGGCCGTCCGCCAGATGAGCCAGCGATTTTAGGCGTTGCCCTAAACGAAGTGTTCGTGCCAATTTTAAAGAAACAATTCCCTGAGATTGTTGATTTTTATCTGCCACCAGAAGGCTGTTCATACCGCATGGCAGTGGTGACTATTAAGAAGCAATATCCAGGTCATGCCAAACGCGTCATGATGGGTGTGTGGTCGTTCTTACGCCAGTTTATGTACACCAAGTTTGTGATTGTGTGTGACGACGACATTAACGCCCGCAGTTGGGATGATGTGATTTGGGCCATTACCACCCGTATGGATCCAGCGCGTGATACCACCATGATCGAAAACACGCCAATCGACTATCTCGATTTTGCCTCACCAGTGGCTGGCCTTGGCTCTAAAATGGGTTTAGATGCAACCAATAAATGGCAAGGTGAGACCGATCGTGAATGGGGCGAACCAATCGTCATGACGCAAGAAGTGAAAGATCGCGTCGACGACATCTGGGACGAGTTAGCGATCTTCCCCAAAGAAAAGTAGATAAAACCGCCGATTACTTGGTTGGGCGAGTTCTAAACCTCGCCCAATTGCGATATTCTTAGGCAATTCCAACTCATTTAGACAAATTCAGGTAAGTTAATGTCAGAAATCAACTGTCAGGTTGTTAAATTAGAACCTTTTAACGACAGCGTATTCCACGTTGTATTACGTCCAGAACAGCCATTTAGCTTCAAGGCTGGTCAATACCTTATGGTGAAGATGTCTGACGACGACAAACGCCCATTCTCAATTGCTAGCGCACCAAGCGATGGCGAACTAATCGAGCTACACATTGGCGCATCTGAGCTGCAAAGCTACCCAATGCAAGTTATCGATCGTATGAAAGAGAACGGCGAAGTTACTATTCTTGCGCCACACGGCGAAGCCCAGCTAGACAACAGCAACGAGCGTCCAATTTTATTAGTCGCTGGCGGCACAGGCTTTAGTTACGTACGCTCTATCGTGCGTGAATTAATGGCCACCGAAGACAAACGCGATGTTACCGTATACTGGGGCTGTCAGGCTGTTGAGCACATGTACTTATTCGACGAAATGCAAGCATTAGCCGATGTACATGACAAGCTAACTTTTATTCCTGTTGTTGAAAACACACCTGAGAACTGGAATGGCGGCGAAGGCCAAGTACATAAGGCGGTAATGAAAGACATTAACGACTTAAGCGCTTATGAGATTTACGCCGCAGGCCGTTTTGAGATGGTTGGCGTAGTACGCGACGCTTTCTTAACGCAAGGCATGAGCATCGAAAACATGCATGGTGATGCTCTGCCTTATTTAAAATAGGCCATCATCAGTAAAGGGGATAAAGCATGGAACAACGTTATCAAAGTTTTAGTGAGTTTTATCCCTTTTATCTTTCCCAGCATCAACATCCAATCTGCCGTCGATTACATTTTATTGGCAGCGTATTAATCCTAATTATCTTAGGTTATATCCTGTACTCGCAGCACTTTATTTGGCTCGTTAGCCTGCCAATTATCGGCTATGGTTTCGCGTGGGTCGGCCACTTTGCTTTTGAGAAAAATAGACCCGCCACCTTCACTTATCCACTGTGGAGCCTAATGGGCGATTGGAAGATGTTTTGGCAAATTCTAACGCGTCAAATTTAAGCCTCTTCTCTTTTAGGCTCGTCAACTTTAAGCTCTTTTTCCATACTGCCGCTGCTATAAAACAGCGCATAATCGATAGCTAAACTAATTGAGCGCGTGGCAATAAAGCAGAAAAACGCCAGCCACAAGCCGTGATTCTGCCACTCTTCAAAACTAAACCACACCGCAAAAAAGACCACGCAGGATAACAACATAGAATCGCGCATTTGATTGCTGCGAGTCAGCCCAACATAAACACCGTCCATCAAAAATGTTAACCAACCAATGGCACAAATTGCGATCATCCACGGTAAATACTCCGCCGCGTAATCGCGTACTGCAGACAAGTCGGTAAGAAAAGCGATCCATTGATTGCCAATGACAAACAAGGTCAGTGCGAATAAGCCACCGACAATAGCACTCCACAAACCACTCACCATCACCACTTGATGCAAGCGTTGTTTATCCCGTTGCCCTTTTGCTTCTCCGACCAAAGACTCGGCGGCATAGGCAAAACCATCGAGACCGTATGATGCAAATAAAAATAGATTAAGCAAAATAGCGTTAGCAGCAACGGTGACATCACCTAACGCAGCGCCTGTGATAGTGACAAAGCCAAGACAGGCTTGCAGTGCCAATGAGCGAATAAATATGTCTTTATTAAGGCTAAATAGACGATTGAAAAAAGCCGCCTGCGGTTTAATCAATTTGCGCCAATCTACTTGTTTAGCTTGTGGTATTAGCACCAACATTAGCATCGCTAAGCCGCAGTAATCTGCAACCACCGATGCTGTTGCCGCGCCAGCAACGCCCCACTCACAATACACTACCAACAAGATATCGAGGGTAATGTTAATCACGTTAATAACAAATAGCTGATACACCACCCATTTCACTTGCTGACGGGCGACGAAATAGCCTAATACCACTAAGTTGAGTAATGCCGCAGGCGCAGAGAAAATCCGAATATCGAAATACACTTTAGCGTATTGCGCGACTTCATCACTAGCATCCATTGCCCCTAAAATAGTACCAATCAGTGATGAGTGAAAAACTAACAGTAACGACGCTATACCCAGCGCTAGCATGCTGGAATGAAAAAAGTAGCGCCACACATCATCGATATTGCCAGCGCCATTAGCCTGCGCGATAACGCCTGTCGTAGACATTCGTAAAAAGCCAGATAGCCAAAAGATAATGCTAATTATCATCGAGCCAACGGCAATACCGCCGAGATAATATGGATGCTCTAAATGACCAATAACGGCAGTGTCCACCATGCCAAGCAGCGGCGTGGTGATATTGGATAAGATCATTGGCAAAGCCAAAAGCAATAACTTGCGCTGTGTTGCAATGGAGGCGACAATGCTCATTGAAATTAACCTTAGGAAGCTGATATGCGTGTTAAGCAGTTGTTATTTGTTGTGTTGTTGAGTTTGATTGGCACTTTTAATGCCAAGGCTGTTGTGATTTTACAATACCATCACGTGAGTGATACGACTCCCGCCTCTACCTCAATTTCCATTGAGCAGTTTACACTGCATATGAATTATTTAAAGCAGCAAAACTTCAAAGTGCTACCGTTAAATGAAGTCGTTGACGGGCTTAAGAAAGGTAAAAAGTTTGCTGCGAAAACGGTGGCTATTACCTTTGATGATGGTTACCTCAATATCTTAACCAACGCCGATCCTATTTTAAAAGCCAACGAGTTTCCTTACGCTATCTTCGTTGCACCGCAGGAAATTAATGAGGGTCGCAGCAATATGCTGTCATGGCCACAGCTAAAAGAACTATCAGAGCAAGGCGTTCTAATTTTGAATCACAGCTTAAAGCATGATCATTTGAATCGTCAGTTAGAAAACGAAGATTTAGAGACGTGGAAAAAGCGAATTGGCGATGACATCACCACGGCGCAAGCGATGATTGATGAGCAATTGAGTCCGCAGCCTAAATACCTTGCCTACCCTTATGGTGAATACAATACCGAGTTGGTTTCATTGGTGAAATCGCTAGATTTCACTGCTTTTGGTCAGCATTCAGGCGCGCTATCAAAAAAATCTGATTGGCAAACGCTACCGCGTTTTCCAGCATCAGGCCGTTATGCCAACTTGAAGACGTTGAAAGTTAAACTACAGAGCATGGCGATGCCTGTTAAGAAGCTTAAAAATGACAATCCACAGCTTGATAAACACACTCAAGGCAACCCTAAACGCCCAGAACTTATTGTCACTTTAGATCTCTCTGATATCTACAAACCAACCCTTGCTTGCTACATTTTAGGTGAGCGCGTCGATGTTACTTGGATTGATAAGTCGTCCTTTAGCATTGCTTCAAATGTCGATTTACCCGCAGGTCGTTCACGCTATAACTGTACAGCACAAAGCCGTACCAAATCTGGCTATTATTGGTTTTCACAACCGTGGATTAATCGCAACGAAGACGGCAGCTGGCCAGAGGGATAGCCATGTTTTTGATTGGAACAGTTAATAATGTACGTATGGCACAAGCATTTGTTGACTATGCTAACGGACTTGGCGGAGATTGTCGCTTAAAAGAGGCAGAACAAGGCTGTGAAATATGGCTACTCAATGGTGAAAAACGTGTCCAAATAGCTGAGGAGTTTGAAGAGTTTCTACGCAATCCACAGCAAGGTAAATATGTCGCCGCGTCGTGGCAAACACCAAATCAGCAGATCGAAGTTAATAACGACTTGTCGCGTAATCCCAACCGTGAATTCGTTAGCATGATCTTCAGAAAGTCGAGTTTTTTCACGACGTCAGTGTTGGTAATTTGTTCCATTATTTATATGCTGACATATAAGGGCGGTAATCCACTTTATCCCTATTTATACTTCACTCCTATCTATCAAGACTTCACATGGAGTCAGCCTTGGCGTCTAATTACCCCTGCAATTATCCATTTTTCTGCTGTTCATCTCACGATGAATGTCGCTATTTGGTGGCATTTCGCAGGCAATATCGAGATGAAGCAATCTAAATTGCGCATTGTGACAATTTTTATCACCGCTGCAATCCTTTCTAATACCGCTCAATATTTAGTGTCAGGCTCTAACTTTGGCGGTCTATCTGGTGTCGTTTATGCGCTGTTTGGCTACTGCTGGGTTTATTCAAAACTGCAACCAAGTGAAGGAATTACTATCCAACCAGCGCTGTTTGGATTTTGCTTATTTTGGATGGCGGCGGGATTCTTCCAACTATTGCCTATTAATATGGCAAATACTGCGCACTTAGTCGGCTTATTGAGTGGCTTGGGATTGGGGTATTACTTTACTAATCTCCATCGCAAAAGTAGCTAACAAAAAGCCTCGCTTAATCACTATTAAGCGAGGCTTTTATTACAAATGATTAAGGGAGAGTTTTACATATAAATATATTTAGTAAATAGCAAGCTAACGGCTAGCTCTTGCCCTGTTTCTTCCTTAAGTAATTGATTCACCGCTTCTAAACACATTTCGCGAATTTCACTCTTACCCGCAGGTGATTTGATCTTTTCTTCGCGTTGCTCACCTAGAATCTCAACAACTTTCGCGCGTAATAAAGGCGCATGATGTTCGATAAGTGATACATGGTCAGGGCTTTTCACCATAATTTCTAAGGTGATTCGAATAAAACCAAGCTTACTGCCTTCACTAATGTAGTTGGTGGTAATATCAGGTTCAAATCCGTAATAAGCATAGGTGTCAGCGCCTTCTTCAGCATGACTTTGCTGGCTTAATGCCACGGTAAATACAAATAATAAGCTCAAAAGGATTTTCTTAAACACAATCCACTCCCCAAAATCTTTTTCTTAAACTTCACAACGTTTTAACTTGTTGTTAATGGTAAAGCCAAGCGTCGTTTTTAGCAATTAATTCACCACTTTCACATGATTTTTCATATGAGCTGACGCATAATAAGGCCATTATTTTTCGACAGCTAGACAATGTGACTTCAATACCACAAGCACCGTCAAAATCTTGTACTAAGATAGTGCCTAATTATCATTCAATTACTATGCCATTCAAGCGCGGTTTAACCGCTCATTGGTTAGACGCTCAATGCGAAAACCTACCAGCGTTAAGCGAACCATTAAGTAACTGGCTATTTGACAGTGCTTCGTTAACCAAACGCCTAGTCAATCACAGTGATCGTTTTGAAGTTATCGTACTCAATCAATCTCAATCTCAATTATCCCCCCAAGAGCAAGAGCTATTTGCCTCTGAGGATATTGAATGCCGCGAAGTTTTGCTGGTGTGCGACGATCAAGCGCAAGTGTATGCGCGTACGCTAATCCCCCGCGAGACGCTCAATCACGCCAACGAGCAATTAGCGACTCTAGGTAATACATCACTTGGCGAAATTTTGTTTAGCGATCCAAGCATGCGCCGCAGTACCATTGAAGTGTGTCAATTTAACGATTTATCGCCGCTTGCTATGATGAGTCAGCAGTTATTGTTACCGTCTCAGCAAACAATTTGGGGACGTCGTTCGATGTTTTACCTTCAAGAGCTACCACTGTGTGTCGTCGAATGCTTTCTTCCCGGCAGTTACGCTTACTCAAAGAACTTATTATGATATCAGCAGATAAATTCAAAGGCCTTATTCAGCTAATGCGGTTAGACAAACCCATTGGCTCGCTACTTTTATTATGGCCAACCTACTGGGCGTTGTGGCTGAGTGCAGACGGTCTGCCAAGACTTGATGTTTTCATTGTGTTCACCCTAGGCGTTTTCATGATGCGCTCAGCGGGCTGTGTGATTAATGACTTTGCCGATCGCAAAGTCGATGGCAAGGTGAAACGTACGGCGCAGCGGCCATTAGCGACTGGCGTGGTGTCGAGTAAAGAAGCCTTAGCCTTGTTCTTTGGCTTACTACTCGCGTCATTTTTATTGGTGCTAACGATGAACAGTCTGACCATAGGCCTATCTTTTGTCGCCGTAGCACTGGCAACCACCTACCCGTTCATGAAACGCTACACCCATTTGCCTCAGGTCGTCCTTGGCGCCGCCTTTGGCTGGTCAATCCCAATGGCATTTGCCGCACAAAGCAATGAATTACCAACCAGCATGTGGTGGCTATTTAGTGCCAATCTCGCTTGGACAGTCGCTTATGACACCTATTATGCAATGGTAGATCGCGATGATGATTTAAAGATCGGTGTAAAATCGACAGCTATTTTGTTCGGCAAATACGATCGTATTGCCATTGCGTTACTCCAATTCACAACCTTGGGCTGCTTAATTCAAGTAGGCTTGTTAGAGAGTTTATCCGCTGTTTATTACGTTGGCCTTGGTGTTATGGCTGTGCTGTTCGCGATTCAGTTTATACAAACCAAAGAGCGCGACCGAGAGCGGTGTTTTAAAGCATTTTTAGCCAATAACCACGTCGGCTGGGTACTGTTCGCAGCGATAGCCATTCATTATTTTCTGGTGGGAATGTGATGCTGCGAAAAGCTTAGACTTTGCAGGAGCAAAAAGTCTGACCGCTCATCCATGAGCATCCTCGCTCTTTGCCATTGCCTACACGGATGTAGGTACTTAGAAAATGTCTGGAACAGATTCTCTGCCATGGCACCGCGGTATTGCCTGCATGGACGTAGGTACTTTGACTTTGCAGGAGCAAAAAGTCTGACCATTCATCCTGAATATAAAAAAAGGCACAACCTAAGTTGTGCCTTTTCCTCTCATTCCGTGAGAGCTTTCATCCGTTGAGTTAAATACCAATCCGTTAGTATTTTCGCCATCCTAGCGAGCCAGTCCTTAGCATCCCTTTTTGACACCTTCCTAGCGTCTGTCTGTACTTCCTTTCCCTGACAAGGTGAGCATTTCCTTTTGCTCTGTGCTTCCTAGCTGTGATTAATATTATGGGAATCACGCTAATGTGGCGATATGCTTTTTAAAATTAATTTTTACGCTAAGCGATAAAACCAAAACAAAACTATAAATATCAATTTAAAATCATGAGTTTAACATTTTATTAACGGCTATATTTCACAACATCTAGCGTATTTACGCACGTACTTGTGAGATATATCTTACACGCCGTATGTCGATAAGAGTAATTCTCATTTGGCCTCAAATCGACTAATTTAAACTCGCCTTAATCGTCGCTAACACTGTTGGTCGTAATAGCCCTGTTACAGTATCCACCAGCAGTGCAACTTCTTCGCTATTGTGCTCATCTTGCTCACCAGTAAAGTAGTCCAACTCTTTAAGCCCAGTGATGAATGTCGATAGTACATTTTTATCGAAAAACTCAGGTGCGTTAATGCCGTGAATATTCGATAAACGCTGCGCTAGCACATGACTATCATGACTTAGTGCCGAGCGCTCTATTGTTGGTTTCTTCTGCATGATTTTAAGGACAATCGCATAACGTTGTAGCGTCTCTTGAATGTGCTGCGCCATAATAATCAACTGGGTTTTAGTGTTGCTATTGACACTAATTTGTTGATCATTTAACTCAATCAGTCCCGCTTGCTTCATGTTATCTACAATAGCATCGACGTAACCATTTAAATCCGATTGCTCAAAACCGAGGAATAACTCGTTTTGAATCAGCGGATATAAACTTTGCACTAATTCTTGTAACTGCGCTTTGCTGGTGAAATTTTTGTACACCAATCCAGCAGCAACTAATGACGGTAGTGCAAACAAATGCAGGATATTGTTACGGTAGTAGGTCATAGTGACAGCACCTGAAACGCTCAGGCTTATAACATCACCAAGTTCGTCATTAGTGACAGTGAATTTATCTAACTCGATGGCTTGCTCTAACAGCTCTGCACCAGACACTTCTGGCACTGTAACGCCATCGGTATAAGGAACACTGCGCAACAAATCTAGATACCAATCGAGCTGACTAATTAGATTATTTTTAGCGATAGCGCGGCGCTCAACACCCAGCACAGCCAGCGCGGTTAACGTAATTGAAGTAACCGCCGCACAATTGTTAATGTTAGTCATCACACGATTGGCGATATCATTAACCGTCGGTGTTAACCAGCTTGGTTTTTGTAGTTCAATAGGGTCGATGGAATCACGCCATTCTGCTACGTTTTTATCTAAGTATTTGTTGAGAGAAATCGGCTCGCCAAAATTCACATAAGCACGACCGAAATTTTTGAGTTTACGAAGCGTTTTAAATACTTGCCCCATCGACTCTTTCTCTTTCGATTTACCTTTCAATTCGCCATGATAAGTACTCACTTCCATCACATGGTCATAACCTAAATAAACCGGCACTAAGGTAATTGGGCGCTCAATACCACGCAGTAATCCCTGCACAGTCATTGCCACCATCCCAGTTTTAGGATTGAGTAAGCGTCCTGTACGAGAGCGACCGCCTTCAGTAAAGTACTTCACCGAATAGCCATTGTTAAACAACTGATGGAGGTATTCTCTAAATACCGCCGCATATAGCTTGTTACCTTTAAAAGTGCGACGCATGAAAAATGCACCACCGCGGCGGAAAATTGGCCCTGCTGGCCAAAAACTCAAGTTAATACCCGCCGCAATATGCGGTGGTGCCATGCCTTGACGGTAAATTACGTAACTCAGTAGCAAGTAGTCCATATGGCTGCGATGACAAGGCACAAAGATAATTTCTTCACCGTCTTGCGACAATTGTCTTACTCGTTCGGCATTAGAAATACTAATACCTTTATAAAGTTTGTTCCACAACCAAGACAATACGCGATCACCAATTCGCAACAATCGCTCCGAATAATTAGCGGCGATTTCATCCACCAACTTAGCCACTTCGGCGTGAACTTGTTCAGTGGTTAAATTCTTTTGCGCGGCATATTCTTCCATCACTGGCGCTAATGCCGATGATTTAATAATGCGCTTATCTAGTGAATTGCGATAAACCAATTTGGGGCCAAGCATGGTTTGCGCTAAGCGATAAAAATGAAAGCGTGCTAAGCGAGATAACTTATGAGCAATGCGCTCATCACTGCTACGACCATCTAACATTTGGGTCATTGAAATGGGTTGGCTAAAGCGGACAAAATTATCGCGCCCTAAAAATAGCACCATCATTAATTTACGCAGCCATGACGCTTGATCGTCTTCTAAAACAGCCGATTTTACCGAACTATCTTCGTTGCCAGGCTTGCGCCCCCAAAACAGTGCGACAGGAACCAGCTGTATATCATGTTGCTTTTCATCACGTAGTAAATGAACAAGCTCACTGAATTTTGCAATGGACTTTTCGTCTTTAGGAGCGGCCTTTCCGACAAAAGGCATACGACCATAGACAGAAAAATAACGGGGAATTTCTTTACCGCCAATGGTAATCGGCGAATTTGGGTTGGGAAGCCCCAGTGATTTTGCGATACGCTCAAGGGCGATTAAATCTGTAACAGATTCTGTCTTAAGAATATAAATCACAGGTTTTTGAGGATCGATGCCAAGTTCTGCACAAGGATCGCGCGGCACTAATTTACTCTTAACCAATAAACGCACTGGCCAGCGTAAAACATTAACCCAGTGTGAAAGTGAATTCGACATGAAAATTCCAAATAAGCCCAACAAATTGGCGCTAATTATAGCGAATTTCCAATTAATGCCCTAGAAATAATAGGTATTTAAATTAATAAGAATGTAAGAAAAGATAAAAATGAAGCGGAATAAATCCGCTTCATAAAAAACACGAACTATAGCTCACCGCCGCGATTGCACGCGAATGTTGTTTCAACGACAAAATACTGAGATGTACTACCCGAACCAAATGTTCGTCCAGTACACGTATGAATTCTTGAACCAACATGTTTAGTCTTTGCAGCATCACTATAATACTCAATCTCTACATGATGAGTTGGTTGGAATGCAGCGTAAGCGAAAGATGAGGCAGCGGTTGCAAAAATACCAGCTAATAGTGCTTTTTTCTTAAAAGTCATTTTTATAATCCTTTTTTATTTTAATTAATATTTTGCATTACGTCAGAGTCAATACTGCATTAAACAACTTCGGTTGAAAGTACTGCATAGCCTCGAATTAATTAAATCGTCGTCCATAACGCCAAATAACAATAATTCTTATTTTACATTTTGTAAATAATTAATTTTAAAGAAATTTGGCTTTTCAAGAACAGCAGTGTAGAAATAGCATCCACTACTATAATAATGAAATTTGTATACAATGCGTTATAAAACAATAGTCATAACAGGATGTTTAAATGATTAAAGTCGACAATATCAGTCGCAGTTACGGCAGTGGTGAAACTCGCGTTAACGCCCTCAAAGAAGTCTCTTTGTTTATCGCCGAAAACGAATTTGTCGCCGTAATGGGCACCTCTGGTTCTGGTAAATCCACCTTTATGAATATTCTCGGTTGCTTGGACAGCCCTAGCAGCGGAGATTACCGACTCGACAACCAGCTCATATCCGATATCGACGATGTGCCATTATCGAAAATTCGCAATCAAAAAATCGGTTTTATCTTCCAAACTTTCCATTTATTGCCTCGGTTATCGGCATTAGATAACGTGATCTTACCGCTTCGCTACAGTGACGTTGCGCCAGAAGAAGCCAAAAAGCGCGGCATGGAAATGCTCGAAAAAGTTGGACTATCGACGCGCTCTCATCACAAGCCATTTGAAATGTCGGGTGGTCAACGTCAGCGTGTGGCTATTGCCCGCGCCTTGGTTAACCGACCACAGGTTATTTTTGCCGACGAACCGACAGGAAATCTCGATAGTAAAACCTCATACGAAATCATGGATTTGTTAACCGAGCTTCACCAACAAGGGCAAACCATTGTCATGGTGACCCATGAAGAGGATATTGCCGAATATGCCCAGCGTATTATTCGTATGAAAGACGGTGTTGTTATCGAAGATAAACAAACGCAAAACTCTACTACCAAGCGTGAGGTTAGCTAATGTTGAAATCAACTTTATCAGCATTGTTACTACTGACATCAAGTAGCGCTATCGCCAACGATGCCATAATTTTTACTGGCCAAGTGAAAGCCGGTGACAATCAATCGTTTTTCTCGCCTAAAACTGACAGTTGGCGTGTACAAGTACAATGGATGCTGCCGGAAGGGGATATTGCGAAGGAAGGCGATTTAGTTGTGGTGTTTGATGGTAGCTCTATCGAAAATACCATCGAACAAACGACTAACAGCCTGCTAGCGGCAGAAGAAGAACTTTTCCGTTTACAGGGCAAGGCCGAACAAGATTTGCTAGAGGCACAATTCAGTCACAAACGAAGCCAACTTAGCCTCGAAAAGGCGCGAATTGATGCAAACGTCAGCAAAGAGCACCTCAGCGAATACGATTATCAGCAAAATCAACTCAATTATGAGAAAGCGCTGGTAGAAGCTGCAAAATCAAAGGAGCAACTGGCGCAAACTAAGGTCACTAATAAAGTGTCCCTCAACAAACAACAATTATCGATTAGCCAACTTAAGAAAACGCTGAATTATAACCGCAGTAAACTTGGTAAAATGGGATTGCGTGCCGAACGTTCTGGCCCAGTTATTTACGCCAATCACCCTTGGAACGGCGAGAAAGTCTTTGTTGGCATGACAGCACAACCATCGTGGCTAATCGCTGAAATACCTTCGTTAAATGGGTTGTACATGGAAGCTTGGGTACACGAAGTCGATTATCAGCACCTCAAGTTAAATGCCAAAGCAACCCTGACATTAGACGCCTACTTAAAGCAGCCAATGCAAACCACACTCACCGAAATATCGACTCAACCAGAAGCGCGTAAAGAATGGGGCAATGATGTTTATTACCGTACCAAATTCGCTTTTAGCAATCCTAATGGCCTGAAAATCTTACCGGGTATGAGTGGCCAAATCTCCTTTGACGGTGCTAAGGAGCAAAGCAAATGAAAAAACTATTTCCTATCATCGGGCTATTATTGCTAGCTGGTTGTGAGCAGGTTCCAACGCAAGAAGTGGCGGTAGAAGATGTTGAACTTGTGGTCAACGCAAGTGGTGAACTTGAGTCCAAGCAAACTGCTATTATTGCGCCTCCGTCGGTCTCTCGCATGTGGCAATACCCTATCAAGCAGATTATTCCTGAAAATACTAAGGTAAAAAAGGGCCAGTTTTTAATTGCGTTTGACGATAAAAAAGTCAGAGATCGCATGGTAGATAAACAAGCCAATCTCGATCGCGCGGTTAAAGAGCTAGAAAATAACAAGCTTAAAGAGACAGAAAAAGAGCAAGAGCTGATTCTAGCCATTGCCGAAAAAGAGATGGAATATGAGAAGGCGGAGCGCAAGGCAAATATCCTCGACAACAGCCGCTCTGAAAATGATCGTAAAAAAGCGGTTATTGACTTTACCATCGCTAAAAACGACCTGTTTCTGGCGCGCAAAAAACTCGATTTCCATCGTTCAAACAACAAATTGAACATCAAGCAAATGAGCGCCAAAGTTAATCGCCTAACGGGAGAAGTTAAAGAGCTACAGCAAGATATTACCAAGCTTAAGGTTAAGTCGCCTATCGATGGCATGGTGATCTATCGCAGTAACTGGGAAGGTGAAAAGCCAGCGGCTGGTGAAAACGTTCAATTTGGCCAGCCCGTCATGGAGATTGCTGTTATCGAGCAAATGCAGCTCAAAGCCCAGGTGGCTGAACCTGATAGCGGGAAAGTCGCTGTTGGTCAGCGGGTAAAAATCACCTTAGATGGCACACAAGAAATCGTTATTGAAGGAAAGATTGAAAGTTTGGGCCGCGTATTTCGCGATAAATCATTTCAAGACAAACGCCGAATCTTCGACGTTATTATTGCATTCGATGCCAGTGATACCCGCTTGCGCCCAGGTATGACTGCGCGCGTTGATATCGTCACTGACACCCTTAAAGATCAACTCACTTTACCGGCATCTGTCGTTAACATTAACGATGGCAAGCCGCAGGTTACTCGAGTCGGTGCGGTGTCGGATGAGCTCGTTACCTTAGACATTAAAGCCGTCAACGGCAACAAAGTTATTATCAAAGATGGCCTGAGTGCAGGAGATAAGGTCGCATTATGAAAAAATTAATTATTGCTGCAAGCCTACTCAGTTTACTTGCTTGCTCAGATGAGACAGCAACGCCGCTGCTCTATACAGTAACAACGGAAAAACTCAAGGTTGAAGTACCAGCTAAAGGTGAACTATTTGCCGCCAAAGCCACCAATATTTCGGCGCCAATGACCCGGCGCGGTATGCAAAATCTCGCATGGCTCGCACCAGAATTTACCCGCGTTAAAAAAGGTGACGTCATCGCCCGCATCGACGGCGAAGCTATGATGATTAAAGCGCAGGAAAGAACCAATGAACTAGCCATTACACGGGAAGAAATTACTGAGAAAAATGCCTCTCTTGAGCAACAAATTAATGCGCTTAAGAAAGATATTGGCATGATCGATCAAGAGAAAGATTTTGCCGATCGCTTTTCCATCGATGACATTCGCATTCAGTCAAAGTTAGAAATTCTAGATCAAATGCAAAATGCCGCCTACCTCGGTTCTAAGCAAGAGTATTTACTGTGGAAAAACGACAGTTTTTCTGAGAGTTCTGAAGGGGAATTGGGACTATTGCAGATGCGTGAACAACAGCATCAATCGAAAATCGATCAGTTTAATCAGAGCCTAGCATTGCTTGAAGTCAAAGCACCACACGACGGTTTACTGACTTATAAAACTAACTGGCGCGGTGAAAAGCCTCGTGCAGGGCAAAGTGTTTGGCCGGGAGAGAAAATCGCTCAATTACCGGATATTAGCAACATGAAGGCAAAGCTTTTCGTGCTAGAAAATGAAGCAATTAATCTACAAGCCGGACAAAAGGTAGATTTCTATCTCAATGTCGATGCGACAACCAAATACAGTGGCAAAATAGATAATGTTGCGCCCTTTCCTAAATCGGTTAAACGTGGAAATCCACAAAAATATTTCGAAGTCACTGTGCAGCTAGACACGCAACAGCCTCAGCTCTTTATGCCGGGTCGCAAACTAGAAGCCATTATTCACGTAGCCTCGGTCGACCAACCTGTCATAGTGCCACTGCAAAGTGTTTTTACGGTTAATCAACAAACGGTGGTTTATCGCTATCACAACGGCGAATTTGTCGAGACCCCAGTTACACTGGGCCAAAGCAGCCTAAGTCATGTTGAAATCACCCAAGGGCTCGACAGCGGCGAGCAAATCTCACTAACGAATAAGGAACACGGCTAGTGAAATATCTATCTCTATTTGTCGATACGTTAACCGAGCTAGCGCATCACAAACTACGTACCCTACTCACGCTGCTAGGTATGATCTTCGGTGTTGGTGCGGTTATCGCCATGCTTAACATTGGCGAAGGCGCCGAGCGTGAAGCGCTGAAAATGATTAATACAATGGGGCTGCATAACCTCATCGTCGAAAGCAAAGATTTCGAAGAAAAAGAACTCAAAGAGCAGCGTAAACACTCAACCGGGCTTTCAATACGCGATGGCGAAATCAGCGTCGCTTCACTACCTTTTATCACCCAGTTTAGCGCGCAAAAGAAACTCGATACCTATAGTATTTTTAGCGCACAAGGCAAAAGTGATGGTGAAGCAACTGGGGTTAGCCCGAGCTTTTTTGAATTATCAAAATTTCAGCTGGCCAGTGGCCGGCTACTCAATAGCAACGATGATTTAGCCTTTAGCCAAGTCGCGTTACTTGGCTCAACCACCGCAAAACAGCTATTCCCGTTAGGTAATGCAGTTGGTCAAAATGTCAAAATCAATCACCTGTGGTTTAAAGTGGTTGGTGTCCTCAAAGCACCGTTTTTGAAGAAAGAGCAATTTCAAGGCATCAAGCTTGGCGGCGATCAAAATCAAGTATTTATTCCGCTAAAAACCGCGCTACATAAATTCCCGAGCAAAGATTTGGTGAGTGAAGTCACTAGCCTTAAGTTAAAGGTTAGCGAAGATGTCGACCCTGTGGCCGCAGCACAGGCTATCAGCCATTTACTTGAGCGTCGTCATAACGATGTTGATGATTACAAGTTAATAGTGCCAGCCGCGTTGCTGGCGCAGCAAAAACAAACTCAGCAAATATTTAATATTGTTATGTCATGTGTCGCAGGTATTTCATTACTGGTGGGGGGTATCGGTATTATGAATATCATGCTCGCGACTGTACTTGAACGCACTAAGGAAATCGGCTTGTTACGCGCCGTTGGCGCTACTCAAAAAGACATTCAAATGCAGTTTATTGCCGAGAGTTTTACCATCTCTATTCTCGGTGGCATCTTGGGGGTGGTATTTGGCATATTGCTATCAGAACTAATCTCTGTCTACTCTGAGTGGGCGGTGTCATGGTCAATTAGCGCCATCGTACTCTCGTTTAGCATCTGTGCATTAGTCGGTTTAACCTTCGGAGTTTATCCTGCGGTTAAAGCATCGAAACTCGATCCTATCGACGCCCTGCAAAGTGACTAATTCACTTTACCCGCATTTTCCTTCGCACAGGGATCAAAAAAGCCGATACATCTTGTGATGTATCGGCTTTTTTAATAAATAAACGATTGTCTTATTTAACCGCTTGTTTTACCGCACCTAGATGAGCGATAACTTCATAAAGCTCAGCCGCCATACTTTGACGATTTTCTTTGGTGTCTTTTAGCGTATTAGCCATTACAACAACAGTTGCAGGGTGAACTAATAAATCTTTAGCATGATAGCAGCTACCGTTGGTTACCTTTGGTAATTTGCCATCGTGGTGGTAATCAGCTTCGATTTCTTCAAGGCTAATTTTCTGCATTGAATCCGCTGCCTTCATAATAGCGTCAACGTATTCTTTACACACGGGATTGCTTTTACTAAATGCAGGTAAAAACTCTTTAGCAATATCAACTAACTGGCTTGATGCAGTGCCTAAGTCTTTGTAAGAAGCTGTATTGATTTGTTGAGTGGTTAATTTGGCTAACTTGCCATAGTTGTCTAACAAATCGCTATTGTTAGCAAATGCGCTAGCTGATAAGCAGCTAAGCGATAAAGCGATTAACATTTTTTTCATTTGAGCATTCCGATATATACAAAACACACAAATGATAATGATTATCAAGTGCTGGTGCAATGACTTATTTAAAATTCATTGCACCTTCATCACATAACGCCGTTAATAAAGTGCGTAGCCGCCTTTAAGGTGGCCAACATTTTCAAAACCAAGACGAATCAATGCTTGAGCAGCCACGTGAGAACGACTACCACTGCGACATAACAGCACAATTTCAGAATTTTTATTATGCTTGTTTTCATTGATAAACTGAACGAATCGCGTCAACGGCACATTTTCGTCAAATGACGCATCATGCTCTAATGCATATTCGTGTGGCTCGCGAATATCAATCAATTTAATCGCATGCTCAGACTGCATCACTCGTGCTAATGATTCGCTATCATATTCATTCATTTTCTGTTTTTGACACTCGCCAACAAAGGCACCACAGATTATTTCACTGCCACTTTCATCGACAATATGCTGATCTAACACATCTTTCTGGGTCACAAACTGTTGTTGATTAATGACACCATCTAATGTTTGCTGCAATAACTGATTACGAGCGACTTCAGCATCAATCGAGCTAGTAAATTCATTGTTGTAATCGTGGCTAGGACACAACAAGGTATCGCGAGAAACCAAGGCATCAATATGACGTAAGCTGTGATACAACTCTGCTGTATTTGAACACTCAAAATTAGTGCGTCCCAAACTCCCCATCAAAATGGTATCGCCACAGAACAAGTATTGCGCATCTAAATGATCTGTCACAGGCTCGCACAGTGCCATGCTAATGCTGTCATTTGTATGCCCTGGTGTAACAATACGCACTAACCACTTATTGCCGACTTCGATGTATTCAAACTCGCTATCGCCAAGAGATACTGATTGAGCATTCGACGGCCAACCTAAGTGGTCACAAGTTTGCGACGCTAAGTATCTATCACTAATGTCATTACGACTTGATTGATGATCGGCATGGCCATGAGTATCGACTACAGCAACTAAATTAAGCTGCTGACATTCAATCAAGGTATTAATACGGCTACTGACTTCACTTAATGGATCAATAACTATCGCTGATTTATCGCTAGGCTCAACATACAACCAGGTACAACTGCCGCCAACCTTAAATTGCACGAGCCCTGATAGCGGCGCTTTGTCATCGATGTGATGTTGCGACATCAAACAGCTGTGGCCCAATGCCATTGCCGATTGCTCAATACGCTGACACGCTTCATCAACTTCACTCTGGGTCATTGCAGGGCCAAACGACATGCGAATTGCCGCTTCACTTTGCCATACAGGTAATCCCATCGCATCGAGTACAAAACTGCGCGTCACTTTCGAACTACACGCCGAACCAGAGCTAACGCGAATGCCAGCAGCATCGAATAAGTCCATGATTTCTTTTGAACTAAAACCTTCGATAGCAAAATTCAACGTCGTTGGAACACTATTATCAAAATCGTGATTAAACACCACGTTGCCAAAGGCTTTTTCTAGTGATGCACGTAATTGGTGTCTAAATTTATGCAATTGCTCATTTGGGGTAAATGCGAAATCTGATTCCCCCAACATAATGGCAAATATTTCATTTAGTGCCGCCATGCCCGGTAAGTTTTCTGTGCCTGAGCGCAAGCCACCTTCTTGACCACCGCCAGCAATAAACGGCGTGAAAGGCGCACTCTTTCTAATATATACAAACCCTATACCTTTTGGTGCGTAGAGTTTATGGCCACTGAAAGGGGCGTAGTCAATTGTCGTTTGCGCTAAATTTAACCCTGTTTTCCCAAGCGCCTGCACACAATCAACCATCCAGTATACGTGTGGATTGTTGGCGCGGATAACTTGTTCTATCGCCACTAAGTCTTGGTAAACACCAGTCTCATTATTAACCGCCATGGTACAAATCATTAATGCATTACCAACGTATTGCGCGATAAACTCCTTATCTAGTGTCCCTTTGTTATCAACAGGGATAGCAACCACATCCGCGTGAATACCCAGAATATGATTCCAATGTTTAAGTGATTCAGGCACTGCTTTGTGCTCTGTTGCACCATAGAGCAAACAATATTTCTTGCCAGACTCCATACTCTGTCTTGCCGCTGTTAGCGCCGAAATAATTCCGGTTTGAATTCCTTCCGTTGCGCCACTGGTAAAAATCACCTCACCTTCACCAGAACCCAATATACGCTGCGCGCGCTCACGTGTTTGCATCATAATCTGCTTAGCGCGCAAACCAGTGACATGACTACTACTTGGATTACCAAACGAAGTTTTCATGGCGGCGAGCGCTGCGTCGGCAGCTTGCGGTAATACAGGGGTCGTGGCATTAGCGTCCAAGTAAATTTGGCTAAGTGATTGTTGCAATGACATAGTTGAATTCTCTACTAACTGAAGGTGCTTACAATGATGAAAAGATCTATATAACTAAAAGTAATATCTAATTTCTGATAGGCATATTAACAGCAATTGTCTATTATTCAACCCTTAAAAAAATGCGGATTATTGACCATTTATTTGTAATATTGAGCTAAGCAAAATGGTTAATTTCACAGGTTTGTTTTTAATAATTGATATTTAAAGAAAATTTATTTGGCACTTCATTTGCTTTAAGCACTGACTGATTAAATAAAATAATTGCAGGGAATAACAATGACAGTTGCAGCTCAAGATCGCCCGTTAGAAGTGGTACGTGAAGAAGTTATCGATCAACTCATCATGAATTACAGCCATGGTGAATTATCGTTAGAGGCTTTCGAATCTCGTTTAGACATTGCGATGGAAAGTAGTGAACAAACCACAATTAGTGAACTGACTAATGATTTGCCGCTGTCGGTGGATGATAAATACAAGCAGAAGAAATCTAGTGCGCTAGGCACTCATCAACACAGCGGCCAAGCAGTGCCTGCAGATAAATTAATGAATGTGCTAAGTTCGAGTAAGCGCGACGGCCAATGGAATGTACCAGCAGAAATAACCCTCACCAATATTCTAGGCAGTGATGAGTTCGATTTCACCCAAGCTCGCTTTACTAGCCCTCAAGTGAAAATTACTATTCTCAGCGTATTTGGTTCAGTGAAATTAAAAGTACCAGACGACATCAATGTTCACACCAACATTAACTGTATTGCCAGCAGCATGAATAAAAATACCAATGTTGAGTTTGATCCGAACGCACCAACGATTCAAATTGAAGGGAAATTTGTCGCCAGTAGTCTCGATGTTAAAGTTAAGCGCACCGTGCGTGAAAAATGGGTCCGTTTTGCCGATAGCATGAAAGCGTTATTCGGCCAATAAATCACCTAAGTGATTACACCAACAATGAGGACTTCTTACTAATGAAAGCCTCTGCTTGTAAGCTATCAAGTGGCTTAGAATACAAATACCCCTGAGCCTGAGAACATTTGTTTCGCAATAAAAACTGCGCTTGTTCTTGGGTTTCCACCCCTTCTGCTATTATCGCCAACCCTAGTTGCTCAGCCATAACAATAATCGCCTGCGTGATAGCCGTATCGTTAGTGTCCTGCGGAATATCGCCGATAAACGAGCGATCTATTTTCAGGCGATGCACCGGCAAACGCTTGAGATAACTCAATGATGAATACCCGGTACCAAAGTCATCGATAGCGAGTGTGACACCAAGTTCGCATAATTTATGCAAACGGGCAATAGCGTCATCAGGTTGATGCAATATGAAACTTTCGGTGATCTCTAGCTCGAGATAATGCGGCGCTAAACCGCTCACCAACAATGCGTTTTTCACATGATTGATTAACTCGTCAGACTGTAATTGCTTAGCGGAAACATTTACCGACATCGCGCCGAACATCAACCCACTATCTAACCATTGCTGCGCTTGCTGACATGCAGTCCTTAGCACCCAATGGCCAATTTCTATAATGGTATTGTTCTCTTCGGCAAGCGTAATAAATTGATCCGGATAAATTAAAGGATGCTCGTGTGGCTGCCAACGAATCAAAGCTTCAACACCAATAATCTTATCAGTGGCTATGTCTATCTGCGGCTGATAGTGCAATACAAACTCTTCTCTAGCGATGGCTTGATCGATATTCGCTTCAAGCTGCATTCTGTCCATCGCCTTTTGTGTTAAGCACTGTGTGTAAAACTGATAGGTTTGCTTACCCCGCTCTTTCGCTTGATACATCGCTGCATCAGCATGTTGAATCAAGGTATCGCTATCGACGCCGTCATTAGGATAAATTGAAATACCAATACTGGCAGACACCATCACTTTTTTATCTTGGATATCAACGCGGTGTTTAAGATTAGAAACCAGTCTTTCAGCGGCTTGTTGGGCGGTATTTGTCGCTTGATTTATTGGTAAAACAACCACGAATTCATCGCCACCTAGACGCGAAATAAAGCAGTCTTCTCCCATGACATCGCTGATTATTCTCGCCGCTTTTTTAACGATGCCATCACCCGCCTTATGGCCTAAGCTGTCATTGACGAATTTAAAATTATCTAAATCGATAAACAACAACGCCAATTGCTTATTAGTTTCTCTATACTGTCTAATTTGCGACATCAAATAACTATTGAGGGATAGGCGATTAGGTAAGCCAGTTAACGCATCTTTATAAGCGAGATCATACAATAGCGACTGTGTCTTTTTGGTTTCACTAATGTCAGCAAGCAAACAAACAAAGTGGGTAATTTCATCGCCGCTCTTAACGTGGTTTACCGTGAGCTTACAAGCAATGGCATCGTGATTTAAGGTGTGGATCTGCGTTTCACCAGACCATTTTATAGGATGAGTCGACAACAGATCTTTAATGATTTTACGCTGTGAAATCGAGAATATTTCACTAAAATGCATCTTATCCAATGCAACATCTTGTGAATAAAACAATTGGTTAAATGCTTCATTTACATTAATAATAAATCCATGAGCATCTAAAATTACCGCAGCTTCGGTGATATTCTCAAACACACTCGCCGCCAACTTCAACTCTTCGCGATGCGCGCGCTGCTCCGTTATGTCGAATTCAGAGCCAGCCATACGGATAACTTCACCTTGCGCATTGCGTTTAGCAATACCGCGATCGACAATCCAAGTCACTCCACCTTGCTTATCAACAATTCGATACTCTTCTTCAAAAACTTCCGTTTTACCAACAAAGTGATCTTCAACCGCTTGCATAATTCGCGGTAAATCATCGGGATGAACCGATTCCACCCACTCATTTTGAGCGCCAGTGAAATCAGATTTAGTACCACCGCGTAACTGACACCAACTTTCAGAAAAATGAACACTCTTGTTGACCAAATCCCAGTCCCAAATAGCGCCAAAGGCCCCTTCAACCACTAACTCGTAGCGCAACATTAACTCTTCTAACTGAAACTTGGCCTCGCTAAATTGAGTTAAATCGACGATGTGAACAATCGCCTTGTGATAATTTTCTTGAACATTGAGCAATAAAATAGAATCAATGTGTAAGCTGTCGGTGGTAATGGAAAACGGAACTCGAAAACAACTTCGATCTTGGGCTGTTCGGTGTAGGTGAGTTAGGCCGTGCGCAAGAGAACGAGCCATATAGTGACGAAAAAATTCGTCAAAGTCAGATTGGGTATCTAATGAGAATAGCGATAACGTTAAATCATCGACGCTCATAAGCGACAAATCAAAGTGCTTTGAAATGGAAATCTCAAAACTTGCAGTTGTATCAAACAGCGCTGAATCTATTTGTTCATGAGTCGACATTTCTTCGCCAGTTTCAAACGTCAAATAACTCTAATTATTGGATTAAATATCAATTTTTGCTAGCACTTTCGTATTAAAAAGAATAAAAAACAGCCAAGTGGTTGAAATGTAAGCAGACTAAAGTCGTAGAAATTATTGTTGGATATTTTCAGCTGAATAAAAAAACGCCGCAAAAATTTGCGGCGCCCTTATTATGACAATTGCATGTCATAAACATGAAATTTAGATGACAATTAAATTAATTCCCAGCGACCTTCATCTCGTCTAATAAAATAGAGCCACATAGGGTACTCTTACGGGGATCAGGGTCATTACTAATAGCCACGATATTGCGATATAAGTCATTGAGGTTGCCTGCAATAGTAATCTCGTGCACAGGGTATTGAATAATCCCATTTTCCACCCAAAAACCTGCCGCACCACGCGAATAATCTCCGGTAATAATATTGACAGATGAGCCCATCAAATCGGTCACTAATAACCCAGTGCCCATTTGTTTTAACAGCTCGCTCTGAGTTTCAACGGTGTGATTTACAAACCAAGTATGAGTACCACCAGCATGTCCTGTCGGCGCCATGTTAAGTTTGCGTCCCGCGTAACTCGTGATCAGATACGAGGCCAAAATACCGTTATCAATCACAGTCAGATCTTTCGTCGCCAATCCTTCATGATCAAAAGGTGTTGAGGCTAAATAGCCTTTCAAATGGGGCTTTTCTTCAATCGATAACCAATCAGGGAAAATCTGCTCACCCTTGCGATCGAGTAAGAAACTGGCTTTGCGATACAGACTACCGCCACCAATTGCTGACACTAGATGACCAATAAAACCCGCAGAAAGTTGTGAACTAATCACCACTGGTACCGTCATGGTATCAAGCTTTTTAGCGCCTAAGCGGGCAAGGGTATTTTTTGATGCTTGCTCGCCAATGTAACTTGCGGCATCAATGCGATCAGGATAACGAGACACGCTATATTCGTAATCGCGCTCCATTTCCCCATCTTGCTCGGCAATAGTGACACAAGACAAACTGTGGCGGGTACTTGGATAACCAGCGATTAAACCATGGCTGTTACCGTATACGCGTAAGCCTTGATGTGAGCTGTAAGAAGCGCCATCACAGTACGTAATTTTATCGCTGAAATCCAGAGCAGCGGCTTCAGTTTCAAGCGCTAGATCAATTGCGTATTGTGGATCTAGAGATCCCGGATGATACAAATCTAAATCCGGAATATCTGTCGCCATAAGTTCGGCATCAGCCAAGCCATTATAGGGATCTTCAGAAGTGTGTTTAGCAATAGAGATCGCTGCAGAAACTGCACTTTCAATCGCGCTTTCGCTTAGATCTGAGGTTGAACTACTGCCTTTGCGATGTCCGCAATAAACGCTGATGCCCAAGGCACCATCGTGGTTAAATTCAATAGTTTCAACTTCACGCGAACGAGTCGATACACTCAAGCCTGTTTGCTTACTCATCGATACTTCAGCACTGGTTGCACCGTGTTTTTTCGCCGAATCTAAGGCTTTAGCCACCGATTCTTTTACTCGCGCTAATTCATCAAAAATATCGTCGTTAGCTGCCACAGAGTTCTTCCTTCAAATAATTTTGCGACATCTTAGCACGCTTCATGTTCTCACTGGATACTAGATCAAGAAATAATGATACAATCCCCTAAAATGACTTTATTACTTTGAGAACACACATGAGCAAAGCGAAAAAAGCGCCCATTGATTTAAGCCAAGAACAAGACGATTGGGTAAGCCGCAGCGAACTCAAACGCCAAGCAGACGATTACCACGCTCTTGGCCGCACGATTATGGCCCTTGCCGATAGCCAACGAAAAATGATTCCCATGAATGAAGATTTACGTCATGCCGTTGAACTCGCTAATCGAATTCGCCACACTAAAGAAGGCTTTCGTCGTCAAATGCAATTCGTTGCTAAAATGCTGCGCAACAGTGATGTCGACGAAATTAGAGAGTCACTAACTCAATTTGATAAACGCGATAAACGCGCCGATGTTGAATCTAAAAAATTAGAAAAACAGCGCGATCGCCTGATCAAAATGGGTGACGTTGCTATTAACGATTTTCTAGAGAACCATCCGCAGGCTGACCGCCAAAAACTGCGTCAATTAGTGCGTCAGGCAGCAAAAGAAGTGAAAGAAGAAAAACTAGCAAAAGGTTACAAAGATCTATTTAAATACATCAAAGAATGTAAAACGTTGTAATTACCTAGTCTTGCCAACCTAACGCCGCTAAATCTAGCGGCGTTTTACTTATTACGACACCGTTGTTATCTGCATAAACAAATTCTCCCGGCATAATATCAACGCCCCCAAGTTGAATAGGCACATTAATATCTCCGACTCCCCGTTTTTCAGTCTTCAACGGATAAGCCGCCAGAGCCTTCACCCCTAGATCAATCTGACCGATTGCGTTTACATCTCGAACACAGCCATTGATGATAATGCCACACCAACCATTGTGTGCCGCCTTTTCTGCTAACATATCGCCTAACATAGCGCGATTTAACGAGCCGCCACCGTCCACCACCAGCACCTTTCCTCGGCCATCGCTGGCAGCCAGCTCACGAACCTTCGAGTTATCCTCATAAGCCTTCAAGGTGACGACTTCCCCATAGAAAGTTTCTATTGCGCCATAGGACTGGAACATTGGTTTTATGATTTTTACGTGCTCTGGGTATTGGTCGCAAATCTCTGATAGTAAATCCAACATGCTTTTTCCTTGTTTCAATTGACCAATTCATCTTAAAACAACGAAATTTACATGGCATATCACGAGTCTAAATACTCATTATTTTTTATTTGAAAAAGCGGTTAATAATCTGATTTAGATCAACTAAATTTTGCCCAATCGGCGTAATTTGAAGTTATAGAAATTAATCAGGAAGGACGTCAAAATGACTATTGAAAACCATCACTTACACAACGAATTCCCAGAGTTTAACGACCAGATCCGCGAGCTAAAAATGAACAATCGTCACTTTAGTAAATTGTTCGATGAATACCATCATTTAGACCGCGATGTGCGCCGCATTGAAGACGCTGTAGAGGTTTCATCTGACGAGCATTTGGAAAACTTAAAGCTACGTCGCCTCCACCTAAAAGATGAGCTATTCACCATGCTAAAGCAAGCTAAAATTCAGTAAAAAATTGCCGTGAAGGCACCCGCCTGTGCCTTCACGACCCTAACACCTTTAGTCGTATTACTGCTTAGGTTTCCATCCTGGGCCAAAAAACATATAACCAAACATTTGAGATAATGATGTCGCCTTGCGGCAATCTCTTAAAATTCTGCGCCATTCAAACAAAGCAATTTTAATTGGATTTTTACTCTCAAACGGAATCGTTAAACCATACTTTACCGCCTCCTCTTCTTTGGCAAAGGTGCCAAACATTCGGTCAAATACAATTAACACACCACCGTAATTTTTATTGATGTATTGACGATTAGAAGCATGGTGCACTCGATGATGTGACGGTGTATTTAACAGCCACTCCAATGGGCCTAATGTCTTAACCAACTCCGTGTGTAAAAACACTTGATAAAACAAACTCGCCGCCAATGTGAATACGATAAGCAGAGGGTGAAAACCCAAAAGAGCTAACGGAGAAAACACCAATATACTCCCTGATATTAATCCAGTTGCGCCGAGTCGAGCTGAGACAGAAAGGTTCATGGTTGTTGCCGAGTGATGAACGCTATGAGTTGCCCACATCCAGCGAACTTCATGCGCCCAACGGTGATGCCAGTAATAGGCAAATTCGAAGAGCAAAAAGAACACCAAGCCAATCATCAAACTATTGATCTCTATCGTCCATATTCGATACTGATAAACCCAAAACAATAGAGCTGCTGCTGCCCCATACGTCAATAAGTCAACGATACGCTTAATAATGCCAACGCCAAAATTACTGATACTATCCATCCAAGGATAATGCTTCCCTTGTACTAACGTTATCCAAGCCGCTTCCAATAATGTGCATACGAGCAACAATGACAAAAATAAAAAATTTGAATAATCCATAACACCTCCGTGCGCCAAGCTAGCTTGGCGCAACTATTATTTCTATAATTTGATTACACTTACCGCATAACCAGAGCTCGTGCTGCTATTGGGTTCCACAACAACGAGATAATTCGCATTAGGCGAAAAATCAATCAATTGTGATTGAGCAAATATGAATTGGTCTGAAGATTGGTCGCTAGGCGTATTCGTAATGACAATTTCAAACTGAGACTGTGCAGACGATAGAGTTACGTGCTCGGAAAAAGCAACATTATCTTTATGGAAAGGCGTTTCGCTGATGCTGTTTTCACTATCTACCAAATAGGCATTAATTGGCTGCTCTTTGGCCGTTAGATTAACAATAGTGACATGATTCTCAAATGCAGAAATATGATTGTATTGATCGAGCACTAAACTACGAGTCACTTGCTCGTCATCTTGATAGAAGAATACATGCTTGTCATCGCGATGAGTTAGCGATAGCAATGAATTATCAAATAAGACTTCCTCAGGATTTCCAGCCGCTGTTAGCGACATAGTTATATCTCCTGTCATAGCAACGATTGACTGCGACAAAACATCTGCTGTTAAGGACGAAAGTGTCGGTTCGTTATCTACTTCTCCTAAATATAAATCCACATCACCTAAGGCATTGGCACTCTGATAAAAGCGTAATGTCGCCGGTGCTATCTGGGAGTAATGATGATAAACCGGAGATGTCTTACTAAATCGATCCATCACTAAGTTCTTGCCATTTAAGTCATCGCGAATTGCAAGAACATAGCTTTCTTGGTATTCAACATTAATCGGCGCAGATTGATACATCGGAGTGCCATTGGCATCGGCCAGATAAAACGTATATTCCCCTTGTGGCATAACAACAGGCTGAGATAACTCTTTCACGCCAAGCGACGTAACTATTTGAGCCTCAGAAAATTCAGCACTCCCCAGAGAGTAATACAACGATAAATCATTGTAGGATTGTGAGAGATTTAACGCGCGTATCTCGAAGCTTTGAGTCTCGTTCGATTTATCCTCACTAATTAATGTTTCGACGGACGAAAAATCAATAGTAAATGATAGCAATTCACTTGTAGTCGCCTCTCCATTTAACACCAGTAATGAGAGCATATCTTCAGTGATGGAGAATGGTGTTTGCGACAAGGTAATTGCCTCACTCACATGTGGTTGCTGATGAGTGACTAGTAATTCATAGTCGCTTACATCAGGGAAATAGTTTGGCGAAGTATTAAATACATCGATACTTGCCAAGTAATATTTGTCATCGTTTTCCAGCGCTACAATATCAACGGCACCGCTATTAGAAGATGCATTGTAAAATTTAAGTTCACCATAATTTAGCTCTTTTTCATCATCACTACTACATGCCGTTATTGCAGCAATTGAAAGTGCAATTGCGCCTATCTTTAATAAATTCATGTTTTAACTCCTCATCGATTTAGTTAGCGCTAGAACCTAACGTGCTAGCGATTGAGGAGAAGTATAAAGAGCGGCTTGTAAACAAGATCATCGCCAATGCTAAGAAGTGTAAGGAAAGGTGAAATAGTGACTATGGGGTTATTTTTTACTCCGCCCTAACAAGGGATCTCAATCGTTACGCGTAGCCCGCTGGGCAGTATATTAGAAGCGCTAATTTTACCGCGATGAAGTTCTATGGCGCGCTGAGCAATAGATAAGCCAACGCCACTACTACTTTGCCGCGACTGCACACTATTTTCGACTTGATAAAAAGGCATAAACAAATTAGCTAAACATTCATTCGGCACTCCCGGCCCATGATCGCAAACATCAATAACGATAGACTGATTGTTTCGATTGATTGTCACATGAATCTTTTCGTCGCGAGGAGAAAACTTTAGCGCATTACGCACCACATTCTCGATGGCACTGCCCAATAACTTAGCATCTACCATTTCGACAGCTTGTAATTCCCCCGTAATCTCTATTCTAGGATGCTCACATGCAGCTTCTATTTCTGCGCTCTCACAAATGACATCAACTAATTCACGCAGATCTGTCCGCTGTACATTTAATTGTTGCATACTATCGATACGAGAAAAATCTAGGATATCTCCGATTAAACTATCGAGTTTCTCTAACTCTTGTTCAATGCGAACGAGGTCAATTTGATGTTGAGTGTGTTGCTGATTAGCAATCGATATCATGGCTTGAATCCGGGCCAAAGGAGACCTTAACTCATGGGAGACATCGCGCATTAATCGCTGTTGCGACTTCATCACTTTTTGTAGCTTTCCTGTCATCACGTCAAAATCTTGAGCCAACAACGCAATATCATCACTGCGATTTTCAACAGAATTAGCAACTCGAATATCCAAGTTTCCATTTGCTACTTGTACACTTGCTTGGCGTAAAACCCGAAGAGGTGCAACGATATAACGAGCAAGACGCCAAGTCACGATACCGCTAACAAGAAGCATTACAGTCCAGAGAATGATTCGAATTTTTGGCTGAAATATCATTCGAATTAAAGGATATGGCGCTTTATGGCCGATAACTGTTAAACCGTGCGCCGTCTCACTCACCGACGCTATTACATAGTTATCGCCCCACGTTATCCTGCGCAGAGTAGGGTTTAGTCGACGGGAAACTGCCACCGGCAATGGACGTGCTAGAATGTCTTGACCATCTTCATCCACAATATAGATTTGAATTAATTGTTCTAAATTTAAAACATGGCGCTTGAGGATTTGTTTCTTAACTTGAGTTATCGAGAGCGACGGCATACTATTGATATCATTTACGATTTTTTCCACCATAACCGATTCAAAATCCGTCGGTTCAGCAAACCACCCCGTGTGTTGAAACAGTTTTCCGGTCAACATTGTCGTGACGGCGGTAATTGGTAAAATGATCCAAATTGCGATAAAAATTCGAAAAAAGAATTGGGTCATGCGTCGCTCACATATAAATATCCACGCCCGCGTACTGTTTTAATGCGCTGTTGTCCCGACGCCAATGGACCAAGTTTTTTACGTAAGTTGCCAACGTGAACATCCACGCTGCGATCGAAAAATGTTATTGGACGATCTAACGCATGCTTAGCAATGTCATTTTTTTCTACGACGCTGCCAGCCTGTTGCACCAAAATTTCTAGCACTAAAAATTCGGCGCCTGTCAGCCCGATTAATTCATCGTTAATGGTGACAGTTTGAGAGCTGCTTACAAGCGATAAATCACCAACGTTTAATCCGTTTTTTTTGGGCGCAGGCGCTTGCTGCACTAGCGAAGAGCGACGGTGTAGAGCTTTTATTCGTGCACTGAGTTCTCGTAAATTACACGGCTTAGGTAGATAGTCATCGGCGCCAATTTCTAAACCAATAACCCGATCGATATGATCTCCGCGTGCAGTAAGCATTAAAACAGGCGTACTTTTATGTCCCCTAATTTGCTTTAAGGCGTCAAAGCCATTAAGTCTTGGCATGCCTACATCCAATACAATAGCGTCAAAATCATTGGCTAAAGTCAGCTCAACCCCACGTACACTATCGTTGCAAAAGGTAACTTGAAATCCACCTTCATTAGTTAGATATTGGCTCACCAATTCACCTAACTCAATATCGTCATCTACCATTAGTACGCTTATTTCATCAGAAGCCATCATCGATTTCCTATTGATGTTCTATCGCTTTAATAAACGATCGCGCATTTCTTGCTTGCGCTCCGCTTGAATTTTATCAAACTCTTCCATTTGAATCGGAGTTAAGTGCTTAGCCAACGCTACTGACGTTATTTCGCGTTCGTTTGACATTTCTTTTGCCAATTTACGCAGCTGACTGAATCCTAGCTTATCACTTTTTCGATCGGCGTCTTTACTGATATCGATATCGTATTTAGCAAGTACAATTTTAATTCGCTGGGCGCTATCAAGTAAAATGGGACTAATTAGTTCGACTTGTTCTGGGGAAAGATTTAGGCGCTGTTTTACTTCATCAAAGCGTTTAGTGAAATCTTTCTCCTGAGCCTGTGCAGGGAGACCTAAATAAGTCGCAATTAATAATAGGGTGATAATTAACTTTTTCATACAACGCTCTCTCCGGATATTAATAGATAACTGAAGTACACTGGTACTTCGACAGAGAGCATTTTATCGCGCCCGTAAGATGGACGTAGTAAAGAAGTGTAAAGTTACGTCAAAGTCACTAGGTAATAGGTTGATGCGCTTGTTTCTCCGCCGCTTTTTCATATTCTTTGTCTAACATTTCTTGTAACTGAGCAATTCGTTTTTCTTTTTCTTGCGCAGATAAGCTTTCATCTTTCCCCACTTCTTCCATCATCGCTTCAATTTCTTTAATTTTTTCTTTATCGACGCCTAGTCGCCCTTCAACGATGGCCGCCATTGCATCAGTCAGAAATTCAGACGAAGTTGACACCTTTCTTTTACCCAAGTGCTCGTACGTTAAAATGTCGTTAGCATTGGTTGTTGCACCCGATTTAGCGGCATCGGATAAGGTCACCTTATCAGCCGTATTGGCACTCGTAGTGACTGTCGGACCTTCAACTCGCTGCACTTCATTTTTAGCAGACAACGATTGAACAGATTGCGCTTTTGTATAGGCACCGTAGGGATTTAACAAAGAAAAGTTCATAGTATTCCATTGCGTGAGAGAACGTTCTAACTCTTTAAGCAACAAACGAACCAATATAATAGCGTCATAAAATCAATAGATTAGGCCACTAATACTCTAAGCGGCAATTCAAATGCGACGGAAATTGCCACTGTACGCTGCAAAATATCGAGCAAGCCGACAATAAGTTAACAACTTGTTACGTTTAGGACTGTAGCTTAATGCGGAGTTTGCGTAGAATGGACAGCGTCGCAAGTTCTGCCCTCAAATATCTAAAAAATAATCAAGGAAATTATTGTGAAATTAACCACTCTTTCGCTGGCCTTATTGCTAGCTGTTGGCGCTAGTCAGCCTGCATTTGCAGCTGATGCCAAAAAATCTAAGTCAGATAAAAAAGACACCTCGCTAGCCTCGATGATCAAAGAAAAAGAAGAAACAAAAGGCTTATTCAATTTCTACCAAGACAAGAAGTCAGGTGAAATGTTGATGGTGTTAAACGACGATCAACTAGACACACCAATTCTTCACTTTGCCCACACTGTTGACGGTTTACTCGATGCAGGACATTTTCGCGGCGGCTATCGCGGCGTTAAAATTATCGAATTTCGTCGCTACTTCAACCGCATCGATATTATCACCAAAACACCGCGTTTCTTATTTGATGAAAACAATCCAATTAGTCGCGCGAAAGACGCCAATATTAGTGAAGCAGTTTTAGCTTCATTGCCGATTAAAAAAGAAGAAGATGGCAAAATCCTTCTTAACGTTAACAAGCTATTTTTAGGTGAGTCACTACACCGCGTTTCACCATGGCCAAGCTCTGGTAAAGCGGCAGCCAAACGCTTTAGCGTTGGTAAACTAGACAGCAAAAAATCACGCTTCTTAGACAAACGCGCTTTCGACGACAACGTTGATTTAGTGATCGATTACGTATTTAGCAATCCAAACCCACGCGTGGGTGGTTCTCGCGCCGTTTCTGATCCACGCTCAACGTCGGTTAAAGTTCAGCACTCTTTCGTTAAGTTGCCACAAAGCGACTTCAAACCGCGTTACGACGATGCACGCGTTGGTTACTTTACGCATCAATACGATGAAATGACGTCAACGAAATGGGCACCTTATAAAGATGTTATCAAGCGTTGGAATCTCGTGAAAAAAGATCCAAGTGCTGAGTTGTCAGAGCCAGTAGAGCCAATAGTTTGGTGGATTGAAAATACCACCCCATTAGAATGGCGCGACACTATTAAAGAGGCAGTTCTTAGCTGGAACAGCTCTTTTGAAAAAGCAGGCTTTAAAAACGCTATCGTTGTAAAAATTCAGCCAGATGACGCCGAATGGAGCGCAGGTGATATCAACTACAACGTATTGCGTTGGACTTCATCGCCAAATCCTCCGTTTGGTGGCT
>JBMYWG010000027.1:0-49327 GCA_049607155.1 Psychrobium sp.
AAAGCCCCCGCATTGATTGCGGGGGCTTTTTTCGTTTCTGCGTATTGAAATATTTTATCAATTAATTTGAATGCATCGTATAGGCGGGGGCTTTACCCTAAAGCACTACCGCGCAGTTCTACTCTCGACGCTCACCCTTCGGGCAGCTTACGCTGTGTAAAATGGCTTTCCTGCCATTTCGTCCCCAACTCGGCAATATGCTCCTAGATAACTGATCCTCGATAGTGTGCTCCTGCACTATTCTACTTACGCTCATCCATGAGCAAATGCGTTATTCTAATGTCGTTCATCCCTGAACGAATGCATTGCTCTACTACCGACATCCATGTCGGCATCACTTTCGCCTTGTAGCTTCGAACGCTGTTAGACGTAACAAGGCTCAATAGAGTAAGACATGCTAAACAACTATTTATGATAAACCCACTGTATTGAAGCTGGGGGCTTTTTTTGTTCATTCGAAGAGGCCCGTATTAATCGTTTGATTAATAAATTGTGCTATTTCGGTTGATTTGGATAAAAAATGGCGGAAGTTGACGTAATATCAAGCACTTTACAATTATTTTACATCTTTTGTCTGGTCTTAATTGCAGTGGATAGGTAAAAAGTCTAGATTAGGGATATGGACGTTTGCTAAGGGGAAAACTTTGCGGCTGATTATATTATTCGTTACTACTGTGCTATCGCTCAGTGCGCTGGCAAATAGTAGTGGCAGTCGACAAGTAAATATTGTGTTCGCGAGTGAAATGCCGGAGATCCATGACGGTGACGGTCGTTATGCGCGCTTGGCAACCTTGTTGGAACAGCAACGTGCATTGAACAAGGATACGTTTTTTTTCTTTGGTGGGGGAAGTTTAGGGCCGAGTATTCTGTCGTCTTTTGATAAAGGGTCTCACATTATTGATTTACTGAACTCGTTAGAGCCGGATGCTATGGGAGTTAGTAAACGCGAATTTAGTTTTTATCCTGAAAACTTATCCCTTAGAGCCTATGATGCTACCTTTCCTGTTGTTGCGTCTAACGTCATTGACACCGCTACCGAAGAAGAACTCGATGGCATCGTCAGAAGCTCAATTAGTGTTCACAGTGATATTTCAATTGGCTTCCTTTCTATTATCGATTCTAGTGTTCTTGAAGATTATACGTTCAGCCAAATCTCACTGTTAGATCCGCTTAAAGCGATTGAGAGTGAAGCGGCGAGTTTGCGCAGAAAAGGCGCGGATATTATTTTGCTTCACTACACTGGCTATTACCCAATCATCAATGAATTACTCGACCGGAATGTAATAGATTTTAGTTTACATAAAGATGAAAGTTATCAGGACGTCGATTACTCCAGGCGCACCTACCACAATCGAGATATCTTCGTTAAATCAGCTTCTGGTGTCGCCTTATTAACGATGAATGTTGATTCTTCTTTGCCGCGGAAACTCTCCAATCATTCACTGGATATCGTCGATGTCGATCGATACCAACAAAATAAGATAGTGGCAACTTTGGTTAATGGTCATATCAATCGTTTGAAATCAATCTTAGCGGTAGAGATTGGCAAGTTCGAAGTGCCAATTACTACACGCCGAACTTTGGTACGCAGTAAAGAAAATGCGTTCGGAAATTATATTGCAGATAGTGTTAGAGCCTTTGCCAAAGCGCCATTAGCAATAATTAATAGCGGCTCTATTCGTGGTAACCGGGATTATAAAAAAGGGGAGGTTATTTCCCGTGGGACTATTGCCAATGAATTACCGTTTCGAGGTAAACTTGCACTGATTGAAATGACTGGCGCGCAGCTCTTTGAGGCGATGGAGCATTCAGTTAGTGCGTTGACAGTCTTTAGGGGGCGGTTTGCTCAAATTTCTGGAATGACCGTTGTATATGACAGCAGTCAGCCGGTTGGAAAACGCATTAAGTCAATCAAGATTAATGGTAAAGACATTAAATTAACCCAGCTGTATCAGATTGCTACAACAGATTATTTGGCAGCCGGTGGTGATGGATATGATGTATTCAAACAAGCGAAAAAGTTATCAGCAAAACATTTGGCAATTAGATTAGTATCAGACATTACCTCTGACAAAATTGCTATGGATAAGGTTTTAGCGCCCACCGTAGACGGGCGATTAATTGATTTAGCAACAAAGAATTAATGACGAATAATAATAAAAATTCCCCAGAAGTAGACAGAAGTTCTGAAGATAGGTATCGACCTGTTCATTCCTCTTTGAATACGGTTTTTATCACCGCATTCTCAATTATTCTTATCTTGAGTGCCATAGTTGCAATGATCGCCTATGATCGCTTGATAGCGTTTCAGGGACTATTAGAAGACACTACAGCGAGTTCATTTCCAAAGGTCATGAGTTACGCCAAGATGTATAGTCAGGTTAATGAATTAACCTATGCAACTGATAATCTCACCATCGCAAATACTCAAGGCCAACGTAAAATAGCCTACGACGAATTGCGCGACAAGTTTGCGGGAATTGAACCTTTGGTGATGGAACTTGGAAACAGCAGGCGTTTGCAAATGCAGCTTGATGTTATTGAGCAAGAGATCAATGCGCTTAATGGCTTAATTGAGCAGCAGTTAAGTACTAGAGATAAACTCAAAGCCGAGCGAGATGGTGTGTATCGAATTCACGATATTGCGCTCAACGATGAAGATATTGCTCATAGCGATTTCGCTCATATGATTAGCCATTTAGTTATTATGTCGGAAGAGGCATTATCCTTTAAGCGTCTTAATAAAATAAAAAATACTCGCCGTGAAATTAGTCAAATTCATGCTAAAACCATAGATACAATCGAGCTTACTCAAACTCAGCGACAATTAATGGATAAGTTACATCGTGCAATAGTCGGTGATGAAGGGGTGCTGGCCTTAAAGGTGGAGTTATTACGCATTATGGGGCGTACCCGAGGTCGCGCGGATTTCGTGAGAAACCTAGTGATTGATTATGCCCGACTGGCTGAATTTGAGTCTTTCAAATACAAAAGCTCTTTATTAAAAGAAACTGAGGCATTTTCAGCAACGGTTGAGCAACAAACAAAAACCTTAGGTATCATGGCGTTCTTTACCTTTTGTACCATGATGGTGATTGTCTTTTTCATTCAGCGCCGTTTGATCAGACGATTAGTGTTGTTGAACAAGAAAGTAGTTTCTAGATTAGCTGGCGAAAAAAGCGATTTAAAAGTTGGCGGAAAGGACGAGATTACTGTTATCGCCAAATCGTTTGAAGAATTTGCACACACCATCGAACGACAAAAGAAAGAACTTCTGCAATCGTCGTTAACCGATGGTTTAACTAACATTCCAAATAGACGCGCTTTGGATAAAGCTTTTAAGCAGTTATTACTCTCGGCACATCGTCAACAGTGGCCGATTGCCGTCTTAATGATGGATGTTGATAATTTTAAAACCTACAATGATTTTTACGGTCACGTCGCCGGTGATGAATGTTTACAGAGAATTGCCTCTGTACTTAAAACAGTAATGCGTCGTCCCGAAGATTTTGTAGCGCGTTATGGCGGTGAAGAGTTTGTATGCCTTCTTCCTAATACACCTGTTGACGGTGCCCAGGTTGTCGCAGATACAATATTAAAGCAGCTAAGTATCGAGCATATTCCTCACGAAAGAAGTGATGTCGCTTCTCATATTACCTTGAGTATCGGAATTGCCGTGTACGATTCTGGTGAAGAAGAAACCAGTGATAATCTCCTTAAACTCGCAGATACCGCTCTATATCGAGCCAAAAAACACGGCAAGAATTGTCACTCGATTTAGATTAGATATACTTTCATGATGATTAAGCAATTGAATTAGGCGTGTGATGCGCTTATGAATTGTTGCTGATAAAATATGCTTGAAATTTACAATAAAGATTATAAAATGACGCTTCGTCACATTGTGACGAAGCGTCAAAAACTTAAAGGGCGACGTAAGTCGTTTTTCTAATGATGCAAAAATGTGATAGCAGTGATAACCCGAAATGTTTTATTCGTCGGGCGCTAACCAAACGCGAACAAAATGTGATTAATCGGGAAATTGAATTACTCGATGTTGCCGAGGGAATTATGGCGCACGAGGGGTTCTCTGGATTAACCATGGATAAATTAGTTGCCGCTTGCGATTATTCGAAAGGCACAGTGTATAACCACTTTTCAAATAAAGAAGACTTGTTCTGTGCGTTATCGATTAAAGGAATGAAATTTATTATTTCTTTGGTTCGCAGAGCGCTTGCAATGCAGGGGAGTTCTCGCGAAAAGTGTTTGGCAATTGTTTATGCTCATCAATTGCATAGTCAGATGCATGTCACCGCATCTTTTTGTGTATTAATGGTAAAAACACCTGCAGTGTTAGAGCGTGCTAGTACCGGACGCATCGCCATTCAACGCGAACTCGAAGCGGAAATTACGCTATTAGTTGACGAACTAATTAAGCAAGCGATTGATGATGGTGAAATGGCACAGAGTATGTATGAATATGTAGATGGTATTTGCTTCGCATTGTGGTCAATGTCTTTTGGGTCGAGTGCAATTTTAGCAAGTGCTCAAGACACAGAAGCTGTTGCTAGGCTAGATATGAGTAGTGCATTGCTATTTAACATGAATGTCTTACTCGATGGCTTTGGTTGGTTACCACTAAGTAAAGATAGCGACTATCAAGCGACATGGCAGCGCATTGGAAAAGAAGTTTTTGCAGCAGAGGTAGCAGCGCTGAATTAGTGCTGCTTTTTATTTGAACTTAAGTGACGAATCGTCAATTTAAGGAAGAAAAATCATGAAACGTTTATGGCTAGATGTCGTAATAAAGAAACCGTGGTTAATGCTGTTGTTTGGCATTGTATTTTTTATGCTCGCAGGAATGGGCGGGCAAAGTTTGTATTTTCGTGGCGACTACAAAGTTTTCTTTGGCAAAGATAACCCACAGTTAATGGCCTTCGAAAGAATGCAAGAAACATTTAGTAAGAATGAGAGCGCCAATATCATCATTGCGCCAAAATCTGGCGACGTCTTTAACAAAACAACACTTCAATTAATTAAAGAATATACCGACGAAGCGTGGCAAACGCCGTTATCTAGTCGTGTAGATTCTCTCTCAAACTATCAACACACCTGGGCCGAAGAAGACGATTTAATCGTTGAAGATTTGGTGATGGATATTGAATCCATGACGCCTGAATCAATCGCACGCGCTAAGGCGATAGCGACCACGGAGCCTAATCTGGTTAAACGTATCGTGTCAGAAGACGGTAAAGTGGCTGTGATCAGCGTTACCGTGCAACTGCCCGATGGCGACAATCCAGAGACCGCTGGAGAAGCAATGCTTGCGGTGACAGAAATTTCAGACTCAGTTCGAGCTCTCACCGAACGCTATAAGACGAAATATCCTGACCATGATTTTTACCATACTGGTATGGTATTTATGAATGATGCCTTTGCGAGTGAAGCGCAAAAGGATGCTAGCACGCTAGTGCCGCTAATGTTCTTGATGGTGATTGTCATTTTATGGGTATTGCTACGCTCATTCTCCGGCACCTTTGCCACCTTGATTATCATCATCGTTTCAATTGCATCCACCATGGGACTGTCTGGTTGGATGGGATACTTCTTAAGTACCGCAACCGTCAATGTTCCAACCATGGTCATGACCTTAGCCGTTGCTGATTGTGTTCACGTTATCTCGTCAATGCTCTACGCACTTAAACAAGGTAAGACAAAAGAAGAGGCTATCGAATACAGTATGAATCTGAATTTGATGCCAATTTTCATCACTTCAGCTACCACGGCAATAGGCTTCTTAACACTTAACTTCTCAGATGTACCAGTGCTTGCCGATTTGGGTAATTTAACGGCGCTAGGTGTGATGATTGCGTTTGTATTGTCGGTGACTCTGTTGCCTGCATTGCTAAAAATTCTGCCAATGCGCACTGCTAAAGTCGCTAATGCGAAACATCACTGGATAGAGCGTTTAGGCGACAAAGTGATTGATAATCACAACAAGCTACTACCGTTATCCTTGATTGTGATGGTGATTGCTCTTACCGCTACTTTTAACAACGATATCAATGATGTTGCTACCGACTATTTTGACGAGAGCACAGCTTTTAGACAATCTACTGATTTCCAACAGGAAAATATTAGCGGGATGTCGACGATTGATTTTGCGCTATACAGTGATGAATCCTCTGGTTTAAACAAACCTGAAATGCTTAACACCGTTAACGCATTTAGTGAATGGCTACGTACCCAGCCTGAAATTGATCACGTGCTTAGTATCAGTGATACCTTTAAACGCCTGAATAAAAACATGCATGGCGACGACGAGTCGTATTATCGCTTGCCGCAAGATCGTGAACTTTCGGCGCAATATTTATTGCTATATGAAATGTCACTTCCTTATGGTCTTGATTTAAACAATCAAATCAATATCGATAAATCAGCGACCCGTATTACCGCTATTTTGCAAAATCTTGGTAGTGTGGAATTTACTGAATTTGAACGCCGCACTCAGCAATGGTTTATCGACAATGCGCCACAAGTTCAAATGACAGCGGCGAGCCCTAACCTGATGTTTGCTCACATTGGTCAGCAGAATATGCAAAGCATGTTAGTGGGAACCTTGCTAGCACTTATCCTGATCTCAGGCTTGTTGGTCTTCGCGTTGCGCTCATGGCGCTTAGGGGCCATTAGTTTAATTCCTAACTTAGTGCCTGCTTGTATTGGCTTTGGTATTTGGGGCTTATACTCAGGCGAAATCAATATGGGATTGTCAGTGGTACTGAGTATGACACTAGGTATTATTGTCGATGATACCGTACACTTTTTGAGTAAATATCAGCATGCGAAAAATGAAGGAAAGTCCACTGCAGACAGCATTCGTTATTCCTTTGCTAGTGTCGGACAAGCACTGTGGATCACGACCTTAGTGTTGGCGATTGGTTTCTCGATTTTAGCGCTCTCGTCATTTAGATTAAATGCAGATATGGGACTATTGACCGCCATTATTATTGTGGCAGCACTGATCGTCGATTTCCTATTCCTGCCAGCATTTTTATTATTGTTAGATAAAACGTCGTCTAAGAAAAAACAAGGAGTCAGCAATGAACAAGCTGCATAAACTATTTACAGTATCTGCCTTAGCGCTGAGTGTTATTTCCTTACCAGCATTGGCACAAACGGCCGCGGAGAAAGGATTAGCCATTGCCAAAGAGCGCAAGGCGCGCGATATCGGTTGGGGGGATTCAACCGCCAAAGCGCAAATGATTTTACGCAATGCCAAAGGGCAAGAAACGGTACGTAAAATGAAAATTAAATCGCTCGAAGTTGCTGATGACGGTGATAAAGCGTTAACGATTTTCCAACAGCCACGCGATGTAAAAGGCACGGCGTTTTTGAGTTTTTCTCATGCGGTAAAAGCCGATGAGCAATGGATGTATTTACCAGCGCTCAAGCGTGTTAAGCGTATAGCATCACGCAATAAGTCAGGCCCATTTATGGGCAGTGAGTTCGCGTTTGAAGATCTAAGCTCATTTGAAATTGAAAAGTTCACCTATAAGTATTTACGCGATGAAACCATTAATGGCGAGTTATCGTATGTAGTGGAATTAGATCCTGTTGACAAAAACTCTGGCTACACTCGTCAGATTATTTGGATGGATCAGTCGCATTACCGCGCACACAAAATCGAGTTTTACGACCGTAAGAATAGTTTGCTAAAAACGCTTACTTTTTCAGACTACAAGCTATACCTCGATAAATATTGGCGCTCGCACAAACAGCACATGATGAATAATCAAACTAAGAAAAGTACCGATTATGTCATCGAAGAGCTAACGTTTAACACTGGCCTTAAGAGTAAAGACTTTAACAAGGCCACGTTAAAGAGAGCTAAATAATGAAGCGAATAAGCACGTTAGCAGCATTGTTTAGTGGCTTGCTCAGTGTTAGCAGCATAGCCGAGACGCAAGTCTCGGTGAAGGCGGCGGCTGATTATCGCGTCTATACCCAAGATGCGCTCTATCCGCAGCAAGTGGACAAGCAATTGTCGATGTTTATCGAACCTGAGATTTATCATAGCTGGAATGACGATTTAGACAGCATTACCTTTAAACCTTTCTATCGTTGGGACAATGAAGACGACGAGCGAAGCCATGGCGATATTCGCGAGTTAATGTGGCTTCATGTTGGTGACGACTGGGAGCTGCGAACTGGTATTGGTAGCGTGTTCTGGGGACAAACTGAGTCGGCACATCTGGTTGATATTATTAATCAAACCGATGCCGTAGAGGCGGTCGATGGTGAAGATAAACTCGGTCAGCCGATGATTAACCTAACCCTAGTGCGGGAATGGGGCAACTTAGACTTGTTTGTGCTGCCAGGATTTCGCGAGCGCACCTTTGCCGGTGAAAAGGGGCGTTTGCGCACACCTTTGGTGATTGATACAGACAATGCAATGTATCAATCGTCAGATGAAGAACATCACCTTGATTTTGCGGCGCGTTGGAGTCATAGCATCGATATTTGGGAGCTTGGCGTGTCTTACTTCGACGGTACCTCCCGTGATGCCGATATGTTGTTATCAATCGATAATGGTATAGGGACTTTGCGTCCTTACTATCGTCAAATGAATCAAGTGGGTCTTGATGCGTTGGCGGTTGTTGATTCTTGGATCTTAAAGTTCGAAGGGATTTCACGTCGTTATGATCGCGACAATAATGGTCTTGCACCACAAAACTACTTCGCGATGACTACAGGCTTTGAATACACTTCTGTTGGTGTTTTTGAATCAGTGTGGGATATTGGTTGGTTGATGGAATATCAGTTTGACGATCGCGACGATAGCACCTTGGCAATCGGCCAAAACGATCTCATGCTTGGCTCGCGCCTAGTACTTAACGACGTTAACGGCACCGAAGTATTGTTTGGTTTGGTTCAAGATCTCGACCATTCCAATACTCGTAGTGGCTTTGTTGAAGCATCGAGCCGTATTAACGACAACTGGAAATGGCGCGTTGATGCACGGATTTTTAGTACCGATGAGCCAAGTAATTTGCTCTACGGTCTGCGCAATGATGACAACATCGAAGTCAGTTTAGAGTATTACTTTTAGCCTACTGATAGCACCATCACGAGTGCCGAGTAGCTAGCCTGAACTCGGGTTAAGTAGTTATTCGGCACTCGATCATCTTTTTAAAGGCGTTAACGATGCGTTGAATTGGAGTCACTAGATACTCAAACGATTGCACATAATCACTGTTAACCCGCATCCCCGCATTGGCCTCAAAAACTAATAACTCATCGTCAGGCGTGATTGAAAAGTCGATGCCAAAATAATCGAGCTGCAACGCACTGTGGATTTCTTTAATTACCGCGATGTGCCGATCTGATAACACACTAGTGTAATCATCCACAAAGACTTGCTCTTGGCTACGAAGCTCATCGTCATTCTTCATTAGCGTTAAACGCGATGAGCTGTGCACATTCCAATGATTGTGAGCAACACAGTGCTCTGGATAAATTTCCCCATCAATGACAAACACTCGATATTTTCGATATAAGCCATCTGCCGATTTAAAATCAATAAACGGACATATGTTTAGCACTTCGCCGCGACTGTATTTTAAGTAATGATCGAAGGATTGTTGATCTTCGAGCTTTACCAGCCCAATTCCGGTGCTGCTACCCAGCGGCCTCGCGAGCGCAGGAAAGCCACTGTTGTATGTGGCAAACTGCGCATTGCCGTGAAAGATATTCGTTTCTGCGATTTTTAGTGGTAGTGGTGATAGCTGTTGATAAACATCGACCCGAGATGTATTTAGAATTGCTGAAGGTGGATTAATTATATCGTGATTAAAGCGTTCGAACTGTGTTAACAGAGCGAGGGCATTGGCACAGACCTCCATATCTGCAATACAGTTGATGACTAAATCATATTGTCCCAGTTGCTTAACCGCATTTCTAAAATTATCGCTATCGCTGACAAAGAGACGGGCAATATCCACGGTTTTGGGATCAATAAACTTGTTTACGTCGAAATGGCCGCCGTAAATACTAAAGGCAATATCCTTGTCGACGATAGGGTGAAAATCGAGATTCTCTAGCGCGTAAATCAGCAAAACTTTTGGTTTTCGACGCGTTGTTTGCTCATTGTATAGCGGATGGTAAGGCTTAATGGTTAGCGCTTTTTGCATCGCTCGTTGCGCTGCATCTTTTTGGGTTAATAGCTGATGAGCAATTGCCTGATAAAATTGCACATCAAATGATGGCGCCGTGAAAGGTGCTAACACTTCTAAACAGCTTTTTGCTTTGTTCTTTTTCAAAAAATAGTGGGCAACGCTTATTGCACTAGCTCGGTGATTCTTTATTGCGTTTTTGAGCTGCTGGGTAAACAACATTCGCGCACTTTTGTGTTTGTGATGGCTAAGTAAATCCAATGCTTGCAGTGAGTTTTTAATATAGGCGGAATTGTCTGGCGCTAAGGATAAGCTCAATGCCATGTACGTGATGCCATCGGCTATGTCGTTGAGGATAATAGATAACATGCCGTAAAAATGAATGGCATTCTGAGCCGCTGGTTCTTCTACCAGCTGCGCCTTAAAACACTCCCGCGCTTCTTTGTATTTCCCTTGCTGCATCAAGGTAATAGGATCTATGTTCTCTGTCATTACACCCTGCTTTTAGTGACTTACATCACATGGAATAACTTATGCCAAATATCGTGAAATATTTTAATTACATTCACGCTCTATTGCTCTGTCGAAGGGGAATTCTAGCTGTACTTTGATAACTCAAGCATGGCTAGTGCCCAAAATATATTTATAAATATACTGTGTAATCGGGAGCAATGTCTTGAAAAAAAGTGCTTTTTTATTGCGAATACCGCAATTTATTCTTGTTAGCTTGATGATGTTTTCGTTGTCTGCAAATGCCAACCAGTGGCAGGCGCTATATAAACGACCTGCTGACATACCTTTTCCAAGTAACAATTTATACTCATCCGAAAAAGCGGCGTTGGGAAAAATGTTGTTTTTTGATCCGCGCTTATCGCGCAATTTCAACATGACCTGTGCCACCTGTCATAACCCGAGCTTTGGTTGGGAAGATGCGACAGCTGGTTCAACAGGCGCGCAAAATACCGTATTGCCTCGTCACTCTCCAACGGTGATTAACGCCGCTTGGGGCGATAAATTCTTTTGGGATGGTCGTTCAGCGACGCTAGAAGATCAGGCGCTTGGCCCTATTGAATCACCCATCGAAATGAATACTCCTATTGAAACCGTGGTCGAGCGCCTATCGCAGGTGCCACAATATCGCACTTGGTTTCAACGCGTATTCGGTGGTGAAGGAATCACTAGCTTGACCATTCGCAAGGCGATAGCAACTTATGAACGAACTATTGTTTCTGGCATTGCGCCTTTCGATCGTTGGATTGAGGGGGATGAGAAAGCCATTTCAGCATCAGCCAAACGCGGCTTTGAACTCTTTAACGGCAAGGCGCTGTGTGTCACCTGCCACACAGGTTGGAATTTTACCGATAACAGGTTTCACGACATTGCATTATCAGGCGATGACAAAGGCCGCGGTGCATTAACAAACAATCCGCTAGAGAACTTTGCTTTTAAAACACCGGGGCTGCGTAACATCGGTCAGCGTGCGCCCTATATGCACGATGGCCGTTTTAAAACGCTAGAAGAAGTTATCGAACACTATGCGTCTGATTTACCGAGGCGTGAATCTCGTTCTCCACTCCTGATAAACATCAGTCTGACATCGCAAGAAGTGCAAGATCTCAAGGCCTTTATGCTGACGCTTACAGGTCAAGATACACCTGTAACACTGCCGCTCTTACCGTATTAGGATTGCATCATGACTATTAAAAATAAGCTGTTGCTGAGCTTTATCAGCATGATTGTCGTATTCTCGATTCTAAGTCTGTATTTGTTAGTGGAACTTAAAAAGCAAGGTGAAGTCAGTGTATTTGCCTTTAAACAACCATTAAATGCTGTAAGTAGTAGCCGCTCGGCAGGGGATTTTTTTAAACAAGCTAATCATTACGCCAATGGCATTATGCAAATGAGCCAACCGGCAGTGAATGGTGATGTGAAACGTGACTTTGAAAATATTATTAAGCGCTTTGAAGAGCAGTTGACTATTGCAAAAAACAACAGCTTCTCACCGACGATGGAGCGTGAAATAAACGAAATAGAGCAACTTGAAAAAGCTTGGTCACAAGCGATTCTTGTACGTATTTCTGGCAGCGGTCAAAGTCAGTTGGTATCGCAAATTAGCTTAGAGCAGCAGCAGGCAAAGATTGTTGAGCGTTTAGAACGCTTGGTGCAAACTACTATTGCTGAAGCGCAGACTCGCGCGGGGGAAGTAGAATCTTCTATTGATGACAAATTAGTGCTGAGCCTATCGCTCATGACGATTATCGGTCTGATTTCGTTAGTCGCAGCTATTGTACTGGCGAACAAACTAACGCGACCGCTGAATCGATTGATTGAGGCGGTAGTTGAGTTATCGCGTGGCGATGGCGATCTAACTAAGCGTTTAAATACAAAAGGTAATGATGAAATTAGTCAGTTATCACACGAATTTAACGAGTTTATTGCCAAGGTACACCATACGGTAACTGATATCTCAGCCTCAGTGGCTACGACTAAGACCCGTTTGGAGGACTTTTCCAACGTTGCACTCGAAACACAACAGGGGACCTCAAAACAAAAAGCTGAAATTGAAAATATTAGTAGCGCCATGGCACAAGTGAATTCATCGATGGATACGGTTGAACAGAGTGCGAGTCAGGTGAAAGGACAGGCAGATGACATTCATCAAGAGACTCAAGTGAGCGTGCAGCTGGTGGAAGAAGCGGTTAATGAAATTGCTAATTTATCGGCAGATATCGAAAAAACCAGCGATGTGATTTATTCACTAAGTAATTCCAGTACTCAAATTGGCGATGTGTTAAACGTGATTGAAGCCATTGCCGATCAAACCAATCTACTGGCGCTCAACGCGGCGATTGAAGCGGCACGTGCAGGCGAGTCTGGTCGCGGCTTCTCGGTGGTTGCCGATGAAATTCGTACCCTTGCTATGAAAACGCAAGAATCTACCACTAATATTCACGACACCATCAGTACCATCTTAAAACAGGCGCAAGACGCTAAAACGATGATGGAGTCGGGTACCCAACGTGCTCATAGTTGTGTCAATAAAAACTCAGAAGTGGCGAATGCGTTAAGTCAGGTATTAGATCGCGTGGTGGGTATTCAAGAGCGCAGTGAATTTGTGAATGAGCAAACCCAGCAGCAAAAAACAGCGACCTTGCATGTGAATGATTACTTAACTCAAATTATTGATATCGCTGAGCAAACTGCTAAAGGTAGCATGGCGCTAGATTCCAATAGCACCCAAATCATCGCCTCGATGGACGAAGTCAATCGCAACGTGGCGCAGTTTAAACTTTAACACTGTTGGCCTCCGACAACTTGGGCTAAGATACTTGCCAATTATTAATTGAAAGTACTCTTAGCCCATGAAAAGCGTTAATCTTGATGGCAAGCCCATCACTCCTAGCAAAGTCATCTGTATCGGCCGTAACTATGTCGATCATATCCACGAGCTTGGTAATGAAATGCCAGATGACATGGTGGTGTTTCTAAAACCCAACAGTGCCATTTCTAATGAATTAATCAGCTTTCACCAAGAGCCACTGCATTATGAAGGCGAAATTTGCTTAATGGTTATCGGCGGCGAATTTCGCGCCGTGGGTTTCGGTCTCGATCTCACTAAGCGCCAGCTGCAAGGTAACTTGAAAACTAAAGGCCTTCCTTGGGAGCGCGCCAAAGCATTCGACGGCTCTGCGGTGATGGGAAACTTTGTCAGCATTGATAATATTGATGACAGCCTAAGCCTAAAGCTAACCATTGACGGTGAGATTATCCAACAAGGCGGCGTGGACCTTATGATGTACAAACCGCAACAAATCCTCGACTCCCTTAAAGAACACTTTACGCTTGAAGACGGCGATATCGTCATGACAGGAACGCCGAAAGGGGTTGGCGAAATCAAAGCGAATTCTGTATTTGAGGGGAGTGTTTCGGCTGATAATACTGTGCTAGTAAGTAATCAGTGGCAGGCGAAGTAACATGTGATTAGGCGTAGGGCTGAGTTTACAAAATCTCTCTTTATCCCACTCAAATTGTTATCACTTCTTTCAATTTTAAAATCCTAGCAACTTGCTGTTGCTAGGATTTATCGATTATTTCGATTTATAGCGCTTTCAGTAATATTTGCTTGCTGGTGGCAAGGTCGATGTCTCCGTGCTCACCAAGGGCTTTCATACCGTGCTGTTCTAGTTTGTCGACAATCTTGTCAACGTCACTGGCATCGAGTTCGACATCTGATAGGCGCACAGGCACGCCCATCGCTTTAAAGAACTCTTCAGTTTTCGCGATACCTTGCGCGATAATTTCATCGTCGGTGGCCGCTGAAACTTGCCATACACGCTTGGCGTATTGCAGCAGTTTGTCGTGTTTTTGCGCTTGTTTTACCTTCATTACGCCCGGTAGAACAATAGATAACGTGCGAGCGTGATCGATGCCGTATAGTCCTGTTAACTCATGACCAATCATATGAGTCGCCCAGTCTTGTGGCACTCCAGCGCCAATGAGGCCGTTGAGGGCTAGCGTTGCTGACCACATGATATTGGCGCGCACTTCTAGATCTTCTTTTGACTCGCTAGCTAATGCCTTAGGACCTTCTTCGACTAGGGTTTGCAGTAAACCTTCGGCGAATCTGTCTTGTACTTTGGCGTTTACATCATAAGTGAGGTATTGCTCCATGATGTGAACAAAAGCATCCACGACACCATTACTCACTTGGCGCTCAGATAGCGATAGAGTGAAGGCTGGATCTAAGACGGCAAATTGTGGCTTAACCAAGGCGCTGGAAAAGGCGAGTTTATTGTCACCACGGGTTACTACGCTATTGCCGTTACTCTCAGAGCCAGTTGCTGGCAGCGTTAAAACTGCACCAATTGGCAGCGCACTAGTGACGCTTTCTTGCTTGGCCAGAATGTTCCATGCGTCGTCACCTTGATAATGCGCAGCAGCGGCAATAAATTTAACACCATCGACTACAGAGCCACCGCCAACAGCGAGTAAATAGTCGATGTTGTTATCTTTAATAATCGGTAGCGCTTTGATGAGTGTGTCGTAGCTAGGGTTTGGCTCAATACCAGAAAACTCAAGCCATTGGTGATCTTTGAGGCTGGCAACAACTTGATCGTAAACGCCGTTTTTCTTAATCGAGCCACCGCCGTAAATTAACAGTACTTTGGCGTCTGTTGGAATCTCTTGCGCAATTTGCGTGATTTGGTCGGTGCCAAAATGAATCTTTGTAGGATTATGAAAACTAAAATCTAACATTGCTAATCTCTTTATTATTTTGCTAAGTGTTTAATTAATTTTTGGGCCACCAAACTTGAACTCGCTGGGTTTTGTCCCGTGATAATCAAGCCGTCTTGGACAGCGTATGGCATCCAGTCATCGGCGCGCTGGTAGTCGCCGCCGCGTTGTTTTAGTTCATCTTCTAATAGGAAAGGCACAACATCGGTTAGTGCCACAGCGTCTTCTTCTGAGTTACTAAAGCCCGATAGAGCTTTGTCTTTGACTAAGTAGTTACCTTCGTTGTCTTTAACATCAAGTAATACCGCTGTTGAATGGCACACTGTTGCTACTGGCTTTTGAGCGGCTAGCGTATTGCTAATTAGGTCAATTGACGTTTGATCTGACACGAGATCCCATAATGGGCCGTGACCACCAGGGTAGAATATGGCGTCGTAGTCATCGCTGTTAACGTCGCCAAGTGCGATAGTGGCGGCTAGTTGTGCTTTGGCATCACTATCGGCGTCAAAACGCTTAGTGTGCTCAGTTTGAAAATCTTCAAGCTCACTCTTGGGGTCGATAGGCGGCTGACCACCTTGAGGTGACGCGAGAGCAATCTCGAACCCTACGTCTTTAAACTCGTAATAGGGCGCGGCAAACTCTTCAACCCAGAAACCTGTTTTTTCACCTGTGTTGCCTAACTGATCGTGTGATGTTAGTACCATTAGAACTTTCTTTGTCATTGTGTTTACCCTTACGTTGCCAATGAAGCTTGGCGTTATTGACGATAATGACTATTGTTGTGTGTTTTAATTGACAATACAATGTAGATATATTTTGTTTCTTTGTATCAATAATTTTAACAATGGTGTGGCATGAAAATTTCGTTTGAGCAGCTGAAAAGCATGGTGGTGTTCGCACAAGTCGTCGAGCAAGGCACACTAAGCGGCGCGGCGAGTAAATTAGGGTTATCACGGGCCGTTGTTAGCTATCATATTAAGAAGCTAGAGCAACAGCTAGGGGTAAAACTACTCAATCGTTCGACTCGCTCTATTAGTGTTACGCCGGCGGGAGAAGATTATTACCAACACTGCAGAGTTATCGCGCAACAAGCAGCACTTGCCAATCAAGAAATCGAAAACTTGAAAAACGAACCAATTGGCTTGTTGAAAATTACCTGCCCGGTGAACGTAGGATTACAAACCATAGTGCCAGCCCTTAATGAGTTTAGGCATATGTATCCGAAGATTGAACTGGATGTCAACTTGACCGACGAAGTGGTGAATATTGTGCAGCAGGGCATCGACTTGGCAATTCGCGGTGCACCATTAGCGAACTCTGGTTTGCAAGCGAGTAAACTAGCCACCTTAGAGACTTGTTTATGTGGCGCACCCAGCTATTTCGAGCGTTGTGGTGTGCCGGAACATCCAAGTGATTTAGCAAGTCATCAGTGGGTGCTTTATAAGTTGACCTCTAATCATCTTGAACTAACCAAAGCGAATCGTTCTTTCTCGGTGACCATGCAAGGAGGCGTAACCACCAATAATGCGGCGGCGAGAACGGCTTTTGTTGAAGCGGGTCATGGTATTGCAAGAATACCTGTTTACGATGCGGCGCCTAAAATCAAAGACGGCAAGTTAATGGCAGTACTTGATGGCTATCAGCTAAAGGCTATCGAGGTGTATGGGGTTTTTCCACCGGGTGGTGCCAATACTAAAAAGTTACGCCTATTACTGGATTTCCTCAAAGACTATTTCAAACGCCAGAGCGTGTTAAATCAAGGTTAGGACTGCTTCAATGCTTTCGTCGATGCAGCAAATTACTTATACTATCGCGGTCTAAAGCAATTATTAAAAATTATGAGTGATGTGAATATTCTTGAAAATCGTCCAACACAGCCTGTTGGTCGAATTCGTCAGAAAAACCAATTGCGGATTATCGCAGCCGCCGAAGAAGAGTTTGTTACCTTTGGCTTTAAAGGGGCATCGATGAAGCGCATTGCCGAACGCGCTGAATTACCCCGCGCAAATATTCACTACTACTTTAAGAATAAAGTCGATTTATACGCCGCCGTATTAGGCGATATCGTGGAAGTGTGGAATGCGACTATTACCGATATCAAGCCGGAAGATGATCCCAAGCAAACACTAACCGATTACATACGTGCCAAGGTGCTATCGGCGCGTGATAACCCAAATGCATCGCGCATTTTCGCCAGTGAAATCATTCACGGTGCGCCGCATATTGGTCAGTATCTCAAGCAGGATTTTCGTCAAACCATTCTCAATATTACCGGCGGTTTTCAGTCGTGGATCGATCAAGGCAAGATGGATAAGATTGACCCTATGCACTTGCTCTTTATGATTTGGGGCTCAACCCAGCATTACGCAGATTTTGGGGTACAGGTTCGCGCCGCCATGGGCAAAGAAGAATTAGACGATGAAGACTTTGAGCGCGTCATCGACTCTATTACCCACATAACCCTCAAAGGTGTGGGACTGAGTTAATAGCGAACTATCGGACACAAAAAAGGGCAATCAGATGATTGCCCTTTTTGATTTTTAATTCATATGGTTAACGTAATTCGCGGCGTAGAATTTTACCAACTGGTGTCATTGGCAATTCATCGCGATATTCAACCTTGCGTGGCAGTTTGTAAGCGGTGAGGTGCTCGCGACAGAAATCTTTGATCTCGTCGATAGACAACTGCTTGTCACCTTTAGCAACTATAAATACTTTGACTGTTTCGCCAGACTTTTCATCAGCGACACCGATAGCGGCACAGTTTTCCACCTCTGGATGTTGTGATAATACGTCTTCAACTTCGTTAGGATAAACGTTGAAGCCAGAAACAATAATCATATCTTTGATACGATCTACGATAGAAACGAAGCCATCTTCGTCGATAATGGCAACATCACCTGTTTTTAGCCATTCGCCGTCACTGGTAAATGTATCTTTGGTGGCTTGCTCGTTCTGCCAGTAACCTTTCATTACCTGCGGACCTTTGATACACAGTTCACCGCGCTCGCTAAGTGGCACTTCGTTTTCTTGGTCATCAATACACTTAACTGCCGTGCCTTGCAGCGGCATACCAACGGTGCCAACACGCTCGAAACCGTTGAGTGGGTTCATACACGCAGCTGGAGAAGTTTCAGTTAGGCCGTAGGCTTCTGAAATGGCGCAGCCGGTCATTTCTTTCCAACGAGCTGACGTATCTGATGCTAGCGCTGTACCACCAGAAAGGGTGAATACCAGCTTGCTAAAATCGAGGTTCTTGAAATCAGGGTGATTCATTAGCGATACAAACAGCGTGTTTAAGCCGATGAAACCAGAGAGTTTCCACGGTTTAATGGCTTTAATAAACAAATTAGTGTCGCGCGGATTGGCGATCAGAATACTGTGGACGCCAAGGTGAACAAAGGCCATCAAATGCACAGTAAATGAATAGATGTGGTACAGCGGCAGTGGTGCCACAACATTGGCTTCTGTGGTGTTAAAAATGCGATTACCACTATCGTCTTCTTGATGCAGTAACTCAGCCGCTTGCAGCATGTTTGCCACTAGATTGCGGTTGGTGAGTTCGGCGCCTTTTGAAACACCTGTTGTACCGCCAGTGTACTGTAAAACTATGGTGTCATTTGGTTCTGACAGATGCGCAGGTTTGAAGCCTTTGCCAAGGTTGTCTTTGAGGATTTGTCTAAACGAAATCGCCTCTGGTAAATGATATGCTGGCACCATTTTTTTAACGCGCTTGATCATGGTGTTGACGATCCAGCGTTTTAGTGTCGGTAACATGTCACCCATTGAGGTGAGCATGACTGTTTTAATGCCCGTTTGGCTTTGGATGTTTTGCACTGATTTAGCGAAGATATCCATACATAACAGGGCTGTTGCACCTGAGTCGTTGAATTGATGGATCATTTCACGCTCGGTGTACAGTGGGTTGGTATTAACAACCACGAGTCCCGCACGCATTGCACCGTACATTGCAATTGGATATTGCAGGGTATTTGGCATTTGAATGGCAATTTTGTCGCCGGGTTTTAAATCGGTGTGATTTTGCAGGTAATGGGTGAATGCCGCGCTGTATTGATCGATTTCACGAAAGGTCAGTGAATGCCCAAAGCCAGTGAACGCTTTGCGTTCAGGATACTTTTGCATCGCTTGTTCAATAACTTCAATCGCCGAACTAAATTGTTCAAAGTCGAGATTGTTTGCAACACCAGGGGCGCGTTTTCCGTCCCAAAAAGAAGCGTCCATTATGTCCTCCAAATACCTAATTTATTATTGTTTTTTGCTTTGTTGCTTCGGTGTTTAACACCATTTGCAACGTCATATCTGCGAGTTGTTCAAGCGATAAATCACCATCGGCTTTGTACCAATTTAATGACCAGTTGATGGCGCCGTTTAACAGGCGTCGCAATATGTGATGATCGATATTTATCATGCCTTGCTGTTGGGCTTGTGCCAAGACATCTAGCCAATATTGTTCGTACTCGTCTCTCAGTTTTAACATGATCGCTTGATTGTCTTCACTCAACGAGCGCCATTCAAAGACCAAAACCGAAATATGGGCACTGGTATCTAAAATAAGCGCCTGAAACTCACACAAAATTAATGCGAGTAATTTGTCTTTGATGGTGTGATTGAGTGAAAGTGCCATTTCAACGCGACGAATATTTAGCATAATCGCCTGTTGCATGACTTGCTTGAGAATTTCTTGTTTATTAGGGTAGTGGTGAAACAAACTGCCCGATTGAATACCAATGGCCTTAGCCAGATCCCGCACTGTGGTTTTATCGAAACCGCGATCGCGAAACAATGTCGCGGCCGCATTGAGCAATCGTCCTTTGGGACTTTGCGGATCAACGATGACCGACTCGCTAATGAGCTGGGATAATATTTGCTGGTTGTTTTGCTGTGATAATGCAACAAAAGCCATAGAAACCTTCTATTTTGCGGCGTAACCTAGGTTATTGGTTCGCTGATTTTTTATTCTTATTCGAGTCACCTTACCAGCTTTTATTTCAATAACCAAGCAAGCGCTTGGCTTGTGCGATTTATAGGCAGTATTTCTTTGCTAAATAGTCTGTTTTTTACGCCTGAGTTTAACATCAAATGACTCAAAAGGTGTATAATCAGGCCAACAAAAAAGTGAGGTAAAACAGTGAGTTTAATTGACTTTAAAATGATGGGAGCCATTGAGCGCATCTTGTTGCTTAGAAGCGTGGCTATTGTTATTCAGCTGTGTGCTGTCATTGGGGTTTATTTGTTTATTCCTCACGACATTAGTGTGTTGCCGCTGTTGCTTATTATCGCTTTTGAGACTGTTTTTCACTTGCTAAGCTGGCAGCGTTATCGCCAGCGTCAGGCATCGACCATCGCCGTTGCCATTCAAGCCATCGCTGATATTGTTTTTCTGACTTTGTTAATGGCTTATAGCGGCGGCGCGACTAACGCCTTTGTGTCTTTGTTACTGATGCCGATTGTGATTGGCGCAGTAAGTCTCCCCACCCGCATGTTGGCTTTTGTTTCATTGGGGGCGGTGCTGGCATATAGCGCTTTACTAATGAGTTTGCCAACGCATCAACATCACATGGATATGACTAATCACTTTGTTGGCATGTGGGTGAACTTCTTGCTGTCGGTGATTGTGGTAACGCTAGTGGTTGGCACTATGTCGAAGATGATCACCAATCGCGAGCGCGCTATTGCTAGGCAACGTGAAGATCAATTAAAGAGTGAGCAATTGGTGTCCTTGGGCGTTGCATCGGCGCAGGTGACTCATCAACTGGCGACGCCGCTAGCTAATTTACAATTGTTATTTGAAGAAATCAGCGAAGAATTTCCTGACGAAGAAGCAGTAAAAGCCATGGCGTCACCACTAGCTACTTGTCGTAATGAGCTTAATCATTTTCGAGAGTTAGCAACGGCTATTCGCGAAAATCAAATTAGCGCGATTTCGCCACTCACCTTGTTTAGCAATATTAAAACCGCCAGCAATCTGCAATACCCTGAATTGGAGTTGGTTACTCATATCTCCGAGCACGACTTCGCCAATATACGGATAAATTCCGATGCTATGTTACTGCCTGCAATTTGTAATTTATTGCAAAATGCCGTGAAAGCGAATCAGCAAGCGGGCATCAATCAAGTGGAGCTTGGACTCGGCGTTGAGGCTGGTCATGTCATTATTTCAATTCGTGATTTCGGCGGCGGTATTGATGCCACGGCAGCCCATGGCGCTGCGCTGGTGGAAAGTGATAAGGGATTTGGGATGGCGCTAATGTTATCTAACAGCACCTTTGAGCGTTTAGATGGCGAGTTGTCTTTATCAAATCATACTGATTTAGGCGCGGTGGCGTCGGTTAAACTTCCGATGGTGAATTCATGAAGTTGTTAATTATTGAAGATGATGTTGCCTTTGCACAAACCTTGGCGCGTCGGTTAATCAAGAATAATTTTGACGCGCATCTATGTCATAGCGCTAGCGATGCTTTGGCGATGTGTCTAGATATTGCGCCTGAGTATATTTTGCTGGATATGAATTTGGCGGGAGATAGTGGTTTACAGCTACTTACCCCAATTCGAACCCAATTGCCGCAGGCGAAAATAGTGCTGCTTACTGGTTATGCCAGCATTGCTACGGCGGTTGAGGCGATGCGTCTTGGTGCCGATGATTATTTAGCAAAACCTGTCACTACGCCAATGTTACTCAAATCATTATTAGGCGAAGAGCAAAATAGTGCTGGTGAAAATTTGCAAGTGGATGAAGCGATGTCGCCAGAGCGTGTGGAATGGGAGCACATTCAGCAAGTGCTGGCGGCTAATGATGGTAATGTGTCTGCAACGGCACGTCAGCTAAATATGCATCGTCGAACGCTGCAACGAAAACTGCAAAAGAAGCCTGTTTTTAAGTAAGAATAAAGGAAGGATAAGCGACTGTCACGGGTCCTTTGACAGCCGCTTAAAACGGGGAGATGCTAAGTTAGAATTGGTAATCTAACGAGACATACATCGCACGGCCACGGGCGCTAATACGTTCGCCAACAGCCAAATCACTACCATTAGCGCGATTAATACCACCTAGATGCGGCTGGTAATTCTTATTGAGTAGATTAGTTACACCAAGGCCAAGCGCCAGTTGGTTGTTGACGTCATAACTCGCTTTCCAGTCGACAACAGCATATCCTGCTGAGCGCTGTTCATTATTGAGTTCAGATACGCGATTTTGTTTGTCGAAAGCGTGGATGGACAGCTGGCTCTGCCAGTTTTGATAACTGTAGTGCAGGGCAATTTGTGCGTTGAGCGGGCTAATACGATATAAATCATCGTTGCTATCTTCACGCTTACCACGCACGTAATTTACCAAACCACTTAGCGCAAACTGTTCGTTAATTGGCGCGCGCCAGTTGATATCTAGGCCGTAAATCGTCGCATCGATATTGCTAAATTGCAGTGGCGCGCTGTCGCCCATCATGTTGGCTACCATCATCGCACTGGGATTATTGGTGATGGAAACACCTTGAATGTAATCATCCACTTTTTGATAGAAAAGGTGAGGTTCAATGCTAATGCCATTAGCTTGATAATGTGCGCCAATATCGATTTGGTAAGCCGTTTCAGGATCGAGGTTAATGTTGCCGATGTAAGTTTTTCCATCAGCTAAACCGCCCGTGGCCTGCATTGGCAGCCATAAGTAGCGCTCTTGATAGCTTGGCGCACGTTGTTTTACACCTGCACCAGCGAGCAGTGTCCAAGTATCATCGATAACCGTTTGGCTATTGGCTACTAAATCAAAAGTGGTGTCTGAGGTGCTTTTATCGCTTTGATTAAATGCTGTTTGCAGAGTTTTAACATGCGGATTCATCATTGCCATTGAGCTTGAAACATCGCCTGAATCGCTACTATTAAACTTAACGCGTGCCCCTAGTGTGTAATTGAACTTATCGCTGTCTTGGCTGTATTGTGCAAATATCGAATGGCGCTGATCTTTTACGTCATTGAAGTTACGAATCAAAAACATCGCGTTGTTTGGATTTTCGATGTCTGCATCGTGAGTTGCGCTTACGCCATCAACGCCGAGCAGCCACTGTGCGAGTTCTAGCTCAATTTTGTAGTCGTAGGTTGTGGCAATAGCAGTGGTGTAGCGGTGCATACCCGCCATCATATTAGTGCGCAGTTGGTAGTTATCCATACCGTGGGTAGCATCTTGATATCCCAGTTGCCAAGTTAGCACGTAATCGGCATCGGTAATTTTGCCATCGATGCCAAAGCGATCGGTATCTATATAATCGATGTCCATCGGCAGGGCTGGCGTACCTGTTTCATCGGTTTTTGAGTGGTGCCAGCTCACACCAAACTCATGTTCGCCGTTGTCAAAGCGAAGATCTAAACCCGCTTGTGTTTTGTCATATTGGCTGGTCTTGATAACACGCTTGTTGGCATCTTCGTAGTCATCCGCTTGTTGTTGGTTGGCATAGATAAACATCCCGAAGTTGTCACTGCTGGTTTGCAAGTTGCCACTAACCGTTGACGCGTCGTTATGCTCGTTGTAATTGAGGTGAACCATGCCATTGATGCCGTCGTTGGCTTGTGGATCGGCTTGCTTTAGCTTTACATCGATAGCACCACCAATAGTGTCGATGCCACTGCTCACTGGCGCAATGCCGCGATATACCGATAGCGACTCAATCATAACTGGATTTAAATAAGTCAACGGTGCGTCCATCGCATTAGGACCCGCGCTAACGATTTTTTGACCGCCGATGCTTTTTGCTATGCGCGAGCCAAACATGCCGCGATATTGTGCGATACCCGTGATAGGCCCGTTTTTATTGATGTTAGCGCCCGGTACTGTGCTTAGCCAATCGGCGACATCTGGTTCGATGTAACTACCTGTGGCAAAAGTTGATTGATCTTGAGTGAGGCGCGGTGCTGTAATGGTAATAACATCAAGAGTTTCTGGTGCTGCTTTAGTGGTTGCCGCAACAGCTTGAGGAAGACATAAAATACTGGCAATTAATGCCGATAAAGAACTAATTTTCATAACGGGCTCTGGCTAATTAAGTACCCTTATATTTTGAAGGGAGTTAACGTGCTAAACAAACGAATAGCTGGGCTAATTGGCAAAGTGCGACAATATGTCGCACCCTTTAAGACAACAGAACGAAATACGAGAGAGGGCAAGAGATGCAAGAGGTTTTAAATTTCTGGTTTAGTGAAATTGAGCAGTCGCAATGGTGGACCAAAGATAGTGATTTTGACAATGAAATAATTGAGCAATTCTCAAAGGTTCATCAAGCGGCGGTGGCCTGTGAGTTATATGATTGGCGAAAAACTCCAGAGGGACGCTTGGCCGAGATTATCGTGCTGGATCAATTTTCTCGCAATATGTTTCGCGATACGCCTCAGTCTTTCGCCTATGATTCATTGGCGCTAGCCTTGGCGCAAGAAGCTATTAATGTTGGGGCAGATAAAGCATTGGATGAAACACAGCGCAGTTTTTTGTATATGCCATTTATGCACAGTGAATCATTGGCAATTCACGAGCGTGCTGTTGAGCTATTTAGTCAGCCTAATATGGAGCACAATTTGGACTTTGAGATCCGCCATAAAGAAATTATCGAGCGATTTGGCCGTTATCCTCATCGCAATGAGATTCTTGGGCGAGAATCTAGTAGCGAGGAAATTGAATTTTTAACTCAGCCGGGCTCGTCGTTTTAATTTTTTTAAAAAAATTCAATTTTTTTGCGACGATTTTTAAGCTTCAATTGTAATTTATATTAACGCAACACAAAAGGATTACATTTACATGGCATGGAACGATAATGACATCAATGCCTTGATCGAGGGCTGCAGAGCTACTCAGCATAAATGTTATGTCGAGTTTTCTCCAATTTTATACACTGCGATTTTTAAGATTTGCGGAAATAAAGAGGTAGCTAGTGATCTTCTCCATGACTCATTTATTGATATTTTTCGTTATATCTCAAGTTTTAATTCTCATACTAACTTTGTTGCATGGGTTAAGCGAATAGCGATGAATAATACGTTTAACTACATTAAGCGTCAGAAGATCTCTTTGAAATTAGTAGAACAGATTAATACTGAGCACGAAGAGCAATTTATTGAGCCTAATTCAACCCAATTAGATAAGTTGCTAAATAGGTTAGTACCAGAGCAGCGAATGATCGTTTGGATGAGTGTTGTCGAACAATATACTCATAAGGAAATAGCAAATATTACTGGCAAATCTGAAAGTTATTCTAAGTCAATTGTTTCCAGAAGTTTATCTAAGTTAAGAACATCTACGGAGGTGAACCTTTATGTCGCCAATTAACAATCAAAATGCCACTGTTTCCGATATTGAAATGCAGCAAATATCACGTTCATTGAGAACTGAAGAATTATTAGAAACACCTATTATTCCGTCACAAGCTGTTTGGGAGAGAATTGAAGCGACGATCGATGAAGATATTACTAAAGAACGTAATTTAAAAAAACGTTCTAGCCAGAATCGGAATAAAAGCTTTAATTGGGGAGCATGTGCAGCAGCTGTGACTGTAGCCGTTTCGTGTTGGGTAGGATGGTCAAACTATCAGTTACAAATGCAGTTCGCGTCTTTATTAGAACAGAATCAGTATTTGGAACAACAATTGTCTAAGCCGGGATTTACATCTTACTCAGAGGCAAACTTGATGCAGGATTTAGACGGGATTGAACTTCAACTATTACAGGCTTCGACTAAAGAAGAACGTTTAGCACTATTAAAACAACGTCGAAAAAATATTGAAAAGCTTATAGATATCCAAAAAGGTAAACCTCAAGAATTCTATCTGTAAACAACGTTTTAATAACAACATAAAAAGGAAAGTAATATGAAAAAACTAATGTTAGCCAGTGTTTTGGGATTGTGTAGCTTAGCAGCACAAGCGAGTGAATCAAACGTATCGGTTGAGTTTGTTCAATCAGAACGTTATCAAGATATTAACGCTAGTGGTAATCAAAACCAGGCACGATATCAAGAGCGGTTATTCAAGACACTGGAAAAGCAATTTCAGGAGTCAGCAAATGACTTGCCAAATGGAATGACACTTGACGTTAAGGTTCTGGATATTGATCTAGCCGGTTCAGTTGCAATGGGATTGGGAATGGGTCAAGACATCCGTCAAGTTTCGGACAAGGACTTTCCGCGTATTCTGTTTTATGTTGTATTGAAAGATCAAAATGGCAAGATTTTATTGCAGGGTAAGCAAAATTTACGCGACGCTAATTTACGCCATAACGAGTTTAGATTACGTGGTAGTCAGTCTGATTTCTATATGGAAACAGCGATTGTTAAAAAGTGGTTTGACGGTGCACTTATTCCAGCGGTCGCAAAGCTATAAGAACAATTACTAGAGGAATAGGGTAACAGAACTGTTTTCTGTTAATTAAATTCAAGGTGGAAATTATGAAATACGTAAATCAATTACTCTTAATCGGTTTGTTTGGTGTTGGGACTAATCAAGCGATCGCATCACAGTCTTGTTCATCTATGACACTATCGGATACTGAGAATAATGCGGTTTTTGAGTTAGTCGGTCATAACATGAATCGTGTTTCTGAAAGACGACGGATGTCAGAAAGATTATTAGATGAGCAGAGCTTTACCCTAGAACCAGGTAATCATACAATGACTTTTTATCGCTGGGATAAATCAAAGCTTCGAGGGGTATTACGCAATCCTCAGTTTTATTCCGGTATTAAGGCTGAGCCTGTCACAATTTCTGTTAACGTTGAAGCGAATAAGCATTACCAACTAGTTAACTCATTGAAAGGTAACAAGTCTGAAATTAAAGTTGTATCGGTTACTAACAAAAAATGTAACCAAGAAAAAAAGCTAGAAGCACAGCCAAAGGATAGAATAGCTAAGGTTATCTTACCGGAACTGATTCAATATCGATTGGATTTGTTGATGGAAGAAATTAATCGCACTAATGGTTCAAAACCGAACGTAATTCCGACCAACGTTGTGAGTTATTTTGGAGCAATTGTTAAATCAGTCAACAATGAAAAGCTAGTTGTTTTAGCCGTTTCACCTTATTCGTTAGCAGATGATATGGGGTTAAAAACTGGTGATGAAATTACTCATCTAGGTGACAATTCAATTGCATCGTTGACTAATAAAGGCAACTCGCCATTGACGGATTATTTAGAGCAATTACGAGATGGCGCAATAATGGAAGTAAGCGTTGAACGTTCTGGACAAAAGCTTGCAATGTCTAAGCGATTCGATGTGAAGGTTGTTCCAGAGGTTCAATATAGCTTCGTATCTAATGGGCTTAAAAGCTCCTCTTTAGTTAATAGTTCTAGCCTACTTCCTGAGCTTGATCGAAAATTGGATAAGTTACTTATTGAAATTAGTGATTTACCTGAGCTAAAACATCGTGAAAACTTAAAGCAGCTACGCATAGAAAGAGCAAAGTCATACGACAAGAAATACGGTGTTACTGGTGAGGTGGCTCAAACAGGAGATGGGTTTATCGTGCATCGCGTTAAAGCCAACAGTGCGGCTGACAATGTTGGTCTGCGTCCTGATGACGTTATATTGGAGTTTAACGGCACGGCAGTGAAAAAACTAAGTATTGCTGAAGTGTCACGCATTATTTCTGATGTAAATGTGGGTGACCAATATTCATTAACGGTGTCTAGAAATGGGCAGAAAATTGCTCTTTCAGGAACGTTAAACCCATTAGAAATCCCTGCTTATCAACTGGCGATAAATACAGACTCTATTAATAAAGCTAAGAAAATTTTGGCTAACGTGAGTTATCGTGCACCAATTCGTCGAATTGATAGAGTACAGTCTGGTGAAATAATAGGTTTTTATTTGGATCCTTGGGCGACTAATTTAAGCAGCTTGAGTAATAGAGATGGCGACTTAACCGGAATCAGGGCATCAAACTCCAAGAATGCGTCAAATAGCGCATCATCATCTGGCCGAAGTAGCTCTAACACAAGTAGTAGCTCGCCAAACAGTAAGCCTTCTGGCGCATCTAATACAAATAACTAACTTCCTGCATGACAATATTGCCTCCTTAATCGGAGGCATTTTTTTTGGAGAAGGTATATGAAAAAATTAAATATTCTTTTAGGAATTTTATTTGTTGTTGTGATTAGTGGTTGCAACTCAATGATTATAAAACCCGAGTTAGAAAGTGGCAGCTATCGATTAGAGAGTTATAAGGCTCCTATAACTGATATTAAAATGGATCAAATTTCATTGGCTTGTTATCAGGGAAGAGTTGCACTTTGGCAACAGGGCTATAGATTAAATCCGGAGCAAAGGATGTTCCTTGTAAAAGCTCAATATCGCCACCTTTATGCATTGGTTGAGATGCAGGCGAATTTAGCTCCTGACAACCGTTATCGACTTAATAGGGCAATAGAAAAAGATGCCATTGATATCTGGATTGAAAATGAGGTAACTGGCGAGCGTGTCACAAAAGCTAAAACAGTATTATTGAAATCTATGCCCGCCAATGGATTGAAAATATCTCGCCGCGACTGTCAGCCTTATATCTAAGTCCTGTTTCACTTGATTTAGTGACGATAGAATCCACCGTCAATTTGTAACGGTCTTCGGCAACGGAAATAGTTTTAAAGGAAAGTAAACATGCTTATGTTTACTTTCCTTTTTGACAGTTCTGGCAAGATAATCTAAACAGAACATATGTCTCAGGAGTTTATATTTAAGGTCGTGCTAGGTATTTTCATCGAAGGAGGCATTGATTTTAAAGTTTGTAGTTTGCCTGCTCGAAGAACTTTTATCACCATTTCTTTCCCTTCTTGATGACTGAATAGTTGTTCTCTAAATAGTTGCAATGATTCTTCATAAGGTAGTTTGCTGTGCAGGCTAAATTGAGATATTTCACTGATTACATCTCCTTCTCTTAGTCCTAGTTGTTGCGCAAGGGAGTTGGGTAAGACCAACTTTACTCTTAATTGATTTATATGAGTTGGTTCTAGCAGCAACCCTAAATTATTTGCGATATGAGGAGGAGTTTTAAAACTTAAATTATCAGAGGAAGATTGCTCTGAGTTTACATAGGTGTAGATGTCGTGTGATAGTAGCTCCAATTTTTTTTGAATGTGAGCTGGTAATTTATCAATTGAATTGATCGGTGCTTGCATGTCTAGCGCGAGGAAAATTTCATCACTAGAGCATTTCATATCCTTTTCAGAACGAATTTTCACCTCATAATAGTAAGATAAAGGGTTTTGTTTATTTTCTCGAGCGATGGTAAGAAGTCGGTATTGTTTATTTGGACTCACTTTAATCTGGAAACTTATTTCATTAACTTTTCTGTTAGCTTTTTTGTATTTAGAGTGTGAAGGCAGAGGGCGCTCTTTGAGCTTATTGACTTTTTCATTGTGTTTTGACGGATATTTTAGAGATGAATTATGAGGGTTATTGTCTAATCCCCGATAAGTCGTTGTATAGTGTTTTGGTCGACTAGTCGACATACCTAAGCTTCTTTGAGCCGTAAAATTATGCAATCCAGGAGCTAGGGCTATTTTACGTTTAGGTTTTGAAAAGTATTTACCGTTGTGACTTGTTAATTCAATTGTGTCCCACTTTCCAGAGGGGGTGTGAAAATTGGTAGAAATATAGGCGCAATTGCTCGCTTGCTCTTTTGCTGAAACGGTTGTTAGCAATGGTACCGTTAGTAGTGATAGTAGAGTTATTAGTTTAATTTGCATGAGTACGCTCCTTGTTTAAGCTTGAACCTGTAGACGAATTGTTAGTTTTCTGAGCCGTTGGAGCTCTTGTTGCAAAGTCAATTTTTTATTGTTTCGAATTAATGTAATTCGAATGCTTTTTGCTAATGTTGCCTGTTTGAAGGCCATCTCTAGAGCATTAGTGGCGTCTTCGTATGTTTGGAATCCATTTATTGCAGCATTGTTGATTGCAACAATTGTATCCATTTTCTTTAATCCAATTAGGGATGCTATCGAATGAGGCTTAATTTTATTAATGGTTAAGCCTTCTTTGAGTGAGCTTTTTCTAGATATTGTAACGCCCAAATATTGGGGATATTGGGGAGAAATTGAGATAAGAGGAATTTGCGTTTTTCCGAGACTTTTATAATGAGCTATGAGTTCTAAAACAAGGTCATCGAGTCTGTAAGAAAGCGGGAATGGTAATTCAGAGCCATTCGAATATGTAGAGATCACATCGAAATCGGAATCGAGTTGAGTTTTTTCCTGATCGCAGTGAAATATTGATTGTTTTGATTGGCTAAGCTGTAGCAGGGATTGCGGATCATTAGTTGGATTTAACGTAACTTTATAGTGATACCCAGCGGAGATTACCAATTCGATGGAAAAGGGAATGCTGCTCGTTGGTGCCTTTAAAAAACCTGAAAGTAAATAACGTCCAGTGTTAAACCTATAGTTATCTATCGAATTAACTGCATTGTGATTGATATGAGAAACTCTTACTTTGCCGTGCGTGTCATCAAACGAAATAAGTGCGCAACTAGTTTCGCCTTTTAAATAAAAGGGAAACAATAAAGTAGTAGTTAAAATTAGTACTCTAAACATCTTTATTCCTTATATAAATTTTTCTATTTGCTGTTCTTCGACAGAAAGCGCATTTATTAAATCCGTTTTGAGTTTAGTTAGTGCGACTCGCTCTTCTATTTTCTCCGTTGTGGCAAGTAATTCTTCTATCTCAATTATCCTTATTTCAATTTCTATAATTGGCATTGACTTGTAGGCTATTGATGAAATTGAAGCTGGTATTTGTTCATTAATTGATATTTGACGCTGTGCTTTAATGGCGTCCAGGCATACAATAGAGATTGCTGCTGCTAATGCTCGCCACTTTACTTTATTTGATTTTTTAGGCTGAATTGCACGCGAGATTGTTTCCCAAGCTTCAGTTGGTGGCTCATATGTTTGCAGCGTATCTAAGTCCTTTTGCAGCGCTCTAATGTGATTTTCATGATCCGTTGGCATAGGGACTCTCCAGTTGCGTTTTGCTGATGTTAGATAGCGTTCTAGATACGATGCTTTTCGAATAGCTTGGAGATCTTTCAAATAGCGTCCCTAACTCTTCATGGGTATAACCTTCAGCAATATATAGCCATAAAATTAATCGAGTTTGCGGTGGAACTCTTAGCATTATCTTCGTTAACGTGTTTTGCTGTTCAACAGTGAAATGAATGTCTGAGTTATCGATGAGATTCTGGGTATCCGTTAATGCGGTTTGTTGGTGTTTCTCATTTTTTCTTAGCCAGCTTATAGTTTTGTTGTAACTAATCTTTTTGCACCATGGAATAAAGTTCTCCGGCTCCTTTAGGGAATCCAAACTGTTAAACGCTTGGATAAAGGTCTCTTGTAAAATATCTTGAGCTGTAGCTCGACAGTGACAAATCCGTAATACAGTTGAGAAAATTGTTGGGGATAGTCTTTGGTAACAAATAGAAAAAGCGCGCTGTTCGCCATTTTTCATTTGTTCAAAAAGTTGTATATCAAATCCCATGCAATTCTCTAAATTTAAAGTTTCTAATCTGTTAGACGTTTAGTATGCCTAAAACCGTCGCAACAAAGTTAAAATAAATTTAGATTGAGGCAGATATTGATGAGATGCGAATCAATCCTCGCTGTGAAAACTAATTTGTTTACTGATATCGAAAGATTTAATGTCGATGTCAGATAAATGCTTGGCGATGATGTGGCGAATGACGTTATCGAGCTGTTGTTGCATTGAATCGAGTAATGCGTGCTGATCGTGAAAATAGCAGCTAACGTGCAGTGATTGTGGCAATTTATTAAAGTCGACGCGATGAGTTAACCACGAGAATTCGTCAAAGCTATCTTTGATTTCTTCACAAGCAATGGTCAATGCTTGGCGAATTTGGTTATCGAGTTTTTTATGAGTCTTTTTCATTGCGCGTGTTTGGTTTAGCATGGAGTTTTAATTACGGACGCCATATTACATGACTTCGCCAGAACAAACTGTGCTAATGCTCAACGTTATCGTTGTTTTATTAGCCTACCTTTTTATTTATCCCCGCGTTGCTGGCAATAATTTTAATAAGATCACCGGTCATGATCTTATTGCAACCAGTATAGTATTAATCACATCGGCATCGATGTATTACGACAGTGGCATCGAATTTAACTTGCTGGTGGGCACAGTAAATTGGTTTTGGTTTACGTTAATAACCTATATGGCCATCGAAATTCCAGTACTGCTGTGGTACATCAAAAAATACAAAGTGGAACTACCTAAATAACCTGAACTCGGGTAAATCAGAGGAGCGATTATGGAGTTAGTCTATAGTAACGATCAGTTGTTAATGGTAAATCACGTGCGCAATTTACTCGATAGCGCCTATATTGAAAGTGAGCTTCGAAATGAATTTCTGGGCAGTGGTGCTGGAGATTTAGCGCCACTAGATACTTGGCCAGAGCTGTGGGTAGCACAAGAAGACGTTGAAAAAGCCAAATCAATCATCGCTAATATGGACAATGAATCCGCGCTCGTTTGGTATTGTCAGCATTGTGATGAGGAAAACCCTGCCGCCTTTGATATTTGTTGGCAGTGTGAAAAGGCAAAGCAATAAGCCCTAATAAGGAATATTAAAATGAAGATATTAAAGCACCTTGGTTTAATTACGTTGTTATTGAGCACATCTAGTGCACACGCCGACAACAGCGAGTTACTCGTTAACGCGGCGATGGAGCGTCTAAAACATCAAGTGCGTTATGATGGTGCTTATGTAAAGCTCGATTACCCGATGGGAGATGTACCTGCCAATACAGGTGTTTGTACCGATGTGGTTATTCGCAGTTATCGTCAGTTGGGGATCGATTTTCAGCAGCTAGTGCATGAAGATATTAAGGCTAATTTCAATCAATATCCCTCAAAGCGAAACTGGGGCTTAACTCGTCCCGATAAAAATATCGATCACCGCCGCGTTCCTAACTTGCAAGCCTTTTTCAAACGTCATGGTAAATCATTAGCGGTGACAAAAAATGGTGACGATTATAAAGCAGGGGATTTGGTGACTTGGATGGTTAATGGCAGCCTGCCGCACATCGGTATTGTGGTGAAAAAACACAGCGCAGATGGCAAACGGCCGATGATCGTCCATAATATAGGTCGCGGCCCAGAATTAGAGGATATGTTGTTTAACTATCCGATTACTGGGCATTATCGGTATTAAAGCGTTAGGGCTTACATTTTATTGGTGTAATGCCCATCATTTTTATGTATTTGAATTCTTCATCAGTCATTCCAGTGATTTTGAAGAACTCTACAGTTTGCATTTCGCCTTTTTCGGTATCCATCATTAACTTTAATTTATGTAAGTTATTCATCCATAAAGCGAGTATTCCGCCACTAATGATTATAAAGATCCAAAATATATGGCGTTGGCAGTGAAACGTTCGCCAAGTCAAATGCAGCAGCCATCCAACGAGGCACAGTGCTATAAATACAAATCCTTGAAATATCGAAACCCCGAAAGAGCTATCTGACCAAATAGGGTAAATACACTTCTCTTTAAACCCCATAAAAAACAGTATCAATAGTGTTTGATAGATAAAGTAAACCGCAGTAAAACAAACGAAAAGTAATAATATTGATGGGGATTTTCTGCGAAATTTTCTTCTCTCTTTATCATTCCATCCGCGCCTTCATCGCCTCAATATTAATAATTCCCGAGCGGTTTAGCGTGATTTTAAATCGTTGGGAATATTGCTCACCACCGCTACTTTGCACTAGCACGACGTTGATTTGATAGCGTCGTTCCACCCCTTGTTGACTGATTTTTTGACCGTCGAGGGAATATAATCTGCCTTCGCCTTTTTTAAGATAGCGTACTAGCGGCGTAAGGTTGAACATGATTTGTTCTTGAATTTCGTCGTAGCCCGGTAAAAACTTCTTAGCGATAACCTTAGTATCACTGCGAAAATGAAGGATTTGCGCGGCTAGTCTGTTTTGATGACGCCGTTTATTAAAATGCCGCTGCACATATTCAGGTACACGTTTTTCTTTAATAAACTCCAACCACACGGTTTGTTTCGCCACCTTGGTTTTAGTCGCGCTATTAGAAAACAGCTGTTGCCATTTGGGGAGCCCTCGTTGGATGCGCCGCCATATCGATTGGGTAATATCGTCTTTAAAGGTTTCGCGCAGGCCGTAAATAACCCCGAGAATAGCCACTAATAGCAAGGTAACCTCGGCAAAAGAAGAGCGAGCATTAAGTACTAACGCCATCACAAACGCCATCATTACAGTAGTGACACCGCCGCGGACGAAGCGTTTTAAGTTGCGATTAAGGTGACGCATATCTTTGTTAAATACGACGCCGTATTCGATTAATCGCTGCAATAGGCGCATTTTATTGGTGATGCGGTTGGGATCACCTAGCGTGATTTGCGAGTTGTATTGATTACTTTCGCGATAGCTATTTTCATCACGGCACAGTTGCAGGAGTTGCTCACGAACTTCGGAACTTTCACTGGTTTTCGGGCCTTTCGCCAGCAATTTTAAGAACGATTGCTCCACATGCCAGCTAAGGTAGTTATCGGCATTTTCGTGGTATGACTTAAATTTCTTATCGCTTGGCGTATTACGTCTTAGTTTCTTTAATAAGCTTTTGCTTTGTTCGGCAAGCTCTAGCGCCGTTGGATAGAACTCATCTTTTTCTCGCTGTTGCAGTGCTTGTTTGATATCGATATCGAGCGCGGTTTTAATTTGATAACAAAACAGGTTGAGGTTAACGCGATAGTCGTCCTGCTCGCCTTTTTTAGCACTGATAAAGCGACTGCGGACTAACGGCAAATGCAATTGATCAGAATAATACGCAGAGCGTGTTTTAATGCTGGAATGAAAGTAATCTGCTTCGTCGAGAGTTTGCGGGCTAATACCCATTTCATTGGGCAGAGAGAAATAAAGGTCGATGCGTTGTTGAGCTTGCGGCAGCAGTTGGTGACGCAAAGTAAAAGAAAGGGCTTCGTCTTGACTTAACTTGGTGATTTTCACTAGTGACAACTTACCTCTTTTTATCCAAAGTGAGCCTTTACCTTACAGCGATAACAACTACTTAGCAACGACAATGCTGTAAAATATAGCACCCAATCGGCGCTTTCCTTGAATCGGTTAAAAATCCCTATATTATGTGTATCAAATGGATGCTTATCTGAGGTTTCAATGGCAAGTTTACGCCGCATTATTCTTATTAATACTCACCTGCCGGGCGTGGTGGAATTATCTCTCGATGGCCACACCAATATCTGTGGTACCAATGCGTCGGGTAAAACGACTCTACAACGTTTAGTGCCGGTTTTTTACGGTGAACTGCCAAGCCGTGTTGTACCAAAAACGCGTAGCAAGTTCGGTGACTTTTATCTGCCAAAATCTAACAGTTATTTGGTGTATGAATATCAGCGGGAAGAAGGGGATTTATGCCAAGCAGTGCTCACGCATACTGCAAAAGACGGCATTAGCTACCGTTTTGTCGATGCTGCTTATGATAAGAATCAGCTGTTATTCCAAGAGAGCAATGGCAAGGTAAAAGCCTTTGAGCCTGATCAGTGGCTTACTCAATTATCATCGCTTGAGGTGAAATATTCGCGCAAGATAAGCGCTACTAGCGAATATCGCGCTATCGTGCAAAACGATGTTTCGTCATTACGTGGTAATACGCAAGACGGCATTAAACTACGCCAATTAGCTGCCCGCTATTCGTTGGTTGCACCGCGTCATAAGGTACGTCACCTCGAAAAACTCGTTAGTGCTGTTCACGCCAAAGAAGGCAAGATGGACACGCTAAAAACCATGTTGGCGGCAATCTTCGAAGAAGATGGTTTAGTGCAGCCAACGACACGTGTTAAAAACACCAAGGCACGTGAATGGATCAAGCAAATGCGTCAATCGATGCGTCTAAGTTCGCTTGAGCAGCAACATGAAAAAGTGCAGCAGATAGCTACCAGTTTAAATGCAATCGAAGCACAATTACTGCAATTAACCCCATTATTGAGTGATGATTTAGAACGCAGTAAAACCGAGCGCGCCGATCTGCAGGCTAGCGACAAAGATTTACGCGATAAGATCTCCGCTCTTAAAACTAATTTCCATGAAGCAGAATCTAATATCAACAGTGAATTGAGTAAGGCCAATGCCGAGCTCAAAACCACAGAGCAACAACTCGATGAGCTGCAAACGACTTACGATAATTACCAAGACGGTGATTACGAGCAGTTGGCAATCGATACCGATGCGTTGCCATTGTGGAATGAGGAGCTGGTGGAGCAACAAAGTCATTACCGCATTCTGTTAGAGCAATTTGGTGAGCTAGAACAGCAGCTTAATCAGCAAAAACTCACCCTTAATGAGTCATTAGAGCGCCTGACGGTTAAAAATCGCAAACTGATTCGCGAGCATGAAGAAAATCGTGAGCAAACGCGTCAGCAACAAAGTGATAAAAAAGACGAGTTATCTGAGCAATACCTCATCCGCAAAGAGCAACTTACTGAAGATTTTGATAGCCAAATTGCGGTGTTTAGGCATCAACAAATCGAGCGCCAAGCGCAAATCGATAACATGGGACCAACGGCGCAAGAGCAAGAAGACTTGTCTTTAAGCGATAAGCGTCTCGAGCTAGCGCAAGATAACTGGCGTCATACCAGCGACCTATTAGCGAAGAAAGAGCGCGAACATCAAAACGCGCGCAACGAGCAGCATAAAGCGCAAACTAAGCTAGAAAATGCACGAACTAGCATGCATCAACTGCAAAAACAACTGAGACTGTTAGAGCAGCAAATCTCTCCAGAGCAAGGCTCACTGCGTCATTTCTTACGCGCCAATGTCGATGGTTGGGAAAACTCTATCGGTAAGGTGATTAATCAGGAGCTATTAGAGCGCTTAGATCTTCATCCACAAGTTGGCGACAGTCATAGCGAGCTGTACGGCGTAGCGCTAAAACTGAGTGAAATTGATGCGCCGAGCTATGCCCAAGATGAAGCAGCGCTGCGTATTAACAAAGAAGAGTTAGAGCGAAAAGTATCAGCGGCGCTTGACGCGCAGAGCGAATGCGAAGCTGGCCTGACACAGGCTCACAATACAGTGAAAGTCTTGGCAGATGAAGTCGCTAAGCTCAAACAAACGCAGTCAGAGCAAGCCAACGAAGTAAACTTCGCCAAAGAGTCGAAGCAGCGTTTACAGCAAGCCAATAAAGAAAGTTTGGCGGCGCGTCGTAAGGCGGCGAGTAGTGGCCTAGATGAAGCAAACGCGCAAATCAAACAGTTAAGTGAGCAAAAGCGCGAAGCGTTAGCCACCTTAAAAGACGATCATCACGCGCAGCTATTAGAGTTTAAAGCCGATTGGCAGCAAGAGATCGATGCCATTAGTGGCCAAATTAGCGAACTTGAGGCGCAAGTTGATCACAAGCGCCAAACCAATAAGGCGCAAATTAAGCAACTGGAAGAAGCCTTTAAGCTTGAGCTGGCCAATAAAGACATCGACCCTAAGACTATTCAAGCGCTAAAAGAGCGCATTAAGCAACTTGAAGAAGATATCGCTCGCGTGCGTTCACGCCAAGATGATTTACGTGAATATCGCAACTTTATTAATGTGTTGTGGCAAAAATCTCGCCCACAATATCTAGAGCAAGAAGCTAACCTAAAAGCGTTAATTCAAAGCTTAACCGGCAAGATTAATCAGCAGAAGACTGAGTTTAAACAAGCGCGCCAGAAACATGAAAACGAGCGCGAGCAGCTGCAAACAGATATCACTCGTTTATCTAAACTTATTGAACAATTGTTACCGCTTACTACTAAATTGGGCCAGTTAACGATAGATGCCAAACTGATTGTCGGCTTGCCGCCAGTACAAGGGGATCAAGACGAGCGCATTACTCGCACCACTCATGGCTTAGAACAGCGTAGTAAGACAGAAAATACCTTAAAAGATAAGATTTACACCCTTGAGGCTGAGTTGTCGCAAGACGCGCAAAAGCAGTTCTTAGACTTGATGACCAGTGAGTTGTCACGTTTAGGTGAAGATAGCGATTTGCGTGATCGTTTACCGATATTCAGCGATCTTTTGCGTATTTTAGCCGACCAACAGCGTCAAATTTTAGAGCAGGGCGAAACCATCGGTGGCGACTTGCACAAGTTCTTTACCGTATTTAGCGACATTAATCGCCGTATTGCCGGACAATCGAAGCGCTTAACCGCTGCGGTAAGTGATGATCTAACCCTTGATGGCATCAATCGCTCTGAGGTGAAGATTATTTCCACCGTCGATGAGCTAAATTTCTGGCAGCCGCTAAAACGTTTCTCCAGCTTGTATGAGCAGTGGAAAGAAACAGGTAAGGAATTACCAACCGATGAGTATATTAACGCGCTAAGCGATGTGGTTGATTTACTGCGCGCCGATTCTAGTTACTCTATTGAATCGTTGTTGCGTCTTGAGCTACACCTTAATGAAGGCGGTAACGACTTGGTGATCAAAAACGATCGTCAGTTATTAGAGTCATCGAGTCACGGTATGGCTTATTTAATCTTGTGTAAGTTCTTATTAGCCTTTACCCGCTTATTGCGCGGCGATGCGCAGATCAGCGTGAACTGGCCAATCGATGAAATTGGTACGCTGGCTTATCACAACGTTGAGAAACTCTTTAACGCCTGTGACAGCAACAACATTTGCATCGTTGGTGCCTTCCCGAACCCAGAGTCTGATGTCTTAACCTTGTTTAAGCACAGATATCTCATCGACAAACAATACAAGCGCTTGCAGCGAATTGAACCGAAAGTGAATCGAATTGAAGCGAAAATCGCCCAGCAGCTGCAAAAATCTAGCGAAGGAGTAATCTAATGATTGAACATGGCCCATTATTAGAGTCACTGCTTGCTGGCGCGAGTATTTGCCAGGTTACCGATGAAGAAGCTTATCGCCGACTATCCGATGAAGTCGTGCGCGAGGAGCTTAATCACTTTTTACGTCCGTTAAATCGCCGAGTTGCCTCAAGCAGTGATGGCAGTGTGTATTTCTTAGCGTATCAAGAGCTTAATAGCGATGCCCGTGAGCATTTATCGAAAGAGTTTAAGCAAACTATCCAGTCGTTGTTGCCATTACTCGAATGGATGCAGTTGGTGCAAGAAAGTTTGGGGCGGGACGGTGCGTTAAGTGCTGGTGACACCATTAAATTTCAAGAGTTTGCGCTGCGCACCGAAGATAATCAGTCGTTGCGCCAACGCTTTACCCAGCTTGCTAGTGATCGCTTCTTTAAATCGAGCAGCGACAATTTAGACGCGCAGCTTAAGCAAGTTTTTAAGCGTTTAAAAGAAACAGGCTACTTGCATCAGCCCCATAAAGATCGTCAGTTTTATGTGGTGACAGGCAAAATTGAGCAGCTGGTGGAAATGGTACGCTTTATTAAAGATGAAGAGTCATTGCCGCTTGATGATATGCCGCAACAAGAGTCGATGTTCTAATGGCTCGCCGCAAGCAAGATAAAGATCAAAGTCCGCAAAGCCGCCTGCATGCGCTGGGTGTCGCGCGCTTAAATCTGATTGGCAAGTATAGCTCGCAGCTAATGGATGCCTACATCAAAGGGCACTTTGACGAAACTAGCATCAATGATTCGGCGCTGGATAAATTGGTGAAAGGGCGTATTTTACATCGCCCCGATGAGTCGCAGCCGCTGAGTTTGCGTCCTGATATGAATGCACTTATTGCCAGCCTTACTGAAGATGAGCGTAAGCGTCAGATCAACGCCGATGTTGCAGGTCAGTTAGAGCAAGTTCGCACACTAGTGAAGCATTTCTCCGATGCGCAATATCGCGGTGATTATGTAGGCAGTGAACATCACTTCCAGCTACTGACCGAGAAAGTACACGATATGACGGGGCAATTTAGCGACGCCATCGTTAGTCTGTGGAATCGTCTCAATTCTGACTTTGGTTTCGTGAGTAACCTTAGTGACAAAATCCGTGAAAATGAACTCGCTCAGAAGCAATTGCGCCGTCTACTCGATGGCTTTGAGCTTATCGACTTTAACGAGATGATTGAACTCGCCCAAAGTAGTGGCCCATTGCGTAAATTGCTAGTAAGTCAGTTACAGGTGGTAATTTCCGATCACTCTAGCTCATTGCTTGAGGTGCAAAAGCGTCTGGTTGAGCTAATGGCGCGCTTTAGGCAACAACAAGAGCGGGCGCAGCTGATTAGCAATATGGCGGCGTTCTTAAAACAGCATCCTAAATTTGAAGTGGGTGATTATCCAAATCGCACCGTGGTGCCTGAGAATATTAATCACGCCGCGCCTATTATCGCCAGCGCCAGTGTCGCACTTGATCGCGTTGGCGATCAGCAGCCGCTAGGCGATATTGTACGTAGCCTTGAGTTATCGACCAACGAGTATGTTGAACCACTAAGCAGCGGCGGAGAATTTGATCTCGAAGAAGTATTAGCAATTGAAGCCAAGCATCAGCAGCTTAAAGAAGATGTCGAAAACTTCTTTATTAGTCTGTTTGATAGCGAAGGCGTGGTGAGTGCACTAGATTATCTAGAACAAAGCAAGCTCGATTGGGATGGTGAAACTTGGCTCTTCCAAGTGATTGCCGAATACGAAGGATTAGCAAGAGATATTCGTAAGCGCTTCGCTTTTGATAAAAAGTCTCACGAAACCAGTGTCTTTAACCAGCTGCACGTGATTGAAGATGTGCATTTGAGTGTGGTTTAAAGCTGTCTTATAAACTTGAAGGAATTATTTTCATGGATGAAAACTTATCTAAACAGGCGCTTACTGAATTAACCAAGGCCTTTAAAGCACTACAGCTTGAAACAAGTTATAAAGTTAAACGCAATGCCGCTTGGCTTAGGAAAACACTGGCTTGGTGTGATGAACACGCCATCAAGCTTGGGCGTGAAGGCGATAGTAAGCATTATTACATCGAGCGCGATGGTATTCGAAAACTCGATGCTAAGCTGCAAAGCCTAGGCTACTCACCGCTAATAGAACTCCAACAGGGCGTCAGTGGCGACAGGTTGGATGCTGCCAAAGTTTCCCCCAATGAAAAAGATGCCAAAGCGCTACCTACTGAGCATCTCGTGTTGGCGGCATGCAGTGATTTATCGATGCACCTTTCCTATCAATCATCGTTTCAACTTGTCGAAACACCAGCGCAAATTCAACTTGAGCTAGATATTCGCACTTTAGATCTAGCGCCTTATGACTATTTGGTGGTGGTGGAAAATCGCGATTGCTTTTCTGCATGGCATCAGTATCAAATTCCTAGTGAGCTGACTAATGCGCTAGTTATCTACCGCGGCCACGAAAGTCATCATTCCAAAGCTTGCCAAGCACTAAAGGCGCATTGGGCAGCGCAAAAAGGCGCTAGCGGACAAGTCTATTTTGGTGATTTTGATCCCCATGGTTTAGCAATTGCCATTGAAGCGAGCACGCCTTATCAGCATTTATTACTGCCACAATTATCTTGGCTTCAAGATAATCATCAGCCGCTTCATTTTGAGGAAGATAAAGCTTATTCAAAACGTGATATGGTGCATCGCTGCCCTGAGTCGTGGCGTGTTTTATTGGATACCATGTATCAAGAAAGTGTGGCGCTGCGTCAACAATGGATGTTTGATACGCAATTAAGACTTTACTAACGCTTGCTATAAATCGCTGCGCCGACGTGCCCGACAATAAACACATACATTGCATTGAGCATCCACATGTGGGTGGTGCGGGCATCGGTAAATGTTGCTAAATCGCCGCCGTTTTCGGCAAAGGATAGTGAACTGAGGAGATTGAGTGGGTGCTCATAGTTGTTGATCATGATGACTCCAGTGGCGATCATGCTAAACAGAGCACCGTACATCAACAGATGCATAATAGTGACCACGACTTTATGTAATGGTGATTTAAACTGTGGCTTTTTCTCTTTCTCAAGTACAAACGCAGACCATAAAATACGGCCGACAATAAGGCTTAATAAGCCCAAGCCCATCATAAAATGTAAATTAATGGCGTCTTGTTTGTGGAGCACTGCGCCTTTGATGGTGTAGTCGGTGGAATGGATTTCAGCCCCCATTGTCGAAACCATGCCTAACATCAATAAAGCGGCTGACCAATGTAAGATGCGGTCAATTACGTACTTAGTATTGCTTGCAGTTTCAGTGCTCATAAATCAGTCCTTGAATGCTATTGTTCAAAAAGTTGCCATAGCATAGCAGATTAACTTTCAATGAATACTGAAACTTTAGAATCTTTAGTTTCGGTTTTGTAACACTGTGTTTCTAACCTCAATTGACTAATTGCACGATTCGTTCATAACCACTTCAGCTTATTAGAGATATAAATTGCCAACTCGCGCAAGTGACGAGAATTGTCTGTTGATAAAGTGCTGCTTTATTTAGATAATGACCTCCATTAAAACGACCCTCATTAAAAACGACAGTAGGCATCATGGCTCAAGCTCCTTTTAAACCTAAGAAACAGAAAACGCCTAAAACCGATGCGCAGATTGAAGCGCTTAAGGTTCCGCCGCATTCGCTCGAAGCTGAACAGTCGGTGCTTGGTGGCTTGATGTTAGATAACGATGCGTGGGACCGCGTATCTGAGCTTGTTGTTGCCGAAGATTTCTATCGCCGTGATCACCGCATTATTTTTAAATACATGGCGGATTTGATTGAGCACGGCAATCCTATCGATTTAGTTACCCTGTCTGAAGCCCTTGAACGTGAGAATGAGCTCGATAGCGTTGGTGGTTTCGCCTACATCGGTGAAATGGCTAAAAACACGCCAAGTGCAGCGAACATTGCGGCTTATGCGACTATCGTTCGTGAACGTGCGGTTGTTCGTGACATGATTGGTGTGGCAAATGAAATTGCTGAAGCGGGTTTCGAGCCTGAAGGGCGTGACAGTGCGGCGCTGTTAGATTTTGCCGAGGGTAAAGTTTTTAAAATTGCCGAGAGTCGTTCAAATGCCTCTGAAGGTCCGCAAGACATTAAGCAAATCTTGGCGTCGACTATCGATAAAATTGAAGAGTTATATAACGCGCCAAATGAAGGTATTACTGGTGTTTCCAGTGGTTATGATGATCTCGACAAGATGACATCGGGTTTCCAAGAATCGGATTTAATTATCGTGGCAGCTCGTCCATCGATGGGTAAAACAACTTTTGCGATGAACCTTGCCGAATATGCGGCGATGAATGAAGATAAACCTGTAATTATTTACTCGTTAGAGATGCCGTCGGAATCTATCATGATGAGGATGCTGGCATCCTTAGGCCGCGTTGACCAAACTCGTGTTCGTACTGGTAACTTGGAAGATGAGGATTGGGCGCGTGTTTCATCGACTATGGGCTTGTTGTTAGAGCAGGGCAAGATGTATATCGATGATTCTTCTGGTCTAACACCGACCGAGGTTCGTTCTCGCTCTCGTCGTATCGCCCGTGAGCACGGCGGTGTATCGATGATTATGATCGATTATTTGCAGTTAATGCAGGTACCAGCCCTTGCCGATAACCGTACCTTGGAAATCGCGGAAATTTCTCGCTCGCTTAAAGCACTGGCAAAAGAGTTGAAGTGTCCTGTTATTGCACTATCGCAGCTAAACCGTGGTCTTGAGCAGCGTGCCGATAAGCGTCCGATTAACTCGGATTTGCGTGAATCTGGTTCTATCGAGCAAGATGCCGACTTAATCATGTTTATCTACCGCGATGAGGTATATAACGATGACAGTCAGGAAAAAGGCACTGCTGAAATCATTATCGGTAAGCAGCGTAACGGCCCTATCGGTAAGTGCCGTTTGACCTTCCAAGGTCAGTTCTCTCGCTTCGATAATTACGCAGGCCCTGCGTTTGACGACGAATATTAATGAGTGCAGTTAACGCGGTTATTAGCCGCAAAGCGGTGCGCCATAATTTTGAGCGCATTAAGTCAATCGTCAAAAAAAGCCGCATCATTAGTGTGCTAAAAGCCAATGCTTATGGACATGGTGTATTGGAAATGGCGCGTATTCTGGCTGATTCCGACGCCTTTGGCGTTGCTCGATTAGAAGAGGCGTTAGAGCTAAGAAAAGCGCAATTTACAACGCCTATTTTACTAATGGAAGGCTTTTTCCAAACTGCTGATATTGATGTGTTGCTTAAGCACGGTATTCAGACTGTAGTTCACAGCCTAGAACAGATAAGCCAGCTCGAGACTTTCGCAAAGAGCGTTAATAGTTCACAAGAGAAACTCAAGGTATGGCTTAAAGTCGATACCGGTATGAACCGATTAGGCATCGCACCGAGTGAGTTTGATGAAGCTGTCCAGCGATTAAAAGCATTGAACTTCGTTGATGGTCATCTCAATTTTATGACACACTTTTCCTGTGCCGACGATCTGAAAAATAACTTTACTAGCGAGCAAATGGCGCAGTTTTATGCCCTTGTTGATGGCCAAGATGGCGAGTTAACACTGGCTAATTCAGCGGGAATTCTCGCGTGGCCGAATTCGCATGCCGATTGGGTCAGACCTGGTCTGTTGCTGTATGGATGTTCGCCAATACTTAATCGCACTGGCGCGCAAGATGACTTTGTGGCGGCCATGACGCTTAGCACCAGCGTTATTGCCATTAAGCCTCTCGCTAAAGGCGAGAATGTTGGCTATGGCGCTCATTGGCAAGCAGAACAAGACACGCAATTGGCGGTGATTGCCATTGGTTATGGTGATGGTTATCCACGCCATGCTAAAGCGGGAACGCCAGTGCTTATTAACGGCAAGCGTTACCCTATTGTTGGCCGTGTTTCTATGGATATGGTGACGGTAGATTTGGGCGTTGATCATCAAGTGAAGTGTGGCGATCCCGTTGTGATGTGGGGACCACAACTGCCAGTTGAAGAAATCGCGCAGTGGTCTGATACTATTTGTTATGAACTCATTCTTCAGCTTACCTCTCGAGTTGATATCACCTTTGTGGAATAGGAAGGAAAAATGTTAAAACGTACCGCATGGATTTTAGCGTTAACTCTATCAATTAGCGCTTTTGCTCAAGACAATGATAAAACACAGCAGTTGGTACAAGTTAAAGCCGCAGTGAAAGTTACCTTAGGTATGCGCATCGATAGCGTGAAAGAAACGCCAATCGCAGGGCTTTATGAAGTGATGACAGAACGTGGCATTTTTTACGCGACTAAAGATGCTAAGTATTTAGTACGCGGCAATATGTTTGACGCGAGCAATGGTTTTGAGGATTTAACTGAAGCGTCTATGGGCAAGATGCGCTTGGCGAAAATGGCCAGTTTCGAGCCGTCGATGATCGTTTATAAAGCTAAAAATGAGAAACATCGCATCACTGTCTTTACCGATGTCGACTGTGGTTATTGTCGTAAGATGCACCGTGAAATTCAGCAGTATAATGATTTAGGTATCACCGTCCGTTATATGGCGTTTCCTCGTGGTGGCGAAGGTTATCCAGCGTGGAGTGCCATGCAATCGCTGTGGTGTAGTGATGATCAACATAAAGCAATGGACGAGCTAAAAGCAGGCACGCGCATTGCCACTAATTTATGTGATAACAAGGTGCCGCAGCATTATCAGTTAGGCGTTGAGTTTGGCGTAAACGCAACGCCATCGATTATATTAGATAATGGCAGTTTGTTAGTGGGCTACCGCCCACCGCAAGACTTACTTAATATTCTTCAGTAGTCTTGTGTAGTCTTATCGATCGTAAAACTTACGGTGGCAGTGCAGCCTTGGTCTGGATTATTGACGAGGGAAAACTGCCACTGATACTTATTACAAATATCCCTAACCACATTTAGTCCAATACCAAATCCCTCATAACCACGACTTTTGCCATCAAGGCCAACGCCGTTGTCGACTACTCTAATCCCTTCTTGCGTAACAGAAAGATTAACTGTGCCATTTATGCTGCAGTTAATTGCGTTAAGTACCAGATTGCTTATTAGGGACCTCACCAGAACAGGCTCTACATTTAAGTCCAATGTCTGTGTGATATCAGCTTGATAATTAACGTTATTGGACGCGATACGTTTGGTGATGTCGTGTTCTATATTGTCTAGAAACTGCTTTGATAATTCACAATGTGATTGGTTTTCTTCTTCATCACGCGCCAGCAATAAAAACGTTTGAGTGAGCTGTTCCATTTCTTCTATCGCATGCTCGATGCGTTTTACTTGCTTGGCAACAGAAGGATCTTCATTGCGGCGCAATAGACTTAGGCTGCCTTTAACAACTGTCATTGGCGTGCGAAGCTCGTGGCTTACATAACGAGTAAAAGACTGTTCTCGCTCAAGTGCTTCCTTAATGCGCGCTCGAAAGTGGTTAATGCCGTCGAGAGTTTGAGAGAGCTCTTGTGAAAGCTCACCTTCAACTGTCATCGGCGATAAGTTTTGATCGCGCTCTTGTTGGAGCTTTTTCGCTAGTGCTGTAAATGGCGCAGAGAGTTTAGTTGCGCTATTGGTTATAAACCCCGCTGATACGAGAAAAATAATAATACCGAAGCCGAGTAAAACAGCTTCTACCAGTAAAAAATCGAAATCGTCCCATTCAATATTGCTAATATCTTCAACGGCATAAACAATGCGACCAGTGGCGTTTTTCTGGGCATAGACACTAAATTCAAATTCGAATTCACCTCCTTCATCCCCTAGGTGCTTTAATCCCGTCCAAGTTGACTCAATATTCTTTTTAATATGCTCAGGCAACAAGTGATAATGACTGTAAATACTGTTTATTGGTGTCACTTGAATCATTTGTTCCCGCTGATCATTGTCAAATAACGTCAAATGATGAGGTGCGATTAATGACAGTCTCGTTTGGCTGTTAAGGTTTTCTGCATAGTGAACAGTAAGCTCTACAACGACCGAATAAAACAGCAGAATAACGGCCGCTATAGTGACAAAAACCTTGGCAATTTTTCTGCTAAAAGGTTGCAGTTTCTGCATGTTTACTCCGAGATGCGGTAACCGAGTTTAGGCACGGTTTGAATTAACTCTTGCGCAAAAGGTTTATCGATTTTGCTACGCAGTTGATAGATGTGTTTGCGTAAAATATCTTGATCTGGCATATCGTCTGGCCACAATGTATTTTCAATTTCTTGCCTGCTGGCGATAGCAGGAGACTTTTCCATTAACAGCTTTAAGATCTTAAAACAGCTCGGGTTTAGCTTGATCGGTGTTTCGCCGCGCCAAACATGGTAGTTTTTCAGATCGATTTTTAACTCACCACAGGTCAAAAAATTCTTAAAGCCACTGCCAGCACTGCGTCGTATGAGGGATTGAATGCGCGCTTCTAATATTTCGATATCAAACGGCTTAACTAAATAGTCATCAGCGCCTATGTTAAGTCCTTGTTTGATATCGAGATTCGTATCACGGGCTGTCAGCATAATAATTGGCGTGTTGTTGCCTTTTTCACGGAACTGATTACACAACGAAAGACCGTCAATGCCCGGTAGCATGACATCTAAGATAATGCAGTCAAAGGTTTGCTCCAGTGCAAGTTGTAGCCCTAAAGTGCCTGTAGCTGCATAATCGAGCTCGATATCGGAACCTTCAAAATAATCAAAGATGATTTCGGCGACTTCTTGGCAGTCTTCAATGAGTAATACGTTCACGTTTTTGCATTCCTTTTTCGGTTGACTAACGGCAGTGAAGTAATAAGCGTTCTGATGTTTTGTTTAGCGTTGAGCATTGGCTTGTTAAGTAATACTCGAACTCTTGTACATCAGTATGAGCGATAGCTAGATAAAATTCATCATTAGCTTGCAATTGTTGCTCAAGCTGCGCTTCATCAGTGATAAGTTTCGCATGCCCCTTGGAATAGAACTGCGCTGAAAACGGGCGCTTTTTCCAATAGTACAACGGTGTTTGTTGAATTTGCTCCATGTGATTAGTTAACAATGGCTGTTCCGTTTTCTTAGAAACTTTACCTAATAATACCCAGGATATCGCTGCGACTAGTAAGGTATAGGAAGCAATCGCCATAACAGCTAATACGCGCTCGTTGCTCATGAGTAGCGCAGTGAGTAATCCCATGGCAGCAATACCTGGTAATACATAGGCCGGTAAAATATTGCCTGACATAGTGAACAATAGTAATGGTGCTAACATCCAGCAGCACAGATAACTGGTTAATGGACTTTGAGGCTGTGATTGATTGCGTTTTACTTTGTTAACTCCTGCTTTTAAAAAGCGAGTTATCAGTAAAAATGACCATGGAAAAGCTCCCGCCAGCCAAAATAGCCAGATCATTCCACGTGACTCTTTATGAGCTGTGCCGTATAAATCACCTTGCCAGCCGGAAACTAAAAAGCGTTGGATGTGCTCACCAATAATGAAGTACTCGAAAAAGCCGGGACTGCGAATTTCTGCCCAGATATACCAAGGTAGGGTCAGAACAAGGAATAGTCCCATGCCTTTTAACCATGGCAATACACTTAGTGCTTTAATAAAACAGCGTTGTGAAATGCTCCATGTCACTAAGGCAATACCGATAATTACAACAGCCACAGGTCCTTTTATAAGCATGCCAAGACTTAGTGCAGCAAAAAATAATAGACCATTTTGTGTTCGGTTATCGCCGATATAGCAGCGCCAATAGCTCGTCATAGCTAACGTTGTTGCCATGAGTAAAGCGCTGTCTGTCATCACAGTTCCAGCGGTAATAGTAAAGCCGATACACGCGGATAAGATAATGACGCTATAGATAGCGCGCTGCTGACTCATAGTTTGCTGAGCAAAGCGATAGACTAAACCTAGTGTGATCAAGCTGCATAAAAAATGCGGCAGCCTTGCGGCAAATTCATTAACGCCAAAAATGCCAAAACTGGCGGCGCTTATCCAAGTTTGAAAAGGTGGCTTGCCCCAAAAAGGAATGTTGTAATCAAATTGTGGCGTAACCCAATTACCTGTTT
>JBMYWG010000028.1:0-48166 GCA_049607155.1 Psychrobium sp.
AAACTGACCGCCAAAACTTCGCAAATCACCTCGATACTATTATTCGAAAAGCACAATCTAGCAAAGGAAATTCATAAGATGCAGCCACAGCCTAAAATAGCGCTAATCACTGGTGGCAGTCGTGGCATAGGTGCTGCGACGGCGCGCGTGTTAGCTGCTCAAGGATATTATCTTTGTATTAACTATCGCGGTAATCATGACGCTGCGGCGGAGCTACAGCAAGAGCTGCTACAAGTAACCGAAAAAGTCGTGATTAAACAAGCTGATATTTCTATTGAAGCGCAGGTGCTCGAGCTATTTGAATTTATAGATCGCGAATTAGGAACCATAACAGCGTTGGTAAACAATGCTGGTATTTTACGGCAACAATGTCGCTTGCAAGATTTGACCGCCGAGCGCATAAATCAAATTTTACTAACCAACGTTACTGGTAGTTTCATTTGTGCTCGTGAAGCGGTTAAGCGCATGTCGACGGCACTGGGCGGTCAAGGTGGCGCCATTGTTAATGTTAGCTCAGCAGCCTCTTATACAGGGGCGCCAAATGAATATGTCGATTATGCTGCCTCTAAAGGCGCAATGGATAGCATGACCAAAGGCCTATCGTTAGAAGTTGCCGCGGAGGGTATTCGAGTGAACAGTGTACGACCGGGTTGTATTTATACCCAAATGCATGCCGATGGCGGCGAAGCAGGACGAGTCGATAGGTTAGCGCCGTTAATTCCGATGCAACGTGGCGGCAAGCCAGACGAAGTAGCCAATGCTATCGCTTGGTTGTTGTCTGACGAAGCTTCTTATGCCACTGGCACCTTTATCGATTTAGCTGGTGGACGATAAAGGCGCCGCTAAATTTTTTACGCTATTTAGACAATGTTTCAATAAACTTATTAGACTCGGTAATAGACTGATTCACTTCTTTAATCAAAACTGCAATCTCTTGTTTTAGTTGCTTAAATTCAACTTCTATTGCATTAACGGCATTGGCGTTGAGGTTGTGTTTTAAGTAGAGCACATTGTCGTTTAACGCTGCTAACACTGGATCCATTTTCTTCTCTGACTGATGCATACTGCGAAGCATTCGGGCGTAAAGACGCTTAGTGTCATTGAGCTGTTTGGTGCTGTTGCGCTTAAACGTGGCATTGGTGTATTGGTCAATCTCATCTTCCCATTCATCAAATAGCGCCTGTGCAACAGATTCGACACTGTCGATACGTTTTGATACCAAGGCCTTGGCTTCAGTGCTTGATTGGTATTGATCATTGAGGTTGTTGTAGGTAGTTTCTAGCTCGCCACCATCGAAGTTGATTAGTGTGGACAATTCTTCGAGTGCCGAGTTAAATTGTTGTTGTGCTTCGTTTTGCGCATCGCGAGTTTCCTCAACGCGGTCGACTAATATGTCGCGTTTGTGAATTCCTACTTTTTCCATCGCGCCGTAATAGGCACTTTGACAACCCACTAAACCGACGAGAGCCAGTGCAAATAAAAAGCTTCTTTTCATAGTTATATCCTTATCAAGCAACTTGAATTCGTGCAATTTCAAGCAGTTTGGTTATTATATCTAAATTGAGATACGCAAAGGCTTGCCAAGTGAACAATAGATTTTCAGTGGACAATATTAAATCCATTATTGCGACAATTCCGCCGTTAGTGATGCACGTATTCTATCGTGCGAAACAAAATCGATTGCGGATCGTGGCTGGCTATCTTGCCTATGTATCATTGTTGTCGATTGTACCATTGGTGACGGTAATTTTTTCGGTTTTATCGGCATTTCCTGTGTTTAAATCGATGCGTACGCAGATTGAAAACTATGTCTATGGCAATTTTATTCCCGCTGCTGGCGATGTCGTTCAAACCACCATCGGTGAATTTGTTGATAATGCCTCAAAAGGTGGTGCCATTGGTATTGGCGCGTTAGTCGTCTTTGCGTTAATGCTGATTTCCAATATTGATAAAGTCCTTAATCAGATTTGGAAAAGCCCCAAGAAGCGTCCATTAATTATTTCTTTTTCAATTTATTGGATGGTCATTACTTTAGGGCCGCTATTTGTGGGGGCCAGCATTGCTATTACCTCTTATGCAATTTCATTAGGCGGATTGCAAGATGGCGTATTTAGCGGGGCAATGGAATTTTTCTTACGTTGGTTACCGCTGTTTTTCTCAGTCTTGGCTTTCTTGATGATGTATTTATTGGTACCAAATGTGCGCGTAAAAGTGCGAGATGCTTTAGTGGGTGCGATTATCGCAGCCTTGCTATTCGAACTCACCAAGAAAGGTTTCGCTTTATACATTAGTAACTTCCCATCTTATCAAGCAATTTATGGCGCGTTAGCGGCGATTCCGATTCTATTTGTTTGGGTCTATTTGTCGTGGATAGTGGTGTTAATTGGCGCCGAAATTACCGCTGGTTTACCCGAGTTTTATGCCCCTAAAGAGGCTGATGAAAACCAGTCTACAACCGAGGAGTTAACAGATGAATCCGTTGTTTCCGGAGATAAAACCCTTTAAAGAGCAATTTTTATCGGTCAGTTCTATTCACACCTTGAGTATTGCGCAATATGGCAATCCCAATGGTATTCCTGTGGTTATTCTTCACGGTGGCCCTGGCGGCGCTCGCAGTCCTCGCTTAACGCAGTTTTTCGATCCCAAACACTATCATATGGTGACTTTTGACCAGCGCGGTTGTGGTCATTCGACGCCATATGGTGAGCTTCGTGACAACAATGCCCAAGCACTGATTGAAGATATCGAGGCGATTAGGCAGTTGCTCGATATCGACCAATGGCTGGTGAGTGGTGGCTCATGGGGGGCGCAGTTGGGATTGCGTTATGGCTTTAGGTATCCAGAGCGAGTTCTGGGCTTTATTTTACGCAGTCCATTTTTGGGACGTAGACAAGATTTGGCGTGGCGTTTTTCGCCTAATGGTGGTGCGGCGCAGATATTTCCCGATCATTATGAAGATTTTTTTCAGCGGTTAACTGAGCTGCAAACTGCAGATCCCGTAATGGCATATTGCGATGTATTTGCTACTGGCAGTGAATTTGAACAATTAGCGGCAGCGCAACAATGGTCCGTTTGGAAGGGCAGTTTGTCTCACTTATTGCCGCCTAAAGTAGCTCATGAACGTTTTGGTTTAGGTAAAAAATCGTTGGCTCTGGCGCGGATCGAGAGCTATTTTTATCGTGAACATTGTTTTATGCCAGATAATCATATTATTGATAACCTTGATAAAATTAAGCATATTAACGGTATTTTGGTGCATGGCCGTTACGATATGGTATGTAAGCTTGAAGGATCTCAACTGATTGCTCAGCATTGGTCTAATTGTCAGTTGCAAATCGTGCCGGGTGCGGGACATTCGAGTAGTGAAGTTGGTATTATTGATGCGCTAGTGCAGGGTACCAATACCATGGCGAATTGGTTAAATAGTAAGAGTTAGGAAAAGAGAAGTGATTGCGTTAATTCAACGAGTAAAAAATGCAAAGGTGGATGTAGACAATCAGACGATTGGCGAAATCAATCAAGGATTATTAGTGCTGTTAGGCGTAGAGAAAGATGATACGCCTGCGTTGGCAGATAAATTATTAAAAAAGGTCGTGAGTTATCGTGTGTTTAACGACGAAAACGACAAGATGAACCTCAGTCTAAAAGACATTAACGGCGAGTTGCTGGTGGTGTCTCAATTTACCTTAGCTGCGGATACGAGCAAGGGACTACGTCCAGGGTTTTCAGTCGCAGCGACACCGAGCGATGCCCAAAAGCTGTATGAGTATTTTGTCGCGCAAAGTAAAACAATGGATTTTGATACTCAAACTGGTGAGTTTGGCGCAGATATGCAGGTGTCTTTGGTTAACGACGGCCCCGTTACATTTTCACTAAGAGTTTGATGTTATGAATATTACTTGGGAATTACTGCCCTGTGATAACTTGCGTTTATGCAGGTTCATGACTAACTATGAATTGCGACAGCAAGATTATTTAGTCGCCTTTGATGGTGATGTGGTCCTCGGCGCAGGGTTATTAAAAGACGATGGCTCAGATGCTCATGTCGATGTGGTGGTAGCGCCGGAATATCGCAAGCAGGGCATTGGTAAAGTTATAGTAAGCCGCCTAATTGAATCCGCTAAATCGCAACGTGTTGAGCGCTTAACCAGTCATGGTGATTTTGCTTTTTGGCAAGCACTTGGCTTTGAAAAGATTGCCGATAATCAATATTGTAAACTGCTACCTGCAGCAGCGCAGGGGCTAGTTGAAACTTGGCATCAGGGCATTCCCGTCACTGAGTTTTTGGGATTAACTATTACTCACAGTAGTTCGACGCGAGTTGAAACCTCGGCTGATATGGAAAAGAGTATTAATGTCCATCAAAGTATGTTTGCGGGTGCTATTTATTCGCAAGCGGTGCTAACGGGCTGGGGATTGATTCATCTTCGGGCGCAACAGGCGGGAATTAATGGTTCGATTGTGTTGGCGTCTGGTGATATTAAATATCGCAAGCCGATAACAGAATCACCGCGTGGGGTTGTTAATGCGTCGCTGCCGCTATCAGATTTTATGGTTATAAATGATGGTGATAAATATCGTGTGGAGCTTACCGTGAATATGCACCAAGGGGAAAGTGATGAAGCTAGCGCCCAATTTATTGGGCGCTATGTGATTTTGCCGAAGAGCTAGACTATTACTGTTCTAGTTGCGCTAAAGCGCCTTGGATTTGCTGTAATTTAGGGCGCAGTTTGGTGATGTTGTCTGGGCCCATGCGCAGCATTAATTTTTGAATATCTGACAGTCCTTCTAATTGCGGATCGGCGTATTTATACATCGCCGATGGCGCAACAACCTTAATTGGGTTTCTAATCACAGGTGCTTGCAACATTTCCTCAAGTGCTTGATTTAATGTGCCAATAAAAGCTCCCTTATCGTAACCTAATTCCATATAAGCCTCGTCAACTAATGGCATCAACGTAGTTAGTGCAGAAATTGCTAAATCGACATTGAGGGAGTTTATAACATCGACGTACGGATTGTAGCGCTTGTAACTCTCGGGGTTGATGTACATCTCACGCTCTATTTCATTAACGGTAAACTTATCGCTTGGAGAGATGATTGGGCTAAATTTTGCGGCTAAATCGCCGCGAGAGGCATTATCAACGAAGGTAACGAAGTTTCTGACTAGATCTTTGTTGTTGAGATAGCTTGTCGCCGTCGGTAGCCATGACAGTGATTTGGCTTTGTCCATTGCGAGCGCGTCTGACTCATCGAGCAATGGTAGCGGCTCTGGCTGAGGCTCAGGCTCAACTACAGGAGTGGGTTGCTCGGTTTCAGCGACAACGATTGGCTTCTCTTCGACAACTGTTTCGACTGCAGGCTCAACCACAGGCGTTTCGACCACTGGTTCAACGACAGGAGGAGGTGTTTGCTCTGTAACGACTTCAACAGGGGCTGATGTTGGTTGTGGCGCTTTGTCGTTAAGAAGAATAACACCTACCACCGCTGATACTAAAACGGCTGCGCCAATGGCGTAAATTTTTAGGGGCGCTTTTACTGGCGTCGCTGTTTGATTTTCTTGCATGCTAAATTCCTTACTATGCTTGGCTAAAGTGGCTCTTGTTGCCAAGCCAGCGTTTAACAATGGGCGCAACCCATTGTGGGTAATGTATTAATAGTTGGTTAGCTAGATAGCCAACTTGCGGAACCAGTTGTTGGTCGCGCACGAGATCTGCGATTTTTAAGTCTGCTAATCCTGTTTGTTTGGTGCCCAGTACTTCACCGGGACCTCGAATTTCTAAATCTTTTTGGGCGATAACAAAGCCATCGTTTGTTTCTCGCAACACGCCCAAGCGTTTATTAGCGGTAAACGACAATGGTGTCTTGTATAACAACACACAGTGACTTTCTACGCTGCCACGGCCGACGCGACCACGTAATTGGTGGAGTTGCGCTAAGCCAAGCCGCTCAGGGTTTTCGATAATCATTAAACTGGCGTTAGGAACATCGACGCCAACTTCAATAACAGTTGTAGCAACCAGAAGATGAATGTCACCTTGCTTGAACTCATCCATGACACTTTGTTTTTCTTTCGCACTCATTCGGCCGTGTACTAAGCCTACTTTTAAGTCCTTTAATAACTGAGTAAGTTCCGTTGCCGTTTGTTCCGCTGCTTGACATTGCAGCACTTCAGATTCATCGATTAGGGTACACACCCAGTAACTTTGGCGACCGTTGAGACAAGCATTTTTAACACGCTCAATCACTTCATCGCGTCGGGTGTCTCCGATGGCAACGGTTTTTATTGGTGTGCGCCCCGGTGGCAGTTCATCGATTATGGAGGTGTCGAGATCGGCGTAAGCCGTCATTGCTAAGGTGCGCGGAATTGGCGTTGCCGTCATGACAAGTTGGTGTGGATAACGATTGTTGTGTAATCCTTTTTCGCGCAGTGCTAGCCGCTGCTGCACACCAAAGCGATGTTGTTCGTCAATAATAACCAAAGCTAAATTATGGTAGTGAACATCTGGCTGAAAGACTGCGTGAGTGCCAACAATCATATTGATGGTGCCGTCGGCAATGCCTTCAATGGTTTGTTCGCGCTTCTTACCCTTGAGTTTCCCCGCTAGCCAGCCGACTTTGAGTCCCAATGGGGCTAGCCAGTTTTCGAAATTAATAGCGTGTTGCTCCGCCAGCAACTCAGTTGGCGCCATCAGCACTACTTGATGCCCTTGAGATAGTGGTCCCAAAGACGCAAGCGCGGCAACGAGTGTTTTACCTGAGCCAACATCACCTTGCACTAGTCGCATCATGGGTTTTTCTAACATCATGTCCTGTTTGATTTCACCAATTACTCGCTGTTGCGCATTGGTTGGCGAGAAAGGTAACGCCGCTAACAGCTTTTCTTCTAATGGATTAGTTGAATTTATGATGACCGATTGTAGTTGCTGTGTTTGTTGTTTGGCTTGTAACATCGATAGATTGTGGGCGATGAGCTCTTCAAGTGCCAATCGCTGCTGCATTGGATGTTGACCCGTGGTCAATAGCTCTACATCCGCTTGGGGTGGCGGTTGATGAATATAAAGCAAGGCTTCTTTAAGCGTCGATTGCTCGGCGTATAAATTTGGTGGCAACAAGTCAGTTATTTCGTAGCGCTGTAAATAACTCACTGCCTGCTGCGCAATATTGCGCATAGTAATCTGCTTGATCCCATCAGTGGTTGGATAAATCGCAGTAAGTGATTCTTGGGTTTCAATCTGACTGTATTCATCGACGAATTTATATTCGGGATGAATAATTTCTATACCGCGGTTGCCGCGCTTTATTTCACCAAAACAACGGATCTGGCGACCGGGTTGCAATGCATTTCGTTGACTAGCGGCAAAGTTAAAAAATATTAGTGTCGCGCGACCAAAGTCATCACTAACTGTGCAAATTAGCATTCGCCTACGGCCCGCAGTTATTTCACTGTGCTCTACTGTAGCAATGAAGCTGACGTGATCGCCTGGCACTAACTGATTGAGGAAATAGAGTCGCGTGCGATCTTCATAGCGGCTGGGGAGGTGAAACAGCATATCTTCAATAGTGCGTAGGCCGATTTTTTCTAAACGCTGAGCCATTTTGTCACCGACGCCTTTAAGATCCGTCAGTGGTGAAGTTAGCATGCTGGTGCGGTGTAACATTGCAACCTGTGATTAATGTGATGTCGTTTGACAATATACTCCACTGGATCTATTGGCAAGTACTAACTGTGACAAAGTATTTCCTTGGAAAAAATCGCATGCTTCAACATTGAATATTACTAATCCAAGATCACTTCGCTTTGGTTGTAATTTCTGTTCTCTAAACTCTGATTCTAGTTAAAAGTGTAAACAGCAGATAAACAAAAAGCCCAAATAACAGTGTTATTTTGGATTTTTTAATGGGGGGGGGGTGGAAAATGGTTTATAGAACCATTACACCGTCCATTTCTACTTGGCTGCCTTTTGGCAGTGCGCTCACTTCAATGGCTGCACGCGCTGGATAAGGTTGCTCGAAGTAGCGAGACATTACATCATTTACAGTCGCGAAGTTGCTTAAGTCTGTCATAAAGATGTTTAGCTTTACGATGTCATTCATGCTGCCGCCAGCTGCTTTAGTTACAGCTGTAAGGTTGTCAAATACTTGTACAACTTGCGCTTCAAAATCTTCGCTAACCATTTCCATAGTCGATGGCACTAATGGGATTTGGCCAGATAGGTATACTGTATTATCAACTTTTACCGCTTGGCTGTAGGTACCGATTGCCGCTGGCGCGTTGTCTGTTGCAATGATTTCTTTATTTGCCATTTTTATTCTCTCTAAAAGTTAGTGTTTGATACGTTGTACTTTAATCACGTCGGTTAATACGCGCACACGGCGGAATACGTTGGCGAGATGGATGCGGTCGTTTACGCTGATCGTAGCCTCAATCATGTAAATCTTGCCTTCTTTCTCTTCAGTATTCATCGAGTGGATGTTGGCGCCTGCTTTGGAAATAGCCGTTGTTACTGCCGCTAGAATGCCTTGGTGGTTAATCATCTCGATGCGCACACGTGTTACGTATTCTTCTTCGCTATCGTTATCCCATTCAACATGGACGTATTTGTCTTTCTCTTTCTCGAATCCTGAGATATTGGCACAAGATTCGATGTGAATGACTAAGCCTTTACCTGGACTTAAGTGCGCGATCACTGGGTCACCTGGAATAGGTCGACAACATTTGGCATATGACACTAACATACCGTCTGCGCCTTTAATCGAAACGCGTTGTTGATCGGCATCCATTAGTCCATCGGCGAGCTGGTGGGCAATCGCAAAGCTCATCGCGTTGCCTAAGCCGATATTTGATAGTAGCTCATCGAAGGATTCGTTATTGGTGTCTTTAACAACTTGCGCCACGCGATCTTGATCTAGGGTGTCTAAATCGATATCGCCCATTGCGTGCTTGAGTAATCGACGACCTAAGCGAATAGATTCTTGCGTGTGACGGTTCTTAAGCACGTTTCTGATTTTAGAACGTGCACGAGCAGTAACTACGAAATTTAGCCACGCTGCATTTGGCTGTGAACCCGGTGCAGTAATGATTTCAACTGTTTGACCACTGGTCAGTGCTTGACTTAATGGATAGGCTTGACGATTGACGCGAGAACCAACACAAGCGTTACCGACATCGGTGTGTACGGCATAAGCAAAATCGACTGGCGTTGAGCCAGCTGGAAGTTCTAACAAGTTACCGTCTGGCGTGAACACATAGATTTCATCAGGGAATAAATCGGTTTTAACGTTTTCGATAAATTCGAATGAGTTACCAGCGCTTTGTTGCAATTCGAGTAGGCTTTGAACCCAGCGACGGGCGCGAACTTGTGCGGTCGTACCTTGTGAATCATCGTTTTTGTAAACCCAATGAGCTGCAACACCTTTATCCGCCATTTGATCCATATGATCAGTACGGATTTGAATCTCTACTGGAATACCATGTGGCCCTAGCAAAGAAGTGTGGAGCGATTGATAGCCATTGGCTTTGGGTAGAGCGATGTAATCTTTGAAGCGACCTGGACGCGGCTTAAATAAGGTGTGCATAGCACCTAGACTGCGGTAACAGGTATCGATGTCGTCAACGATAATGCGGAAGGCGTAAATATCCATCACGTCTTCAAACTGAATTTCCTTACTGCGCATCTTGTTGTAGATGGAGTAGAGATTCTTCTGGCGCCCGACAATCTTCGCACCGATATTAGCTTCTTCTAAGCGGCCAAGAATTTCCTGTTTAACGTTTTCAAGAACTTCTTTGCGGTTGCCTTTGGCGTGTTTTACAACTTCGTTCAGTACGCGGAAGCGATTTGGATAGAGGCCTTTAAAGCCTAATTCTTCTAGCTCGTACTTTATGTTGTGAATACCAAGGCGATTGGCGATTGGCGCGTAAATATCGAGGGTTTCCCGCGCGATACGGCGACGTTTGTCAGGGCGTAAAGAACCCAAGGTGCGCATGTTGTGCGTGCGATCAGCAAGTTTGATTAAGATAACGCGTAGGTCTTGAACCATCGCCATCATCATCTTGCGGAAGTTCTCTGCTTGCGCTTCTTTTTTATCGCGGAATTTGAGCTTGTCGAGCTTTGAAACGCCTTCAACCAATTCGCCAACGGTTTCACCAAATTGCGCCGCCAGCTCTTCTTGAGTGACTTCGGTATCTTCGATGACATCGTGCAGCAAAGCTGCCATTAAGGTTTCATGATCGAGACGCATGTCTGCCAAAATTTGGCAAACAGCGACGGGGTGAGTTACATAAGGTTCGCCCGATGAGCGAAATTGACCTTCGTGTGCCGCGTGAGCGACTTTGTAAGCTTCAATGATTTGCTCGACTTGAGCAGGCTCGAGGTAGCTGGACGCTACCTCAACAAGGTTTTCTATTAGATACAATGTTCACCCCGACGTTGAAAAGGATGAAGCGCGATTACTCGCTGATACGGCCTTCTGCAATGGCAGCTACCGCAGCAAGTTCAGCTGCTTCTTGTTCGCGTTGAACCACACGCTCACACTCATCCATTGTTTCATTGGTCACAAGACCTTTTTCAATTTCACGAAGTGCTACTACTGTTGGTTTATCGTTTTCTTCGTCTACTAGAGCGTCTTGGCCGCCGTTTGCTAACTGACGAGCACGACGTGCTGCTGTTAGAATTAAATCAAAACGGTTGCCAACTTGATCTAAAGCATCTTCAACTGTTACGCGAGCCATGGAAACTCCTAAATTTATCTGTATAAAAAATGACGCAAAAGTATACTCGATTTGAGTTACTGCGCCAATAGATCTTTTAACATATCACTGTGTTTTAGTGATTGTTGTGCTCTAGCTAGACGATTGCCATTGATAATAGCACTAAAATCGACTAATGCTTGCTCGAAATCATCATTAATAATTAAATAATCGTATTCGTCATAATGAGACATCTCACTGACTGCTTGTTGCATACGCGAAGCGATTACTTCATCGCTGTCAGTACCACGACCTACAAGACGACGCTCTAGTTCTGTGCGTGATGGTGGCATAATGAAAATGCCTTTGGCTTGTGGCATTAGCTCTTTAACTTGGCGGGCACCTTGCCAGTCGATATCTAAGAATACATCGATGCCGTTGGCTAATTGCCCTTCAATAACAGTGCGTGAAGTACCGTAGTAATTATCGAACACTTGCGCCCATTCAAAAAACACGCCTTCATCGATTAGTGACTTAAATTGCTCAACGTCGACAAAGTGATAGTGAACACCGTTTTCTTCTCCCGGACGTGGTTGTCGAGTTGTATGAGACACGGACACTTGAAGATCGTTGTTGGTATTTTTTTGAATCAATGCCGAAATTAAGCTCGATTTACCTGCACCACTTGGGGCAGAAACAATGTAAAGGGTGCCTAGTGCGGCCATGAACGTCTCCAAAGAAATAACCATAAAAATAATGTTACAAATATACCGTATTTCATCGCTGATGCCCATTGGCAATGTGTCTTATCGATAATTTTTGTGCGCCAGTGCTATTGCTACTTGCTATTGCTAATTTTTTGCGAGATAACAAGGCATTATTTTAGGGTTTACAAGGTTTATACGTGTTAGACAATATTCTCGCTGGGCCGATTTTACGGCGTTTATCAACGACACAATTGGTTTTGTGGTGGGTTAGTCCACAGCCATGTCGCGGCCAGTTCCAGTGTTATATTGATGATCGAGTGGTGCTTGATGTCGCGCTTGATCAAGAGAGTATGAGCGAATATCGCGTCGGTGCTAAAGCGGTCATTCATTTATTAGATATCGAGATTGATTTACCTATTGATACCTATATTGAATATGATCTACTGCTTGAAACAGAGCGTGGCACAGAAGCACTTATACAGTCTATTCCGCATTTGATGTATGAAGGAAGGTCACGTCCGTCGTTTATTATCCAACCGCAAACCACCAATATTTTGCACGGCTCGTGCCGCAACCCACATGCGGCATGTGATGATAGCTTGTTGGCAGGCGATGCGCTGATCAGTAAAGCCTTGGACGATAGTGAAGCCAGACCGTCATTTTTAATGATGAGTGGCGATCAAATTTATGCCGATCATGTCGCGGCGCCTACGCTTTACGCTATCCATCAAGTCATCAATTTACTGGGGCTCAATGACGAGTCGTTTGAAGGCTGTGATTTAGCCACAGCCGATGAGCTGCATCAGCTTGAAGATCAATATTACTATCGCCACGATTATCTACCGACGACCCATCTTGGCGCGCCTTGGTATAACAAAAACGCCAAGCAGGATATTTTCACCTCGGTTTATGCCCACAATCATTTGATTTCATTTGCTGAAGTGATGGCGATGTATTTAATGGTGTGGTCGCCATCGCTGTGGGAGAAAGTGTCATTAAGCGGTTATGAAGTGCCGAGTGCATTTGAAAAGATGCATAAGACTGAGCGCGATGCCATTGCTGGTTTTATCGAAGGTTTGCCGCGTGTTCAACGATTGCTGGCGCATATTCCCACCTATATGATTTTTGATGATCACGATGTAACCGATGATTGGAATTTGACGGCCTTATGGGAGCAAGCGGCTTACGAAAATCCGTTTTCTAAGCAGATTATTGGCAATATGATGATGGGCTATTGGCTGTGTCAGGGTTGGGGTAATGATCCTAAACAGTTTAATAGCGAATTTTTAGAAATTGCTAATAATTACAACGAACTACCAAATAAAGGGAATCATGATTCATTTGTTGATTTGGTGCTCCATTATTCCCATTGGCATTTCACCTTAGACACTTTTCCCAAGGTTGTGGTACTCGATAGCCGCACTCGCCGCTGGCGCAGTGAGCAAGATTTGGCACACCCGTCTGGCTTGATGGATTGGGAGGCAATGTGCGAACTGCAGCAAGAACTGATTGGTGAGGATTCAATTGTGTTAGTGTCGCCGGCACCGATTTTTGGGGTCAAAGTTATTGAAGCCATTCAACGTGTTGCCACTATGTGTGGTAAACCGTTAGCGGTTGACGCAGAGAATTGGATGGCGCATCCGGGCTCGGCGAGTACCATTCTTAACATTTTTAAACACCCTAAAACGCCACAGCATTTTGTGATCCTCTCTGGCGATGTTCATTACTCGTTTGTTTATGACATCGAACTGCGCTTTAGAGAGCATTCGCCTAAGATCTGGCAAGTAACCTCAAGCGGCATTAAAAATATGTTCCCTGAGCCGTTAATCGGTTGCCTTGATCATCTCAACCGCTGGTTGTATGGCTCATACTCACCGTTGAATTTTTTCACTAAGCGTCGCTCAATGCGTGTGAAAGGTCGCGATGTAGTTGGTGGCGGTCAGCGCCGTTTAATTGCTAAAAGCGGGCTTGGTTATCTAGAGCTCAATAGTGATGGCTCACCACGACTAATATGTGATTTACATAACGATGGCTCTAAGACTGAATTTGTCGAAGGACACGAAGAACAAGTACCCTAACAAGGAAACACCATGAAGAAACTCTATTTATCGGCAGTTGCTGGCGTGCTAATGCTTGGCGCATTAACTGGCTGTCAGTCAACAACTACTCCCAATACTGAAGTGGCGACGACGCAAATTAATCAGTTTATGGATCAATGGCACCGTGCTGCGGCCAAAGCTGACGCTGATGGTTATTTTGGGGCAATGAATGAAAACTCGATTTTCATTGGTACCGATGCGTTGGAAAATTGGCGCAAAGATGCCTTTTTCGATTGGAGTAAGAAGTACTTCGAGCGCGGTAAAGCATGGGATTTCACGGCAATCGATCGCAATATCTATTTTTCGCAAGATGGAAAAATCGCTTGGTTTGACGAGCTGTTAGATACGCCTAATTTGGGTATTTGTCGTGGATCGGGTGTGATTAGAATGACAGATAACGGCTGGAAAATAGAGCATTATGTGTTATCAGTTACCTCACCTAATGAAACCGTCGATAAAGTAACTGAACTTAACAAGCCGTTTGAAGCTGGGATCAAGGCGAAGTTTAAAAACTAGCCCCGAATCTTTACCCTTTAACGCCGAGCGCTTCTGCTAGTTTGTCGGCTGGCAGGTAGCCTGGTAATAACTCGCCAGATTCCATAATAATCGCTGGAGTGCCTGTTACGCCTAGGCGATTACCTAGAATAAAGTGTTGAGCTACTGGATTATCTTTGCAGGCTGATGTGTAAACTGGTTGGCCGTTTTTCAGCTTGGTTAGTGCATCTTGTTTGTTGTCTGAACACCAAGCGCTAACCACTTTGTTGTATGACGGTGAGTTAATGCCAGCGCGAGGATAGGCTAGATAACGGACTTCGATACCCAAATCATTAATTTGTGCCATTTCTTTGTGTAGCTTACGACAGTAGCCGCAATCAACATCGGTAAATACGGTAATGCTAGCCTTTTTCTTCCCCTTTGCTGGGTAGATAATCATTTCACTTTCGTCAATTGCTGCAATTGCTGTTTTACGTGGCTTTTCCATGCGTTTTTCTTTGACGTTTACAAAACGGCTACCGTCGATTTGTAGTAAATCGCCAGTAAAGAAGTAATCGCCTTTAGGAACGTAATATACGGTGCCTTTTCCTGAGAAATTAAGCAGGTACATACCGTCAATATCTGTCTTTTCGACATCTGATACGACTAATTCAGGGCGAACGCTGGCAAATTTCTTGGCAATCACCGACTTTTCGGCTTGTGTAATTTCAGCAAACGTACTGATGCTGGTCATAAGTAAACTAGCGGGGAGTGCAACTAGTGCACATTTTTTTATAAACTTGGCAAACATTCTTGTTCCTAATCATTGAGCCGTTACCCGACTCCATTTTTAAATTGCACAAAGACTAACACATCGTTATGACGATTGATGTGTTTTCTCGATGTTGGACAACATCGATTTTACGTTGGGTTTATAAACCCGACCGACGGGAATTGTGACATCACCGAGGGTTAATTCGTTCGCTGTAAACAAGGTCACAGCATTGAGAGCTACTAAATAAGAACGGTGAACACGGCAAAAAATCTCAGCAGGTAGTAATTTTTCAAAATCGGAAATTTTCATTTGGCTGATGATGTGGCCGTCCGTTAGTTCAACGGAGGTAAAATTACCGTTGGCTTTGATATAGCGAATATTAGTTAGTGGCACCTTGTGATGCTTTTTTTCATCCTTAATAAATATGTGATTTGAGGTTGATTTGGTGGGGTTGGTTGCGCTGTCACTAGCAGTGAGTTCGACGCTTACTTTTCTTACCGCTTTTTCAAAACGCTCAAAATCAAAGGGTTTTAGCAGGTAGTCGCTAATGGCGTATTCGTAGCTTTCTAGGGCGTATTCTTTGTGCGCTGAAATAATAATGACTTTTGGTGGATTACTCAGCGATTGCAGAAACTCGAATCCTGAGACTTGGGGCATGCGAATGTCGAGAAAAATGAAATCGACTCGCTGCTGCGCTAAAAAATCTTTGGCTTGCTGCGCGTTATGGCAGTTTCCTAGATGGGTTAAGTAATCGACTTTGCTGGCGAAATTTTCGATTAGCGTATGAGCAAGTGGCTCGTCGTCGATTATAGCAAAGGTAAGTGACATGGTGCTTCCTAGGTCAAATCTATGATTACTTTGGTGTAAAACTCGGTGCCTTCAATGCGCTCAATGTATTGATGCTTGCTCGGATAGAGCAGTTTCAAGCGTCGCTTAAGGTTAGCTATGCCAAGGCCACCGGATCGTTGTTGATGTTTTTTAGATTCCAGCACTTGCGGATCAAAATTATTGCGCAATTCAAACGCTATCGTTTGTTGATTGGTTGTGAGGGTGAACTCGATATATTGGCCACTCGTTTGAGTATCTATGCCGTGTTTAAAGGCATTTTCGAGCAAGTTGATGAATAGGAGCGGCGGGATCCGTTGTTCCATGTTTTCACATTGTTGAGTAAAGATGATATCGAGGGTGTTTTTATGACGTATTTGGTTGAGTTCTATGAAGTTATTGAGGTAGTTTACTTCGTCTTCTACTGAAACACTGTTTTTGCGACCGTCGTAAATCGTAAAGCGCATCATTTGTGACAGTTTATAGATAACCTCTTGTGTTAAATCAGATTTTTCAATGGCCAGTCCGTACAGGTTGTTTAACGTGTTAAAGAAAAAGTGCGGGTTAATCTGGCTCTTTAACAAGTTGAGTTCGGCAGTGAGGGTTTCTTGATGTAGGTTGTCGATAATTTGTTGCTGTTTAAAGCGATCGCGAATGAGCCACACGATTGGCGCCATCAATGAGATGGTAAGAAAAACGATGAGTAAATCGGGCTGGTTGCTTTGATAAAGCCAAAATAAAAAGCCTGCGTATAACGCTAGCGCGCCAAGGAGTTTTACGCTGGTTATAACATGAGATTTTTGAATCAAAATGGAATCCTAAGGTGAAAATATGTCGTTCGTGTGGTTTTAAATGTCGTTCGTCATTTGTTTCACCATCGCATAAAAAGCCGTCGTACACTAGCCTTATCAAAAAACGTTATTGGAAAAGTGCATGTTAAATATTAGAAATCTTTCAAAGACCTACGACAATGGGGTCAAAGCACTAAACGGTGTTTCACTGGATATTGAACCGGGACTATTCGGCTTATTAGGACCTAATGGCGCGGGTAAATCTAGCTTAATGCGCACCATCGCTACATTACAGTTGCCATCGCACGGCCAAATCAGTTTCGACAACAAAGACATTATTGAAAACCCTAATATTTTGCGTTCATGTCTAGGGTATTTACCGCAAGAATTCGGTGTTTATCCTAAGGTTTCCTGTTATCAATTACTCGAGCATATGGCGCTACTTAAAGGCGTGACAGATCACAAACAACGCAAGGCGCAAATCGAGCAATTGCTACATCAAACAAATTTACACGATGTGCGTAAGAAAGACGTTAGCGCATTCTCGGGTGGTATGCGTCAACGCTTTGGTATTGCCCAAGCGTTGTTGGGGTCGCCTAAATTAGTCATTGTCGATGAGCCAACGGCAGGCCTAGATCCATACGAACGCAATCGCTTTCACAACTTACTGTGTGAAATCGGCGAAAACGTTGTAGTCATCTTATCGACTCACATCGTTGAGGACGTCAGTCAGTTGTGTCCAAACATGGCGATTTTAGCTCAAGGTCAGGTGCAATTGACGGGCAAGCCTCATCAGTTAGTTAAAAGTATTGAAGGCACTTTATGGGGTAAAGTCGTAGAAAAATCACAAGTGACTGATTATCAGTCTAAGTTTGATGTAATTTCAGAGCAACTGATTACCGGAAAAACTCAGCTTATTGTTCAAAGTGAATTCCAGCCTGAAATTGGTTTTGAACCTGTGACGCCTAATTTAGAGGACGTGTATTTTTCGACGCTTCACCAACTTAAAAAAGGTGAAGCACATGATCTTTAAGTTAACGCAATTCGAATTACGCGCCCATTTTAAACAAATTGGTTTCTGGGTTGCTGCGCTATTATTGGCGTGGATGGCTTTCTTAGTAACTGGACAACGCGGCTCTAACTTATTGTTTGCTAATTCAGCCTTTGCCATCACGCAAACCATCTTGTTTATCGTACCCAACATCATCTTTGTCGTCTGTGTTTTGGCTTCTTCAACGCTATTGCGAGACAGTCAATACAAGATGGAGCCGCTTATCTTTGCGACGCCAATTGATAAGTTTGAATATTTAACGAGTCGCTTCTTGGGGCTGTTGTTCGCAACCTTGACCCTAATGCTATTCACTATCGCGGTGATGATGCTGACGTTGATTAAATTAGAACCGGCATTAGTTGGCCCTATCCGCTTGCAGTATTATTTTGCTGCTTTCTTTATTTTCATGCTACCAACGGCAATTTTCTCTTGTTGTGTGGTGTTTGCTACCGCCATGTTTAGTAAAAGTATGATTGCGGTTTATGTATCGGGTATTGTGGTTTATGTGCTTTACATCATTGGCTCGGTATTTGGTAACTCACCATTATTGGCAAATTCATCGCCAATTTTAGAGTCTGGCTCAGGCTTTTCCTCGTTGTTAGAACCTTATGGATTTATTGCCTTTATGGCGCAATCTGCCACGTGGAGTGTGCAGCAGAAAAATGTGTTGATGCCAATGCTGTCTGGTGACCTACTATTCAACCGCATTTTGTGGTTGGCGATAAGTGCAGGCCTATTTGCTTTCACCTATCAGTGTTTTAGTTTTAGAAAAGCCAAAACAGTTAAAGCTAAAAAAGTTGAACCAGCGAAAACGCTTGGCAGTCGTTTGTTTACTCAATGGCAAGCAGTGGCGGTGAATCACGATTTTAACCGCTTTAACTTGGCCATTTGGTGGTCGAAGATAAAGCTAGAGTACCGCACCGTGACTAGAGGGTTTACTTTTATTGTCTTGCTGGTGGTGACCGTGGTGTTTTCAGTCGCATTATTAATTGGCAATATTTTCTCGGGGCCTATTTCAGGTGGTCAGCCTTATTTCCCGTCAACGGAATTAATTTTAGAAATGCTGGAACAGCCGCTATCGGATATCGGTATGTTAGTGGCGATTTTCTACACGGTAGAACTGTTTTGGAATGAGCGTAACGTTAATATCAATGGTTTAGTTGATGCGACTCCAACGCGAAACTTTACTTTGTATTTCGCGAAATTAGCCACGGTTTTAGCCGTTGGCTTTAGCTTGATTACCGTTAGCATTCTGTGTGCGATTGCCTTTCAGTTGAGCCAGCAATATTACGATATCGATCTGTCGATTTACCTATCGTTGTATTACTACGCTGGCGTTCCTATTTTATTGATTACCTTACTGACATTGTTTTTGCAGCGCTTTGCGGCAACCAAGTCTCTGGGGCTGTTATTTGGCTTTGGTGTGTTCTTTGCCAATATTTTTGCTAAGGCAATATTATTTGAGCACCCATTGATTTCATTTGCCTATCGCCCACAGTTTATTTTCTCGGATATGACGGAGGCTCACTATCACCTCGATGCGCTACATTGGTATAACGCTTATTGGCTGAGTTTCGCCCTAATCTTAGCGGTACTAACAGTTAAGATGTGGCAGCGGGGAATATCTACAGTTAACCAAAGTATTGGCAAAGTTGGTGTAGCGACGCTGTCAGTAGCGGCTATTGGAATGTTGGCAAGTGGCAGTTACATCTATTCGCAAGTGAACGTTAAGCATGAATTTTTAACAGCTGAGCAGCGCTTTGATCAGCAAGAGCAATATGAAAAGCGCTATCAGTCATTTAAAAATATGGCTGTGCCGACGGTGACTGATATTACTGCCGATGTTGATATTTTCCCGAAAGATCGCAGTTATCAGGTTAAGGGACGTTATCAATTTGAAAACAAAACAGCGCAAGCGATTGAAAAATTATTGATTTCAGTGGTTAGTAGTGGTGCTATCGATGCTGAGCTAACCCTCGATGGTGCATCACTCATTGAGTTTGATGAAGTGAATAACCAATATATCTATCAGTTTAACAAGCCGTTGTTGCCAAATGCAGTTGGCGGGCTGAGTTTCAATTATGTCATTACTCATAGTCCATTCGTTGAGTTAGATGGCGAGCATTATGTGACGGAAAAAGGCTCTTATATCGAGTTGGAAGATGTGATGCCTCAGTTTGGTTATGACTCTCGTTTGGCTATTAACAGTGAACGCGAGCGCGAAAAGCGCAATCTAGCCACGATGTTATATCCTGCACCAACTCGTAGTGACCAAAAAGTTTCAGACGATTGGGTTAACTTTGAAACTACAGTCTCGACCAGTACCGATCAATCTGTGGTAGCGGTAGGCAAGTTAGTAAATAGCTGGCAAGAGGGCGATAGAAACTATTTCCATTATAAGTCTAACGGCAAGATCAACACGCAGTTTGCTTACGTATCGGCCGAATTTACCGGGCATAAAAAACACCATAAGGGTGTCGATATCACAATATATCACCACCCTAAGCACGATAAAGACAATGCCTTGGTGAATCATGCGCTAACCCACACCATGGATTATTTTGCGAAAAACTTTACGCCTTATGAAAATGATTATTTCACGGTGGCGGAGTTACCTTATTTTTCAAGCAATCAATCTTTTGGTAGTGCACAACCCGGCGTGTACTTAGGGGTGGAAAACCGTTTCTTTAATCTCAATAACGAAGGAGCTGAGGTAAATCCGTTGTTGCGCGGTGTATCCCACGAGTTTGCCCATCAATATTGGGGTAATTATATTGAGCCGAATTATATTGGCGGTTATGCGGTGCTCACAGAAACCTTGTGTAAATACACTGAATTAGTGATGGCACGCCAGCTTTATGGTGAGTATGCGGCTAATGAAGAAGTGCATCTGTCGATTGATCGCTACTTAAATATGCGCTCGTACAATCCACGTATCGAAAATCCGTTATACGCAGCTGGATTTGAGCCTTTCATCTATTACTCTAAGGGTAAGCAAGTGATGCATGCCTTGTTGGGATTGTTGGGTGAGGAGAAAATTAATCTCGCGCTGAAAGGGCTGCTGGCCTCTCATGGCTATCCTAAAAAACCGACTTCACTCGATTTGCTCGATGCTTTTTATGGTGTGGCTAATGAGAAGCAAAAGCTAATTATCGATGACATGTTTAAGCGCGTAGTGTTTCATGACTTTGAAATTCATAGCGCGGAAACAGCGGTTAACGCTGAAGGGCTTTATGCCACCCAAATCGATGTTAGCACTTTGAAGTTGGTGTTAGATCAGAAGACCAATCAAGAAGTGGCTGAGCTTATCGATGACGTTATCGAAATTGGCTTGTACAGTGGTTTTCCAGAGGTTGATAATAGCAATATGCTGACGTTAACCAAGCTGCATTTTAACAGTGACCGCAGCAAGGTAACTGTATATTCGACGGAAAAACCGCAATACGTGCAGATAGATCCAAATCGCTATCGCATAGATCGCGCCGTCGCTAACAATGTGATGGAAATACACTAGAGCTAATGACAGTCAGCTTTGATTGACAGTCGATATAGCCTTTTATATCGACTGTCGTTGGACTTTAGTTGAGGACGATGATACAAAACGCTCTTTAGACGACTCCTTGAGTCGTTCACCAATAATAATAAGAGTCGTCTTATGATCGAAAAAATCAAATCACTTGGCCTCGTTAGCCAAATCATCATCGGGATTATTCTCGGTGTCGCAATTGCCTTATCAGCGCCAGAAATGGCTAAATCACTATCTTTGTTTGGTGATCTATTCATTAAAGGCTTAAAAGCTGTTGCGCCTATTTTGGTGTTTGTGCTGGTGGCGGCATCGATTGCCAATCAAAAGCAAGATAGCGATGCCAATATTAAGCCTATCGTTGGTTTGTATTTTTTAGGCACCCTTAGCGCGGCGATGGTGGCAGTGTTAATGAGCTTCGCATTCCCAACCATGCTGACTTTAGATCTCGCTGGTGCTAATGCTAACCCACCACAGGGGTTAAGCGAAGTTCTGAAAACACTGGCGTTTAAAATTGTTGATAATCCAATCAATGCCATTATGACGGGTAATTTCGTTGGTATTTTGGCGTGGGGTATTGGTTTAGGTATTGCGTTAAAACATGCCAATGAGTCGACCAAAAATACCGTGCAAGATATGTCGAATGCCGTGTCATCGATCGTACGCTTAGTGATTAAATTTGCGCCGTTAGGTGTTATGGGATTAGTCGCCAATACTGTGGCGACTACTGGATTTGACACCCTTTCAGAATACAGTCGCTTGGTGATAGTGTTGGTGAGCTCGATGTTGATGATCGCGCTTATCATTAATCCGCTAATTGTGTTTGCTGTCACTAAGAAAAACCCGTATCCGTTAGTGCTTACTTGCTTGCGAGAATCAGGTATTACAGCGTTCTTTACTCGTAGTTCGGCGGCAAATATTCCGGTAAATATGGCGTTATGTAAGAAGCTTAATTTACATGAAGACACCTATTCAGTATCTATCCCATTGGGTGCAACGGTAAATATGGCCGGTGCTGCCATTACCATTACCGTACTAACATTAGCGACGGCGAATACCTTGGGTATTGATGTTGATTTCACCACGGCTATTTTATTGAGCTTGGTTGCTTCTGTTGCCGCCTGTGGCTCATCGGGCGTAGCTGGTGGTTCACTATTGTTAATTCCATTAGCTTGTAGCTTGTTTGGTATTACCGATGACATCGCGATGCAGGTAGTTGCTATTGGCTTTATTATCGGTGTGATCCAAGATTCAGCTGAGACAGCGCTAAACAGTTCTACTGACGTTGTGTTTTCTGCCGCAGCTTCACATTTTGTTACAAGTGAAGAGCAATAAATTGTACCTATAGGCGATTGTATACATAGACATAATATGTCAGTATGCGCGCCGTTTATTAACCTTGTGAGAGAATCTTATGTTTTCTAAGAAAAATCTGACTCTAGCTGCAACTGTTGCTGCTTTGGGTCTAAGTAATTCTGCGTTTGCTGAAAAGTTCGAGTTTTCATCAAGCTCAACTAAAGCTGGTGCTGTTGTTGTATTTCAAGCTGGCGATCAAGCGTCACCTGATTTAAGCCGTTTGGACAAGCAATCTCAATCGCAAATTTCTAACGCGTTAAAAGCGGCAGATTTTTCTGGTAAGTCAAAGCAAATGGTTGAAATTTTAGCGCCAGTGGGTATGGATGCTAAGCGCCTGATTGTTGTTGGTTTAGGTGATGACGCTAAATTAAACGCAGGTGAAGTTAATCTTGTAGGTGCGGACATCAGCGCTAAATTAAAATCTAGCAAGGTTGAGAATGTTCAAGTATTTACGCAAGGTATTTCTGATAGCGTAAGCAATGCTAACTTCGCTGCTGAACTAGCACACGGTATCAACTTACGTGCTTACAAGTATGACAAATACTTATCGAAAAAACGTCCTGCAGAGAAAAACTACCACGTTGTTGTTTCTCAGCCTGCAAAAGCTGAATCGCGTTACGAGTCGTTAGAAGCTATCGAGCAAGGTGTATTCTTAGCGCGTGACTTAACGACTGAAGTTCCAACGGAAATGACGCCAGTAGATTTTGCTAAAGCGGCAAAAGAACTTAAAAAACTAGGCGTAAAAGTTAAGATCTTAAAACCTAAGCAAATCAAAAAGATGGGCATGGGCGCACTTTACGCAGTAGGTAAGGGTTCGTCTGAAGGTTCACGTCTTGTTGTTGCACACTGGAAAGGTAGCGACGATGCACCTATCGCTTTAGTTGGTAAAGGTATCACTTTCGATTCAGGCGGTTACAACGTTAAAACTGGTAGCTCAATCGCCAACATGAAATCTGACATGGCAGGTGCTGCTGCAGTACTTGGTACTGTTAAAGCGATGGCGTTACAAAAAGCACCTGTTAATGTAGTTGCAGTAATGGGTATGGCGGCCAACATGGTTTCTGAAAACTCTGTTGCGCCAGGTGACATCGTAATGACCGCTGAAGGTAAGAGTGTTGAGATCTTAAACACTGATGCTGAAGGCCGTTTAGTACTATCTGACAGCCTGTGGTATGCACGTAAAAACTTTGAACCTAAAGTAATGGTTGATGTTGCAACCTTAACTGGTTCTAAAATTCGCGCCGTTGGTAACCGTTACACTGGTTTATTCAGTAACGATGAAGAGCTAGTGACTCAGTTAACTGCGTCTGGTGATATCGTTGGTGAGAAATTATGGCGTCTACCGCTTGCATACGGCGACATGCTAAAGAGCCCTGTTGCTGATTTACGCAACATCGGTAAAGGTGGCCCAGGTGCAACAACAGCTGCTATGTTCCTAAAAGAGTTCACTGGCGACACACGTTGGGCACACTTAGACATCGCTGGTAATGCACTAACTGCATCTGACAAAGGTGTAACACAAGCTGGCGGTACTGGTCACGGTGTTCGCCTGCTAAGCCACTGGATTTTAAATACTCAAATTAAATAATTAATTTGATTATCCATTTAAAAAAGCTGCTTCGGCAGCTTTTTTTATGCTCATTATACGCTCAATAATGTTTAGTATTATCTAAACTATGGCGCTGGAATAATTAGAATAAATTGGCATATGCTCAAGGAGTATCGACATCATTTGTCTATAGACTAAGCAATTTATCAGGGGTAATATTTCTTTGATATTCAGGCAAGTAACGCTATGTAGATTGGGGTAGTTTTGTTTTACGATTTTCAAACATTTAGTCTCGATACCACTAATCGTCAATTGGTAATTGGCGGCGAAGCTGTCGAAATTGATGAGCGTGCTTTTGTCCTTTTTGACGCCTTGATTACTGCTTACCCTAAAACCTGTACTAAACAACAGCTACTGGAATGTATTTGGCCTGATACGGTGGTGAGCGAGTGGTCTCTGTCAAAGCTGATTTCAGATACACGTAAAGTGTTCAAAAGTGCTGGTTACGATGGCCCTTTATTGCAAACGGTTCACGGTAAGGGCTATCGATTAGCGGTAGAACTGGCCAAGGCGCTTGAAGGAGAGCATGAACAACCGGAATCACAAGAGCAAACGTCAGCTAAGCCAGAGTCGACGAAGCTCAACATCAATAAAAAGCCACTCATTTTATTTTCAGTGTTGTTTGCGATAGTGATGATCGCTGTTTCTCAGTTCAATAAAACAAATTTGGTTACGCAAGAGCCAGCGGGTGCCATTGGTCGCATTCTGTGGGTTGACGACAATCCATCTAACAACGATAAAGAGCGCGCCTATTTTGAAGCCAATAAAATTGCGGTTTATCCCATAGAATCTACCGAAAAAGCCATCAGGCTATTGTCGTTATATCAATATCAAGCGGTTATTTCTGATATGGGACGACAAGAAGATAAGCTAGCAGGGATCCTCCTGTTAGAGCAGATGCGCGCTGCTGAAAATTACACACCTTTTGTTTTATATACTTGGCATTCGACGCCTGAGCTCGAAAAAGAAATCGCCGATTTAGGTGGCCAAGCTGTCGCTGTTGACTCTCAGTCATTATATAAACACATCGAAAACTATATTGCCGTAGCGCAACAAGAATAATCCGTTAAATTATCAGTAAATTGACGATTTAGCTGTTGATTCAAAAGATTTCAAAACCTTTCAAACTCAAGCTCCGTCAACTTATGGATAATGATCCTGCTGATTTTTTCGCTTTGTTAAAAAACGAAGAAATCCATCGCTCTCAATTGGTGTAAGCAAATATCACTTTGTTATATTAAGGATCTAAACATGGTTAGTTTAAATAACGACAATAAAAAACGTAGCGGATATCAAAAAACGCTTTTAGCAATAACAATCACCGGACTATTAGCTGGTTGTGGTGGCAGTAGTACTGACGACGATAAAAAAGAACAACCTAAAGTCGATACGACGCCGCCGATGATTACCATCAATGGTACTGCCGTTACGTTGGAACACGGTGAAACCTATACCGAGCAAGGTGCCAGTGCTATAGACGATACTGATGGAACAGTTGATGTGACGACCACTGGTGCCGTTGATAACATGACCCTTAGTCAGTATACCATTACCTATAAAGCGGTTGATGCGGCAGGCAATGAAACGACGGCAACTCGACAGGTTGACGTGGTTGATACTACGGAGCCTGTATTGACTCTAAATGGCGCCAGTGAAGTGAATGTTGTTAAAGGTCAAACCTATGAAGAATTATCAGCCAGTGCTACTGACGCGGTTGATGGTGATGTCACAGTAACCACAGAAGGTAGCGTCGATATCGCTACTATTGGTAGTTACAACATCACCTACATTGCAAAAGATGCTTCCGATAATGAAAGTCGATTGACGCGCACTGTTCATGTTGTTGAAGCGAAATTAAAAGGCACCGCTGCTGCTGGTGCGCCTATTGTCGGCACGGTGACTGTAAAAGACGCCACAGGCGCTGTGCGCAGTAAACTCATTGAAGCCAATGGTGATTATGAGGTTGATGTGACTGGCATGCAGGCCCCATTTCGTATTCGTGCAGAAGGCACAGTTGGTGGCCGTCGAGTTCAATTGCATTCATACACTAATGAATTAACCGCAGATGGTGTGGTGAATGTTACGCCGTTTACCGACCTTATCGTTGCTAATGCGGCGCAACAAATCGCGTCTAACTTCTTTGATTCAACAGCTGATGAATCGTTGAGTGACGACGATATCGAGGCGCAAGAGACAGCGCTGCAAAGTAAGCTTCAAGACGTGTTTGATGCTCTGGGGGTTGATAGTGCTATTGATTTGCTCAATACCAGCTTTAGCGCTGACCACTCGGGGCTTGATGCGGCGCTTGATGTAATTCGCATCGAAAACACTGCAGATAATATTATGAGAATCACCAATATTATCGACGGTACTAGCATTACTGACGATGTATCAGATAGTGATGACAATGAGACCAAAGTGGTTGCCGATAAAGATAAACTCACCGGCGCGATATCCGATACGGTCGCCGTTGCTAACTTGTTTGATGCGTTAGCGAAAGAGTTTGCTGCTGGGCTGCCAAAGCCTGCGGCAATTGAAGACTTCTTTGCCGATGACTTTGTTGATGATGATGAAAGCGTAGGCGAGCTACTCACCGATTTAACCACAGATCCTGACTTGATTGGCTTTTCGTTTGATAGTGTATCGGTAGAGGATATCGATTTAGAAAACAAAACGGCTAAGGCATTTTTCAATACCACTATTCAAGGCGTTGTCGATCCATCAACTGAAATGTGGATTGTAGCCAAAGATGATACCAAAGGTTGGCAGATTAAAGGTAATCAGCGAATAGCAGATATTGACGATTTGCACTTCCACTGTAATGACTACAACGGCAGTGATGACAATCCCGGTGGTTGTGGTATTAACGCTTCAGTGGCCGATGATAATCCAAACAATAACGGCACTGACGGCAAACAATTCCAGTCTGCATTAGTGACTATCATCGATGGTGATGACGGCGAGACTGTAAAAGAGACTATTTATTTAGGTTTACCAGAGTATGAAGCATCGAACCTCAATGTTTATAATCCTGTATCTGGTCAATATAACTTCGATTGGGCTGGCTTTGGCAGTGGCGAAGGGGAAATTGACGTGTCAAAATTAGCAGCTGGCGATAAAGTTACATATCAACTTTATACTGCTAATTTGGACTTAACTAACGCTCAACAACCAGCTGTGACAGGCGAAAGCATTGTTACTTATTATTCGAGTATCCCATTCGCGCCAGCAACTACTGGGCTATATCCTAAAGCGACCGCTACAACCGCCGCTGCTATTGCTGCCATTGGTTCTCGCGCAGACGATGATGACCTAACGCTTGAGTGGACGTTGGCGGATGGCACCATTAACTATCAGGTGCTCGTAGAGTTAACGGGAACCAATGGTAACTACGCGCAAATGTGGGAGTATACTAGCGGGACAGACACCCAGCTCGTCGTCGATGCATCAAATCTGAATGCGCAGTTATTTGAAAACTCAGATTTCGATTTTAATCAAAATTACGAGTTTGTAGTGCGCATTTACGCCCAAGACAAGCAAACAGGTCAGCTCCATTCCACTGATTATCGCCAATTGGTTGAGTATAGCGGCGGCGGTGATAGCACGCCTCCAGATGGCAATAGTGGAGAATTAAACTGTGGTTTTGAATCACCATGGAATGATGCCACTGATATGCCAGCTTCTTATAACTCATTCACCGATTTTGAAACAGTTGTTGAAGCCTGTGGTGGTGTGCAAGCGGTAACTCGCGCCGATTTCGCCAGCAAAACTTTTGTCGATGGTACTGAGAAAAATGTGTTCAATGACGACGGAGAAGCTACATTAGCTAATCCGGGTACTGGAACCTTTATCGGTGAAGATGGTGAGAATCAAAGCTTCACATGGTATTTCGAAACCGTTAATCAGGTGCAATATTTAGTGGTCACTGGCAGTAATGCGCAAGAAGGCATTGAGTTTAGAGATACTTTTGCGATAACTGCACTTGCTGGAACGCGCGGAACAACTGGTTCGACGATGCAATTCAAAGTCTATGCTGAGCAATCAAATTACACTAACAGTGACATGGTGAGATTGACGGGAAGCGACGGAGAAATTTGGGGTTCTACCGTTACTCAAGAGTAATTATTTGTGCATGGAATGAAAAACCGGACTCTAAGTCCGGTTTTTTTATGATTCAATCAGCTGTGATTTAATGATTTGCCAAGAACGCTGAAACTTTTCTAGCCATTCTTCCTCTTCTTGATTCAGGATGTGTGAGAGCAAAAAGCTGCCATTCATCATAGCCATCATTGCGTCGGGAACGGTATCTTTAGCAGATTCTCTAAATTCTCCAGCTACAATTCCACTAGTCACTATGGAGGTAATGATAGCGAGATCTTTCTTAAATAATTGAGTGATAGCATCTCGAGCAAAATCAAGGTTTATTATTTGAAACCACAGATCGGCTAACTCTTTATGTTCAATAATATCCTCAATAGAGATTTTGCAGAAGGTTTCTAGTTGTTCTAAGTTGCTTTGCCCCACAGTTTCGCTTTCAAAGCGTTTGTCGAATTCATCTGAAATGTACTCAATAATTGCTAACATTAGTTCATCTTTACTGCTAAAAAATCGATAGACAGATCCCTTAGAAAGTTTGGCTTGCTTACCGATAGAATCAATCGTAGTGGTGTTGTATCCGTGTTCGCCAAAGCACACCATAGCGGCTTCGATAATTTGCATTCGACGTATTTCAGGTTGCTCATGTTTCGAACCTTTACGGGTTAATTTTTCAGATGCCGTGCTCAAATGGAAATATCTCTTAAAGTGCTGATTACTGGATTTTATACAATTTAGATCATCAAACAAATTGAATTATCTTCATTAAGTTAGATCTTGAACACATTTTATACAGTGGTAGGCGTTGATCCTCAAGCTATATAGAACATACAATATGACCGACCAGTCAGTTTTGTGTTGGCTGTGCACATAATTTAATTTTTCAATAAAAGGAAACGCTAATGTATGTCCAGCTAAAATCCGCTTTGGTAATTGCAAGTCTGTTACTTGTTGGTTGTCAGGAATCAGAGACAACGACTGAGTCTAATGAAAACATTAGAGGCTTGAAAACACTGACAATTTCAGAATCATCGAATGTAATGTATCGCCATTATCCAAGTGTTTTACGGGCTAGTGAACGCTCTACTTTGTCGTTTGAGATTGGCGGGAAACTGGGGAAAAACAATCTCAGTGTCGGGCAGCATGTTGCTAAAGGACAGGTGTTGTTAGCACTCGATAAAACGACGCTCCAGCTAAATGTCGATCAAGCCGCCGCTGCGTTAGAACAATCGAAAGCTTCTCTAGCAAATACAGAAGCTGATTTGCAGCGCCGCATGAATCTGTTTGAAAAGAAGATCGTAACTCAAGCGGTTATCGATCAGGTAAAAACGTCGGTATTAGTGGCAAAATCACAAGTTAAGCAATTAGAGAAGCAGCTGGAAACAGCAAAAGAACAGCTGACTAAATCGGCTCTCGTTGCGCCATATGACGGCATTATCACCTCGGCAAAGAACAATTCGTATATCACGGTTCAGGCAGGCGAGCCAATTGCGACTATTTACAATCCTAATAGCTTTGAAGCCAAGATCTCGGTGTCATATGAGGTCGCACAGGCATTATCTGTCGGTAAAGCTGTCACTATCAAATCAGCAGACAATCCTGATATTGTAATTGAAGGTCATGTTTCTGAGCTGGCATCGAGTACTGAAACTGTATCGACATACCCTGTTATCGTTCACTTAACTAAGACAGTACCTGCCTTAAAAGTAGGCATGGCAGTTGAAGTATCTTTGAGTTTTGAAATCACGAAAGAAGATGGCTTTGTATTGCCACTAGCTGCGGTTATTACCGATAGCCCAATTGTTAATAATGACAGAGAGGCGGATGCCTATGTCTATGTTTATCAAGCCGATACTCAAATTGTTGCTAAACAAGCAGTGAAAATCGCGGGTGTTAAAGAAAATAGCATCATAGTGACAGCTGGTTTAGTGCGCGGCGATGCGGTTGCTATTGCTGGTGTGCCGTTTTTGACGCCGGGTCAGAAAGTTAAATTATTAGCCGATAAGCAATAGAGGTTAGCCATGGAAAAACTAACTAAATTTGGTATCGAGCGTTCGCGTTTCACTATCTTTGTGATGTTCGCGTTAATGCTGTTGGGGCTATCGGCGTATAGCAAATTGTCTAAACGAGAAGATCCGTCAATTACCATTCGCACGGCAGTAGTGAATGCGAGTTTTGAGGGCATGTCACCGCAAAAAGCTGAGCGTTTGATTGCAGAGCCATTAGAGCGCATCGCTCGGCAGGTGAGCGAGGTCGATGAAATTTCAACGCTGATCGTCGATGGTCAGGTATTACTGTATCTCAATATTTATAAGTCATTGGCCAATGACGAATTACCTGCGGTTTTTCAAGAGATCCGCAATAAGATGGCAGATGCTCATTTGCAGTTGCCACAGGGAACAGATGGTCCTTATGTCAACACTAACTACGGCGATGTTGCTGTGGCGACGGTGGCGGTGACTGGACATGGTTTTAACTACGCTGAGTTGCGTGAATCTAGCCGCGCGTTGAGAAAGCATCTGTACGGTGTAAAAGGCATCGGTAAAGTTGATCTGTTAGGTGTGCAAGAAGAGCGTGTTTGGCTCGAATTTGATGCGAGAAAATTAGAAGCTATCGGTGGCTATTTACCGCAGATTATTGATGATTTGAAACGTCAAAATGTTATTTCTTCGGCGGGAAAACTCGATGCACAAGGCACTAGTATCAGTCTTGAAGTTAACGGTGAATTAAAGCGGATCGAAAGCATTAGTGATTTGGTGATTAAAATTCCTAATAGCGATACGCTCATTCGATTAGGTGACTTGCTGACAGTGCGCAAGGGGATTGTCGACCCGAAAGTAGAGCCTGTTTTCTTTAATGGCCAACCCGCTGTTGCACTGAGCATTCAGATGCGCAATGGCGGCGATGTTCAGGTGATTGGCAAGGCAATTAAAGAAGCGGTTATCGCCTTTGAGCAAACACAGCCTATTGGTATCGAGTATTCATTTTCAACGTATCAAGAAGAGAAGGTCACTAAGGCGATTGATGATGCCTTGATGAATGTGCTGCAAACCGCGGCTGTAGTACTTATTGTACTGATGATTTTCCTAGGCATGCGTCCTGCGCTAATTGTTGCTTGCATCGTACCTTTCTCGGTGATGTTTGCGATGATATTGATGCGATATATCGGCGTTGAAATTCAAACGGTATCTATCGCCGCAGTGATCATTTCATTGGGTTTATTAGTCGATAATGGTCTGGTGATTGTTGAAGATATTCAGCGTCAAATGGCCGAAGGTAAAGAGCCATCGAATGCGGCGCAGCAAGCTAGTAAACAGTTTGCTATTCCACTAGCTATTGCCAGCATCACGACTGTAGCAGCCTTCTTACCGCTATTTTTAATCGATGGTACCGATGGCGAATATGGTTTCTCATTGGGTGCTGTCGTGGCCTTAATGCTGGTGGGCTCTTGGCTAACCTCGATTTATATTTTGCCGGCACTGTGTGTTTGGTTAGCGAAGAAAACTCCACAAGCTACTAATAAGAAGCCTTCATTCCTTGCTCGCACTTATCGTCAATTGGTAACGCGCAGTTTGGGATTTTCTGTGGTAGTAGTGATTGCCGCATACGGTTTGGTTGTGTTGGCGTCAGGGTTATTTGGCGATCTCAAAAATGAGATGTTCCCAATGAGTGCTCGTAACCAATACTTGGTATATATGGATATGCCGAAAGGAACGAGTATTAAAGAAACAGAGCAAGTAGCATTATCTGTTGAAAAATGGATTTCAGATGAGGGTATTAATCCTGAAGTGATGAATACCACAACCTATGTTGGTAGCGGTGGGCCACGTTTCTATTTGGCGTTAAATCCAGCTGATAGTAATCCAGCAACAGCGTTTATTTTGGTGAATACTCAGTCATTTGAGGGCACTGAAGCGGCAGTAAAACGAGCGCAGCAATACGTGCTGCTTAATCATCCCGAGGCACGCTTTAAGATCAAACAGTTGTCATTAGGCGGTGCGGAATCTGGCATTGTTGATATTAAGATTTCTGGCCCGCAGGTTGATCGATTAATCGCTTTGTCAAAGACTGTTGAAGGTAGATTCAATCAAGTGCCTGGTATAGTGCAAAATGAAAATGATTGGGGGAATAAGCATTTAAAAGTCACCATTAATGTCGCGCAAGATAAGGCCAGAAACTACGGCGTAACATCGCAAGATATTTCTTCGGCCTTGCAAAGCTACTTCATGGGCAGTCAGATCTCATCGTTTAGAGAAGGTACGGATTCATTTCCTATCATGATCCGTGCAGAGGAAGGTTCACGCGATAGTATCGAAGATTTAGACTCGCTTACGCTTGCCATCAACGGCAAAACCATTGCCTTGGAGAGTATCGCGACTTTTGAGCCAAACTTTGAGTTATCACAGATGCGCCGTTTTAATCAAAAACGCGTTATTAAGATCAGCGCTAAGAGTAGTGAACTCAGTGCGCAGCAGCTGTTAGCTTTTATTCAGCCGACGCTGGACTCTCTCGATCTTACGGGTGGTTATGCCATTGAAATTAGTGGTGAAGTGAAAGACAGCGCCGAAGTTAATGAAATGCTTGCTAACGGCATGATGCCAGCGCTGTTGTTAATGCTGGCGGCTATTATGTTCCAGTTTAATTCGGCGAGACGCGTGGTAATTATTTTCTTAACCATTCCGTTTATTATTATCGGCAGTCCGCTGGCGTTAATCATTACCGGCGAACCATTATCGTTCTTTGGTACCTTGGGTATGATTTCACTGGCGGGCATCATCATCAACAATGCCATTGTATTGATTGATCAAATTGATATTGAGCGCAAAACACAGGAACTGAGACAGGCAATTGTTGAAGCTGCGGTGAAACGCGTGTCACCGATATTACTGACAACTCTGACGACAGTTATTGGCTTGGTACCTATGGCTATTAGCGGCGGAGCTATGTTTGAGCCTATGGCTACGTTGATGATTGGCGGGCTACTGGTTGCGTCTGTGGTATCGGTGTTCTTTGTGCCATCACTCTACTTCTTGTTCTTTAAGCGCCAAATGAAGTAACACTATAAGAATAAAAACTTATCACCAGCTACTCCTTTTGGATAGCTGGTATTTTTTTATTAAAATTATTTAAGACCGGTTGGTCACTTTTGTTTAGGGAAACAATCTATGAAATTCAAATTAGCAAAAATTACAGGTCTTAGCCTGTGTGGATTACTATTACCAGCTCATGCTGCTACAGAATCATCAGGCAGTGACATGTCTGTCGGTGTTGGTGCTTTCTACAGTAAATCGCCTTATGCGCAATGGGATGGTGATGATGTTACGCCATTCCCTTATTTCACCTTTAAAAAAGGTAACTTCTATATTGATGGTACAGGAATTGGTTACACACTAATGTCGCATGAAAAAGCGGATCAAGGGTTCTATCTAGATGCTGTCGCATCGACGCAAGTTGGTATCGGTTATAAAAGCGAGGATTCTATGGCGCTTAAAGGTATGAAAGACAGAAATGATATCGCCGTAGAACTAGGTGCTACCTTGGGCTATTACAATAACTTTGGTTTGTTTGAACTCTCACTATTGCAAGATGTAGCAGGGGCTCATGAAGGCTTTATTAGTCATATCACTTACTCGCTTCCTCTGGGCAGCGAAGAGTCAGGCTTCCAGTTTTTGCCTTATGTAAGAGCGACCTACAACGGTGAAAAATACAATAACTACTATTTTGGCGTTGAGCGAAGCGAGGCCATAGTCGGTCGTAGCTTTTATCACGCTAAAGCTGATATTGATACTGCCTTGGGGTTGAGTATTTATTACGAATTTAATGATTCGTGGAGTCTTGCGTTGAATGCTGAGTACAAGCAACTTAGCGACGAGGCGAAAGATAGTCCGATTGTCGTGAAAGACAATATAACTTCTGGCTTCATTGGGTTTAATTATTCATTCTAGTATGAGGCCGCTTGTTAAGTCGGCGTGATTTCTCATGGCGGCTTTTAAGTATTCATGGCTATCCCTTGGCACTGTCTCTATAATACCAGCAATCCCAATTTCATTTATATAAGTAGGTGCCATGACTGCAACAACTGTCGTGCGTCCAAGTGGACGCCACTATGATCAAACACGAGAAGTTCGCTTCACTCGCGATTACACCGCTCATGCTGAAGGTTCAGTCTTGGTCGAGTTTGGTGGCACTAAAGTTTTATGTAACGCAACTGTTGAAGAAGGTGTACCACGCTTCTTAAAAGGTAAGGGCCAAGGTTGGATTACCGCTGAATACGGCATGTTACCGCGCTCAACGCATTCACGCATGCGCCGTGAAGCCAATGCTGGCAAGCAAGGTGGCCGTACGTTAGAAATCCAACGCTTAATTGCTCGCTCACTGCGTGCGGCAGTTGATTTAGAGCTACTTGGTGAGCATACCATTACGATTGATTGTGACGTTATCCAAGCCGATGGCGGTACTCGCACAGCGTCTATCACTGGAGCTTGTGTTGCACTTGTTGATGCACTACGTCATATGCAACAGAACAAGATGATTAAAACTGATCCGCTGAAATACATGATTGCGGCAATTTCTGTTGGTATCTATAAGGGTGAGGCAGTTTGCGATTTAGACTACCCAGAAGACAGTGAAGCCGAAACGGATATGAATGTGGTGATGGCTGACAATGGTAAGATGATTGAAGTGCAAGGCACGGCTGAAGGCGAACCATTTAGCCATCAAGAATTATTGTCGATGTTGTCATTAGCAGAAAACGGCATTAAAGATTTATTTGAAAAACAAACTGAAATTTTGAAATAGGGTAACGACATGAAACAGTATCAAATTGATTTTATTGAATTTGCACTTGAGCGCGGAGTACTTAAATTTGGTGAATTCACCTTAAAATCTGGCCGTGTTAGCCCGTATTTCTTCAATGCTGGCTTATTTAACACAGGTAAAGACTTAGCGCGTTTAGGTCGTTTTTATGCGGCGGCTCTTATGGATAGCGGTGTTGACTATGATTTGCTATTTGGCCCTGCGTACAAAGGCATTCCAATTGCGTCGGCGACTGCACTGCAATTGTGCGAGCAACACGATATCGATATGCCGTACTGCTTTAACCGCAAAGAAAAAAAAGCACACGGTGAAGGCGGCAGCTTAGTGGGTAGTGAGCTAAAAGGCAAAGTAATGCTGGTAGATGATGTTATTACTGCTGGCACCGCTATTCGCGAGTCAATGGACATTATCAATGACGCTGGTGCTGAATTAGCGGGTGTATTGATTGCCTTAGATCGCCAAGAAAAAGGTAAAGGCGAATTATCGGCTATCCAAGAAATCGAGCGTGACTATGGCGCAACCATGATTTCAATCGTGACGCTCGGCGACTTAATCGGTTACTTAACTGAAAAAGGCGAAATGGGTGGCACGCTAGCGAGCGTTACTGCATACCGTGAGAAATATGGTATTTAGTGGTTAACTATCGCTGATAAACTAAAAAAGGGTCGCTATATGCGGCCCTTAGTTTTTATATCGTTTGAAATAAGTTTGGGGCTAAATAAATAACGCCGCTATCATTTATTTAGCCCAATAACTTAGCAAATTGTTGCCATTGCTGTTCGAAACCATCGGTAGGCTTGGTTTTAAAGCCACTGCGGACAAACTGATTGACGCGGCCTTCGGCATAAGCAAGTAACATGTTGGCGAGCTGTGCTTCATCAATATCAAAGCTTTTGCCTTCACGTAGTTTACGTTCGCGTAGAATTTGCTTGAGATGTGTTTCTAGTTTTTCAAATAGCAGGCTGATGCGCTCGCGCAGTCTATCGTGTTCGCCCAATAATGCATCACCAGTCAGAATTCGTGTGATACCTGGATTTTTCTCTGCAAATAACAACACCAATTGGATGATGTGATGACAGCGAAGTAAGGTGTTTTTTTCCTCGCTGGTAATGATGTTAACGCGTGATAGTACTGATTGTTCAATAAACTCGATTAATCCCTCAAACATACGCGCTTTTGATGGAAAGTGGCGATATAGCGCAGCTTCAGAAACCCCTACCTCAGCAGCTAGTTTTGCTGTGGTAATGCGGTTTCCCGGAGTTTCTAGCATGTGAGCTAATGATTGGAGTATTTGTTCGCGACGGTTCGATTTTTTGGTAACGGCCATGAGGCAACTAATCCTACTGCTATAAAGTGTTGGGGATGTAAAATTTATTGAGCCTGATTGTAATGCTTAATAATTTCAACTACTAGTTGTTTTGCTAATTCTTGTTTATCGGCCAGTGGTAAATCAAGTTTACCTTGTGGCCAATATAATGTGAGTGCGTTGCTATCACTATTGAAACCTTGGCCTGCAATGCTGACATTATTGGCGGCAATCATATCCAGCTTTTTACGCTGTAATTTTACGCGAGCATAGGTTTCGACATCTTGAGTTTCGGCGGCAAAGCCAACACAGAATGGGCGCTGCTCTTTTAGTGCTGACACATCAGCCAGAATATCTGGATTCTTAATCATGCTAACGACCATATCATCGTCGTTTTTCTTAATCTTCTGATCGCTAATATTAGCTGGCCGATAATCAGCAACCGCAGCACAGGCGATAAAAATATCGTGCGTTGGCGCATGGCTCATAGCTTGCTGGTGCATATCGCTAGCGCTAACTACATCGAGGCGGTTAACACCAGTCGGCGTTGTTAATGACACTGGCCCAGAAATTAGCGTGACATTGGCACCAAGTTGCTTTGCCGCTTGTGCTATGGCAAAGCCCATTTTTCCTGAGCTGTGATTACTGATATAGCGCACGGGATCAATAGCTTCGCGGGTTGGCCCCGCAGTAATTAAAATATTGAGATCTAATGAAGGCTCATCAAAATGGTTTGTTATGCGCTCAACAATTTCCATTGGCTCTAGTAAACGGCCTTTACCGACATCGCCACAAGCTTGTTCACCACTGGCAGGGCCCCAAATGTGCATGCCCATTTGCTCCAGACTCGCAAGATTGCGTTGGGTGGCTTTAGCGGCGTACATTTGCTGGTTCATTGCAGGGGCGATAGCAATTGGCGCGCTAGTGGCTAAACAAATGGTGGTGAGTAAATCGTTGGCCATGCCGGCGTTGATTTTGGCAATAACATCGGCAGATGCTGGTGCAATGACGACTAAATCTGCCCATTTAGCTAGCTCAATGTGACCCATTGACGCTTCAGCCGCGGGATCTAATAAGCTATCGCTAACCGGATTGCCACTCACTGCTTGCAGGGTAAGCGGCGTGATAAATTCTTTGGCACCCGCAGTCATCACGACACGCACGTCACAATGTAAGTCTTTTAATCGGCGAACTATTTCAGGGCATTTATAAGCGGCGATTCCACCTGTGATCCCTAAGACGACTTTTTTGTTTGCGAGTGTCATGAACTAAGCCTTTATTCATTGATATTCAATTGGGGGCATAAGATAGCATAAAGTCGGCGAAATTCGCTTACTTGACCCATAATTAATGTCTATTTCTTCATCGTGTGTTTCTAACAGGAGGTTGGGGATGAGTGACAATCATAGTTCAATTAAGGAATGGCCTGAGCAAATGCGGCCACGTGAGAAGTTGCTGCAATATGGCGCTCAATCACTGTCGGACAGTGAGTTGTTAGCGATATTTTTACGCACGGGCGTAAAAGGGTGCTCGGCCGTAGAGCTGGCCAATCGGTTGTTGGTGAGCTTTGGTGGTTTAAACGAATTGCTTGGTGCAAACCAGCAGCAGTTTTGTGAACACTTAGGATTAGGCCCCGCCAAATACGCCCAGCTTAACGCTGTGCTGGAAATGAGTAAGCGTTTTTATCGTCATCAGCTCGAATCTAAAATTTCGATGACTAGCTCAAATGCGGTTGCTCAATATTTATCGCATTTAATGCGCCAGCTGCAATATGAGTGTTTTTATGTGTTGTATCTCGATAATCAAAATCAGTTGATTAGTTGTGATGAAGTTTTTCGCGGCACTATTAATGCGGCCAGTGTTTATCCGCGAGAGATAGTCCGTGAGGTGATTAAATACAATGCCGCCAGTGTGATACTTAGTCACAATCACCCATCGGGGATCGCAACGCCAAGTGAAGCGGATCGTCGAATTACTCAGCGAATTGTCGATGCGTTGGCGCTGATCGATGTCACGGTTTTAGATCATTTCATCATTGGACAAAATGATCCTTATTCTTTTGCCGATCATGGTCTACTTTAATTGTTTTTTTTCTGATAGAATTGCCGCGTTTTTGAGAGCGTAGCTCCTTTCTATCCTTAAAAAGGACGAAAAGTAGTCTCTTTTTTGAACATTATATATAAGGCGTATGTTGTCATCGATAGCATGCGGCCCTCATTTGCGCCGCGAGCATAGGCCAATTGAGGCACATTTACAGCTCGAGCTAGTAGAAATATTTTTGGAGGACATTCATGTCTAAAGTATGCCAAGTAACTGGTAAAAAACCAGCAACAGGTAACAACGTATCGCACGCTAAAAACCACACGCGTCGTCGTTTCTTACCAAATCTTCACACTCACCGTTTTTGGGTAGAAAGTGAAAACCGTTTCGTTAAATTACGTCTTACTACTAAAGGTATGCGTATTATCGATAAGAAAGGTATTGATGCTGTTTTAGCTGAAATGCGTGCTCGTGGTGAAAAGGTTTAAGGAGTTAGAAAATGCGTGATAAAATTAAATTAGTATCAAGTGCTAGCAGCCACTTTTACACAACTGATAAGAACAAGCGTACTATGCCTGAGAAATTAGAGCTTAAAAAGTACGACCCAATCGTTCGTAAGCACGTAATGTACAAAGAAGCTAAAATCAAATAATCGATTTTCTTCGAAAGTTACATTGAAAAACCCAGCTTCGGCTGGGTTTTTACGTTCAGGATGAACGGTATCCTGCGATGTCAGGGATGACAAGGAGCAGGGTTGCTGAAGCGATTGTTGTGATGGCAAGACACACATGGACGGTATGGAGCGATGACGTTCTGGACGAACAGTCAGGCTTTTTGCTCCTGCGAAGCCATGGATGGCTAGGAGCAGGGTTCTTGAAGCGCGTTGCAAGGCTGAAAGTGAAAACTCATAGCGATGTGATTAAAGCGAATTCCTTTGTCGAAGGAGTAACTAGGAGCAGTGTTGTCGAAGCGCACGTTTGAACTGAATATGACAAATTTCAAAATAGCACTGATCAACATTTCCAATCCCAATTAAACGTCAGATTGGTGATTCTCCTTTTCCCTAATTCTTTTTCCCAGTAGACTATCAGCTATTTAATTGCTGAGGACTCGTTGTGGGCTTGTCGAAAAAAGGTTGGAACAACGTACTTATCTTCGCCTGTATGGGCATGATTATTATGTTTAATTTAATGAACGATAAGCTGGTGGACAATGCAGAAGGGCAGATAGTCCCCATTCTTCCTGAGCAAAGCATGATTTTAACTTTGGAATATCCCACTTATGCGATAGAGCGTTTGGGAACCAGTTGGCGAGTTAACCCTGGTGATAAATTACCAACCGATGAAGCTGCACCATTAATTCAAGCGTGGGGCGAGTTGACAGGCGAAGTAAGTTTGGCAACCAGCGAAGAAGAAGGTTATCGCGTGACCTTGTGGTTAGCCGGTCAAGAGCACCCAGCCAAACTGTGGATTCAGCCGAGTGAAGGCTTGATTACAGATATCATTGCTCAGAAAACGTGGCGCTTGATGCCTGCGCAATTAGCCCAAATCGATAAAGGGTATTAGAAAATGCCAGAGTTACCAGAAGTTGAAGTCAGTCGCCTTGGTGTCAGCCAGCACCTTAGTGGACAAACGATTAGTGATATTGTTATTCGTACACCTAAGTTACGTTGGGATATTCCAAAAGCAGATTTAGTAAAGTTAGTTGGCCAACGAATTACTGCGATTTCGCGTCGCGCTAAATATCTCATCATTGAAACTGCCATTGGTCACATCATCATTCACCTAGGAATGTCGGGCAGCTTGCGAGTTATCGATAAATCAACGCCATTGAAAAAACACGACCACGTTGATGTCGCCGTAGGTGACAAAGTGCTAAGGCTAAATGACCCACGGCGTTTTGGCGCTGTGCTTTATGCCGACGAATCAGGTGAACATCAAGTATTTGAAAAGTTAGGACCAGAGCCGTTAACCGATGCATTTAATACTGAGCACCTTGCAGAAAAATGCGCTAAGCGAAAGGCGGCGATTAAACTAGTTATTATGGATAATCCCGTTGTGGTTGGCGTTGGTAATATTTACGCCAATGAAGCACTTTTCTTGACGGGCATACATCCGTTAACGCCTGCCAATCAGGTACCAACAGAAAAGATTCCGCAATTAGTTAGTACCATAAAAGACGTTCTGGCAGCAGCGATTAAGCAAGGTGGAACCACATTAAAAGATTTTAGTCAGACAGATGGCAAGCCGGGTTATTTCGCCCAATCGTTATTTGTTTATGGACGCGAAGGAGAGCCGTGCTTGCGTTGTAAGAGTGAATTACAGGGAGTAAAAGTTGGACAGCGTGCAAGTGTGTTTTGCGCGCAATGTCAGCCTAAATAAATTAAATGCATACTTATGATTTAAAGTATGCGCATTCATTGCTAGGCAAGTTTGTTTTCTAACTCTTGTGCCACGAGCGGTGGCACAAATTGCTCAACTTTACCGCCGTGAATAGAAACCTCTTTAACCAGCGTTGAAGAAATAAAAGAGTTTTCTTCGGCAGGTGTTAAGAACACACTTTCTAATTCGGGATATAGGCGACGATTCATGTTTGCCAACTGAAACTCATACTCGAAATCAGACACCGCTCGTAAACCGCGAATCAAAATTGTTGCCTGATGATCTTTGGCAAAATCAACTAATAACCCCGAAAAACCAACCACAGACACATTGTCTAGATGTGCAGTCACTTTAGAAGCTAGTTGAACTCGTTCATCGAGGTTGAACAGTGGTTTTTTACTTGGGCTATTGGCAACGCCAACCACTACGTGCTGAAACATTTTCGCCGCGCGTTCAATCAAATCTAAGTGACCGTTAGTGATGGGATCAAATGTTCCCGGATAAATGGCTTTGCTATGCACAAAAAATACCTTTGCTTTAAAAATTTTTGCTCATACTAGCAACTTTTCACACGATTATGTAGCCAAAGGGATTTGGCGTAGTGCCTACGTACTATTTTTGCTAACATGCGCATCCAAGAATGCGATTAACCTCAATGGATTATTGATGAAAAAACAATTATTAGGACTTACTGTTGGGGCGGCTTTGTTGTCACTAGCGCAAAACGCCCAAGCTGGGGTTTCTCCGTATCTGCCACTTAAGCTCAACCCTGTATTTGAATTGGAGATTGAGCGCTTAGTTACTATCACTGGTTATCCAGCGTTAAAAAAGCCTTATCACATCGCAACCGTTGTTAAATATCTTGATGAAGTAAAAACATCTCATCCTAAATTACATGGTCGTATTAACCGCTATATTAAGCGCTTTAAAAAGCCTTATGCGTTGACGCATTTTAAATCGGAATTGCGAATTTCAGATTCAAATTATAAGACATTACCAAACTCTCGTGGCCGCTCAACCGAGCAGGAATATTATGTTGAAGCCACTGGCTTTGCGCAATTTAATAAATACGTGATTGCAAATGTAGGCGGTGGTTTTAGTGGTTCAGGATATGGTTACAATTTTGGCAATTTCTTGTCAGTTGGTAATGAGTACATGCAGGCCGATTTAGGTTATCGCGAACACTGGCTATCACCATTGCAAGATAGTTCGCAAATGATTTCGACACAGGCACTGCCAATGCTTGGAGCGACCTTATCAAATGTGAAGCCTATGACTGATTACAACATCATGTATGAACTAGGGTTTGGTCGTTTAGAAAAAGTCGATGGGATTGTATTTCAAGATAAGCTGTCGTCAGGTAAACCTGGTTTCTTAACCATGTACTTCAGTATGCAACCTACCGATTGGTGGACTATCTCCGGTAATCGTACTATGCAGTTTGGCGGAGGTGATCGCGGTAGTGTCGGCCTATCAGAGGTGTGGGATGCGATTATTGATCCTGTAAGCTCTGATAACTGTGGTGGCCAATCAGATCTGCAAAGCTGTGATAACGAATTTGGTAATCAACAAGCGTCAATTGCCAATCGCTTTGATTTAAGTTGGGGCGACAATCCATTTAGCATTATCTTAGAAGTTGCTGGTGAAGATACTAACGATTATTCAAATTATAAATTGGGTAACAAGGCCTATAGTTTAGGTTTATTTATTCCGTACTTGTCTGAAACAGAGTCATTAAATCTTACCGCTCAATTAATTGAAGACGCTTGGTATACGCATCATCTCTATCGAGCTGGTTACAGCAACAAAGGCCATAAAATGGGTCATTGGTGGGGGGATGAAAAAGGTGCAAATGATAAAATTGGTGCGGAAATTCTGAGTGTTGGTTATACCAATGATCTGACTGAAAGTAGCCATCTGAGCGTCAAATACCACACGGTACAAAATAAATATTCAGAGTCTACTGCTAGCCACAATTACGAACGTGGCCACTACCTGCAAGTGGATTACAACTGGCAATATAAATCGCACTTCTTAGGCTTGCATGTTTATGCGGGTAAAGATGTGAATGGCGAGTCTTTTTCAAGCTTAGGCTTCTCTAAGTTATGGTAATTTTGGAAATTAAATAATGCGTATTATTACTTTTGGCACCTTCGATGTGTTTCATGTGGGTCACGTTAATATCTTAGAACGTGCCCGTGCAAAGGGTGACTATTTAATTGTTGGCGTGTCTTCTGACGCTTTGAATATGAGTAAAAAAGGTCGCAACCCGATTTATTCTCAGGAAGATCGCATTCATATTCTTAAATCACTGCGTTGTGTCGATGAAGTTTTTGTTGAAGAATCGCTAGAGCTTAAAGAGCAATATTTAATTGAACACAAAGCCGATATGTTGGTGATGGGAGATGATTGGGAAGGTAAATTTGATCATCTTAAGCATGTGTGTGACGTGGTTTACTTGCCGCGAACACCGTCGATATCTACGACAGAAACCATTGAAATTGTTAAAAATTTGCCAAACTAAGTGAATGATTAATCCATGAAACAACATTACCTCTTTTTTATTTCGCAAAATTACTCATTTGAAATATTACGTCCATTGCAAACTTACATTAGGCAGCAGGGCGGTGAGGTATTGTGGTTCGTTTATGACAATGAAGTGACGTTGTCGAATTTTAATAGCGATGAGGAATATACCCAAGATTCTCAGCGTGCTGTTGATTTTCAACCACTAGCGACCTATGTGCCGGGTAATATTGTCCCCAACTTTATTCCAGGGCTGAAAGTTCAGGTATTCCACGGCTTAGAGTGGAAAAAGAAAGGGCACTTCGTTATTCGTGGTTGTTTCGATTTGTACTGTACTCATGGTCCGGCGACGACTAATCGTTTTAATGAATTAGCAGTGCAGCACGGCTATTTCGATATTATTGAGACTGGCTGGCCGAAGTTAGATGGCTTATTCACAAGTCCAAGCTACCAATGGGATGAACAGCGTGAAGTACCGACGATTCTATTTGCGCCAACGTTCTCGCCATCACTCACTGCGGCGCCAGCCTTATTTGACGAAATTACCCGCCTTAGTCGTGAAAAAGACTGGCAATGGTTAGTGAAGTTCCATCCGAAAATGGATCCCGATTGGATTGCAAAATATCGCAGTATTGAAAGTGATAAGCTCAAAGTAGTTGATGATTGCGATGTCTCCCACGTGCTACAAGCTGGCGATGTGATGGTATCTGATACCTCATCGATCATTGGCGAGTTTGCACTGCTAGGTAAACCAGCGGTAACACTCAATAATTCACAACCGGGAGATTACTTGTTGGATATTAGTGATGCTAGCCAATTGGAATCTTCTATCGAGCAGGCATTACAACCATCTGAAGAGTTAGCACAGCACATTAAGGGATATGCGCAAGACTTGCATCCTTATGATGACGGACAAAGCGCTAAACGCATCTATGAAGCGACGCAGCAGCTACTCAATAATGGTAAACAAGCACCTAATCAGATGCCGCTCAATATGTTCCGCAATCTTAAAATGCGTAAAAAACTTGGCTATTGGAAGTTTTAACTCTGACTTAGATAAAGGCTCTTAGTGTAAGCCTTTATCTAAAATCACCGTTTCAAATTTATCACGAACAGCTTTGATGGTGATATCGTTCATCAGCTTCTCACCTTTGGCACGCTTGCCCCATTTCACGATATTCAGTGGACGTTGCTGTTGACTCACAATGTGGTGATCGTAAACATTCACTACGTATTCGCGTGAGAAATAAGGACCTGTGCGACCTGGATTGCTGTGGGCGTATAAACCAATAACATGAGTCCCCATAGCAACAGCCATATGTGCAGGACCTGTGTCTGGTGCAAGTACGATATCAGCATGTTTTACCATACCCAGTAATTGCTTGAGGCTTGTTTGGCCAATCATGTTTTTCGGTGTCGATTTACACTGCGCAATAATCTCATCGCCAAGGTTTTTCTCAAGCTCTGTTGGGCCGCCGCATAAGATAACATCCCAGCCTTTTTTGGCGGCGTGATCGGCAATGGCGGCATAACCTTCTGCGTGCCAATTACGCTCAGCTTTACTCGCCGCAGGGCTAATTACCAAGGTGCGTCTGTCGGTTTTAAATCGCGCTTTGGCCCATTCGTCATCTTCGCGCGGCAGTGGCATATTCCATGTTGGCGTGGTGTCGGTAACACCAACCACTTCAGAAAATGCCATAAAGCCGTCTAAAACATGGGGCTCTTTTTGTCTGGCAATACGGCGGTTAACAAACAGCCAATGGCCTTCTTTGGCGCGAACTTTATCAAAGCCTACTTTGAATTTTGCCTTAATACACAAGCTAGCAAGGCTGGCGCGCAGTGCTACTTGCATTTGCAGTAAGACATCGAACTTGCGACCTTTCATTTTGGCTTTGAGATCTTTATAGCCTTGCTTGCCAGCGCCTTTGTCGAAAATAACAAATTCAACGCCCGGTAAGTCTTTTAGCAACATCGCCTCAACTTTACCTACTACCCAAGTGAACTTTGCCTCTGGCCATTTGCGCTGCATGGCTTGCACCGCCGCGACACAGTTACAAACATCGCCGATCGCCGATAATCGCAAAATACAAATCGACTGTGGAGAATCACTTGGAAATTTCATGAATTAACGCCTTAGATAAAATGAGCGAGCAGTTTAGCACGAAATCTGTCATTGATTACCAATAAGGCAGTGATAGAATTATCAAAAAATTCACTAGGTCACCTTTCTTGCAAACACATATCCATCAAGACGCCAATCAGTGGTTAATTCACGCGCCTGAACTTTCAATTACCAAAGAATGGTTTGAGCCTAGCTGCTGGCAAAAGCAAGACAAAGTCTTGGGGCAATCACGTGGCCGTAATGTCACTTGGTTTGTGGGCGAAGAAGACTCACCTATGGTGCTACGCCATTATTATCGCGGCGGCTTAATTGGCAAATTAGTTACCGACAAGTATTGGTTTGAAGGCCTTGAGAAAACCCGCCCCTATCGCGAGTACGAATTACTCGTTGAGTTGGAAAAACGCCAACTACCAGCGTGTCGTGTGGTAGCGGCACAGGTAACTAAATCAGGACTGAGCTATCGCGCCGATTTACTGATGAAAATGGTTGAAGGCGGCAAAGATTTAGTGGCCTTGTTAACTAGTGCGCCAATGAGTGATGAGTTGTGGCAAGAGGTGGGTAAAACCATCGCGCTATTTCATAAACACAAGGTGTATCACGCCGATTTAAATGCCCATAACATTCTTATTAACAAAGACAAGAAAGCATGGTTGATTGATTTTGACCGCGGTGAAATAAAAGCACAGCGCGGCCAATGGTGTCAGGATAATCTCGATAGATTACTGCGCTCTTTTAACAAAGAGTTAAATCAATTACCGCAGTTTTATTTTACAGATGATAATTGGCAGACGTTAATGAGTGTTTACAAAGCAGAGTTAGATGCATAACTCTGCTAGTTAAACCTTCTGCTTAACCCAATTCATTAACCTCGCAAGCGTGCCTTGATTATCAGCTACTACTTGCAAGGCTTTTGCACCCATTTCTCCGCGCTTAACATCATCGTTAAGTAACTGGCTAATTAAGATCGCTAATTCGTCGCTATTGGCGACTTGTTTTAGACCACCACTGGCGACGAGTTTGTCGCAGATGTCGCTAAAGTTATAGCAAGATGGCCCCATAATGACTGGTTTGCCAAGTGCTGATGGCTCTAGCGGATTATGACCGCCGCGTTCGATTAAGCTGCCGCCGATATAGCTAATATCGCTAATGCCTAATAACAGCAACATTTCTCCCATGGTATCGCCAATCACAACTTGAGTATCGTTATTTGGCACTATCTCTTCACTGCGACGCACTATGGCAAAGCCTGCATCAGAGGCTTGTTGTGTAACCTCATCAAAGCGCTCGCTGTGGCGGGGAATAACGACTAATAATAGGTCGGGAAAATCTTTTAATAAGGTTTGGTGCGCAGCGAAAATTTGTTCATTTTCACCAGGATGGGTGCTGCCTGCAATCCATACTGGGCGATTTGGCACCCACTGCTGTTGTAATGCTTGTTGCTTGGCTTTTAGCTCATCAGAAATGCTTAGCTCAAACTTAATGCTGCCGCCGATGGTGAGTTTTTTCTCAGGTAATCCAAGCTTAATAAAGCGCTCACCGTCGCTAGCGTATTGCGCCGCTACGCAATCAAGCTTGTTGAGCATTTCGCGCATTAATGGCGCAGCCTTACCCAAGTAGCCATTCATCGACTTTTCAGACATACGTGCATTAGCCAATAAAATTGGGGTGTGAGCGCTTGATAGTTGGTGAATGAGGTTCGGCCATAATTCGGTTTCCATTACTATGACAGCTTGTGGTTTAATCTGCTTTAGAAAACGCTTAACGCTGCCGGGTAAATCAATGGGTAGGTAGCAATGAACCACGCTGCCGCCAAAGTTTTTTCTGACTACTTCACTGCCCGTCGGGGTGCTGGTGGTGACTAAAATATGATGATTGGGATAATCACTAACCAGTTGTTTTATCAGCGGTGTTGCAGCAATGGTTTCTCCAACAGAGACACTGTGTACTAGAATAACTGGTTTGGCCAAGGTGAGTTTTTTAAAGCCAAATCGCTCGCCAACTCGGCCGCGATAATCGTCGCTTTTTAGCGCGCGATACAACAAGTAAAGCAAGATAAAGGGAGTGGCTAAATACATAAAAACATTGTAGAAAAAACGATTCATTACTTTGCACAAACTCCGATTACAGGTTACATTGGCGAAACGCCTAACGGGCATTTTACGCCGTTTTACCGTAAATCAAAATACGGCGTTATAAATCAAACCATAAGATAGTGAAAAGCTACGCATGAAAACGAAAGATAAGATTATTCAAGGCAGTATTGAGTTATTCAACGAGCAAGGAGAGCGCAATGTAACCACCAATCACATTGCAGAATATGTCGGTATTAGCCCCGGCAATCTCTATTATCACTATCGCAACAAAGACGACATTATTCGTTCTATCTACAAGCTGTACGAGAAAAACCTCGATCAAATGTTCACGCCGCAAGACGAAAGTAGTCAGGGCATGGATGAAATGATGTATTATCTTGAGCGCGTATTCTACTCGATGTGGCAATTTAGATTTTTCTACGCCAATCTGCCGGATATTCTCGCCCGTGATCCACAGCTTCACGAGCGTTATCTGGTGGCGCAAAAGTCCCTTTATCAGCGTTTGGTTAACACCTTAAAACAAGTAAGAAGTCAGGGCTTTATTACCCTAGACGATGAGATGATTGATGACTTGGCTCATACCCTTAAGTTAGTGGTGGCGTTTTGGATCAGCTATCAACACACCCAAAGCCTTGGAGAGATTACTCAGGCGACAATCTCACAAGGTGTCTTAAAAGTATTTAATGTAGTTAAAGGCTATTTAACACCGTCTGGTTTAGCGAATATTCAAGAAATTGAGCAAAAATACTTAAAGATGATGAAATCTAATGTAAGTGATATGAAATAGGGATTAGTTTAACTAATGCCTACTTCATATCTTTTTATTTTTATTTTTTAAAAACAAAGTATTAATATCGTAATGATATCTTTACCATGAAATATTCTAA
>JBMYWG010000029.1:0-47991 GCA_049607155.1 Psychrobium sp.
GGCAAGGTCGCGCTCTACCAGCTGAGCTAAAGTCGCATATTTCTTAAGAAGAGAAATTGGAGCGACTTACGAGGTTCGAACTCGTGACCTCGACCTTGGCAAGGTCGCGCTCTACCAGCTGAGCTAAAGTCGCATTTCAATTCTTCACTTACTTGGCTGGCTTGCTAAGTAAGTGAAGCGCATTATAGAGCGATTAATTTACCCTGCAAGTGTTTTTTAATAAAAAATCACTAACTGGCTATTTCTTTGCCAAATTGCTTACGCCGTCACCATTTGCTCGTTTTTTATAAAGTGCTCGCGATAGTACTTAAGCTCTTCAATTGATTCTAAGATGTCGTCTAGCGCTAAATGCGCGCCTTTCTTTTTGAAACCTTTCGCTAATTCTGGCTGCCAGCGCTTAGCTAATTCTTTTAAGGTACTGACGTCGATGCTGCGATAGTGAAAGTAATCTTCTAGTTCACGCATATGTCGCACTAGAAAGCGGCGATCTTGACCAATAGTATTACCGCAAAGTGGTGACACGCCAGCGTCGACCCAAGGTTTTAAAAAGGCGATAGTTTGGTCAATGGCATCTTGCTCAGTAATCGTACTTTCTTGCACGCGCTTAACTAAACCCGATGCATTGTGGTGGGTTGTGTTCCACTCATCCATCGCGTCCAAACGCGCTTGTGGCTGTGAAATCGCCAATACTGGACCTTGTGCTAATACATTGAGATCTTTATCTGTCACTATGGTAGCGATTTCAATAATTACGTCAGTATCAGGTTCTAACCCCGTCATTTCTAAGTCGATCCAAATGAGGTTTTGTGCGCGTTCTTCTGCGCTTTGATCTTGAGGTGTAATAGCTGTTTCAGACATGATTTTGGTAACCTGATTTAAAATTGTTAGCAGTATATCAATAAATAATGCGTTGACGCCTCTTTTAATCAACAGATTTTATGCAAAATTATTGGTATGATGCGCCATTGATTTTAGGTTTCGAAACAGAAGAGTTCATTTGGCTAAAAAGAAAAAGCTAACCAAAGGGCAACAGCGCCGCGTTAGCTCTAATCGCAAAAAACGCCTGTCGGGTAATAAAGAACAAGCACAGGTGCAATGGCAAGCAGACCAGCTTGGCGGTCAAGAAGATGGCTTAATTATCAGCCGCTACGGCCAGCACGCCGATGTTGAAGATAGTAATGGTGAGATTTTCCGCTGCAACATTCGCCGTACCGCTGGTTCATTAGTCACTGGTGATAAAGTCGTTTGGCGTCGTGGTAATGAAGTGCTGTCTGGAATTAGCGGTGTTATTGAAGCAGTGCACGAACGCGTTAGTGAGTTAACTCGTCCAGATTTTTACGATGGCGTTAAAGTTGTCGCTGCCAACATCAATCAGATCTTTATTGTCTCTTCGGTTGTCCCTGCTTTTTCTACTCAAATTGTCGACCGTTATCTGGTGGCGTCTGAAGATGTCGAAATAAAGCCGATTATTGTACTTAATAAAATCGATTTATTAGACGATGAAGGCCGTGAATTACTTGATGAAATGTTAGAACCTTATCGCGATATCGGCTATCAGGTCATTATGCTTTCGAGTAAAAGCGGTGAGGGCGTTGATGAACTCAATACCTTGCTAAAAGACAATGTTAATATCTTTGTCGGTCAATCGGGGGTTGGTAAATCTTCATTGATCAACGCGTTAATGCCTGAAGCTGAACTTATCACTGGCGATGTTTCTGATACCTCTGGTCTCGGCATGCACACCACAACGACGGCGAAATTACTGCATTTTGAAGACGGCGGCGATTTAATCGATAGCCCTGGGGTGCGTGAATTCGGCTTATGGCATCTTGATCCCGAGCGCATCGCATGGTGTTTTGTTGAGTTTCGCGAGTTTTTAGGTGGCTGTAAGTTTAGAGACTGTAAGCACCTAGACGATCCCGGTTGTATTCTTGCCCAAGCCGTGGAAGATGAAAAGATTGATAGTGAGCGATTTGACAATTATCATCGAATCCTCGAATCGTTAGACAATAATAAACCCAACCGCCATCCGGGCGGCGCTAATTAAGGAATTATTTTGAGCGTTTTAGATAGATTTAAAATTTTCGGACAATATGTCCTGCCTAAGCATGCTATTTCTCGCATTATGGGACGCTTTGCCGCGTCAGAAAGTGGCAGCGCAACCACAGCGTTTATCAAGTGGTTTATCAAACAATACAAAATTGATATGAGCGAAGCGCTACACGAAGATCCTGAGCACTACAAAACGTTCAACGACTTCTTTACGCGCGAGCTAAAAGAAGGATTACGTCCAATTTGTGACACTGACGTTGTATTACCTGTTGATGGTTGTGTTTCACAGCAAGGGCCAATGACAGCTGGCCGTATTATCCAAGCGAAAGGCCACGACTATTCTGCATTTACTTTACTTGGTGGTGATAAAAATCGCGCTAAGCCATTTGCCAATGGTCATTTCTCAACGATTTACCTTGCGCCAAAAGACTATCACCGCATTCACATGCCAATGGACGCCACCCTGCGTGAAATGGTTTATGTGCCGGGTGACTTATTCTCTGTAAACCCTCTAACCGCCCAAAACGTACCGGGTTTATTTGCGCGCAACGAGCGTGTTGCTGCAATTTTTGATACTGAGCACGGCCCAATGGCGATGGTGTTAGTTGGCGCAACTATTGTGGCGAGTATTGAAACGACATGGCATGGCACAGTAACTCCTCCTTGCGGACAACTCGATAGTTGGGAATATCCAGCGGATGGTGACAATGCAATCACCTTTAAGAAAGGTGATGAAATGGGGCGCTTTAAGCTAGGCTCTACCGTTGTGATGTTATTTGCCGACGACATGCTGAGTCATTTCGAAGAAGGACTTGAAGCTGGCACAGTCACTCGACTTGGTCAGCCAATGGCTCATTTAAACAAATAACCTGTTCTGAATCTGATGTCAGAGCAAACTAAGAGTCTTTTTCAACTTCACTTTGCCGTACTTCTATTTGGTGGTACGGCATTGTTTTCACATCTCTTGCCGTGGTCGGCACTCGACATCACTTTATTTCGCACGGCGATTGCTGCTGTGACATTAGCGCTGATTATCCGTCTTCAAGGTGACAAGTTACGATTAAATTCTAGCAAGGATTATTGGATTGCCATTGCGCTTGGCGTTACCGTTGGTTTGCACTGGGTAACCTATTTCTCGGCCTTGCAACTGGCTGGCGTTGCAGTGGGGATGCTGTCGTTTTTCTGCTATCCCGTCGTCACGGTATTTTTAGAGCCACTCTTTACTAAAACGAAACCGCATTTGCGCGATATTAGTTGCGGTTTACTCGTTTTTGTCGGCGTTTATTTATTAGTGCCTGAGCTCAATCTGCAAAATGATACAACCATAGGCGTCTTGATTGGTGTTATTTCTGGTGTGCTATTTGCGCTGCGTAATGTCCTGCATAAACAATATTTTAGCCAATACAAAGGTACGCAGGCGATGTTTTATCAAACGGCAGTTGTGGCGATAATGCTGCTGCCTTTTGGTGAATACAATCCGCTTGAAATGTCTGGCTTGTGGGTTGATGGTGGTTTAGGGGAATTAGGGTTACTACTTATTTTAAGTATTATATTTACCGCAGCACCGCACTCATTTCTCGCTAATTGTTTTAAACAGTTAAGTGCAAAAACGGCTGGACTCGTTTCTTGTATGCAGCCGGTTTATGGCACAGCGCTGGCTGCGTTGCTTTTGGGGCAATGGCCAAGTTGGACTGTGTATATTGGCGGCGCTTGTATTGTGTTTGCTGCAGTCTTTGAAACAATTTGGGTAACGAGAAATCGCCATGGATGAAATTAAATCACTATTAATTGATCAAGAACAGATGTTAGTTTCACCAAAAACGCGTCATACTGTTGAAGTAATTAAACGTTTGGTCGATAAAGAGTTTATCGAGGTTGGTGCCGGTGGTCGTCGTTTTGGCTTTGATGAAGTCATTGAACGCTTGCCTCAAGAAGCGCCGATGCGCTGTAAACAGTTTGATTTCGAATGCCGTATGATGACGCAAGATATCGCCCAGCTTTGCTATCAAGCTATCATTTACACTGAAGAAGGGGAGTTGCACTCCAGACGAACGTCAATTTGGCGTTTGGATCAGGAGAATCAGCAATGGAAGATGCTTTATCACCAAGGGACTAATTGTTAGCCCCTAATTCGTTTGTTTACAAGTTGTGGAGTTCCCCATGGATAATTTCAAAAAACTCTTTTCCGCACTCATTGTTATTCTTTTTCTAGAATCAGTCGTCTTATCTTTTATTTATGATACCTACCTTGCGTTAGGCATTATTGGCTTGCCGACCGCTGCCGTCGCTTTGTTTATGCTTAACCAGCAGCCAGACTCGGCGCTGACTCGACACACAATAGCCGCCGCGACCATGGTATTTGCATGTTTGCATATCCATCAAATGAATGGACTGATTGAAGTTCATTTTGAATTATTTATTCTGTTAGCGTTTTTGATTGTGCTGCACGATTGGCGGGTTTATATCACGACCTTGTTAATTGTTGGTGCCCACCATATGTCGTTTTACTTTATGCAGGTAAACGAGGTGGGTGTTTATGTATTTAGTGAAGACCGTTTGATGTTTAGTAATGTGCTAATTCACGCGGTGTACTTTGCTGTTGAATGTGTTGTCGCAGGGTATATTGCCAAAACACTTAACGCTGAACGAATTATTGGACAGGAGTTGTCACAAGCGACACAGCGTATTACTGGGCAGCAAAATGAAATCGATTTAAGTGTTCGAGTTAATGAGCAAGACAATGCCTTACTCAATAATTTTAATGGCTTACTCTCGACGCTAGATCAAGTAATAAGCGATCTTAAGCAGCAAACAATTGCCTTTTCTAACGATGCGCAAGACTTGGTGTCAGCCCGTAATGAGCTGCAAAACTCTTCCGATATCAAACAAGATCAAACAAACTCAATCGCAGCGTCGGCTGAACAAATGGCAGTGACAGTGACTTCGATAGCGCAGGACACTGGTGTATTAAGTCAGTCGGTGGAAACGGCGAATGACAAGACGACTGCGGCCACTCAGCAGATATTGAGCGTCCATCAAAAGAATAATCAGTTGGCGGAGCAATTACGTCAAACCGGTGAGGATATCGCTCAGTTGACTGAATCTAGTGCCAGTATTTCTAATGTGCTCACTGAAATTACGGGGATTGCTGAGCAAACAAATCTACTCGCATTAAACGCTGCAATTGAGGCGGCGCGAGCTGGCGAACAAGGTCGTGGTTTCGCGGTAGTAGCCGACGAAGTTCGTGCGCTGGCAAATCGCACCAAAGAAAGTACCAACAAGGTTGATGAAACCCTTGCACGCCTAGAAAACTATTCACAACGCTCAACACAATCGATGGCAAGCTCTATTGAAGTGGTAGAAGAGATATTATCGATTGCTCAGCAAGCGAAAGACTTTGTTGAAGAAGCATCACAATTAGTATCTGAGTCTAGCGGCCTAGCTATTAATGTCGCTAGCGCTGTAGAAGAGCAATCGGCAACCACAAAAGAAATAGCCAACAGCTCTGAAGGATTGCGCCATTGTGTCAACGAAGATATTGATAAGGTTAATGTGGTATCTGGCGCGGCTGAAAGTATTGATAGTGCAGTTGAAAAGATGCGAGTGAGTATTGCCAACTTCAAGTAATAAAACGCCAAGTTATTTTTATTGGATTGTCGGCATTTGGTTGGTTTGGGTGGTGATTGGCTTTATTTATTTAGTCAGTCAGCGCTTGGTTGAGTTCGACCCAAACCAGCAATTGCTGACAGCGACACCTCAAGAAATTGTTGCCCAATTTGCCAATCAAACGGGCAGTGGGCAACGTATCTATCATCTAGTTGATCAAGACTGCCACTGTACTAGCTTGCTTACCGACCATCGTCAGCAAATCAACAAGATTGCAGAAAAGGATGGCTTTGAGATTCTCGATGTCGATGTTAATCGCAATGAAATCGCAGCGCTTGTTCCGGCAACGCCAGCCATTGTGATTGTCGATAACAACGATGAGTTACTCTATGTTGGCCCTTATGCCACAGGCCTTGATTGCTCAGCTGATAATAGCTTGATTGATGTCGTGCTTGATAATTACCGCCAGGGTTTTTCGGCGCCAACCATTATCAATGACGCCAAAGGCTGTTATTGCGCTCGCTAAAACAGCTTGAGCTTGTTAGAACAGCCCAAAAAAATCATCGAATACGGATTTTCGTGCTTTGTTCTCTTTCGGTTTTTCAACTGCTTGATTGCCACAGTCGCCAGTGGCTAATGTGGCTTCCATCACTGGCACAGCAATTACACTTGCGCAAGATTTGTTACTCACTGCGCCTGTTGCTGCATTGAAATACCCCGTCGCAATGCTGGCTGGATTACCCAGTGGTAGTGAAACGCCGCCGCGCTTTTTGACAAAGTCGCTATACACGGTGAGTGCGCCTGTGCTGCCTGTTAAGCCAATTGGCTTGTTGTCATCACGCCCTAACCACACTACCGTAGCCTCGTTATTATCAAAGCCTGCATACCAGCTATCACGTAAATCATCGGTGGTGCCAGTTTTTCCCGCCAGTGACAGTCCTTTGTTTTTCCAGCGCAGCGACTTAGCCGTGCCTTTCGTGGTGACCTTATTCATGGCGTAACGCGTTAAAAAACTGACCTGTGGTGTAATGGCTTGGACAGGAAGGTTTTCATACGCATAAAAAGTTTCTTCCTCTTGCGTGGTAATAGCGAGTACAGCGTGAAGCTTTTTCTGCTCGCCATTGTTGGCCAACGTTTGATATAGCTGAGTCACTTGCCAAGGGCTGGTTTCAATAGCACCAAGTAGCATTGATGGGCGCAGTTTATACTCTTTATCCCAACCAGCGCGCTCAAGTGTATAAGAAACAGTATCTAAGCCTAAATCCATGCCGAGGTTCACCATCGGAATGTTATAGGAGTGGGTCAGGCTGTCGAGGATGTTGGCGTGACCACGAAACTTCTTATCGTAGTTAAGTGGTTTCCAAACTTCGCCTTCGTTGTTGGTGAGACTAATGGCTCTGTCTTCGAGTTGCGTGGCAAGGTTATATTGTCTGATGTTTTCTAAAGCGCTGGCGACAATAAATGGCTTGATCAACGAGCCTATTGGACGCTGCGCATTAAGGGCACGGTTAAATCCTGCATAGTTAGCATTTTTACCTTCAACGATAGCTTTGATTTGACCACTTCGATAGTTGGTAACGACGATAGCGCCTTCTAGCTTATTGGTTTTGCTCGATTTCTCTAATGTTTTGACGCGCTCACTTAAACTCTGCTGCGCAAAACGCTGGGCGCTGCTATCAAGGGTGGTATAGATAGAAATCCCTGAGGCATTAGAGAAATCTTGGGTAAATCGCGTCGCTAATTCTCTTTTTACCAGCGACATAAAACCGTGAAATTGACCGTGTTTAGCAACGCTACTCTTTAGCCCTAGCGGCGCTTTGGCAGCTCGCTTGTAGTCATTGTCGCTAATGAAGTTATTATTGACCATTTGGCGCAATATAAAATCACGGCGCTCCAATGCGCGCTCTGGGTAGCGAGTCGGGCTGTAATAACTCGGGCCCTTGATGATGGCGACGAGTAATGCAATTTGCTCTGGCGTTAGCTCATCGATAGGGCGAGCAAAATAAAATTCACTAGCTAAGCCAAAACCGTTAACACTCAATGGGCCATTTTGCCCTAAGAATACTTCGTTAAGATAAATTTCTAACAGCTCATCTTTAGAGTATTTGAGTTCAATAAGCAATGAGTAAAGGGCTTCATTGGCTTTGCGCAGCAAGGAGCGTTCACGGGTTAAAAAGACGTTTTTAACCAGTTGCTGGGTGAGGGTTGATCCTCCTTGAACGGTACGACCCGCTTTAATGTTCGCTACTAACGCCCGTAGTATTGATAACGGTGCAATGCCTTGATGCTGATAAAAGTTACGATCTTCAATATGCAGTAAGGTTGCAATTAGCAGCTCTGGAATTTGCTCACGCGGCACAAAAATACGATCTTCTTTACTGGAATTGCTGATGCGTTTTAGCAATTTAGGCTCGATGTTAAATTGCGCCAAGGGTTTACGAGTCGCGAGGTCAGTCATCGATTGCAAGTAATTGCCGTTGAACTTCATCATGACCCGCTGCTGCGGATAGGTCGCGTCGATGTAAGAAAAGGCGCGGCGATTGATATCGATCTTAGTTTTGGAAATCGAATATTCACCCGGTGACGTTGGATTGCTCACTCGGCGATAATTAAGCTGCTCAAGCTCGTTAATTACTTGGTTACGGGCGATACGCTGGCGCGGCGTTAGTGTTAAAGACTGGGCATAAACTTTAGCGGGAATTTGCCAATGATCTGATGAGAATTTACGGTCGATTTTACTGTCGAGATAAATGGCATAAGCCCCTAGCACCACAATGCCAACAAAGGTGAGTTTGGCAAAAAAGTGCATGGTTTTTCTGAGCCAAGTACGAGGCGGTTTGGTATTCGACGTATTCTTTTTTGACTTGGATTTTGCAGCCACTAATCAATTCTCAAAAATCTATTTAATCAACTGGCTTAAGTGTACTGCGAGGGGCTTAAATAGCAATAATTATCCCGTTATTTCTGACGCTTATAGCGCTCGAGCCACTAGACCGGGTAGGGTAACAAGCCCGCGATCCTTACTGGAAATATCGCCATTGCCATCAACGAAATAATAGCTTGGATAGGCATCCACTCGCCATTGCTGTTTGATGTGGTGATCGCCAAGTAATATTTGGTGTTCAAATTCATGCTCTTGTTTAAACGCCTCTACTTGCTCTCTAGTTTCCCAATCCAATGCCACCATGATTATTTTTACATTGGGTTTTACTTCTTGAAATGCACTTAATGACGGTTGGCTTAGCGCACAGACAGTACACCAAGGCGCAAAAAAATAAACCAAAGTAGACTCATTTTCGCTAAACGCTAAATCATCAGGACTGTCACTTAATTGCAATGGTGACAAGTGTTGGTTGATGGTCAACTTAGGGGCAGGGTTTTTAGTCGCCAACATGTTGCGAGATAGAAATAATGATACTGCAAAAAAACAAACAACAATAACAAGTAGCTGAGCAAAACTCTTAAGCCAGCGCTGCGTAGAAGAGGTTGTTGGTTGTTGATTGCTGATCATAAAACGGCTGCTAGTTAATCAAATTAGACACGCATGCTAGGGAGTTGATGATGGAAAATCAAGCGTTTTTGGCTGTCACGAGTTTTCCTTCAATTTCAATTAAAAATTGTACAAAAAACGAAATTTGTGTGATCTTCGACATATTTAGTTGAGAACGATTTACATCTTTAAATTAAAAAGTATACTGCACAGTGTAGTTTTGGGTTTGAAATAACTTGACCCTAACTGTTCCCATTTTTTATCAATCTCCAGTGGATTTATTATGACGACTAATCGCTTATTCAGTAGGTTCAAATCAACATCTTTCGCCAAAGGTGCGTTAGTGATGAGTGTTATTGCTGCAATGGCTGGGTGTGAGCAGAAAAATGATCAAGCATCAGCAGGTGGAATGCCGCCTGCTGCTGTGGCTATCATGGAAATGCAAACACGCTCAGTGCCATTTAGTATTGAATTACCAGCAACTTTATCGGGGGCCAAAGAGGTAGAAGTTCGCGCTCAGGTTTCAGGTATTCTGCAAACTCGTAATTTTAGCGAAGGTGACAAGGTAACGGCGGGGCAATCGTTATTTAGCCTTGACGCAAAAACTTATGCAGTCGAAGTAGAGCAAAGCAAGGCGGCACTTAACGCGGCGAATACTCGTTTAGAGCAAGCGCAACGTGAAGTGAAACGCTTAAAACCCCTGCGTGCTAAAAACTCGGTATCACAACGCGAGTTAGACAACGCGGTTTCAACCTTAGATATCAGTATTGCCGATGTTAAATCAGCTGAAGCACGCTTAGACCAAGCGCAGCTTCGCCTTGATTACTCAAAGGTGACTTCACCAGTAAATGGCATTGCGGGTCGTGAATTAGTCTCTGAAGGTACTTATGTTTCAGGTCCTGAGGTACTACTAACACAGCTAACCCAAATCGATCCAATTCGCGTGCGCTTTGGATTATCTGAGCGTGAGCAGCTAGAAATGCGTAATGATGCTGCCTCAGGTGCACTAACACTGCCACAAGGTGGCCACTGGAAAACTAAAATCAAATTGTTTGATGGCTCATTCCATCCACAAGAAGGCGAAGTTAACTTTAGCGATATTCGTATCAATAGCTTAACGGGTACTAGTGAGCTGCAAGCGATTGTACCAAACTCTGATTTTTCACTGCGTCCAGGTCAGTTTGTTCGCGTCGTACTTGAAGGTGCGATTCGCGAAAATGCCTATGTTGTGCCACAACGCGCGGTATTAGATAACGGCCTTGGCAAGTTTGTTTATGTGATGGCTAAGAATGAGCAAGGTATGGACGTTGCACTACCTGCACCAGTGGTTGTTGGTGAATGGGTACAAGAGCAACAAGGCGACACTATCACAAATGGCTGGATTATTCGTAGCGGTTTAAAAACTGGCGATAAGGTGATTGTTGATGGCATGGCGCGTATCTTCTTCCCTGGCATGCCTGTGCGTTTAGTTGATACTGCGCAAGCCGCGCAATAGAGAGGAAGTTATATGTTTTCTCGTTATTTTATCGATAGACCCATATTCGCCTTTGTAATATCTATATTTATTATCCTAGCGGGTTTGGCGGCGATGCGCAGTTTGTCCATCGCACAATATCCTGAGATGTCGCCACCTGTGGTGCAAGTTACAGCGGTATACCCAGGAGCGTCGGCGGAAGTGCTGGAGCAAACGGTAGCTACGCCACTTGAGAACGCCATTACTGGTGTTGAAGGCATGATGTATATGTCATCAACCTCAACCAGTGCGGGTGCGACTACTATCACAGTAACTTTTGAAATTGGTACCGACCCTGATCAAGCCTCGGTAAACGTCAATAATCGTGTTAAACAAGTTGAAGCGCGCTTGCCTGAAGAAACTCGCCGCCAAGGTGTGGTAGTGGCTAAAGGCTCGTCGAACTTCTTACACGTTCATGCATTCTATTCCCCTGATGATACTCGTGATGCACTATGGACCTCTAATTACGTTACCTTAAACGTGTTAGATAAAATCAAGCGCATTCCGGGCACGACCAGCGTTCAGATTTTTGGTGCGAAAGACTACGCGATGCGTATTTGGCTGCGCCCAGATGTGATGAGTCAGTTAGGTGTGACCGTTGATGAAATCAGCAACGCCGTACGCGAGCAAAACTCGCAATATGCCGCTGGTCGCATCGGTGCTACGCCAACTTCAACCACTCCACAATCGCTGGTTTACAGTGTTAAAGTCCAAGGGCGTTTATCGTCGGCCGAAGAGTTTGAAAATATCATTATTCGTTCGAATAGCGATGGTAGCTCACTGCGCCTTAAAGATATAGCGCGCGTAGAATTGGGTTCAAAAGACTATGATTTTGATGGTCGTATCAACGGTAAAGAAGCTGTTCTACTTGGTATCTTCTTACAACCTGGTGCGAATGCGCTTGATGTTGCCGATGAAGTTAATGCCACAATCGCCGAACTAGAAACGCGTTTCCCACAAGGTTTAAAGCATTCGTTGCCGTATGACACGACACGCTTTGTTAAAGTATCTATTCGTGAAGTGGTTAAAACGCTTGCTGAAGCCATGATCTTGGTATTTATCGTAGTATTCGTATTCCTACAGAATTGGCGCGCTACCTTGATCCCTATCTTGGCGGTGCCAGTATCTTTATTAGGTACCTTCGCTGGTCTGTATATGCTGGATTATTCTATCAACAGCTTGACCTTGTTTGGCATGGTGCTATCGATAGGTATTGTGGTAGATGATGCCATCGTAGTACTGGAAAACGTCGAACGAATTATGCACGAAGAAGGTAAAAACGTGCGTGATGCAGCCATTAAGGCGATGAAAGAAGTAAGTGGTCCTGTTGTTGCTATCGTATTAGTACTGTGTTCGGTATTCGTTCCTATCGCCTTCTTGGGCGGCCTAACCGGTGAGCTATTTAGACAGTTCGCGATTACCATTTCTATTGCGGTAAGTTTATCTGGTGTGGTTGCCTTAACCATGACGCCTGCGTTATGTGTAATGGTACTGAAACACGAAGATAAAAAAGCTAACGTATTCTTCGATGCCTTTAATCGCTTGTTCCAACGCATTACGGGCTATTACGTCAATGGCGTAAGTTTCTTCCTACGTCGTGGTTTAGTGGCGTTGGTATTGGTTGGTGGCATGATTGCAATTACCGCCAATATGTGGATGAAAACACCGGGTTCATTAGTGCCTGAAGAAGATCAAGGCTTCTACATTTCAGCGGTATTCCTGCCTGATGGCGCGTCACTAGAGCGTACTCAAAAGGTTGTTGATGAAGTCGTCGCGGCTATTCAGTCTAATCCAGCCAACGAAAATGTGGTGTCATTCACGGGCTTTGATTTCCTAGGTGGCGGTTACAAAAACAACGCGGCAACGCTATTTGTTACACAGAGTCATTGGGATGATCGTGAAGTTAGCGTACAACAGCTAGTTGGCGAGTTATTTATGAAAACCGCCAATATCAAAGAAGCCTTGGTATTAGCCTTTAACCCGCCTGCAATTCCTGGTTTGGGTAATACTGGTGGTTTTGAATTCTACATTCAAAATCGCGGTGAAGGTGGTGTTGAAAAGCTTAAGCAAAGCATGCAAGCCGTAATGGGCGCTGCGCAGCAAAGTCCAATTTTAGCTGGTGTACAAACACTATGGCGTTCAGATACGCCGCAGCTGAAAGTGGAACTTGATCGCGAACAAGCGCGTGCGATGGGTGTTCCTATTAACCAAGCGTTTAACGCCTTGGCGGGAACCTTGGGCACATACTACCTCAATGACTTTAATAAGTTTGGCCGTACATGGCAGGTACTAATGTCGGCTGAGCCAGAGTTTCGTATGCAGCCTAAAGATATCGCTCGTGTTTACGTGAAGAGTAACAGCGGCGAAATGGTGCCAATCTCGGCCTTTGCTAACATCGAGTACAGCAGTGGTCCTGATAGTCTAGATCGCTATAACAATCTGTCGGCGGTTAAACTACTGGGGAATGCGGCACCGGGTTACAGTTCTGGTCAAGCTATTGCCGAAATCGCGCGTATCGCGGCGCAAGTGTTGCCATCAGATATGAGCTTCGAGTGGACGGGCACTGCTTATCAAGAAAAACGTAGCTCAGGCTCTACTGGTCTTGCCCTTGGCATGGCGGTAATCATGGTGTTCCTGATCCTTGCTGCACTTTACGAGCGCTGGTCATTACCATTGTCGGTATTATTGGCACTGCCATTTGGTATCTTTGGTGCGCTAGTGTCGGTATGGATTGCAGGTTTAACAAACGATGTTTACTTCCAAATCGGTCTGGTGACCTTGTTAGGTCTGGCGAGTAAGAACGCTATCTTAATCGTGGAATACGCCCTGATGAAGAAGCAAGAAGGTTGGAGTACTGGCGCGTCGGCATTAGAAGCTGCTCGTCTGCGCTTTAGACCAATTGTGATGACATCGCTGGCCTTTATCCTAGGTGTTGTGCCGTTAGCATTAAGTACTGGTGCAGGCGCAGGTGCTCGTCACAGTGTAGGTACTGGTGTTATGGGAGGCATGATTGCAGCGACTTTCCTTGCCGTATTCTTCGTACCACTGTTTTACTACTGGCTGACCGATCGCAAGATGTCAGACAAACGTTCTAAAGCTGAAGTGACGGCTGAGATCAAAGAGCATCACGAACGTGAATTAGCCGAAGAAAAAGCTGCGAACAGCTAGCTTTATTATTAGATAACAAAAGCCCCGACAGTAATTACTATCGGGGCTTTTTTAGTTTGAAGCTTAGCTTAATACACAGACCAATCGATATGGGAGGACAATAGTTTTAAGGCTTCTATGCCAACGTAAGAATTACCAGTTTTATTTAGGGCGGGCGACCATACGCAGATGGATAACACGCCGGGTACTATTGCGACTATGCCGCCGCCAACGCCGCTCTTGCCGGGAAAGCCCACTTCAAAAGCGAATTTACCTGCTTCATCGTACAAACCGCTGGTGGCCATTAACGCGTTAATCTGTCTCGCTTGTTGTTCGGGCAAGATACGTTTTTTACTAAATACACATTCGCCTTTGTTGGCGAGGTAGCTAAAGGATTTGGCTAAATCGATACAAGACATCTTGATGGCACAAGTGGAGAAGTAGTTCATCAGCACGTCTTCGACTTCATTGTTGAAGTTGCCAAAGGACTTCATTAAATAAGCAGCAGCCGCATTGCGAGCGCGGTGTTCATATTCCGATTGCGCGACCTTACTGTCGATCTGAATGTCAGGATTAGCGGCCAATGTTCTGACAAAATTTTTAATCGCAAGGCTCGGTGTGGCGTAGCTTGATTCAATCATATCAGCGACGACTAGCGCTCCCGCATTAATGAAAGGATTACGCGGCAGTCCTTGCTCTTGCTCAAGCTGAATTAGCGAATTAAATGGCAATCCTGATGGTTCCATCCCCACCCGTTGCCAAACATCATTCCCTAGGGTTTGCATGGCAAGCGTTAGGCTGTAGACCTTTGAAATACTCTGAATTGAAAACGGTGTTTGCGCGTCACCAACACTGTGAACATTTCCTTTAATATCGCAAATGGCGATACCAAATTGATTGGCATCGACTTCGGCAAGCGCTGGGATATATTGCGCAACTTCTCCATGGCCGAGTTGAAGCGCTGCTTGTTGGTAAATACTTTCAAGTAATTCGTTAATAGACATCTTGTAGCACACTTGATAACTGCTAATTCAGGGCGGCGGATTATCAGTGATTAATTGGGGATTTTCAATACAAAAAAGCCGAGTCGTGGAGACTCGGCTGAGCGAACTGCCATGGTTAATACAAAGTGTATTAAACCGTGCTCTAAGACGTTAACAACAAGCGCAATTACGCTTGTGTTTGTGCATTTGGCCAATACCTGGATTAAAGCTATTGGTGGGATCTAGGCTGCGGTAAAAATCTTGTAAACCGTCTTCCGCTTTATAAAGGTGACCGACGTTATGCTCTGCCGGGTATTTTGCGCCGCGAGAATCTAACAGTGCCAGCATGGCCTTTTTAACCGCTTTGGCGTTAGCACCTTTCTTAAGTACGTAATCTTGATGGAATACATAGCAGAAGAAGTGGCCGTAGTAGAGGCTCTTGTCGATTTGGCTGCTGATTTCTTGCGGTAATTGCTCAATCCAGTTGATATCGTTGCGGCGCAGTGCAATATCTAGTGCTAGGATATCGCCAAGCTTATCGGCGTGTAGCGTTTGATAGCGAATGGCGGCACCGGCTGCGGCAAAGCGTTGTAGATAAGCTTTACTGGCTTCACTTTGATCGCAAACAAAGTAATCACCTTCATGATCGTTAAAGAAGTCTTGCAGAAATGTTTTTGCTTCGTCGATACCCTCATCACTCATTTTTAAAATAAGGTGATGCTCATACTGATCGCGATATTCCATCATGCGATCTGGCAGGTGGGCTGGAAATAGCTTGCTGGCAAATTGCATCACGCGATCGGTTAAATATTTTGGCACTATTGGCCATTTGTTTAGCGTGGCGTCGATGCGACCTTTAAGCGCAAACAGTTTCGGTAGGCGATCTGTGCCTAAACGTTCGATGCTGATAAAGGTGTCTTTGCCATATTTTTCGGCGATGTCGAAACAATCGCGATGCAGATACTCGCCAACTTCTGGCAAGCTTTTGAAGCTCGATAGCATTTGGCGGCGTAGTTGAGTCAGTGTTTGCTCATTGTTGGTGCCGATGTAAAAAGTCTGCTCTTGTTTGGCGACTTCAAAGGTGTCTAAACGCACCGCAAAAACGGCAATCTTACCGGCACAACCACTGGCTTCATACAAGCGAGAGGTATCGGCGTTAAAGCGCGATGGCGTATCGGCATCAACGTCGCGTAGTTTGTCTTGATAATCTGATGCGCTAGCTTTTTCGTTAGTCACCAGTGAGTCGAGTTTAAAGTTCTCGCTTTCGAGATTAGCGAGGATTTCTTCGGGGGAATCACCCAGCTCTATGCCTAGGTGATTGATAAGCTTTAGCTCTCCTTGGGCGTTTACCCAAGCGTATAGCGAAAGCTCAGTATAGGCAGGGCCGCGCTTAACTAGCGCGCCACCTGAGTTATTTGCAATGCCACCGACAATAGACGCGCCTAAACACGATGAGCCTATCACCGAGTGCGGCGCGCGATTAAGCGGCTTTAAGGTTTTTTCTAGCGTGTGCAGCGTGGTGCCGGGAAAACTCACTACCTGCTCGCCATTACCAAGCACCAGTAGCTTGTTCATGGCAAGCGTATTGATGACGACAATCTCGCGATCGTACTCGTCACCGCTTGGCGTCGAGCCCTCGGTTAACCCAGTGTTAGCCGCTTGCATAATCATGATGCAATCGTTACTGACACAAACCTCGAGAACGCGCCAGAACTCCACTAAGTTATGAGGAAATACAACCGCTAACGCACTGCCACCACCCGAGCGCCACCCTGTGCGATAGTGCTCATTCTTCTTGGCGTTGGTGGTAACGCGATCGTTATCCAACACCTCAACTAATTGACTGATGACTTGTGCGTTGTTCATATCTTCCTCAGATTACTGCTAGTGATTTAATACGTAAATAGTTGATTAAGCAAGCGGATCGCTAATACCTAATCCATAGATAGCAAACAGCGTAATTAAGCCTGCCACCAACACGTAATAAATCGTTGGTAAGATAGTTTTTCTTAAGGTTGCGCCTTCTTGGCCCAATAGACCAACGGTAGCACTTGCTGCAACCACGTTGTGGATTGCAATCATGTTACCAGCCGCTGCACCTACTGCCTGTGCTGCGATGATAATTGCTGGCGATAAACTTAATGCTGTTGCCGCTTCAAACTGGAATTGGCTAAACATCATGTTCGATACCGTATTAGAACCAGCGATGAAGGCACCTAACGCGCCGATTGCTGGGCTAATTAGCGGGAATGCGCTACCGAATGCATCGGCAAACATTTGCGCTGCAGCCATTGGCATACTAGGTAAATCAGCAAGATTAACGCCTGAGTTAATGAATAGGCGTACCATTGGAATGGTGAAAATCAGCACGAAACCAGCACTTAAAATAGTTTTGGTCGACTCGCTCACCGCGCTGGTAAATACCTTGCCGCGTTGACCTGACTGACCTTGTAAAAACAAAGCAACCAATGCACTGATAATAAGCAAACCACCCGGTAAATACAGTGGACTAAAGGCTACGTTGACGCCAACTTCGCCCAAGATATCTGTCGCACCAATTTTGATGCCCGCAAGGAATGCTTTGAAGTCGCCAAACACGCGAGAGCATACCAGTAATAGCGCAACGATTAGATAAGGAACCCAAGCGACAAACGGTGACATCTTAGCATTGCCAGTTGCAACGTCGGTTTTGATCTCAAGTTTGCCTAACCAGTTTGCTGGCCATAGTGACTTGTCTTCGAAGTCCCACGCTGTTTTCGGCGTTAAGAAACCGCGTTTAGCCGCTGTAACCACAATGGCCATGCTTACTAAACCACCGATAAGTGATGGGAATTCTGGTCCTAAGAAAATACCAGTTAGCGCGTAAGGAATAGTGAAAGCTAGACCTGCAAAGATAGCGAATGGCAAGATTTCTAAACCTTCTTTCCAGCTGCGGTTTGCGCCGAAGAAGCGGGTTAACATCATCACCATAAACAGCGGCATTACAGTACCTACGATGGCGTGGATAATGGCAACATCGGCGGTGATTAATTGTAAGTATTGCTCCCAAGTCCAACCTTGAGTCGCAAGGCTAGCTTCAATGGCCGTGGTATCTAAACCTTTATTTACACCGATAACTATTGGTGTGCCAACTGCGCCAAACGATACTGGTGTTGATTGAATCATCATACCCATAAGTACCGCAGCAATAGCAGGGAAACCAATAGCGACTAGTAAAGGCGCAGCAATAGCTGCAGGTGTACCAAAGCCTGAAGCGCCTTCGATAAAGGTACCGAAACACCAAGCGATAACGATGGCTTGGATACGGCGATCTGGTGAAACATTAGTAAAGCCTTGGCGAATCACTTGAATAGCACCTGTGTGTTTTAAGGTGTTTAACAAGAAAATTGCGCCAAATACGATCCACAATACCGACGCCGTAATGCCTAAGCCTTGTAATACAGAGGCAATAACGCGGTTTGTCGACATGTCCCACACTAAAATAGCGAGGGCGGCGGTGGCTGCCAAAACAACTGGCATGGCTTTTTTAGCTGGCCAGTGCAGGCCAACTAATAATAAGGCTGCCAGTGCGATAGGCACTAGGGCTAACAAGCCTAGGGTTAATTCGTTCATAATCGGGACTCCTAATTATGTTTATATTTTTATTTATGATCCGATTTGGGGATGTAGTCTTCCTATTTTCACGAGCTGCCGAGACGCTTAGTTTTTATATTTCCTAACTGGTTAAGTCGTCATCGACATTCGCATTACCTTTAATGAGTTTACTCAGCAAAAGTTTTAGCAATTTACAATTAACTCAACTATTGATATATATTGATGAAAGAGATTCTCTTTTTCTTTTTTTGACATAATAAAGGTGTGAGATGCTAAAGGCCGATGATGTGTTTTTGTTCGTTCAAGTAGTGGAAGAAGGATCTTTCTCTAAAGTTGCCAATAAGTTAGACATAACTAATTCCGTTGTTAGTAAACGAATTGGTCGTTTAGAGGAGGCTTTGAACGTGCAATTGCTTTATCGCACCACACGAAAATTGAGCCTCACTGATGCTGGTCGGGCCTTATATGGCAAGGCGAGATTGGCGAAACAAGCCCTACAAGATGCCCAAGATGCGGTGAACGGTTATAGCGATACCATGCGCGGCAAGATCAAAGTGACAGCGCCTGCGGTATCGTCTCACGTGTTGGTAAGTGATGCTATAGCGGCGTTTTGTCAGCAATATCCCGAAGTCGAAGTCGAATTAGTAGTTAGTAATCGGGTGATGAATATTCTCGATGAAGGCTATGATTTAGCAATCCGTACTGCTTATCTTGAAGATTCATCGCTTATTGCCCGTCGTTTGATTAATTCCGATTGGGTGATTTGTGCCAGTCCTGCCTATCTCAATAAACACGGTATTGCTAGCCATCCTAGTGAACTGGAACAACACGATTGCCTGCTTTATAAATACGAAGGTCAGGGGGCTGAAACCTGGCGCTTTATTGAGGATGACACCGAATTTAACATGCAGGTAAAAGGCCGTGTTTATTCCAATAACCTAGATTCATTACGGCGCTCAGCGCTTGCTGGCGTAGGCATTGCCTATTTGCCGCGAGTTTTAGTGTGTGGTGATTTAGACAACGGTCGATTAGTTTCTATTTTAAATAACTATGTTGGTAAAAAGCTTGGTGTGTATGCCGTTTATCCGCGTTCACGTCAGCCAGATAAGAAGCTTAATTTGCTGGTGGAGCATTTACGAGAGAGTTTTCAAAATAAAAAAGAGATGTTTTATTAAGAGACTTTTTATCACGAGGCTCTTTATTACCAAGCTCTTAATTACAAGGCTCAGGGAAAGACAAAGGCGTGTCGAGAGCTACACGCCTTTTTATATTTGAAATTTGTTAGCTATTAAAACTTAAATTTCGCCGACAACTGTAAGTAGTTTGAATCGATAGATTCCATACCTTCATCATCAATGGCGTAATTACCAAACTCGGCGCCAACATCTAAGTGACTGTTAACACTGTTGATTAAGTTAACTGCCCAATGGCTACGTTTACGCGCTAGCACATCGGTTTCAGCTGCGCCGTAATAAGCTGTGCTGCGCAGCGTATCATTCCAGTAATGACGGTAAGCGACGGTAAATGCCTTACTGCTTTCTACCACAGTTTTATCGGTGCGAGGATTAGTTACGATATCTGCTGTCATACCTGCTGAAACGTAACGACCTGCATCACCACCTGTGTATTGAAAGCGAATATCGTCTTTTCCAACAGTTTTGATCTTGGCTGCAACGTTATATGCAACGCCAGTCTCATCAAGGCCACCTTGGTCAATTTTACGCACTAACGCGCCAACCGATACCATGCCCCAATCGGCTTTGTGATTGTAACGAGCGATTAAATCTGGTGTGCTTTCATCACTATCTGCTTGTGTGCCAGTAAGACCGACAGCACTTGCTGGACTACCTACATCGCCATCACCGTTTGTTTCTGGGTTTTCAATAGCAAACTGCCAGTTACCAGTGGTGTAGCGCACTTGAACTTGACGATTAAACACTTCACCCACGTGTGGGCCACCAAAATCTAGTGCTTCAGGTAGTGCGTGTAATGGCATGAAAGTCGACCATGTTTGACCGAGTTTCCAGTTTTTGTAGTCGATAAAGAAGTGACGCAAGCGTGGATTTGACGAGTTACTTACCACTTCATTACCGCCGCCGCCAAAAAAGTCCATCTCAACGAAACCAATGATATCGCCGTGTTGAACTTTAACGTTAATGCGTGACTCTTTTACGCTCATACCAGTGTGAGACGTATCTACGGCTTGACCACCAGGGAAGTTGGCAACCCAGTAATCTTGGTAGGCAATATCACCAGATACGTGGCGAACGTCTAACTTGGCGTAGCCGCCAATAGAGACCTTGGTTTGTTGATCGCCGTTTTTGATGTTGAGAATCTCAACCGCTGTTGCATTTAGACTTAGACCCGCTAAACAGGCACCTACAAGGAGGCTTTTCTTTGTGTTACTCATCAGTTTTCCTTTGTTGTTTTAATAATGACTGAGGGAGTAGCCTAAGAACTAATCTAAATGTAATAAATGGATATAAAGGGAAAGACTTTTTCTTTTATTGGTGGAATAAAGTTAATTTTTAACAGTTGAGTATTATATGTGACGAGATTTCAAATAACTTTTTAATCTAGTTATTTATTCTTAATTCTTATCTTCTTCTTGGCTTAAGTGTCGCCATTACTAGATTAAGAGTAATGAACCTACTCCGTTGTTGACCTTTTAAAGCTGCATAGCCGTTACTGTCCTCAATATTTCTATAAAATTAAATTGTATTACGTGTATCGGTGTATTATTGTATTAATACACTATAGTTGAAGTGATATTATATTTATGGATCAATTTATGATTTCACCCAGTTCGGGTGTTCCTATTTATAAACAGCTTCTTAGCCAAATAGAGCGAATGATCCTCAATGGATATTTCGAACAAGGGGCTAGTTTACCTTCGGTTAGACAGGTTGCTACAGATTTGGATATTAATCCAATGACTGTGTCGAAAGCATATGGGTTATTGGAAGAACGAGGCTATGTTGAGCGTTTACGTGGTAAAGGCATGATCGTCGCTAAGCGTGACGATGAGGTGTCAGAAAAGGAAAAGTTAATGATGTTGAACACGATGATAAAAGATTTAATTTTAGAAGCGCAGTTGATTGGCGTTTCCGAGCAGCAGCTTTTGGCAATATTTGTAGAACAAACATCAGGAAGTAGCCATGCTGAACCTCAAAATACACAGGGAAAGGAGTTGTAAATGACTGCAATTATTAAAATAAAGAATTTAGCAAAATCTTATAAGAAGCGATCAGTAAGTTCTTATAAGAAGCAACAAGTTCTTCAAGCGCTAGATTGGGAAATTAATGAAGGTGATATTGTTGGATTATTGGGGAAAAATGGAGCCGGAAAGTCGACATTGTTAAAGTCAATGTTAAACCTTAGCGAAATTGATGATGGTTCAATTACACTATTTGGTGAAAGCCATTTAAATTTATCAACTGCGGTGAAGAGTAAGTTGGGCTATGTGCCGCAAGAAAATGATGAAATTTCTTGGTTAACGGTCAAAGAGTTAATTAAGTTTAGAAAGCAGTTTTATACACAGTGGTCTGATGAAAAAGTCGATAAGTTAGTTGAGCTGTGGAGCATTGATTTAGACAAGGAAATAGGTGAGTTATCACCAGGACAAGTACAGCGCCTGCTAATCATTTTAGCGTTGGCGCCTATGCCACAACTCATTATTTTTGACGAACCAGTCGCAGCTTTAGATCCTGCTGGAAGAAGATTATTTTTAAAGGAAATAATCGAATTAGCCAGCGAAGAAAACGTGACGGTTATCTTTTCAACACATATTACATCAGATCTAGAACGAGTCGCTAATAAAGTTGCCATTTTAGACCAAGGGAAAATCAGCTACTTTGACGATTTAGATAATGCTAAAGAAAATGTGGTGAGCTTATCTATTAATCAGCAAGATACAGAGATTATCGTGCCAAACTTACTGCGATCCAAGCTACAAAATAAACGGTTACAGTGTGTAGTGTCAAAGCTTGATCACGAATGGTTAGCTCTAATGGAGGATCAAGGTGTCGACATTGTGGTGAATCCGTTAGGTCTAGAAGACATATTCTTGGAGTTAACTGCATGATTTTAAATTTGTTAACCAAAGGATGGGGAATGAGGGGAGTTATTTCTCTTATATGGCTGCTTTTAATTGTTGGGCGCTACATTATGTACCGTGAGGGAGATGAAACTGCGGACAATTTTTTTTCCTTATTAATTTTTATTGGTTTGGGTAGCGTTATTTTTTACAGTGTTATTTCAAGACGTTTAATGTTGTTGATTCAAAACGACATGTCAAAAGTTATTCCTGATTATTTTAGGCAATTAAAACAAGCTTTATTGTTGTTGCTCGGGATTAGCTTCGTGCCAACAATACTAATGCTACCGAATATAACTGCATGGTTAGCCCTGATGACTATTATATTGATGCTTGCAGTAACTATTGTTGCGATAGCGTTCCAACCTAAATTGAGTATTGTAGCGTTATTTCTATGGGGATATAGCCCATGGTATTGGTTAACGAAAGTATTCGATATGCCAAATATAGAATCTTCATTACTGAAGATTTACATGCTGCCGTTCGTCGCTATAGGTACTTATTGGCTATTAAATAAATTGGAATATTTTAAAAGAGATAGTAGAACTGCACACAAAACTAAAGTGATACTGAGTACTCAAAAAGATAGTATGTTAACGCCTTCACATAAGCTACCGCTAAAGCTCCAGAATCGATTCGTAAGGTGGGTATCAAATAACAATTTTGATGTACTGAGAAAATTAATCTACTCAGAAGAAAAAATGACTAACAAGCAGCGCTTAGCTATTGCTTGTCAGGGGGATTACAGTGTCGGTCGAACTACTTATTTATTATGGTTCTTAGTCGCCGCTCTATTGTCATGGGTAGGAAATTACGTAGAAGGAAAGCCGCAAGAGTTACAGATCATTTTTGTTATCATGATTGCAACGATGATAGTTGGAACTGGTAGCATTTCATTTTTTCAAACAATTACCTCTAAAAGTGAAATGCTTAAACGATTATCAATGGCGCCATGTTTTGATAACAAAAAAACTTTTTCGTCAGCATTTTTACATTACGTACTCGAACAGCAATTAAAACTCTATCTCTTTATTTCTATGATCATCGCGATGTTCATCTATACGCAGGGCTACTTTACTTGGACTTTATTGATTAACTCTTTGTTGATAACACTGATGGCGATATTATTTAATCTTGCTGTAATTCTCTGGTCTTGGAGTAGTAATGAACGTATTGATACATTAGCTGTTTGGTTGATGCTTTCTCACTTCGTATGCTCGGTCGTATTACTACTTATCGTTGCCGAAAGTAATACGCTATTATGGAGTAACACTACATTTATTATATTCGTGATGATGCTTGTAGGGGGGATTAGTATTAATCTATTACGAAGTCATCGAACTATTCCTAGCTATATATAGTTAATTAGATTTTTATCTGATGGCGGTGAATTATTGGAATGGGGAGTAATTATTACATCCCCATCTTCTTCTTAGTTTTTGTCGTTGCCATTGCCACGCTTGGATCATCAGGCCAATAGTGTTTGGGGTAGCGACCCTTCATATCTTTTTTACTGCTTCATAATTGCCGTGTCAGAATCCTAAAAGTCTTTGGTTAGTTGGATCGGGCGTTGGGCAGTGGGAGATGAATTCGAATAATAGGTGAGTAGTTAGTGATTACCTAATCCACTGAATCTTATGGTTTTAGTACGCAAAGCTATAGCCACACGGCTATAGCTTAATCTAGATGAATTGCTAGTTTCGTAGATCTTTACGCAAGATTTTACCCACTGATGATTTTGGCAATGCGGTCACTATATTGACTTGCTTAGGTACCTTATATGCCGTTAGCTGGTCGCGACAGTGACTGATAATTTCTTCTTCTGAGATATCGCCTGTAACTGTTACATAGGCACAGACTTTTTCACCGGTTTTTACATCCGGTTGTCCGATAACTGCTGCCTCAGCAATAGCGCTGTGTTGCGTTAGAACACCTTCGATTTCATTTGGATAGACATTAAATCCAGATACCAAGATCATATCTTTCAAACGATCGACAATTTTGATGGCACCTGACGGTTGAATGACGGCAACATCACCAGTTTTAAGAAAGCCATCCTCGGTGAAGACCTTGGCGTTTTCATCTTCCCGCTGCCAATATCCTCGCATGACTTGTGGCCCTTTAATGACGAGTTCGCCTTCTTCACCATCGGCAACTCGATTGTTGTTGCCATCGCGAATTTCTACTGTTGTGCTTGGTAGTGGCAAACCTACGGTGCCAATTTCTTCGCGGCCTGGTTTATTAAATGAAACTACAGGGCTGGTTTCTGACAAACCGTAACCTTCGGAAATCGTACAGCCCGTCATTTCTCCCCATTTAGTCGCTGCGTCTATGGTTAGGGTTGTGCCGCCTGACATGGTTAGTTTTAAATTGGAGAAATCGAGCTCTTTAAATGGTGGATATTGGCTTAGACCCACGAATAGCGTATTAATACCCGTGAAAGCTGAGAATTTAACATTGCTCATGCTATCGATGAATTCATCTGGATTTTGTGGATTGGTAATAAGTACGTTACAGCCGCCAATGCCACTCACAAAGAGTAAGTTAACCGTAAATGCGTAAATGTGATAAAGCGGAAGTGGACAAACAAAGGCTTCTTGTCCTTCTGATAAAACGCCGTCAAAATGCTCGCCAAGTTGCTTCACATTGCACAGTAAATTGTCGTGAGTTAATGCGGCACCTTTTGAGACACCAGTAGTTCCGCCCGTGTATTGCAGAATTGCAATATCTTGCGGCGCAATAGGATCTAATGGCTGTAAGTTTGGATTGGCAGTGTTAGCAAGTAAATCCCTGAAACTATGTAACTGAGCATCGGTTTTGTCGCGTAATTGTGAAAGTTGATCGTGGCCATTAATACTGACGATATGTTGGATTGCGCTACCTTCGAGAATATCTTCCAGTTTTTCGGTGAGTGAATCCAAGATCAGTAGTGCCTTGACCCCTGCGTCGTTGAATTGATGCTTCATTTCTCGCGGGGTGTACATTGGATTGGTGTTGACGATGACCAAGCCGGCTTTAAAGGCTGCATAAACAATAATCGGATAGGCTAGACTATTGGGAAGTTGAATGGCTACGCGATCCCCTTGCGATAATTGTGGTTGCTGTTGAAACCAGCTGGCTAAAATATTAGAGCGTTGATCGAGTTCTTGATAGGTCAGACTCTCGCCCAAACAGCGAAATGCAACCTTGTCAGAGAATCGGCTTGTATTTTCTTTTAGGTACTCACCTAGGTTATTGAATTGATGTAATTTAGTCATTGTTCGGCCTCTTATACAGACATTAGAGTTGGCTAATTTTTAGCAATTGACTAAATAATAGGTACAAAAATTTAACTTTTTTATGTTAATTTCGGACAATATTGTGTCATAAGTGGCCATCGAAGGTGGCAGACTTTGTTTATTTTGTCGTTAGCGTTAATCAGATTGCATTGGTGAAAGTCAGCTTTTCAGCGGCTAGTTACCAAATTAGATATTGTGGTAAACAAGAAATGGGATTGTCATATGCAGGAGCTTAATTTTTATCACATCAGGGTAAGTGCTCAAAAAATAGCTTTTATGATTAGAGTCTTTGAAGCGTTAGGCGTTAGCAAAGAATCTGTGTTGGCTGGCGTTGAGCAGTTGCCAGATATTGAAGCTGATATTCAGGCGACAATCACTGGTAAACAGATTATTCATATTTTTCAAAACATCAGCCGTTTAAGTATTCCAGCAATTGGCTTTAGGGTTGGGGAAAAGATCAGAGCTAAAGATTACGGCATTTATGGCTGTACGCTTATTTCATCGCAAACTCTGGCCGATGCATTAAATTTTGCCACTAAATTTCATTCGTTAGTGACGCGGACGAGCCAAATGTTCTGTGAATACATTGATGATGGCTCTATGATGTTTAAGTATAAGGATTTACTGGGTATCCCTGAGATTCGACTACTAAACTTGGAAATGCAAACCGCTATTCAGCTGGCGCTGATCAGAGATATGGTAGGGAGTGAGGCATTTACGCCGCGCTGCGTCTATTTTGAGTTTCCAGAGCCCGCACACTCAGATATTTATCGCCAGTCGCTTGATTGTCCCATTTATTTTGAACAACCATTTAACGGTTTTGAATTCAGTCGCGAGCAAATATCGGTTGAATTGAAACGTCATAATCCGTTAGCGATGCCGACATTATTGCAAATTTGCGCACAGCAATTGGAAGTTACCAACCGCGACAAATTGCTACAGAAGACTTACGCTTGGGTTGTTGAACACGTTGGACAACGATTGAGTGCTGAATCATTAGCCCATTATTTATGTATGACCACGCGAACACTGCGCCGACAACTCGCGGAGCATGGTACTTCCTTTAATGAAATTTGTGCTGAGGTTAAGTGTCGTCTGGCGAAGGTCTATATTCAAGAATCCCTCACCACCGTTGAAGATATAGCCACATCCTTAGGGTTTAATGACGGTGCGAGTTTTAGACGGGCTTTTAAGCACTGGACAGGACTCACACCAGCACAGTATCGCCGTTCTTATGAACAAAGAACGGCGTAATGATTAAGAATTCATTTTCTTCTTTGTCTTAGTTGTTGCCATTGCAACGCTGGGATCATCAGGCCAGTAGTGCTTTGGGTAGCGGCCTTTCATGTCCTTTTTCACCGCTTCGTAACTGCCGTGCCAGAAACCAACTAAATCTTTTGTCAGTTGAATTGGGCGCTGGGCGGGGGACAGCATTTCAACAAGCACGGGAAGTTGGTTGCGACCAACTGTTGGATTGGTCATGGTACCAAATAGCTCTTGGATGCGTACTGACAGTTTAACTTGACCGTTGTCATCGTAATCTAGGCGAATGTTAGAGCCGCTAGCAACCTTTAAATGGGTTGGATAAAGAGCATTTAATTGTTGCTGTTCGTTCCAATCTAGGCGTGAGAGCAATGCGTCGGAAAAGTTAATTTTCTTCAGGGCAGCGAGTTTTTTAGCGCCATCAAAAAAGGGCATAAGCCAATCTTCAAGGTTTTCTAAAAGGGCATTTTCGCTATAATCTGGCCAAGCGTCTGGCTCATTTAAATGCGCGGTGCGCAGGCGTTGTAATAGTTGATGTTGCGCTTTATTAAAATCTAAATAGGCGAGGCCTTTACTACGTAGCCCTTCACATAATGCGCGGTCGAATTGCTCGCTATCGGTATTTGAGAGCGGTTTTTCACGGACGACTAATTGACCGAGTTTAACTTGCGCGCTGGCATTAACGCGTTGCTCTTTATCATTCCACGCTAATTGTTCGTGCGCGTCAAATAGCTCAGGTGATATCTCCTCAAGCGTGTCGATATCAAGTTCAGATGCTAAAAATACGCGGGCTTTGTTGCCAATGGCCGCAAAGCTCATCAGATCAGCAACAACTATGTATTCGCTTTTTACATGACTACTTTCTGGCAAACTAGCGCCAAAACCATTGGCGAGCTGCACATCATCGCTCTCTTTACCTCGGCGTTTGGCGATGCGATCTGGAAAAGCATGGGCAAGTAGTAAGCCGCATTGTTCACTATCAACATCAGTAAGGTCACAGCCGAGTTTGTTGGCAAACTTAGCGGCATTAGATTTAATTAGTTGTTGCGCCTTAGTGAGGTTTTTACCATGGGTTAAAAAGTTTAGTTGGTGGCTAATATCTACATCATTACCAAGCGCATTGGTTTGATCGAGCATTGCTGCAAGCCATGCGGCAGTCGCACCTAAGTTATGCGATTTAGCAAATAGCATCATGTGGGCAAGGCGCGGTGAGCTGCCAAACTGATAAATTTCTGCGCCGTGTTTAGTAAGTTGGTATTTGTTGTCGATAGCGCCGAGGTTAATTAATAAGTCGCGTGCTTGTTGCAGGTTGTGCTTTGGCGGTACGTTCAGCCATTGTAATTGCGACGCATCAGTCACCCCCCATTTAGCGAGCTCAAGGGCGAGTGATAGTAAATCGCTTTGCTCGATCTCTGGCACGTCGTATTTAGCCAATCTAGCCTGTTGCTCCTGTGGCCACATACGCCAGCAATGGCCTGCTTGAACACGTCCTGCTCGACCAGCGCGCTGAATAGCAGAAGCCTGAGATATTTGTTCTTTACTCAGTTTTGTAACACCGTTATTGCGATTAAATACTGCTTTATTCACTAATCCACTATCAATGACGACGCTAATGCCTTCAATCGTAATAGATGTTTCGGCAATATTAGTGGCTAGCACTACTTTGCGCTTGCCGTTTGATGTCGGTGCTATCGCTTTATCTTGAGCGTCATTCTTTAATTGACCGTAGAGTGGCAATACATCGACGTTATCAGGCACATGATTAAGAAGTGTTGCAGTTTTATTGATATCACTGGCGCTAGCTAGAAATACCAGAATATTCTCGTCAAAGTCACTAATGGCTTTTTCGATTAAGCTTGCGACCTGCGGGGGGAGCGGAGCCTTAGCATTGCGTGGGATATAGCTGGTGGTTACTTCAAAGCTGCGTCCTTCGCTGGTAATAACTGGCGATTGTGGTAATAGCTGACTAAGCTGCTCGCTATTTAGCGTTGCTGACATGACCAGTAAAGATAAGTCATCGCGATAGGCTTCTTGAATTTCTAAACAAAACGCTAATGCGGTATCGGCGTGAATACTGCGTTCGTGATATTCATCGAAGATGATAAGTCCAACGTCTTCAAGCTCGGGATCACTTTGTAGCATCCGAGTGAGAATTCCCTCGGTGATGATCTCAAGTCGAGTGTTTTTACTGACCTTGGTTTCACCTTTGACACGGTAACCTACGGTTTCACCAACACGCTCACCTAGCTGCTTTGAAACAAAGCGGGCAATGTTTTTAGCCGCGAGGCGACGCGGCTCTAACATGAGTATTTTCTGTTTTGCAAACTTGGGATGACTCAGTAGCTTTAGTGGTAAATAAGTTGATTTACCAGCACCGGGAGGGGCTTGCAGAATTAATTGGTTGTGATCGGTAAGCTGTGCGTTGATGTCTGATAAAACGGCATCAATTGGTGGTGGATTCACGCATTTTCCTTAGCTTGTTCTTCAAAATGGCCATGTGCTAAAAAGTGCAGCATTTGTTTAATAACGCTTGGACTTGCGAGCATCGTTGGGTGAGTTGTTGGCAGCGCAATAAAGTCGCTCATGCCTTCAACTTTGGTGGATTCAACACTCACTTTGCCATCGTCATCGCCGGGTAGCATGAGGGACAATATCGGGTTAATGCTTTTTGAACCAGCAATCACGCCCAATTCGAAACTCACCGCGCCAAGATTATTTGGCACATCTTGTTCGCTGGTGCCAAGGGCTAGTCCTGCGGGACCAGCAAACTGTCTAAATAAATAAAATTTGCGATACATGTCGATCACTTCGCTGCCGTGATTTGGCGTGCCAAGCATCACCACACGGCCAAGTTTGCCGAGTTTACGCTCTTTAAAATACTGGCGTACGAGAATACCGCCCAAAGAATGGGTTACGAAATGAATAATCTTAGCGCCTTTGGCTTCACATTCGTAAATGCCTTGGGCTACTGCTAGTTCTGCTAATTCTTTAATCGTTTTGTCGTTTGATGGATAGTCAACATTCACGACTTCATAACCAGCGTGTTGCAGCGCTAATTGCAATACTAGCATCGACTTATCTGTGCGGCCCCAGCCATGTAGTAGGACAACAAATTCACCTGTTTTTTTGGCTGAATTAAGTAGGCTCATTAAATTTCCTTTACGCTTGGTTGAGCTGGCACTATCACTTGCGATGGTGTAACTATGCGCTCCAATGGCATGTCCCAAGGTTGGACATCTAAAGCAGCAACTTGTTGGCAATCGTGTGCTATCCCAACTGTTGCAATGTTAGGGTTGGCTGCGAGTGTTCGATCGTAGTAGCCGCCCCCCATACCCATTCGGTTACCTTGAGCATCAAAGGCAACTAATGGCGTGTAAATAATATCAAGTTTGTTGGCTGGTAGCACGATACTCACATCGAGTTTAGGTTCACTAATACCATACTTGTTATTGACCATTTTTGTGTCCGGCGTGTAACGCAGAAACAGTAAATTTCCGGCACTAAATGGATGTAAAACGGGAAGATAAACCTCAATATGACGTTGCCAGCAGCGCTCGATAAACGGCATGGGATCAATTTCGCCGTCACTCGCTAAGTAAATCGCAATGCGTTTGATATGGTGAGGGAGATTGCAAACTAGCTGCTTACTTAGTTCCTTTGACGCCTCAATCTGTTGGGTTTGAGTGAGTGCACGGCGCTGCTCGCGTATTTTTTTTCTAAGCGCTTTGGTGCGTGTTTGATTATCTACTGAAGTCATTGTCATTGATATTATTTGCCGAGGAATCAGTGTAGACCAATTATAGGCTTGATTAAATGATAAATTTACTCACTTTAGACTGATTTTACCTGATACCCGCTACCGCTTGCGAGGGGCTAGTTAGCGTTGGATTTTTTTATATTCGGTGCTATACCAATAGGTGGAAATTTGTGGTGTTAAATACCAATTAATGTCTTGTAATAATTTTTACATAAATTTAAGTTTTGTTGTTTTTGTATTTTTTGTTTGCTATGGTGTTTGTTAATTGAACGATAAAAGCGAAAGGAAATTAGATCATGTCTATATCAAATTCAGTACTCGAAATGCATCCTACCGTTACAACTTGGCGTCGTGATATACACGCACACCCAGAGACTGCATTTGAAGAACATCGCACGTCGGATTTTGTCGCGAGTAAACTAGAAGAATTCGGTATCGAAGTTCACCGTGGCATCGGTAAAACTGGTTTAGTTGGTGTATTAAAAGCGGGGAGTGGTGATAAGAAAATTGGCTTGCGCGCAGATATGGATGCCTTGTTTATTAAGGAAGAAAATGAGTTTGAGCATTGTTCTAAAATTGAAGGAAAGATGCACGCTTGTGGCCATGATGGCCATACTGCCATTTTACTAGGTGCTGCGAAAGAATTAGCAGAGACTAAGAATTTTAATGGCACAGTCTTTTTTATTTTCCAGCCAGCTGAAGAAACAGGTAACGAATTGTGCGGCGGTAGCGCGATGATTAAAGATGGATTATTTGAACGTTTTCCTGCTGACTGTATTTTCGCGCTTCATAACTTCCCTAGTCTTCCTCTTGGCCAAGTTGCCGTTCGAAAAGGACCAATGTTAGCGTCTGTTGATACGTTTGAAGTGAAGATTACCAGTGAACACACTCACGCCTATGGCCAGCATTTGACACCAGATCCACTGTTAACTGCTGCTAAGTTAGTAGAATCTTTTCACGCCCTTAAAGCTCGTTATATTGATCCAGCCGATAACGTCATTTTAACCATTACACAATTTCAAGCTGGCGATCCTATTAACGATGAGCCTGGCGTTCATGTTGGCCCGAGTGAAGCCTTATTTCGCGGCACCATTTATACATTGAATGAAGCGATCCGCGATGATATCCAAGCTCAGTTGGGTAAATTAGTTAAAGGTATTGCCTCGACTTATGATGCTGGATATAAGTTTGATTATCAGCGCGGATATCCTGTAATGGTAAATTCGCCTGCAGAAACGGAATTTGCAGTGAAAGTGGCGCAGTCAGTTGTTGGTGTCGACAATGTAGAACCTGATATGAAGCCTATTATGGGAGCTGAAGACTTTTCATTTATGCTTCGTGAAAAACCAGGTTGTTATATTGCATTAGGCACGGCAGGAGACGAGCCGGGTGTACTGCCTTGCCAGCTCCACAATCCACATTATGATTTTAACGACAAGGTTATTCCTCAAGGCGTGCAATATTTTGTGAACTTGGCGAATCGATATTTAACGGATTAAGCGCACTAGCGCGCAATAATTCGAAGAAAATATCTAATAATAGGAATTAATGTAGTGAGTGATGAAAATAAAAATGACGCACTAACAGGTCGCTCAGGCCCACTCAGTGTTAGCAAAACAGCCATGTTGGTGATAGACGTTCAAGAATATATTGCGGTGCCAGGTAAAGGCGAATATAGCGATATTGACCCTAATGATATTCCTGAGCATCTAACTTACTTTTTTGATCGGATCGAGAACAACGTTATTGCAAACACTGCTAAATTGCAGCGAGCGTGTCGAGATGCTGGCATTGAAGTGCTCTTTACCGTGGTGGAGAATTTAACGAAAGATGGTCGTGATAGAAGTTTGGACTATAAGATTAGCCAAATTAATGTGCCTAAAGGCAGCTCGGGGGCGAAGGTGCCTAAAGCGATTGCACCGATTAACGATGAAATCGTTTTTCCAAAAACTACATCTAGTGTCTTTAACTCGACGATGATCGACTATGTGTTGCGCAATTTAGGTGTCGAACAGCTTATTGTGACTGGTTTGCTAACTGACCAATGCGTAGAGTCGTCAGTACGCGATGCTTGTGATAAAGGCTATATTGTAAAATTAGCTGCTGATGCTTGTGGAACCTATTCACAAGAACGTCATGATAACGCTATTTCTGCATACTCTGGCTATTGTCACGTTACTGATACAGCAACGGTATTAAACATGATTAAAGAGGCGCAATAGGGCGCATCTTTTGTATCGCGGCGAGTGTCTCTAAATCGCCGCAATTAACACCCCACCAACTTCTCCAACATATAGTCTATTTACGTCTTTATATTCGCTACGAGTTACCGTTGTTTAAATGACTAAACGCAAATCTATATTCTTCTAGCTTGGCAATTCGTTTTTTACTTTGGCTGTCTAAGTTTTTAATCATTCCCGCGACTATTGCCTCTACTAGTGCCGTCGCAGATACGTAGGAATCAAAAGGCGACGGTGCCACTATTGCCGTTGTTAATACCACCGATGCGATGTCGGCAATAGGTGATAAATAGGGATCGGTGATAAGGATAACCTCAACCCCGAGTTTAGCCGCTTCATTGGCTAATGTAATTGTTTGCGGCTCATAGCGACGAAAATCGAAAACGAGAAGAGCGTCTTTTTTGCCTGCATCGAGCAGGTATTGAGCGTGTGCATCAACAGATTGTTCCAGATGGACTGTATCTTTTCTGATTTGTTGCAAATGCAGCGCAAGGTAATTAGAAAGGAAACCACTAAATCGACCACCAACACAGCTAATTCGCTTTTTAGGATTCATTAATAGGGCTAATGTATCGTCAAATTCACTCGGTAGCTGCTGAGAAAATGTTGAGTTGATATTATCGACAAAAATTGATGCTGATTCTTGCAATACGTCGTGAGACTCATCACTGATCTTCGTCTCTTCATACATCGTGAGCGGTGATTGCGTTTTCTGTTGTAATTCATCGAGTAATCGTCGTTGAAAGTTCGGGTAACTCTCAATATCTAGACTGTTAATAAACCGAATTACAGTAGGACCACTGACATTGGCGCGCTTAGATAATTGCGATATCGATTCTAATCCCGCGACGGGGTAGTCAGAAATGAGTACGCGAGCAACTTTCTTTTCAGACGGCCTCATGTCACTCAGTCTAATTTTAATTAATTCGAGAATCGTATTACTTGCTGATGATTGAGTCATAATGCGTAAAAATCGGTTGATATCAGGTCGTCGAGTATAACATGTTTAGCGTAATCTCAAGTTAATTATTATTACTTTTCAATGGGCTGATATTGTTTTATGCAAAGAAAAAGTGCTATTAGTCAAGGGCGACTAATAGCACAAAAAAGAGAGACACGAACGCGTTGATATCTCTACTTGACAGAGAGCTGATTGCAATTGCCTATTGCTCTAAAAATCCATGTTCGGCATTTTCGTTTTGGCTATTGCTCGATATTTTAAAAAGTACTTGCCCGGTTTGTGTCATGTGGGCGTGATGGACACTAAAAATAATACCGTCAACCGGTGCCACAATGTCTTGTATCGAGGCGTCGCGACAGGCAATTGTTGGGTTAATGATGCGCCCTAACGCTTGTCCTTCATTGACAATAGTTCCAGGGGTGACGTTGTATACCACAATACCCGACGATTCTGCGTTAACTTGATGCAAAGCATTTAATGGACGCACATACTGTGGTGAAAAAGCTTCGCCATCTCGTTTGATGTACGACTCATTTTGAGCGTCAATAAATCGCTGAATAGCAATGGCGTCATGTTTGGCCAATGCCTCTTCAACATCACCACGCCCCCTTAGTTCTACTGTCATCGCAAACGGTGTTTGTTCACCGCTTTTCGCTGTTGGTGCCATTGAGCTCCAAAACGTATTGATCACATCGTCAAAACTTTGTGCGTGATCGTCTGTACCTGTGATGACTACGTCACATTGCATTAGGGAAGCAAGCTCTGTCGCTTTGTCTGTGTGAGCTGTTGGCGCGTAAATATGCAAGATTGACTGCGTATCACAATGAAGGTCGATGACGATATCTGCCGTTAGGGCAAGCGTTAGTAATTGGTGTTTTAGCTGTGGTGCCTCACCATAGACTTTTCGCGCTTGTAGCTTGGCAACTATGTTGGATTTTATATCGTCGATGGATTGCTGTTTGCCGATGTCAGAATATTGAGATAGGTCTGGAAAACGACGATTAAAGTTAGTGCAATCGGCTAAATCAAAGCGACCTAACAACTCGCCACCAATCATCTGAGAGAGTCCGATAGGGTTGGCACAAGGCACAATGGTAATTTCACCGACCATAGTTCCTTGACGACAAGCTTCTTGGAATATCGAAATTAACTCGTGTAATACTAAAATTCCCGGATGCTCCCCCGCGTGAAGCCCTGCTTGAATATAGACTTTTTTACCTGGCTTGTTACCAATAAACTTGTGAGTGATTAGCTGCCTTGCTGTGCCAATTGTTGACTCAGCTAATGAATAGGACAAAACTTCCCACCGCCCAAATTGGTATTCTTGAGTGTCAATAATTTTTGTCTTCATAGCAATACCTATTAGTAGCGTTGACGGTAAGCTTCACACACTGCGTCATTTGAAGCTTGTTTAAACTTCTCAAGCTCAAGTAACTTCATGTCTAAGTAGCCAGTTCTTAATGAGTCAGGAAGCCAGTTAAAGGCAACATTGTCTTCTTGCCAAACCTTTAGTGCGCGATCAAGCGAGTCAGGAAGTCGAACGATGTTAAACTTCGCTCTGTCTTGTGCGGACATTTCGTCGGGATCTTGATTGATAATTGGCGGCGTGTCTAAGCTGTGATTTAGCCCTTCAAGACCAGCCATTATCAGTGTACCCAACGCTAAATAAGGGTTTGCACAGGCGTCAACAACGCGTAATTCTACGTTGTATTGCTTCGCTCTTTTCGATTCTGTTGTCGCGAATGTAGGTGCAATACGAAGTGCCGCTTCTCGGTTACTATCACCTAAACAGGCATAGGCGGCACTCCAAGATTGGGGCTTAAGGCGTTGGTAAGATACAACTCCAGGTGTCAAGAACGCTGACATTGCTGGTAAGTGCTTGAGAATGCCCGCACAAAAAGAGCCTGCAAGATCGCTCATTCCGCTCGGCTTGTTAGCATCATAGGTAATCGGGTTACCGTCGAGATCTTGTAAACTGAAATGGATATGTACACCACTGCCTTGACTATCTGGCGAAAACTTCGGTGAAAAGCTCGCGCCAGCGTTAAAGTTGGCGGCCACCTCTTTGACTAACTCTCGAACTTTGACGGCATTGTCTGCTGCTTGTAACGCAGGAAACGGGCTATTGGTGACCTCAAATTGATTTTCTCCAAACTCTGGTAAAAATGTTTCTGGTGCTAGGCCGTTGCTATCCATCGCATTGACAAGTTCGTTACCAAAGTTGGCATGTTGACGCGATTTTCGTAGTGAGAACCCTGCGTAATTTCCTTCTTTCTCATCACCTTGTAATACGAACTCGTGTTCAAATGCGGCGATTAAGGATATGCCGTGTTTTTCTAGTTTTTTAAGGGCTGTTTTTAAGAAGGTACGGCTACAAATATCGTGAGGTTTACCGTTAAGAGCTACGACGTCAGAAAGGTAGAAATGTAATGGCGGCGTATCAGTTAAGGGTTGGTAATAAACTTTAGTAGCTGGGTCTGGAATGAGTCTGCAATCTCCGACAGGCCCCCATTGACCTGGGTAGGGAATTTCATCAAATGCTGAAATTGTTTGGTTGATCGGTACCCAACCAATGCCTTTGTCGAGGTGTCCTTGTAACTTCTTATCTGGAAAGGCTCGACCACGTGTGATCCCGCCTAAATCGTTGACTAGTGCATGCACCAAGTGATTTTTGTTGTCAGGTAAGTTTTGCATTGTCATTTCCCCTTACAGGCTTGTTTGTATGCTAGTGCGATCAACTAAAAAGTAGGTAACAACTTAACTTAAGCTTTTTTGCTATCGCTTCACAATAATTCATTAGCTCTATCAACATTTGGTTTTGACGATATGAAAGAGATTAGCAAAATCATAATGCGGCAATTACTTTTTGTAAAGAATATAACAAAAATAGGTGAAACTATTTTTTGTGTTAATTTCTTGACAAAATTAATTTGCCGAACCATTCTAAATGTCAATTGGTACTTCTAATTTCAGAACCCTCTTATTAAGTTAGGTAAATGAACTCTGAAATCAAATAGTTGTAGTGGTTTGTAGTACTGATGTTAGAAGGAAATAAGTTTGGTCTATCTATGGTGGACTCGAGTAGAAAGTGCTTATTGCGCATTACTTGCTTCACTGAAGAGCGATTAAAACGATGAAAAATTTAGGATTTAATCAATTATTGAAATAACTATAAGTAATGTTTAGGAGTGAGTGATGAAGAGTCCAGCAGAGTGGCCAAAAGTAGCGTGTTCCTTGCTATTTTTTACGTCGGCGGCAAGTTATGCTGCAGAAGCAAATGAAGCGGCCGAGCAAGAACAAGCTGATAAAGCTGAAAAAGTAGAAGTAATTACGGTAAGTGCTCGTAAGCGTGATGAACGATTACAAGATGTTCCTGTCTCGATTGCTGCATTTTCTGGTGTTAAGTTAGAGCGAGAGGGCATAACAAATGCCACTGACCTCTATGGTTCTGTACCAAGTTTGTATTTCGCTGCCAACCCGCTCTCACCTGGCCGTGATTTTCAATTCTTAACTATTCGTGGTGTTGGTGCTAACTCTCAATTAGAGCCATCTACAGCAACCTTTATCGATGGCGTGTATCAGCCTAGTCTTGGCTTTGATACTGACTTTATGGATCTGGTTAGAGTTGAAATATTACGCGGTCCCCAAGGCACTCTTTTTGGACGAAATACGCAAGGTGGTGCGCTTAATATTGTTACCAAGAAGCCAGATGACGAGCGCGGCGGCAAGTTAATATTGGCGTTAGATGAATTTGACTCAGTTAATGTCGGTGCTAGCGTCAATTTACCTCTGGTTGATGACAAGCTGTATGCGAGCTTTGCTACTCAGTATTCATCGACAGATGGTTTTATCAAAAATACCACATTAAATGAATCGGCAGATGATTGGAAAAAATTCGCTGGCCGTGCCGCTTTCCGTTTTACGCCGAATGATGATTGGGATATCGTGCTGCGATTGGACAGCGCTACAGGTAAAGGTAACTCGCCGCTTTCGGGTGTAGAAGCTGGATGTGAGTGTTACATCGTTACCAGCGAATTCCAAGAAGAAAACGAAGTGAAGAACTACGGTGGCTCGTTAAGCATAGAGACTTACCTAGATACAATTTCTTTGACCGCGATTACGGGGTATAGAGAGCTGGAAAATTCAAATCCATTTGATTTTGATGCGTCTAATGAGTTCTTAGATAATCGTCATGATCTAACAACTGACCAGTCAATTTTGTCACAAGAAGTGCGCTTAGCTTCTGATAACGATGATTTTAACTGGATTGTCGGTCTCTACACTTATAAAGAAGAACTTCACTCAGATCGTCAGTACGTATTAAATGGTCTTGATACAGTGTTTGACGGCATTACAAACCGTCAAACCATTACCACAGACCGCACTGGTTGGGCTGCGTTTGGGCAATCAACATTGAGCTTTGATGATATTTACGAACTTACTGTTGGTTTACGTTATTCAGTTGAAGATGTTGATAACATTACCGACGTAGAATTTAATGTTCCTTTGATTAACTTCCCTGGTAAATTCTATTCAGAGAACGAAGAAACCTTTAAAGATTGGTCGCCAATGGTTTCTCTATCCGCTCGCTGGTCTGAAGATTTAATGACTTATGCGACAGTATCAAAAGGCTTTAAAGGTGGTGGTTTTGACCGCGCACCAGCGTCTGAACTTAACGTACGTGCTGTTGATGAAGAAACATCCATCAACTACGAATTAGGTTTAAAAGCCTCGCTGTTCGATCAGCGTATGACTATCGATACCGCGTTATTCCATGTAGACATCAAAGATCAGCAGCTACAAGCATTAGTTGTTGTGGATGATGTTCCGTTTTCTGCAATTGATAATGCTGGTGAAAGTCACACCCAAGGTATTGAATTTTCGATGACTGCTCAATTGTCTGATACCGTTAAATTTGATGCTGATATTGGCTATACCAAAAGTGAATTTGATGAATATATCGATGCAACGGGTGCTGATCGACAAGGTGATGCCTTCCCGTATGTTCCTGAGACGACTGCATCATTTGGTTTTGAATATGCCAATGAAATCCTCGACGGCGTTGAACTTAACTTAAGAGCATCATACCGCTACGTTGATAATTACTTTATCGGTACGGGCGCGGCGTTTGATCCTAAATTTGAAATCGACTCATATGATTTAGTGAACCTACGTGCAACTTTCGCTAAGGATGACTGGGAAGTGTCAGTGTATGTTGATAATGTGACAGATGAATACGTTTCAACTAACCGCTTTAACGCCTTTTTCTTCGAAGGCGATCGCATTCACCGCGATAGCGTAATGGCTCCTAGAAAATTTGGTTTAAGAACGTCATACCGTTTCTAAGCGCTAGCTTGTATGCGGCATTCGACGAGAATGCCGCGTTTTTTTCCGAAGTCCTTTATCTTTTCCCTTATCTGCTCTGCCAATCCATCTATCTCTGAATCTACTAGTTTGCCTTGTGTCTAGCGTTTTTATCTGCACGAAGGTCGGGAGGTAATTATTGATAATTATGAGTTGCCTTTAAAACTTCCCAAGATGCTGTCGTGAATTTTGGTTGTTGAACCAGACGGTATTCTTAAGGTGTAAGTCGGGGGTAATTATTGATAATTTACCGTTTTAGAAAAGATTAAACTTCCCACTTTTTGTTTATGAGAAAGTCCGTTGTGGACATTGGCCCTCGAACCAGACGGTATTCTTAAGGTGTAAGTCGGGAGGTAATTATCAGATAACTTATCGTTTTAGAAATGATTAAACTTCCCACTTTTTGTTTATGAGAAAGTCCGTTGTGAACGTTGCCCCTTGAACCAGACGGTATTCTTAAGACATGAGTCGGGAGGTAATTATTGATAATTTACCGTTTTAGAAAAGATTAAACTTCCCAAAGTGCCGTTGTGAACATTGGCCCTCGAACCAGACGGTTCAAGGCGGGAGGTAATTATCACCGTAGGTTTCCCGGTACATGCCGGGCTTACGCAATAGCGAAGGAATTAACTCCCTTGGTGTGTATATTGGCTCGGGAACTCTGAACACTGACGAACACCCCAGGAATTGAAATCAGTATATGCCAGCTATGCGTTGTTGTTAATGGCTATTTGTCCTTTTCTTGCTCAACTACGCCCTAAATTGATCTAACTGTCGGTTTTGTGGGCGAATTTATTATTTTCCTTTTTATGTCTTTTACAGTGCTGATAGAATGAGGCCAATTCGTTCTTAAAGTAGGTGGCAACATGAGCCAAAATTCAAATCAAAACGTATCGTGGCAGCAACTTTCAAGTGTTTTAACGACTAGCGAACTCGGTGCTACGCCAAGTGAATGTCACGGCATTATTTGTGGCCTGATTTGCGGCGGTATTAACGTTGAAGATAATTCGTGGTCTGGTGCCTTTAACGACTTAATGAACGATGGCTTGGCGCTGCCACCGGAGCTTAAAAAGTTACTCAAAGAGCTGTTTGATGATGCTGTTAACCAATTCATTGGTGGCGACTATCAATTAAAGCTGCTGCTCAATGATGACAATCAGTCGCTCAGTGCTGTTGCCCAGTCTTTAACGCAATGGAGCGAGAGCTTTATGGCTGGTTTTGCTATCGGCAATGAAAGCAAGAAAAAGCTTAGTAAAGATGTTACCGAAGCATTGGGTGACTTAGGACAAATTAGTCAGCTAGATACCGATGTTGAAGATGATGAAGAGTCGCAACGCGCTTTTGAAGAAATTGCTGAATACGTGCGTGTTAGCGCTATGTTGTGTTTCTCTGAGCTTGGCCAAAAGCCAGCGCCAGCAGACGATAAGAAGAATTTACACTAATGCTTAAGCAATCGTTTTTTACCCAGCGCCGCCAAGCGCTGGCGCAACAGCTTGCCAATAACAGCGCGGTTATTGTGTTTTCGGCGCAAGAAAAAACGCGCAGCAACGACACTGAATATCACTTTCGCCAAGATAGCACCTTTTATTACTTCACCGGATTTACCGAGCCTGAAGCCATATTAGTGATGGTTAAACGCGACGAGCAATTGCAAACCGTGTTGTTTAATCGCGAGAAAGAGGAGCTGCAAGAAATCTGGCATGGCAGACGATTAGGTCAAGCTGCGGCACTTGAGCAATTTGATATCGACCAAGCGCTATCTGTTGATGAGTTATCTGAAAAGCTGCCTGAACTTGTAGCAGGTTGTGACACCATTTATCACGACTTTTTTGATGATAACGACAGCTTTATTGACGATTTACTCGACTCGCTAAAAGCGAATCCAGAGTGGCACACGCCGCAAAACCTATCTGATTTACGAGTAATTAGCGATGAAATGCGTCTGATCAAACAGCCGCAAGAGCTTGATGTGATGCGTCAAGCCGCTAAGATTTCGAGCGCTGCCCACACGCGTGCAATGCAGCAATGTAAGGCGGGAATGTTTGAATATCAATTAGAAGCAGAAATTCTCCATCACTTTGCCATGAACGGCGCACGCTTTGCTGCCTATAACACCATTGTTGGCGGCGGTGAAAACGCCTGTATTTTGCATTACACCGAAAACGAATCAGTGCTCAATAATAACGAATTGGTGCTGATTGATGCGGGCTGTGAATTGCACGGTTACGCCGCAGATATTACACGTACGTTTCCGATTAACGGTAAATTCAATACCGAACAAAAAGCGATTTATGAGCTAGTGCTTAAGGCACAAATTGAAGCGATTAAATTACTCGTGCCGGGCAACACCATTAAGATGGCCAATGATGTGGCGATTGAAATCATGATCAAAGGCTTGATGGAGCTTGGTATTTTAAACGGTGATGTCAAAAAGCTTATCGAAGAAGACGCCCATCGCGCCTTTTACATGCACGGTCTGAGTCACTGGCTCGGCCTTGATGTGCACGATGTTGGCGATTACGGCGGCAAAGGCAGAACGCGTGTATTAGAGCCGGGCATGACATTAACGGTTGAACCGGGTTTGTATTTTACGGCGACACCAGAAATTGATGCTAAATGGCACAATATCGGTGTACGTATCGAAGATGATATTTTGATCACCAAAGATGGCAACGAAGTATTAACTAAAGATGTAGTGAAAACTGTCGATGAAATTGAAGCGCTAATGGCTTCTAGTTAATTGGCATAAGGATAGGGCGTGAGTAAAGCATTCGATCTCATTATCAATGGCGGCGGCATGGCTGGCGCGACCTTGGCGTGGGGACTAAATACCATTTTAGGCCCTGAGCGCGCGCTTAATATCGCGATTATTGAGGCCTCGCAAGACGACAATAATCACGCTGGTTTTGATGCCCGCGTGATTGCGCTCTCCTATGGTTCAAAGCAAATTTTAGAGCAGCTCAATCTATGGCAAGACTACCGCAACTTAGTCACGCCGATTGAAAAAATATCGGTTACCGATCGCAAGCACTGCGGCTTTACGACTTTATTGCCGCAAGAATATAACGTGCCACACCTTGGTTATGTGGTGGAGTTGGCTGATAGCGGTCGTTTGTTAATGAACAAATTGGCGACTGATAACAAAGTCACTTGGTTTCGTCCCAACTCTATTGAAACGCTTAAACAGCACCAAGATAGCGTCGAAATCACCCTTGCTGATGGTCAAGCGCTGAGCGCTAAATTAATGGTTGCTGCCGATGGTGCATTTTCTAAAGTTCGCCAGTTGTTAAATATCGATAAAACCCTTACCGATTTCGGTCAATCGGCGATTATTGCCAATGTTGAAACCAGCGCCAAGCATCACGGCGAAGCTTTTGAACGCTTTACCGAAAATGGGCCTTTGGCATTTTTACCTATGTCACAAGGGCGCAGCTCTGTAGTGTGGTCTATGGCAAGTGAAGATGTCGCCGATGTGATGGCGCTCGATGAACCAGAGTTTCTCGCCCAATTACAACAAGCCTTTGGCTTTAGACTAGGCACCTTAGTAAAAACGGGGAAGCGTTTTAGTTATCCGCTCATACAAAATGTTGCCAATGCCCATATTCACCATCGCACAGCGCTGGTGGGGAATGCGGCGCAGGCGTTACACCCAATTGCAGGGCAGGGCTTTAATCTCGGGCTACGCGATGTGGCAGCGCTAATCGATAAACTGACTCATGCAGTTAATAACGACCAAGATATTGGGGCTTTTAATGTGCTCAATAGCTATCAAAAAGCGCGAGTTGATGATCAAGCGCAAACCATTAATGCCACTAGTAGTTTAGTCTCACTGTTTTCTAACAATCATTGGCCGTTGGTTATCGGGCGAAATGTCGCGCTGCATCTAACAGATTCATTATCGCCACTTAAAAAGCCCGTGGCTGAGCAAATGCTTGGTTGGCGTCATCAACTTAATCCACTAGTGCCAAGTTCGGCGAACAGTTAACAATAAGGTCGTTTTAGTCATGAATATTCAATCGTTTGATGTAACTATAATTGGCGGTGGCATGGTGGGCTTAGCCTTGGCTAATGCGCTAGCTGATAGTGAACTCAAGGTAGCTGTGATTGAAGGTAAAACGCCGTCGATGACCATAGCGCAAGAACACGAAATACGTGTTAGCGCCTTATCTGCTGCAAGTAAGAACTTACTTACTAATATCGGTGCATGGGATTACATCGCGCAAAATCGTCATCAGCCATACAGCAAAATGAGCGTATGGGAGAAAGACAGCTTTGGCAAAATCGCCTTTGATGCAGCCAGTTTAAAATCAAATGAGCAAGCATCCTTAGGGGCCATTGTTGAAAACTCAATTATTCAACAAGCGCTATGGTTAGCGGCAGAAAAAGCCGACAATATTACGCTGTTTCATCCGTATCATTGTCAAAGCATTGCCATGGGCGAGCGTGAAACATGGTTAACGTTAATTGGCGCAAACGACGATACAAAACACCTAACGCAGCAGCTCACTAGTAAGCTGGTGGTCGGGGCCGATGGCGCAAATTCTTGGCTGCGTAAACAAGCTGAGATTGGTTTAACCAGCTGGGATTATAGTCATCACGCTTTGGTAGCAACCATAGAAACCGATATGCCACATGACAATACGGCGCGACAAATTTTTTCACCCGAAGGCATCTTGGCCTTTTTACCGTTAAATGAACCTAACTTGTGTTCGATTGTTTGGTCGCAGCAGCCAGATAGTGCACAAGAGTTGCAAGCTTGTGATGAGATAGAGTTTAACCGCAGTCTCACTGCCGCCTTTGATAACCGTCTTGGTTATTGTCAGGTTAAATCACCGCGCGGTGTATTCCCGCTAACCATGCGTTATGCGCAAAGCTTTGCCAAAGAGCGCATCGCATTAATTGGCGACGCTGCCCATACCATTCACCCGTTAGCTGGTCTTGGCGTAAACCTAGGCTTTTTAGATGCAGCAGCGCTTGCCCAAGAGTTGCTGGCAAATCACGCCGCAGGCAAAGATATTGGCGCCTATAAAAATCTGCGCCACTTTGAGCGCTGGCGCAAAAGCGATGCCATGCAGATGATTGCTGGTATGGAAGGCTTTAAGCAGTTATTTGCAGGGGACAATCCACTGAAGAAGTTGGTGCGAGATATCGGCTTAGTGGCAGTTGATAAGATTACTCCAGCCAAAGAAGTATTTATCAAACACGCAATGGGACTGACAGGCGATTTACCGGAGTTATCTCAATCTGTTCTTTCTAAGACAGACAGTTAGACCGAATTGTTTAATGAAACGAGATTAATAAAATGGCCGCTTAGCGGCCATTTTAGCCTCTAGCGCGAGCCAACGCGTTTAAACACTTCGCCGTCGTATTTTAGGCTCTGTATTTTGTCCGACTCAACGATAATTCTCACGACTTGAGCACGATGGGGAAGGAATTTCACTCGCATTCCGTCTAAAGATTTATGGGCCGTTGCAATTGAACGAAGTTGTCCAAATTCAAGATAAAACTGCTTGTCTTTGGTTTGCGTAATAACAATATTGCCGAAATGTGGATGATGGTAAGTGCCAACATAAGATTGCTTTGGCAGTGACAATTGCCATTGTCTTGCTGCTAGTTCTTCTTCGTGTTGTTCAATCATTATCGGTAATTGAGCAGCGTCTTTCTTTAATTTAATCGCTTTGCTATTTGCTTTGGCTAATTCAGCTTCGTCCTCGAGTAAGGCGGCGTAAATGCTGTGCGCAACAACGTTTGTTAATCTTGAGGCTAACAAATCGTCATTGTTCAAAATTACGATACCAATGCCTTTTTCTGGCATAAATGACAAATGGCTATGCATTCCTGCATATCCGCCGAAGTGATGATACAGCGTTTCGCCCAAATAAGGGCCAATGTGCCATCCCCATGCATACTGTTCTCGTTTGAAGTTTTCATAACTAATCCCTGATGTCGCTATTGCTTGTTGTGACTTGGCAATGACTTTCGCTGGGAATATTTGTTGGCCATCGAGCTTACCGTTGTTTAATTGTATCTTTATAAATTTGGCAATATCGTTAGTGGAGCTAATCATGCCGCCAGCAGCATGCATGGTACTGTCATTTTTTTGAAGATAAACAGGGGCGTCTGCGCCATTTAAGATGGAATAATAATTTGGCAATTGCCAACCTTTATCCTTGATAGCACTAAATGTTGTTGAGCTTCGTGTGGTTTTCAACGGGGCAAGTACCGCTTGTTCGAGGATCTGTTGCCAGCTCTTTTGATGAACATTATCAGACCATACACTTAAAATGTTGTAGCCTACATTTGAATATTTAAAGGTATTAAGTGGTGCTTTTTTATTGGGGTAGCTAACAGACACCAGCTTATTGCGAGTTTGTTCATCATGTAATCCCGTATGGGCAGTCGCCGTTGCTAACGGATTGTTATCGATACCCATTGTATGACCAAGTAGATGCTTTATGGTGACTTTGCTCGCATCAAAGGTAGTAAATGACATGTTAGGGAACAACGTTGCCATGTTAGTTGATTCGCTGATTTGCCCTTGGTGTTCTTTTAATAGCATCGACAATGCGAAATAAGGCTTTGTGATGGACGCAATATAATAGCTGGTATCAGAAGTAGCAGGCTGCTTGGTTGTGATGTCTGCATAACCGAAATTTCCCCGATAAATTACTTTGTTATCCTTTACTACCGCAATTGATGTTCCTGACGGGAGCTTAGCGGCAGCCTTAGTTTCATTGACTATCTTTTCAATGGCAGAAAAGTCCGTAGCGAAAGCGGGTAGCGATAAGCACATGGTCGTGCACATCAATAAATTGATGATTTTCATTTTAAATCCCTTTTATCTTGATACTTGTCTTTGTATTGTTGGAAAACAGCGTTCTTCGTTGAAATAGGGTGCAGGTGAGCACTTTTTTCTAGCAGCGCTTGCGCCGCTTGAATGTTGCCATTTGGAATGGTTTGTTTGAGTTCGGTGAGAATAATTTCATAGAGCAGTGCACTATAAATACTCATCGCCATTAAGGCGCTGTTTGAGCGAAAGGCTTGAATGACGCCTTGGCACTGTGCTGTGAGATTGGCAATGAGCATCGCATTGCCATCAGCAGCGAGCTTAAAGGAAACATCATTGGTTGATTGATAAATTTCGTGGCCGTTTTGGCGTACTACAACATTTACGTTTTCCAGTGTTATTTCTTCATAAGCCTTAATCCAAACCTCAACGCCTCGCGCAGCTGCTGCTATTAATGCCTCTTTAAACAACGGCAAGGAGTCTGGTTCAGCCTCTACCATCAGTAAATGCTGAGCATTATTAATTAAGGCATTGCTGTGCTCGATCACCAAATCCACCTGAGCAATCTGATAAACCTGCTCATCGTCTTCAATGGTGTTGTCAAGCTGACTTAGGTTTTGCTCAAGATTGGATAGCGTTTCATTAAACTGCTGCTGTTTACGCTCTAGCAGCACCTTCCAATCACAGGCGAAGAAACTCTTTTTGTTGTCGGTCGTAAACTCCACCGCACCCTTGTTGGTTAGGCTATCGATGGCCTTATAAACATTCGCCGTCGGCTTTTTCAGATGCTTGGCGATGGCGTAACCGGTTTGTTTACCTTTGGTAAGCAGTGCCAGATAGATTTCTGCTTCTAATGAGGTAAACCCCATTTGAGCCAGCTGATCGCAAATTTGAGTATGTGATGACATAGAATTAAATTTGTTAGTAGTTTGTGCTGCTACTATATTTGTTGTTTGGTAAATGTACAACATATAAATGTAACAACCTATGATTTTCAGAAGTGATGTTTCTTATGAGCAAGAAACTTTTAATTAATTTAAGTTTTATAAAAAAGCTTAAAAATCCCTAATAGCATTATATATCAGTGGTTTTGGCGCTAATTTGAAAATTCCCCGATTCAGGGAAAAGTTTCTTTGTGTTTCTAAATGTGAAAAATTGGAAATTTTTTTTGTAACCTTCCTCACAAAAAAGCTATAATCGCGCAACAAAATTTTTGATACCCCCAAAAAAGGGGCGTAACACCTAGATATGCTTGAGGATCTCTAATGGCAGAACAAACAGTTTTATTTGATAAGCACATCGAAGCTGGCGCTAAGATGGTTGATTTTCACGGTTGGGATATGCCAATCAACTATGGTTCTCAAATTGAAGAGCACCACGCGGTTCGTCAAGATGCTGGTATGTTCGACGTATCTCACATGACCGTTGTAGATATTAAAGGTGCAGGTGCGAAAACATTTTTACAAAAACTACTAGCAAATGACGTTGCCAAGCTAACCGTTGAAGGTAAAGCGATGTACGGCGGCATGTTAAACGAAGCTGGTGGCGTGATTGATGATTTGATCACTTATTACATTACAGAAGACTACTACCGCCTAGTTGTTAACTCAGCAACGCGCGTAAAAGACATGGCTTGGATCAACAAGCAATCTGCTGGTTATGAAGTTACTGTTACTGAATTGCCAGAGCTAGCGATGATCGCAGTTCAAGGACCTAACGCTAAAGAAAAAGCAGGTAAAGTATTTAACGAAGAGCAAAACTCTCTTGTTGAAGGCATGAAGCCATTTATGTCAGTTGAATCTGGTGACTACTTTATCGCTACCACTGGTTACACGGGTGAAAACGGTTACGAAATTATCG
>JBMYWG010000030.1:0-46671 GCA_049607155.1 Psychrobium sp.
AATTAGTCGCCAAGGCGCTTGATTGTTCATGGTTATCAATCATCCACAAACCGTCTGTGCCACCAGCAAAGATATTGCCATCGATAACTTCAACAATACCGCTATACGCGTTTGCTGTACGTCCAGAAAACTCCAACCTATTTAATTGTGATTCGCTATGGGTATAAACTCCCCAATTGCTACCAATGATGACCTTATCTGACTCGGCCTTAGCCAAAGATTCAATCGCCCCTGCAGGTAATGAATTTTGCGGATTGTTGGCATCGATGGCTAAGTGATTTACTCTGCCTTGTTGTGGATTTAGGATATCGATTCCCTTTTGGCGTAATCCTAACCAAATCTGGCCATTGCCACTTTCAAGAATCGAATTAACGTTAGTATCTGAAATTCCATTAGTGCGAGACGTATCACCAAAGAAGCTCAACACCGATGTTTTCGAAGCATCAAATAGGCTTAAGCCTAGACTACTGCCCACCAATACAAGTCCATTGTTCTCGGCATAAAGATCCCAAATCTCGTTATTGAGAATACTATGTTGATTTAAGCGATCGCTTTCAATTCTATTACTACTTTCAATTCCACTCTTTATAGCGCCACCACGCACCATTTCAATAATGCCGTGGCCATAGCTACCAAGCCATACAACGCCTGGTGCAACTTCTGTCATGGAATAAATCCATTCATTATTAAAGTTTGGAATTGGCGGCTGACTAACATTTTTTTCAGCATCAATTATCAATACACCATTGGCTGGCGTGCCAATCCATATATCGCCAAAACTATCTTGTAGTAGTGCAGAAATTCGATTGTTCGACGCTAACTCATCAGATAAATCAAAACGGGAAAATTCATTCGCTGTCTCTTCTTTGTAAAAAAGCCCTTGATTAGTGGCTAGCCAAACCGTTTTATCATTGGCTTGTAAAAGATCGAAAGTACGCCATGGTGCACCAGTTGGCGATAATTCATAGGATTGTAAGGCAGCTGATTGAGCATTGTATTTGAAAACAGCTTGGTTAGTCGTCAACCATATAACCGACGAATCTGCACCGCTGCCAATTGAAAGATCAGTAATTGATGTGACTTTGCCCGGTAATAAATCGTGTTGCACAAAATTACGCGTAGCGGGATCAAATTCAATCAGTCCCCTACTGGTTCCGAGCCATAGTTTTCCATTCACACAAAGCTTTATTGCATTGACACTATTTGCCGTTAACAGCGGCGAAGTTACTCTTTCAAAGTTGTGGCCATCAAATCGCGCTAATCCTTCACTAGTCCACAACCAAATAAAGCCCGCGGAATCTTTAGCTATCGCACTTACTGCACCATGCGGTAGGCCATCTTTAGCCGTATAATTTTTGAAAACGCGGTCATGCCAGCCCCATCGCTGAGATGCCTCAATGGGGTTGCTCATGGAAAGACTCGTTATTAGTAATAAACCAATAAAAAAAATAAACTTATTAATTGCTGTAAATCCTGCGATAGCGATTGTAATTATCAACAATCACCCTAATCAATCTCGCGATATGACGCAATAAATATTCTTTAAAAACAAACATCAATACTGAGATAAATCACAAAAGTGGCCATCGCATAAATTTTGTCAGCAAATTAAGTATCTATTGCGCTAATGCTAAAAGGTTATCGGTAGTATCAACATTACAATAACCAAAGCTCAGCGCCGCCATAAAGGCATTGTGTACTTGCTCGGCTGGCACAATTTGACCTTTAAATTCTAAATCCAGTGTTGCACAGGCATCATGCGCGACGTGACACTCAAAACCAAAATCAACTGCAGCGCGCACGCCCGCATCCACACACATGTGGCTCATCGCGCCAACAATCACTAATTTATCCACCTTTAGCTCATCTAAAATTTGCTTGAGATTAGTATCGCGGAAGCTATTAATTTGCGACTTTAAGACAACAGGCTCGTTATCAAGCGCAGCGACGCTTTGATGGATATGCGCACCTGTTGAATTTGGCAGAAAAAACGGCGCGTCATCAGTTGGGAACTCATGGCGAACATGAACAACTGGCAGTCCTTGTTCGCGAAATTTTTCGAGCAATTTAGCGGCGTTCTCCGATGCTTGCTCGGTGCCTGATAATGGCCATTTAGCGCCGTCGAACGTTGGGTAGTAATCGTTTTGTAAATCGATAAGTAATAATGCAGTGTTAGACATAATAAGCTCTCTTTAATTGTTTCAGTGATTTGATGAGGCTATTATGCGAAATACACTTTCTTGATGCCTATGGCGTAACTGCCATAAAACAGTGCAAAAATGACAAAACAAATTTCCATTGTAATTATTGACTATCCGTTCGCCATGCAAAGCGCGGTTCATGGACTAAAAGAACTCTTTGTGATGGCCAATGATATTGCGAGTAGTCATCAATTCGACGCGCAGTTTACAGTGAACATTGCCACTCCAGATGAGATAGCTTCGACTCAAGACACAGGTGATGTCATCATACTGCCACCAGCGATTAGCGGTAACTATTACAAAGCTCCTGCGACATCATTATTGAGCTATCTCACCGCAGCGCATCAACACGGTAGTATTTTGTGTTCTGCCTGTGCTGGCGCTTTTATCTTAGCTAACACCACGCTGTTAAATCACCGCGCTGCCACCACTCATTGGCAGCTTGCTGAGGATTTTACTGAGCAATTTCACACGGTGAATTTAGCGATTGAGAGCTTATTGATTAACGACGGCGATGTTATTACCGCTGGCGGCATCATGTCATGGGTTGATCTTGGGCTAGAGCTAGTTGCTCAGTTTACGCGGCCACAAATCATGCGCGCGTTAGGCAAATTCTTAATTGTCGATACAGGCAAACGAGAGCAGCGATACTACGGCAGTTTCACGCCAAGCTTTAATCACGGAAATACCGCTATTTTACAAGTTCAGCACTACATTCAAACTCACTTTGACGAGCCATTGTGCATCAAAAAATTAGCCGATTTAGCTCACATGAGTGAGCGTACATTCTTACGACAATTTAGCAGTGCCACGAGTTTTAAGCCCGTGCAATATATACAGCGCGTGCGCGTTCAGAAGGCTTGTGATTTATTAGAAACGACAACGCAGAGTTTCGAACAAATAGCCCTAAATATCGGATACGAAGACGTAAATAGCTTTAGAAAGGTGTTCATGAAAATCATTGGTTTGAGTCCAACGGCGTTTAAGGCAAGATTTGTCTGATCTCGCCTTAAGTACCATTGCAACTAACTTACAGATTGCGGGAATAACGAATTAAAAGATTGTTGTTCCATAACTTGCTCAAAATGACGACAATTATCTTCGATAACTCGTTCATAAAGAAAACTGCCCATACTAATGCGTTTAACGCCTGCCTGAGACAGAGTATCAAAATCAGCTAACTGCGGCATACACATGACATTTATCGGCAAATGAGTCGATTGAACGCACGTAGTAATATCTGTTATATCAAGAATACAAGGCACAAAGATACCGTTTGCTCCAGCCGCCTGATAGCGTTCAATTCGCACTAGTGTTTCCGCCAGTGTATTATCAACACCTAACAAGAATGAGTCGGTTCGAACATTAACAAATACATCAACGTCCTGCTCATTCAAAATGGTCATAATTTTATTAAGACGGTGAGCAAACTGTTCACTATCAACCAAGCTGCGAGTGTTCGTGCTATGAGCCACCACACTGTCTTCAATATTAATACCCACGACACCTAACCCAGCCAAGCTCTTAATGTGCTGAGCAGTTACCAGAGGATTATCGCTAAACCCCGCTTCAAGATCGACGGTGAGCGGCAAAGAAGTGTTAGTCACTATGCGATCCACCATAAAACGCAACGTAGCAAAATCCATCTCTTCACCATCTTGATAACCCAAGCTCGTAGCTATAGCCGCACTTGAGGTACCAATGGCTTTAAATCCTAATTCCTGTGCTTGCTTTGCACTGGGCACATCCCATACATTACATAGTAATAAAGCATTGTCTTGTCGGTGTAATTGTTTGAAGTTCATAATATTCTCCCGTTATTGATAACCGGAGAATATCGATTGAAATGAGGTATCAGCTACCGAAAACTGGACGAGTATTTTTTAATTTTCTTTGGCGAGACACGATGCTTGAATTCGCTGCTGCGCGACGTAACCAAATAACTTAATCACTCCGCCGTAAAATAAACTTATCAATACAATAGACACAGATGGGCCAAGAGCGTCAACGCTATCTATTAACTCACCAATCGCCATAAAACCAATAAGCGTCATTAAACCGCCCAGCATTAACCCTAGATTACCTAATACAACAAACATCTGCGCAGCAGATTCAACTTCTTTTGCCGAAAAACTACCATGACTGTCGAATAACATAGCAAACCCTGCTTTGATATTTTTCCACGAGCTTATTGCGCAGGTAAGCACTAAAGTCGGTGGCACAATTAAAATGAAAGAAGGAACATCCACAAAAAAGAAGACGCCTGATGTCATCGACATAGCGAACAAAAAAATCGCCAACATGAAAACCATTGCAAACATAAACATAATCACACTCCCTTGAGTTTTAAACATAAAAGTTGAGCCACTTAACAGTGCTTGGCGGATATACCAAAGATTGGCACTAAGCACGCCCTGCTGTTGTAACTTGGTGGCAAATGCTTCTTCGAGATCGCCGAGCACAGGCTCTTTAATCTCGCACGGTAGCGCCCATGACAGGAAGCCGCACGCTAATATTGGTGGGCGAATATAAGTAGATTGGGACCTATTACTCATAACTGTGTCCTGCTTGCAGCGCCACATCTTGCCACATTACTTGTAATGCCTGCTTAGAGCGCTTGAGTGCCTGCTCTCCGAGTGCAGAAACTCGAAAGTATTTTTTAGCGCGGCCACCACGCTCACTTGTGGCTTCTCCCATTTTGCTGGCAACAAACCCCTTCTTTTCAAGCCTATCGAGCGTGGTATAAAGCGCCCCTATGGTGACATCTCGCTCGATTTTATCGGCGAGTAACTGACGGATAGTGGTGCCATACGCCTCATCACCAAGCTTGAGAATCGATAGCAGTAAAAACTGTTCAAACTCTCCTAAGAATTTATCTTTCGTTGTCATTATCTCCCTCCTTTACATCTACAATGTAGAAGATATAAATATAAGTCAAGACATATATTCTATTTTGTAGATTAAATAGGTACGTTACATGCCCTATGACGTTGATTAACTAACCCAAACTCAGGTTACTTAATCAACGGAAGAATCTTTTTGAAGGTATCAGTACCCGCTTTTTTAAGCAGCTCGTAAACCGCCATCTCAACGCTTGTTTGCTTGGCACCAAGTTGAGACATTTTCGAGAGTGCTAATTCACGATTGCTGTTCTTTCGCGAAGATACGCCATCACTAACAACTTCAACGTGATAGTTTTCAGCAAGTAGCGATGAAACCGTTTGATAAACACAAATATGGGCTTCTATACCCGTTACTAACCATTGCAGGCGATTAGTGCTAGCAATGGCTTCAACGATATCCGGCTCTGCCATAGCGTTAAAATGGGACTTTTCTAAACATGGTATTTCATCCAAGAGCTCACTGATTTCTTCGACTGTCGCGCCAAGGCCTTGCGGGTATTGCTCTAGCCAAATTATCGGTAAATCAAGAATGCGCGCACATTGAGCTAAGCGAGCAATATTGGTAATAATCTCATCACTCCCGATAACTTTTCGAGCGAGAGTCCCTTGTACGTCAACTATCATCAAACCGCAGTTTTCACGTTCTAGCATCTTGTTTCCCTATTCAATATTAAAAAGCCTGCTTGAGATCTATAACTCAAGCAGGTCCACGATTCAATTAGACAAGAGCCCAATTAGATAATAGCTCAGTTAGACAACAGCGGCAGTTTGTCGCGACGCCTTCTCGATGCATGACTCACACCAATCAGGCCCATTAAACCCAATAAACTCACTAACGAAACACTACCACTAGAAACTTGTTGCTCAACTTTCGGCGTTGCTAATACGGTTTGTTGCTGTGAAGACTGGCGCTGCACGACTGCAACGCGGCTCTGATCCATTAACTTAACATCGCGTAATACAAATGGCTGCGATAAATTTGATTGTTCGAGAATATCCTTATCAAATCGCAGTTCAACGCTCTGCTCTCCAGGCGTTAGGTAATATGCAGAGCTACTTTCCATCAAAGGAACATATTTGTTTGATTGATCTTTACCATAAACAATACCACTGACGGCATATCGACCTTCACTACCAACATTTAAATCAACCTTAGCGGCATTCAAGGTTGCGCTATTAATCGTCATATTGGCAGTTGGCCGTGCGACAGCAAAACCAATTTTTCCGTGACGTAGCACCTCGCGATTGTCCATAAATGCTTTGGACTCAACGTGAAGTTCAACTAACTGACCTCGACTATTTTCTGGCAACGATTGCGGTAATTGGAAGCTAAAACCATCATCATTCTTTTCAATCGAGACAGGCGTTAAATCACCACTCGGCGCTTTAATAAAAGCGGTGTGAACAGCGTCAGCTACTTCATTCTGTTTAGAAAATACAGCCGCGTTAAAACTTGCTTGCTGCCCAGTTAAATAGGCCTGTTGTGAAGTAGAAAGCTGCTGCTCTATCGCACTGCCTTTTTCTTTTACATTGACGATATATTGCTGCTCAGGTGCTAACTCCTGACCAACTCGCAATTGAAAGCGTCCTGTGCCAGCGCTTGGTGAAACACGCACGGCACTAGAATTGGCAAGGATACTCGCTGTCGCTAACTGCTCCTGTGTTACTCGCTGTGTAAATGCTTTTTCTACTAGTTTGCTGTCTTTTCGAAGTTCAAGTGTTTGAGGGTCGATGGCGTGATCAGCAGGTAGTGTATTTGCCCCTGATTGCTTGGCAGATAATCGAATAATCGCCTCAAGCTGGTTGATTGACAACTCAATGCCTCTATTCAATGTGCGGCCATCTACTTCTAACCAATATTCATCGCTTACCGAGCGATAACCAATATCTCCTACCGCTAGCTGATGGGCCATCAACGGGCGGCTAAAGTGGACCGCTTGTTTTTCAATTGCCGCCTCAAGTGCAGGCAACTGAACTAATTGCGCTTTAGTCGGTGCTAGTTTGGCGCTTTGCTGTGCTGCAGCTGGCAGCGTTGTTAATGAGGTGAAGATCACTAGTGATAATGTCGATAGTTTCATGGTGTTCTCCTTAAATGTCGTTGCGCAAGATTACGTCGAGATTAAAGCAATCGCGGCGACTTTGTTGATGACTTAATGGCTCGCGGCCCCTAGTGCGTTGTTTATCGGTGAACCAAACGGTTCCTGCGCCAGCCTGTGAGGAGCAATTTAAAAAGCCATCAGAACATGAATCTAACCAATTCTGGGTAGTTTCGAGTGCCACCTGATACTGATAGCCAGCACAATAGCTATCGCCATCCCAAAACGCAGAATCAACATCAGAGCCAACCACTGCTTTAAATGGCTTAGCCAGAGCTGGACGACCTGCAGTACCATTCAAAAAGTTTTGATTGTAATAATGCATCCAACTGACTTGTTGCTGCTTTACAGCATCAGAGCCATAACCCAATAGCCAACCCAGACTACTCTCAAATACATTCCCTTGATGCACCGCATCAGCTAATGGTGTTCCTAGACTCGACGGTGCCAATGCAATTACTTTGGATGTTGCATTGATAATTGCTGGATAACGACTATCAAAAGTGGGATTTGACATGATCCAGCGAATGACATTGCCACCGTTAGAGTGCGTGATAACTATCATCTCAGAGATATTTTTGTTGTTGATAAAACTGGTAAGTTGTTCGGCTAAACAACCTGCCGCTTTTTGATCCCACATAAATTGGTCAAAATCACAATTAATGACGGTATACATTGATGAGTCATTGAGCCCTTGGCTGACAGAATGAACAAAACCTCCAGTCCAATAGTCATTGTAGGCATCAGTTTGCGTACCTGTGCCATGAACAAAGGCAATGCCTTTGTTAGCCAAGGCTGGTGCACTAATAAGCCCCAACGCTATCCACCAACTTGTGAGTAGTTTTTTCATGTTGCTTCCTCTTGTTATTATTGTTTTAGGAGGTCTAACCAGACCAGCTGCAACATTTTTTTTTAACATTGGTTTTTTAGTAATGCAAGCGCATGATTTTGCAAAGTAAAAGCAATTTCAAACATTCGTTTCGCACTAGCGTATAAAGTATTTACTCCAAACGGACGTTGTAAAACAGGTGAATCTACAAATTCGCTCTAGGTAATTTATTAGCAATTTGTTTAGATAACTGTTCAACCAGTTGGAAAAATATTTTTTAAGCCCTAATAAAAGTGTGACGAATATAAAAAAAGCGATTAAGATTAGGAATTCAAGCAATGACTTATCAAGGGTAGCTCGCCGTGATAAGGTTAAAAAAATAAATAAAAGAAGCGATTAATGAATAAAGATATTTCTGCCCTGTTAGAGCAAGCACAAGCAATATGTATAGAACGCGGTGCGCGTTTTACCAATGCCCGTAAAAAAGTTCTCGAACTCATGTTGATACACGGCGGCGCAGTTAGCGCATACGACTTATTAGATGACTTACGTGAAACTGACAGCGGTGCTAAACCACCAACTATCTACCGCGCATTAGATTTCTTGTTAGAACAACATTTTATCCACCGCGTAGAATCACAAAATGCCTTTATCGCTTGTAATCATTTTACTGACGATCACCAATTGCAATTGCTCATTTGTGAGGGTTGCAATGACGTGCAAGAGCTGCACTCTCCACAGATCCAGCAATCGCTAAATGAGCAAGCAAGATTGAACGATTTTTTAATTCACAGTCAAACTGTAGAAGCGCGTGGCCTTTGCCACAACTGCCGAGAAGATTAATTTTTAAAAGGAAGAATTGAAAAGATGAATGTTGATTTTATCAATCCGTTTTTAGACTCCCTCCTCAATGTTCTAAAAACCATGGCCAGCACGGATTTAAAACCCGGAAAACCAGCACTGAAGAAAAATGCCATTGCTCACGGTGACGTTTCTGGTCTTATTGGCATGGTTGGGCCAACCACTAAAGGCTCACTTTCAATTTCTTTTGAAGAATCGCTAGCCCTCAAAGTTATGCATCGCATGTTGGGCGAAGCGCCTGATACCATTAACGAAGAAGTGACAGATATGGTGGGTGAAATCACCAACATGGTAACTGGCGGGGCTAAAAACTTACTAGGTGAGAAAGGCTACGAGTTTGACATGGCGACCCCCATCATCGTATCAGGTAAAAATCATGCCATTACTCATCTGTGTGACGGTACCAAAATCATGATTCCATTTACCTCAGAAGATGGCAATGCGGTGATCGAGATTTGTTTCGACAATTAAATCCCCATCGTTAATATGGCTATTAGAGGCGAGCAGTAATGCTCGCCTTTTTTGTTTCAAAATATTGCAAAAAAGTGAAAAAAATGTCTCCAATGTTTTCTTTTATTAATCGATAACTTAGAACAAATCCAGCTAACACGGGCGCTAACGAACACAGTAATGATATTGATTATCATTAGTTTAACTGTAAACTAACGTAAATTTTTCGTATTAATCATTGTTAATGGATGTTCAACATGTTGAAAACAAAACCTAGTATTATTGCTTCTGCCGTTTTACTTTCTCTTGGCCTTTCTGCTTGTGGTGGCAGCTCAAATAGCTCTACACCAGCGCCTACTCCTACGCCTACTAACTCAGTACCTACTGCAATCGCATTATCTGCAACAGAAGTTGCTGAAAATGCAGTCGCAGCAACTGTAGGTAAATTAACGACTACAGACGCTGATTCTGGTGACACTTTCACATACACAGTTGATGATGAGCGTTTCGAAATCGCTGGTGACGAATTAAAACTTAAAGCTGATACATCATTTAACTACGAAATTTTACGCAGCGTACCTGTTAAGGTTACAGTAAAAGACAGCGCAAATGCTGAGTTCACACAAGAATTCACCGTCACTGTTACAGACAGCATGGGTGTTCAGTCTGTATTAGACGCGTTAAGCGCGCCAGAAACTTATGCTTTCGAAAGTAAGTTTGAAGCAGATGCAAGTGCTGTTAGCTACTCAGGCCAAACTGCTCGTCAGGTATTATTGTTAGAACTAAACAACTATATCGGAAATGGTTTACAAGCTGACGTTGATGCTGACAAATTCGCTAACGCAGCTGCAGTTAAAGAAAAGTTAATGTCTTTCTACGCGAAATCAGCAGAAGATTGGCAGTCTGACATTGATAACGGTACCGAATTAGAAATTACATCGATTACTGTGCAGCACCTTTAACAGTAGAACAAACAAAAATTACTGACATCAGTTCATCACATAAAAACCTACAGGGTAAAATGGCTGGTAACGACGAAGTTGGTCAGCACAAAGATTGGACTAAAGAGCTAGTTGGTTGGAATGAAAAAGGTTCTGTAACACCAAATGGTGTGGTTGAAGCACTATTTGACCAATTAGCAGCTAACGTACAAAAATCAATTGACGGTGAAGTTCGTAAAGACTTCGCGGGTAACAACATCACAAAACTGTACATCAACGAAGATGGTACAGATATCAAACAATTGGTTCAAAAGTTCATCTTAGGCGCACTGCATTTCTCACAGGGTACTGATGACTATTTAGATAACGACGTTGATGGTAAAGGTTTAAAATCATCTTACGAACAAGATGGCACTAAAACATACACCAAAGTTGAGCATCAGTTTGATGAAGGTTTTGGTTACTTTGGCGCAGCGCGCAACTATAAAGCCTATTCAGATTTAGATATTCGCGCTAAAGGAACAAGTGCCGAGTTCGGTAAAGGCTACAACGATATCAATGGCGACGGAAAGATCGACCTTAAGTCTGAAATTAACCTAGCAAACTCTGTGAACGCAGCTAAACGTGATGTTGGTACCGCTGATAATGCAAAACCAACAGATTTAACCAAAGAAGCGTTCGAAGCATTCGTTAATGGCCGTAAAATTCTAAACGATACAGCTGGCGAAGAGCTAACAGCAGACGAACTAGCAACACTATTAGAGCAACGTGACGTAGCTGTTTTAGCATGGGAAAAAGCAATCTCTGCGACGGTAATTCACTACATCAACGATACTAAAGCTGACTTAGACAAAATCGGTACCGATGGTTACTCAGCGGATGACTTCGCAGATTTAGCGAAACATTGGTCTGAGCTAAAAGGTTTCTCGTTAAACCTACAATTCAACCCGTTTAGCCCAGTAACAGACGAGCAGTTTGCGATGATGCAAGAAAAGATTGGCATGAAGCCTGTTGTTGCTGCAGACGAAATCGCTGCTTACAAAACTAAGCTAGACGAAGTTCGTACTATGTTACAAAACGCTTACCACTTCGATGCTGAAAATGTAGAAAAATGGTAATCGTTTTATAAAGATAACCAATCTTTATAATTGATAACGAAAAGGCCTGTATTAGTAATAATACAGGCCTTTTTTATACTAAAAACTTAACTAAAAACAATGATAATTCTTTTCATTTGTGCTTAAATAACGCCCGTCTTGAGTAGCTTTTTCTCTCGCTCAATCGAAAAATTGAAAACTACTTAAATCTCAAATGCATGACTCTGGGAATACTATGAATCGACGTAATAATTCAATGCGCCAACTCGCTGTAGTTGCGGCCCTAACTTCTCTAGTAGCCTGTTCTGAAAGTTCAAGCAGCAAAGCTGGTTCAGAATTTGGTGGCACTACGCCAACACCACCGCCGACGCCACCAGCTAATACCTTTAATCAACAAGCTCTATTGGCTAATATTGTCGATAATATTATTACTCCAACCTATCAAGCATTTGAAACCCAAGCCGTTGCTCAGCAGCAAGCCATTAATGACTATTGTGGTTTAGAAAAAGACTTTACGACAGGCGATGATCGTCAGCCTGTTACCAATTCATTAACAGCAGCGCAAGCGCAATGGCTAACAACCATCAATCAATGGCAGCTTGCCGAAGTGATGCAAATTGGCCCATTGACGGTTAACTCTTCAACGTTGCGTAATAACATTTATTCATGGCCAGTTGTTAGTACTTGTGGCGTAGACCAAGATGTAATGTTTTACCGTGCGGGTAATATCAACTCAACGCCTTATGAGATCACAAATCGTACAGCGACGCGTCGTGGTTTAGATGCTGTTGAATACCTTATTTACAACGAATCACTAGGGGTGAGTTGTACTACTGACAAACCTATTTTAGCCACTTGGCCTGATTTATCAGCTCAAGATAAACGCATTGCCCGTTGTAATTTCGCCACCGAAGTGGCTAGCGATATTGTTAACAGCGCAAAAACACTGAATCAACAATGGAACGCTTACGGTGCTACATTAAAAGCAGCAGGTGAAGCAGGTAATGAATTTGCCGACGTTCACGATGGCGTTAATGCAGTTAGTGATGCACTGTTTTATGTCGATAAAATGGTGAAAGATACAAAAATCGCTACACCTCTAGGTCTCTTTAGCAACGAATGTGGCGGTGTAGGCAGTGTTTGTGCTACAGAAGTTGAATCTCAGCTCAGCGCAAAATCAGTGAGCCATTTGATTCAAAACCTTAAAGCTTTCCAGCAGATCTTTACAGGTCAAGGTAGCGATAGTGCAAATACCATTGGCTTTGATGATTACCTAATCGATGTTAACGACAAAGCTACTAGCGATGCCATCATTGCAGCAACGGCACAAGCCATTAGTGATTTAGAAGCTTACAAAGTAAGCCTTGGCCAGCAGTTAACGCAAGATCCTAGCGTCGTAGAAAACACCCACGGCAGAGTTAAAGCGGTATCAGATCAGCTCAAAACTGATTTTATCAATTCACTTGCCCTAAAACTTCCAGCGACTTCTGCTGGCGATAACGATTAATAAGAGACAAGCATGAACAAATTATTATTAAGCACTATTATCGCCTCTATCGTTAGCGGCCAAGCAATGGCTCAAGACGACGCTGATAAAAAGAAGAAAACAGCTAGTGAAAAGCACGTTGAAAATATTCGTATTCTAGGCACGAGCGAAGGATTAAGAACCGATGCCGGTTCCGCAACCTTTATCGACGAAGCAGAGCTCGCCAAATTTGAATACGACGACATTAACCGCGTTTTAGCAAAAGTGCCTGGCGTTAACATTCGTCAAGAAGACGGTTATGGCCTGCGCCCTAACATTGGATTTCGCGGCGCTACCCCTGAGCGCAGTAAGAAAATCGCCTTGATGGAAGATGGCATTTTAATCGCACCAGCGCCATATTCGGCGTCTGCAGCCTACTACTTCCCACAAGTTAGCCGCATGACTGGCGTTGAAGTATTTAAAGGCCCAGCGTCTATTAAATATGGTCCTAATACCGTAGCAGGTGCACTTAACTTAACAACGCGCTCGATTCCAACGGCTAGTGAAGGAGCATTAGATGTCGCCTTTGGCAGTGACGGTTACACGAAAGCTCACGTTCATTATGGTAATACCAACGGCGATTTTGGCTACCTCATCGAAGCACTGAATGTCAGTGCTGACGGCTTTAAAGAATTAGATAACGACGGTAATACTGGCTTTGATAAAAATTCATTCATGGCCAAGTTTAATTACGATCTTTCAAGTGATGAGTACAATCAGATTATCGAACTTAAACTCGGTTATGACGATGAAACATCACACGAAACTTACGTTGGCCTTACTGATGACGATTTTGCGAAATCGCCATTTCGTCGTTACGCGGCATCACAAAACGATTTAATGGATTGGGAACACAGCAATGCGCTGTTTACTCACTTCATCGACAACGACGAGTTTTCACTAACTACCCGTGCCTACTACAACAAGTTTGAGCGCTCGTGGAACAAACTCAATGGCTTTAACTTTAGCAACCGTTTAGAAGATATTATTGCCGATCCAACCAACACAATTTACGCTGACTTTGTGGAAGTTCTTAAAGGCGAACGTGACAGTGAAGGCAGTCGTGAAAACCTAGTTTTAGGTGACAATGCTCGTGAATACTACTCATGGGGCTTACAGTCAGACTTAACTAAAACGATTAAACTAGCTGGTATCGAGCACGAGTTAGAAGTAGGTATTCGTTATCACGTTGATGAGATTGAACGCAAACACACCGAAGACATTTTCATGATGCGCGGTGGTAAATTAGTTGCCGACGACGAGCCATTAAAACAAACGACTTTTAACACCGAAAAATCAAAAGCCTTGTCGGTCTACATTCAAGATACCATCACTTTGGATAATCTAACGCTAACGGCAGGTGTGCGTGGCGAGTCGATCGACGCCACTTACCAAAATACCTTTAACGCCAATGACTGGTTAACCAAGAAAAGTCGAATTTGGCTACCAGGTGTCAGTGCTTTTTATCAATTTAGTCAAGAGCTTGGTCTGCTTGCCGGTGTTAACCAAGGTTATGTGCCAACAAGCCCACAACAAGATCCACAAACTAAGCCAGAAGAAAGTGTGAACTACGAATTAGGTTTGCGTTATAACGACAGTATCACTAACGCTGAGTTTGTGGCCTTCTTCAATGACTACAGCAATCTTAAAGAGAGTTGTACTTTCTCAGCATCGGCTAACTGTACTGTAGTTGATACTGAATATAACGCGGGTGAAGTTGATATTTACGGCTTAGAAGCCAATATCAATCACACTATCACGCTGACAGACAGCCTAGACATGCCGCTAAGTGCCGTATATACCTACAGTAAATCAGAATTCAAAGAGAGCTTTGTCTCAGACTTTCCATTGTGGGGTAATGTAACAGCTGGTGATGAAGTACCTTATTTACCAGAGCATCAATTAACGGTCACTGTAGAGCTCACCAATAACAATTGGCAAGCAGCGTTACTGGCTAAATACATCGGTGAAATGCGTGAAGCCGCAGGTACAGGCGTTAATTTCGCTGGTGTAAATACGGAGGCACTAACTGTTGTCGATTTCTCAGGTAGCTATGACATTAACGGCGGCGAGCACGGCAGTGTTTACCTGAAAGTTGATAACATCTTCGACAAAGTCGAATCTATCAGTCACCGTCCATACGGCGCCCGCCCTAGCAAGCCACGCCAAGCGGTAATCGGCTATAAATTCGCGTTCTAAGCGGTATAATAGGCTCTGATTTTATCAGAGCCTTTTTTCTTTATGTTAGATGCCATAGTCACTCCTCTACTCGCAACCTTCGAATTAATTGCAGGCTATTTTACTGATGCTAACCAACGTATCTATTGGTTATATAGCGCAGTGGCAATAGCAATGGCTGTAACGGTATTTCTATTTAAGAAACTTCCTCTTACCGCGCTTATTTCTCGCGATATTTGGTGGCACCCTTCTGCGCGTCAAGACTATGTCATTTTCTTTTTCAACCGACTGCTCAAGATGCTGGGAGCTATTCCAGTCCTATTAGTGATGGCGCCTATGGCCATCGCACTGTCAGGTTGGTTAGAAACGATCTTTGGCCACCGAGAGTTTATCGTCTTAGCCAATTGGCAAATCATCGCCCTATTTACTGCATTATTGTTTTTAGTAGACGATTTCACACGATTTTTACTACATTACTTGCTGCACAAAGTGCCGTTATTATGGGAATTTCACAAGGTGCACCACAGTGCCAAGGTGTTAACGCCGATTACTATTTATCGTTCACATCCCGTCGAGAGCTTTCTCTATGGCATGCGAATGATCTTAAGCCAAGCCATTGCCGTTGGCGTTTGTTATTACTTCTTTGGCCCAACGTTATCCATGTTCGATATTCTTGGCGCTAATGTGTTTGTATTCGCCTTTAATTTCATGGGTTCAAACCTGCGTCACTCACACGTTTGGCTCAGTTGGTGCAATGCGTTAGAACACATCTTTATCAGTCCGGCGCAACACCAAATTCATCACAGTGATAAACGCATTCACATCGATTGTAATTTCGGCTCAGCGTTAGCAATCTGGGACAAAGCCTTTCGATGTTTAGTGTTAGCCAGTACCGTTAAGCATCCGAAAGATATAACCTTTGGCCTAGGTAAAAGCTTTGTCGAGCATGATGCGTTGCCAGCGATTTACTATATGCCGCTAGTAAACGCTTTTAAAAAACTAAATCCACTCACCTATAAAAGAAAAAAGACACTTCCAAAGCAACGTTAGTAATAACACGAAGGTATATATTGACTAATAATTGAACACCAAGGTAAGCTAAATCAGAATAACGGCTGATATTCTTTTTCACAGTAATAAGAAACTATAGAGTATCTGTGTAAATGGATTGCATTATTTTGCCATGGAGTGCCTATGAAACTGACCCTAAAAAGAAAACTCATTCTTTCCTTCTCTTGTATTGTTGCCGTCATATTAAGCACTGCACTATACAGTTTGTATTCAGTACAAAAAGTAACAGACGCTAGACACCGTATCACTGACTATCGCATTGAAACGGTTAATGCCGAAAAAGAAATCAAGAATGGCATTAATCAATCGCTAGCCGCGCTGCGAGGTTACATGATCTTGGGCAGTGATCCCACTAAAGCTAAAGCGATGAAAGAAAGTCGTCAACAAGCATGGCAAAGCATCAACAATGGCATGGCTATTCTCAAAGCAGATGCCGACCATCTATCATTGGAAGATCAAGAACAACTCAAGCAGCTTGAAGTCATACTTGCAGAGTTTAAACAGGCACAACAAAGTGTAGAGGACATCGCTCAATCGCCAGCCAATATTCCTGCTTATCAACTACTACTCGACAAAGCTGTACCAACGGGAAATGTCCTACTTCAAGCGATTACCAATATCATCAATATAGAAGCTACCTTACCTGCGACGCCAGAGCGCAAAGCGCTATTAAAGCTTTTCGCTGACTCACGCGGTTCACTCGCTACTGGACTCGCCAGTATACGTGCTTACCTACTGTCAGGCGATGAGTCTTTTAAACATCAATTTGATCAAAAGTGGATTATAAACAGCCAACGATTTAATCAGATTAATGGCAAATTCCAAAATATTTTGACGCCAGAGCAAGCAACTCACTGGCAAACCTATAGTGAAGCGAGAGATGTTTTTGAATTCCTACCATCACAGATGTTTGATCTGCGCAGCAGCGTAGAGTGGAATCAAGCCAACTTTTTACTAGGTACTGAAGCCGCACCAAGAGCACAACGCGCACTGACTATTCTAAAAAATATTGAAGCTCATGAATCAGCATCTCTTTCCGCCGATATTGCAGAACTCAACGAAATATCAGATGGACAAAATGGCATCATCATCATTGGCAGTATTTTATCGATTGCGATGTGTATTGGTGTTGCACTCAGCATGAATAAAGACTTCTTAATGCGTGTCATGCCTATTCTTGAAAAAGCCAAAGCTATTACTAATAACAACCTTGCCGCGCCGCCACTTGAAATCACCGGTAACGATGAGCTTACAGAACTAACTCAAGCAGTGAATGCAATGAATGAATCGCTTACCAGTACCATTCAATTGACCGCTAACACAATGCAGGACACGTCAGAGCAAGCGGATAGTATTTATAACGCCAACGCGAATATGTCTACTAACATTACGGCACAAACCGATCAAATGAGCCTAATTGCCTCTGCCGTTGAAGAATTATCAGCTTCAGCTAACGAAGTATCCACCACCAGTAGTGAAGCCGCTGACACCGCAAAAACCTCCTATGACACAGCAGTCAATGGTGGCGAGATAGTTGAGAAATCGCTTGCTCAAATGAATGAAATTAGCGCAGCTTTCGACGATAGTGCCAACTCCATCTCAGCCCTTAGCCAACAAAGTCAGCAAATAGGTGAAATACTTAGTGTTATCCATGGCATCGCTGAACAAACCAACCTGCTAGCGCTAAATGCCGCAATCGAAGCAGCGCGTGCAGGCGAACAAGGCCGTGGTTTTGCAGTGGTTGCCGATGAAGTCCGCCAGCTTGCTAGCAGAACGACTCAAGCAACGTCGGATGTCGAAGAGTCGATTGAAAAAATAAGACACCACACTCAACTTGCCGTATCGAGTATGGATGTTGGTCGAGAGCGTGTTAGCAAAGGCATTGAAGAGTCTAATAGCGTTGCTGCAATTCTCAGTCAAATTATTGAACAAGCCAGTGATGTATCTCATCGTATCGAAAGTATCGCTGCTACTGCTAAGCAACAGTCAACGGTAACCCATGAGATAGCCACTAACTCCGACGAAGCTTCTCGTATGTCGCAACAAGTCAGTCAGAGTATTAGTGAAGTGGTCAATCTGTCAGAAACAGTGTCAAAAGCAACGCAACAAAATGCGCTGCAATTGACAGAAATGGTTAGAGGATAAAGTTTTTATTTGCGCGTAAAGACTAAATTATCAATCAGTCGTGCAAATCCCAGTTGTGCGGCGGCTAAAATGACCAGCTCTTTATCACTTTCGCTCGGTTCAGATAGGTTATCGGCGCGCTGAACGTGGAAGTAATCAGTCGTAAATAATGATTCATCTAAGGTTGTCGTCGCTTTAGCTACCGCATCACTAATCGTCATACCGTCTGTAATGTCCTGTGCTAGCTGTTGCATCGTTTGATAAAGCAATGGCGCGACCTCTAGCTCTTGTGGCGTTAAATAACCGTTACGAGAGCTCTTAGCCAAGCCTTGTGCGGTGCGTACCGTATCACAACCGATAATCTTAATATCTAGCGATAAATCTTCCACCATCAGACGAATAACTTGCAGCTGTTGATAGTCTTTACTACCAAAACAAGCCACATCAGGCGTTACCAAATTAAAAAGCTTATTAACAATCGTGGCTACACCGCGAAAATGTCCCGGACGCGACGCGCCGCAAAACACATCACTGATACCCGGCACTTCCACAAAGGTCTGCGCGTCCAAGCCTTTTGGATACATAATCTCAGGCATTGGCGTAAACAACATGTCCACACCCTCGCTAATTAACTGCTCGCTATCCTCTCCCAGGGTACGCGGGTAATTAGATAAATCATCAGGGTTATTAAATTGCATCGGGTTAACGAAAATACTTACCACCACTTTAGAGGCGTGCTTTTTCGCTTCGGTAACCAAACTAATATGCCCAGAATGCAGATTACCCATGGTAGGCACGAAGGCAATCGTCTCCCCTGCCTGTTTCCACGCTTTAATCTGTGTTCGCAATTCTGCTTTTGATGATACGACTATCATAATTTTCTCTAACAATATAACTAACTATCAACTGATTAAAGGCCACAGAAAAATCTGACGCATCAGAGTTTTATCTCCCGTTATTTATCGCTTTAAATGAGCAATTGGCCAATAAAAAAATCAGTGACGATTTTTTAGCATTTGCCGCAGGGATGCGGATCAAATGCGGTATTGAAAAGACAATTGATTATTTAAAGAGAAAGATAAATCTACGGGTCGCCTTTCTTTTGGTTACTTTTCTTTGTAAATCTCGTCCTGAGATTTATCGCTACGCGACCTGCTTTCGCAGTCCTAGAATGCTCCATGCATTCTAGTGGCGATGCACAAATTTGTCAGGAACAAATTTGCGAAATCTCTGATTTCCCCGAAGGGCGAAATACACGGATGTATTTCGATAAAGAAAAGTAACTGATGTGCTGAGCTCGGCATCTAATCTGGCACGATACAGCCGACTAGCACATCATAAGGTGCGCACTATTCAAAAGCACAGCAAAGGACTAAATTAATATCTAATCAAAGCTGTGCTCTGGCGCAGGAAAACTTCCATTACCAACTTCTTCCACATAAGCCGCGATGGCTTTGTGAATATCCCCAGTTTGCACCATATAGTTTTTAGAAAACTTCGGAATATATCCCGAAGAAATACCTAATAAATCGTGCATCACTAAGATTTGACCATCACATTCAACACCAGCGCCAATACCAATCACTGGAATTGTTAAGGCTTCGCTTAAACGCTTAGACAGCGCCGTTGGAATACACTCAACCACTAATAATTGCGCACCCGCGGCTTCAACAGCTAATGCTTCTTCAACAATTAATTCTGCCTGAGCATCTTCACGGCCTTGTACTTTATAACCGCCAAATACGTTTACCGACTGTGGAGTTAAGCCAAGGTGGGCACATACTGGAATACCGCGTTCGGTTAAACCAGCGATGGTTTCTAACAACCACTTACCGCCTTCAAGCTTCACCATGTTAGCGCCAGCCTTCATGATTTTAGCGGCGTTATCCCACGCTTGTTCTTTCGTGGAATAACTCATAAACGGCATATCGCCGATAATTAATGAACCTTTGTTACCAGCATTAACACAACGGGTGTGATAACAAATATCGTCAACAGTTACAGGAATGGTCGAGTCACTGCCTTGCAGTACCATACCTAGTGAATCACCAACTAAGATAACATCGACACCATTCTCGCTGATCACGCCAGCAAAGCTAGCATCGTAAGCGGTTAGTGCTGAAATCTTAATACCGTCACTTTTCATCTTCGCCAATTTGGCGCCTGTGGTATTCTTTTTCATCCTATCCTCTTTACGCAGGGCGTTGTTCTATTATCTCAAGTCCATTGCGCGGACATTGTTTAGTTAACTGCTCAAGGGCAGTGCCATCGGGCAATATTAATTGTGGCGCGATTTCTAACAATGGGTATAACACAAACTCGCGCTCACGCATGCCGTAATGTGGCACAGTTAAACGTGGAATATCAATAGTTGAGTTGTTTATAAGCAATATGTCGAGATCTAATGTGCGTGGTCCCCAACGCTCCGCTTTGCGAACTCGGCCCTGGGTTTGTTCGATGTGTTGTAATGCATCGAGCAGTGCTAAAGGCTCAAGGTTCGTTTCAAGCATGGCTACCGCATTGACATAATCAGGCTGGTCACTCGGTCCCATCGGTTTGGAGCCATACAATGAAGACACGCTCACTAGACGAGAATCAGAGATATCCTTGAGTGCTACAATCGCTTGTTTTGCTTGCGCAATGGGATCGCCTAGGTTGCTACCTATTCCGATATAACAAGTATTCATTACTCAGGCTTTTTGTGTGATTTCTTTGGGCTGCGACGACGGCGTTTCGGGCCGTTTAGCTTGCGCACCATATCGCGTTGTACCGCTTCGGTTGCGTGTTGGAATGTTGTCCACCACTGAGCAAGTTCAGCAGTTTTTCCGCCTTCAATCTCGCCGCGAACTAACAATAAATCGTAGCCAGCGCGGAATTTAGGGTGAGTCAGTAATTTAAAGGCTCTAGCACCGGTGCGGCGTGGCAAGCGCAGTTGCAAATTCCACATATCACGCGCCATTGCCGAGAAGCGTTTCGGAATAGATACACTCTTACAGTGCAAATCACACACTTCGTTCATGGCCACCATCATGGCATCGTAATAATCGAGGCCAGATTCTGTCATTACCGTTTGCGCAGCACGCTCAATTGGATACCACAGGAACGCCGCAATAATAAACGCTGGCGTCACGCGCTGATCGCTAGCGATACGCTTATCGGTGTTGCGACACACCAATTGCATTAATTGATCTTCTTTGCCGCCTTCATTGCCTTCTAGCAATTCCGCCGCCAATGGGAATAGCGATTCAAATAATTGATATTCGTTAAGCATCTTGTAGTTAGCAAGCGCTTTACCCGATAAAAACAGCTTTTGATATTCTTCAAACAAACGCGCCGCAGGAATTGAGCGCATTAGCCCAGACATTTCTTTAAGTGGCGCGCGCGTCTCTTCGCTAATGGTCATGTTGAGCTTGGTAGCAAAGCGCACCGCACGTAACATACGCACAGGATCTTCTTGATAGCGCACACGAGGGTCGCCAATCATACGCAGCGTTGCAGTTTCTAAATCTTGTAAACCGCCACCATAGGCGCGAATCGAAAAATCAGAGATATCGTAATACAGTGCATTAACGGTAAAGTCACGGCGCTCAGCATCTTCATCGATGGTGCCGTAAACGTTATCGCGCACTAACATGCCCTTATCGTTTTGCTTGGCTTTAGTATCTTGCTCGGTATTTTCGTGATGGCCACGCAAAGTCGCTACTTCGATAATTTCACGGCCAAATAAGATATGCGCGAGACGAAAGCGGCGGCCGATAAGACGACAGTTTTTAAATAACTCTTTCACCTGCTCAGGAGTCGCATTGGTGGCAATATCAAAGTCTTTCGGGCTGTGACCAAGCAGTAAATCACGTACACCACCGCCTACCAAATAAGCTTGGTAGCCGCCTTTATGTAAACGATTTAAGACTTTAATGGCATTAACGCTCATGTTTGAGCGCGACACATCGTGATCATCACGTTTGATAATCTCAAGCGCTAAGCCCTTACCCGTTGTATCTGCCGCTGCCGATCCCGGTTGTGTCCCTTTTAATTTACGGACCAACCCAAACACCTTAGAAAAAATACTTCACCCCAATTTGCGCGAAAAAAATTGGGAGCATCATACCTTACCCATCAGCTAATGATAAGCCCTGAGCAAGGGATAATTTAATGTGTGTTAACGCGGCTGTAGAAAGACGGTAATCGCTGCAGTTTAAACTTGCGAAATAACTGCTTAGATTTGATAAGTAGCGATAAAAAATGTGATGAGTAACAAGGCACCAACAAGACTAATGCGTCCCTCGTGCTCTTGTTGCTGTCGTTTGTTTGGATAGCGCCCGAAAGTAACGCATTTTAAAAACCAGCGGCCAGCCCAATAGCAAGTAAACTCGAACAACCACTCAACTAAAACGATACGTAATAATCGAATAATCATTCGAATGAACGACTCACCTAATTCTTCCATGACAAATTTCCTTATTAATAGGTAAATACCTGCGCTTCTTTGGGTATCGAATGAATATTCCATTGTGTGGTTGCCACTTGCAATAACTGCAATAACGACATATCTCGATAATCATCTTCTACTGGCTGCCCTAAAAAGGATAGCGCTTTAAGCATCAGCGATTTTCGCTCATCTAAATCGAGCGCCTTGGCGTGATTTTGTTTACTAAGCTTAAGTCCGTTATCAGTGATTGCCAGTGGCAGGTGAAAATAATTAATCGGCTCCGCTTTTAATTGTCCTTTTTGCAAATGATTAAACAAGGTCATTTGTCTTGTAGTCACTTCCAGTAAATCACTGCCACGTACCACATCGGTAATGCCTTGCTCCATATCGTCTAGCACAACCACCAGCTGATAGGCATACAAACCGTCTTTACGCTTTAAAATAAAATCTTCATTAGCAAATGCATCTTCTACCGAAATTTTACCGAGCAAACGATCTTCAAAACTACTGACGCCATTGTTATTCACAAAGCGCAGTGAATGGGGCGACGTTAACTCATTTTTTGACTTATGCTGGCAAGTGCCTTGATACAAACCACCGCCACTCATAATCACCTTACGAGTACAGTCACAGCCGTAACAAAAACCATCTTGTATTAATCTATCGAGATGATGCTGATAAAAGTCATGACGCTGACTCTGATAAACAACCTCGCCGTCCCAATGCAGCGCGAAGGCTTCAAGGGTACGCAAGATAGCATCGGCCGCACCAGCGACTTCACGCGGCGGATCGATATCTTCCATCCGCACTAACCATTGCCCATGATTCGCTTTGGCATCGAGATAGCTGCCAAGCGCAGCCACTAACGAACCAAAGTGTAAGTCGCCGGATGGGGATGGTGCGAAGCGTCCACGGTATTGAGTCATAACAGAATTGTTAAATGGGATTTAAAATGAAGAGACAAAAAACGGTGCCTAAGCACCGTTTTGTTTGGAAGTTTAGCCCGCCATTTGGCGTTCTTTAATTTCCGAGAGTGTTTTACAATCGATACACTGATCAGCCGTTGGACGCGCCTCAAGACGGCGAATACCAATTTCGATACCACAGGTTTTACAGAAACCGAAATCGTCTTCTTCAATAAGGGCTAATGTCTTTTCGATTTTCTTAATCAGTTTACGCTCACGGTCACGAGTACGAAGCTCTAATGCGAATTCTTCTTCTTGTGCTGCGCGATCAACTGGATCTGGGAAATTTGCCGCTTCGTCTTGCATGTGGTGCACGGTACGGTCAACTTCTTCGCGTAACTGTGTACGCCAAGCTTCTAGAATCTTTTTGAAATGCTCTAATTGGTCTTCACTCATGTACTCCTCACCAGGTTTTTCCTGATAAGGCTCTAGTCCTGCTAGCGCCATGAAGCCTATTTTTTTAGCTTTATCTGTAGGCATTTTCTCTCTCCTGTCCTAGCCAATATTAGCTATTTCGAGTCCCTAAGTTTTTAGGGTCGCTATGTATAGCAAATTAATTTTGCTATGGCAATCACTAGTTAACATCTCTACTAACTGCCCAAATTTTCTGGCTAATAAAATGGGGATGAATAATTTAATTTCAAGCCCTGAAAAATATAAAAATAAAAAATCAGTAAGATTATTCAATCGTAAATGGCAATTGCGTATCTAATACCAATCCGTGGTTGGAGATTGTGCAGCCATAAACTAACACTTCGACCCCACTTTCAATTGCTTGTTCCAACAACTGTGCATATTTAGGGTCAATATCTCCGGCACAAGAAACCGATTCGATGCCACTGTGTAAAACCACAAACAATAATACTGCTCTATTGCCCGCCGCCTTAATCGACATCAGCTCTCGCAAATGCTTTTGTCCCCGCGTTGTTATCGCATCAGGAAAAGCACCTTGGCCATCACCTCTGTATAAAGTAACGCTTTTTACCTCAACAAAGCAATCTACCTTATTGTTATCGCTCAATAAAACATCAATCTTGCTATTTTCTTCACCGTATTTTACTTCGCGAGTGAGTGTTTGATAACTACTTAGCTCACTAATTGCCCCCGCCTTAATACCCTCTTCCGCCAAGGTATTAGCGCGAATGGTATTAACACATATAAAATGCCCCGCCTGCGTTTGGGTTAATTCCCAACTAAAAGGATATTTGCGTTTTGGGTTAGGCGACGTGCTATACCACACCCAATCATTAGGCTCAGCGCAACCGGTCATCGCGCCAGTATTGGCCACATGCATGGTGGTTTCGCTGTCATCTTCTAAAATAACATCGGCGAGAAAGCGCTTATAACGCTTGATGAGTTTTGCCTTTTTTAATGGCTGTTCAAACTGCATATTACATCCAATTCTTTTTAAGTGATTCAACTTGATAGAGGCTCTTGGCCATCATATTCCAGCCTGTATCTTGAGGAATAAATGGAATGGTTAAAGAACTCGCGGCGGTCACAAAGTTAACATGACATAAAGTATGACGGCGTAAAAATACGCTCTGTTTAAACTTAACCATTTGCGTTTTTTCGATGGTAAAACAGTAATAGTTAACCCCGAGTAGCCCCTTGCGCACATAGACATATTCATCGTCCATCGCATAACCCCAGCGTTTCCAGCGACACCAAGTCAGTACGCTAGCTACACTAAAAAAGATCGCCGCGAGTGACAACAGTGGCCATACATCGTTAACGATGGCGATAGCGCTTATAGCAAGAGTTATTGGTGCAACAAATAAGGCCATAGTACGAAAAATGAAACGGCGGCTAATCGACTGATAAGCGATATCCATCACCTTATTGCTCGGCCACATTTCATCAGTAAGCTCGCGACACTCATGCTCTTTAATTGATGGCACCATCAATTTATTTCGCAGATTATTTTGCCCTTGACGCTCTAAACCACCGATTTGTTCGAATTTGAGATTAATGCGTTTAATGAGTACATCTAACCAATCTTGCTGACGCACTATCATTTGTAAACGCGGCTTTTTCATTACCACTTCATGAATGGATAGCAATCCGCTGCGCTGAATGTAGTTATTCTCACGTTTAGTCAGCTTATATCCATAAAACGCGATTATTGCGCCAATAATCGATAACAGCATCACCAACATATACGCCAAAATAAACGAGGCTATAAAATACAATGACAGCTGCCACCATGGATGTTCGGCGTTCAAGAATGCATCGATATCAAAACCAACGCTAAGCAATAACTGACTAGCGTATTCAAAAATTGTTTCCGCCATTGGCGCTAACATCGCCAAGAAAATAAGCACTCGATTATTGGTTAAGCCGTGAATCACCAAGTCCATCAACGAACGTTCATTAAGCAAGACTTCATCGCCTTCCACTACTCGCTCGTTTGCGTTTTCAACATTTTCTTCCGTTTCTTCAGACTCAGCGCTATGCGTCGCTTGATAGGTCAAAATCTGCTGCTTTAGCGCATTCGCTTTATCCATAGGCACTGCAACAATTTTAGCTTCGTTTTTAGCACTACCCGCCGTATCTAGTTCCATCGTTGTGTAATTAAAAGGCCTGAAATATACCGGTGTAATTAATTTGACGTTTTGAATGCGAGTAAAAGGTAAATCCAAGTGTTTTTTAAAAATCACCCCTGAATAAATTTCAATATTGTTGCCCTTCAGGCGATACTTGAAAAAGTAGTACTGTAGGCACGCCGCTACAATGACCAAGGCTAGGATCCCAACCACACCTAACGCCACCCAATCAAGATTTTCTTTTAAAGTATCTGATGATGCCCAAACCGCAGGAATCGCGTAAATAGACGCAGACACCAATTGGATCAGGTTTTTGACAAAAAAGTCGACAATAGAAACTTTGGAAACGCGTTGCCAGTTATCCATGACTCGTCATATCCTTGTGCTCTAAAATGTATTGACGCATTTTTAGCGCGGTATCGTGAGTAAGCCCCGGTAGTTCAAAGGTGTGTATTGCGCCGCCGGCACTAAAGACTTGAATCGTTGCTAAATCAAGCTTGCGTTCAATGGGGCCACGTTTTAATTCTACATGTTGGATACGCAAAAATGGCTGAATAGTCACCTTCTTAAAAATGACGCCAGAATAACGGCTTATATCGTGCTCTCTCAGCGTATAAGCCATATTAATATCATATAAATACCCCATCACAATGGCTAACACGCTGATACCTCCAACCACTGCCAAAATAATGCTAAATGCCTGAGATGCATCTTGCGATAGCGGCGAAAAAGTTTGCCATTTGATCACTGCCACAATTAAGGTCACCAACCCAAAGAACACAATTCTTAAAATATTATTAGCTTTAATATGAGCAGGCTCTAACGCTATTTTTTCTTGCATGTGATACGGCGTTAATTGAGCTGAGTCTAAAACCTCATTAGAAAAATCAGATTGCTGAGTAACTTGTTCCATGGTTAAACCTTGTATTTGGGAGATTTGCCCACACTATAAAGGATAATTCCACCAAATTCAGCAGGATATATTCCATGAGTGCGACACTATCTATTTTACTTTCACACACTGCCGCCGATGCCAAATGGGGTGCTAATGCCCTATTAACTAGCGATGGCAATGCAATGACGATTCACGCAATTGGCGAAGAAGCAAATCAACTTGAGCTTATCCAACGCGCTGCGCGCCGCCTGCAAACACAAGGCATTAATGACGTTGTATTAAGTGGCGACAATTGGACGCTACCTCAGCAATGGGCTTTTGCCAAAGGATTTAGTGTTTCAAAAGGTAAATCTGCGCTGCAATGGGCAACCAACACACCTGAAAGCGAATTGACTATTCTAGAAGCGCGTTCAGCTTCTCGCGACTGGGCAGTAGCCGCCATCAATGGCGCCCCAGAAGATATTTACCCAGAGTCACTTATTGACAGCGCGATTGAAGAAATCAAACGCGTTGGCGGCGAGCACGTTAGCGCGCAAGTAATCAAAGGTGATGAACTACTAGCACAAGGCTGGATTGGCGTTCATACTGTTGGCCGTGCCAGCAAACGTGTTCCGGCAATGTTGGTACTCGATTACAACCCAACCAATGATGACAATGCGCCAGTTGCCGCAGCGCTAGTGGGTAAAGGCATTACCTTTGACAGCGGTGGTTACACCATCAAAAGTGGCCCAGGCATGATGACTATGAAGTGTGATATGGGCGGCGCGGCAACAGTGACAGGCGCCCTATCATTGGCCATTAGCCAAGGCTTAAACAAGCGCGTGCAACTAATCCTGTGTTGTGCAGAAAACCTTATCAACGGTGAAGCCTACAAACTTGGCGACATTCTTACCTACAAAAATGGCACTACCGTTGAAATTTTAAATACCGACGCAGAAGGTCGTCTAGTACTGGCCGATGGCTTAATGGTAGCAGGCGAAAGTGGCGCGCCATTAATTATTGACGCAGCAACCTTAACTGGCGCAGCATTAACGGCAGTTGGTACGCAATATAACGCCGTATTTTCAATGGACGATACACTGGCCAATCGCGCATTATCTCACGGCGATAGCGTTGGTGAAATGAACTGGCGTCTGCCATTAGCACCATTCCACATGCATGAATGTCCGTCGCACTATGCCGATACCGCCAATACGGGTGCGAGCAAAATGGGCGTGCCGGGAGCAAGTAATGCGGCTGGTTTCTTAGCGCGCTTTGTGCCAAACAATGGCCAAGGCTGGATTCATTTTGATTTAGCGGCCTGTTTCCAAGACAGTGGCAACGTAAAATGGTCACCGGGTGCAACAGGCTTAGGCATTGAAACCATCGCTAAGGTGTTATTACAAGAAGCTTAATCACTCTCGCTTTTAAGCTAGCACGCTTATGTGCTAGCTTATCCCTACCTAATTTATACACATCATTACTCTCATCAATACTATGAAAACTATCGGTCTTATCGGCGGCATGAGCTGGGAGTCCACTACCAGTTATTATCAAGCGCTTAATCAAGGGATTAAAAATGAACTTGGTGGCTTACATTCGGCGAAGATCGCGCTATATAGTGTCGACTTTGCGGAAATAGAAAGACTACAACATCGCGGTGAATGGGATAAAACAGCTGAGATTCTATGTGCTGCGGCACAGGCGGTCGAAGCGGCTGGTGCTGATTTTATTTTGATTTGTACCAATACAATGCACAAAGTCGCAACGAAAATTGCGCATTCGGTATCTATTCCACTGCTTCACATTGCCGATGCTACTGCATTAAAACTTAAGGAGGACGGCATCAGTAAAGTAGGCTTACTGGGTACCAAGTTCACCATGGAACAAGATTTTTACAAGGGACGCCTTAGAGACCAATTTGCCATTGATGTAGTTACTCCTAATAAAGAAGATCGTGAAACTATCCATCGCATTATTTATCAAGAGTTATGTGTTGGGAAAATCAACGAAAGCTCGCGCCAAGCGTATGTAGAGATTATTGAGAAACTCTATCGGCAAGGTGCTCAAGCGGTGATTCTAGGCTGCACAGAAATAGCATTATTGGTGGGAAACAATGATACCGACGTGCCACTGTATGACACGACGGTAATTCACGCGCAAAAAGCAATTGAACAGGCGCTAATCTGACAAATTCGCGGTTAAGCGATAAAGCGCCTGACCACTGGCCTGATATTTTCGTTCAAATGGCGTGATGCTCGGTTGTGGTGAAAACTCATTCACGGTTGCTGATTTACCAGCAATACTCAGCGCATGAGCGAACTCATCCAAATACAAACGCCAGTTACTGCGCATTTCAATCTCGCCGCCCAAGGCGACAATTGCCGGAAATACCGCACTGCCATGCCAGCGGCGCTGAATATGCTTCGCCTTTGGCCACGGATTTGGATAGAGAATAAAGTGCTTCACGATCTCTAACTGAGCATCGACGGCTAAGCGCCAGAAATCATTGAGATCCGTGCGCAGCAACATAAAGTTATCTACCCCGTGCTGCTCATAGGCTTCATTTTTACTTAGCCGATGGCCAGATTTATCCATTCCAATAACAAAGTGGTCGGGATGTGATTTAGCGATATTAATAGTGCTATCACCAACACCACAACACGAATCAAAAATCACGGGTTTACCAGCTGCACTAATTGCTTGCTCTACCTGTTTAAAGCCTTCGATAGAGCGCGGATGATAAGGTTTTCTAAACTCGTGTTTAATGTGCTTATTAACGATTTCCGTCAGGTTTTCATTAAGCCCATCTTGATTGGTGACGATTTCATGAGAATTTGCAAATGACATATCAACTTCCTATGAACGCAGACCGTAGCCACGTGAAATCATCCAATAAGCAATAGAAAACAACACGGCAACAAAGGCGAAAATAATAGAGAATGAATACAACAGCGGAATATCAGTAACGCCTAAGAATCCATAACGGAATGTGTTAATCATGTACACAATTGGGTTTGCTTTAGATACGCCTTGCCAAAATTCTGGTAACAACGTCAATGAGTAAAATACACCGCCCAAGTAGGTCAATGGCGTTAATACAAAGTTGGGAATAATGCTGATATCGTCATAGCTTTTGGCCATAATAGCGTTGATTAAACCGCCTAGAGAGAACAAGATTGAGGTAAACAATACACTCACTAGCAGTACACCAAAATTGGCAATATTTAAATCAACAAAGTACAAGGACAGCGCGGTAACAATACAGCCCACAAGTAAACCACGTGCAACTCCACCACCGACATAACCCGCAATAATAATCCACGTAGGTACAGGTGATACTAATAGCTCTTCAACGTTGCGCTGGAATTTAGAGCTGAAAAACGACGAGGCGACATTGGAATATGAGTTAGTAATGACCGACATCATAATTAGGCCTGGGACAATAAATTCCATATAACTAAAGCCCGACATAGTGCCGATACGCTCACCGATAAGCGTCCCGAAAATCACAAAATACAGACTCATAGTAATCGCTGGCGGCACTAAGGTTTGCAGCCAAATTCGAGTAAAGCGATTAGTTTCTTTGCGCAGTAAACTTGAAAGCGCGATAAAATTAGCAGACACGTTAAAACTCCTAGCGCGTTTGGTTAACTAGACGAAGAAATAGTTCTTCGAGGCGGTTGGCTTTGTTGCGCATACTCAGCACACTGATGTTTGCGGCTGAGAGTTTAACAAATAGCGAATTAAGCTCATGCCCTTGTTCAACATCCACTTCTAGCGTGTGATCATCGAGTAAGCGAGTTTCAAAGCCCTCAATACTTACATCACCTGCAATAGGCTTGATATCGAGCACAAAAGTTTCAATATTCAGCTGAGATAACAACGCCTTCATCGTCGTATTTTGTACTATGGTGCCATGATCGATAATGCCGATATTACGACATAATGATTCGGCTTCTTCTAAATAGTGAGTGGTTAAAATAATAGTGACGCCACCGCGATTAAGCTTTTGCAGAAAGTCCCACATCGAGCGTCTTAACTCAATATCAACCCCGGCGGTTGGCTCATCTAAAATAAGTAAACGCGGCTCATGCATTAGTGCACGGGCAATCATTAATCGGCGCTTCATACCACCAGACAGTTCACGAGAGCGCGCATTGCGCTTTTCCCATAAATCTAATTCAGTTAAGTATTTTTCAGCACGTTCAAGCGCCAATTTACGTGTAACACCGTAGTAACCCGCTTGATTCATCACCACCTGTAAAACTGTTTCAAACTGATTAAAGTTAAACTCTTGGGGTACTAAACCAATCTGTTGCTTGGCTTTAACCAAATCGCTGTCGAGATTGTGTCCAAAGACTTCGACTTCACCTTCAGTTTTATTGACTAGTGAAGATATAATTCCGATAGTGGTTGATTTTCCCGCACCATTTGGCCCTAGCAAAGCATAAAAGTCCCCCTGCTCTACCGTTAAATCAATCCCCTTTAGCGCCTGCACTCCACCGCGATAGGTTTTAGTGAGACCTTTAATTCGTAATGCGCTCATGAATGTCCTGTTGAATACTCTTTGAAGTATAAATCGACTCGAAAAATTGCGGCTATTATACGTTAAAACGCCGAAGATTAACCACGCTAACTTGCCTAAGTTCAAAGATTACACACACGAATACTGTGACAGTTTTATTACAAGTAACATAAATTAGATCTAGAACGTTTTTTTTCTGCAATCATTTGACTAGAATAAGCTCATAGGAATGACGTAACACTGTTTTGGTGTGCAATGGAGCAACGAGAATGAAATTAGTTTATCTGTGGTTTTTAATCCCTTTGCTGGGCATTCATTCCGCTATTGCCGATATTCAGGATTCAGCACCTACCAGCATCGCTAATCCTCCGAAAACTTCACAATCAGTACCCGAAAAAATCGTGCTCGGTCAAATAAAGACTAGCGAGATCCAACAACACGTTTTTAATTTTTTATCCCCTATATATCGTGAGTTAGGCATCGAATTAATCGTTACTAGCTTTCCTTCAAAACGCTCGCTAACTTTTAGCAATCAAGGACAAATAGACGGCGAATTGTTACGTGTAGAAGGTATTGAAGAAAATTATGACAACTTAATCCCAATTCCGATCACGCTATATCAGATGTCGGCATACGCCTATACCATCGAAGGCAAAACCGACTTTAAACATCCGTCAGATGTGTTGCGATTTACAGTGGGAATGCATCGTGGAGTTCAATGGGAAGAGAAATTTGTCAGTCAATTTCCACGGTATGTTTCTCGCGTTGGCGGCACAGAAAAGAAATTCAAACTACTGACTTTAGGGCGGGTAGATTACGTCATTAGTACCGAGGAAAGAGCCAAAGAGATTATCGATAAACACTTTAAAGATACAAAGATAAAACGCGTGTTACCGATGCTCCAACATATCAATCTGATACATTATTTACACAAGAAACACGCGCATTTAATTCCACAAATTACCGCGGCTATCGAAAAGCGGTCAATGGCGCTGCCATTAACCCACCAGCATCACTAGTCTTCTAATGGAATAACCTTCGCAACGTGTGGTAAGTTGCGGTATTTTTCAGCGTAATCTATACCATAACCAACCACAAACTCATCAGGGATGCTAAAACCAATCCAATCGACGTCTACTTCAACTTCACGGCGTGACGGCTTATCAAGTAACGTACATAAAGTCAGAGATTTAGGCTCACGAAGCGTTAAAATCTCTACGACTTTAGACAACGTGTTGCCCGTATCAATAATATCTTCAACGATAATAACGTCACGATCTTTAATGCTTTCAGTCAAATCTTTTAAGATTTTGACGTCACGCGTACTTTCCATGCTAGAGCCATAGCTTGACACCGTCATGAAATCCATTGATAACGGCAAATCAACAGCGCGACTCAAGTCAGCTAAAAACACCACTGAACCGCGTAACAACGCTACCATTAATAGGTTTTCAGAATCTTTATAGTGAGCTTCGATTTGCTTGCCGAGCTGTGCAACTTTATCAGCAATTTCTTCTTTAGAGATCATCACTTCGGTAGTGTGTTTAATCATCATGGTTCCTAGGGAGTTTTAGACAAGGCGATCCTAGCTATTAACGTCTGACAACGCTAATAGCCAACACACAGTTGTGATCGTGATCACACTCTATTTGTCGTGCATCCACGGCAATACTAATGTCTGCTCGATATTAAGATGGTCAAGAATGCGCGCCACCATAAAGTCGATAATCTCTTCTAGGGTCTGCGGCTTGTGATAAAAACCGGGAGCAAGTGGCATCAAGGTAACGCCAAGGCGGGATAAGCTCACCATGTTTTCTAAATGTAATGTTGATAATGGGCTTTCACGCCAAGCAATCAACAGTTGACCACGCTCTTTCATTACCACATCGGCGGCGCGTTCAATTAAATTGTTACTCGCGCCGTGACTAATCGCTGACAACGTCCCCATCGAACACGGACAAATCACCATTTGCTTAGGCGATGATGAGCCAGACGCTGGCGCGCTAAACCAATCACTTTTTTCAAGCAATTGAATTTGTGACTCTTTCGCATCAAAATGCAGCTTTAAAAAGTCTTGCGCAGCTTGATGTTCTTGCGGAATAGCTAAGTCGGCTTCAGTCGCCAAAACAATTTTCGCCGCATCAGACAATAACAAATACACCTGACTATTAGCTGCTAACAACTGCTGTAGCAAACGCAGCCCATAAGGTGCGCCCGATGCACCTGTGAGGGCGAGAGTAATTCGGCGATCAAAGTTTGCCATTACACAGTCTCCTTAAGGGCAAGTCTATCGAGTAGTTTTTGATGAATGCCACCAAAACCACCATTGCTCATGACAAGTAAATGGTCATCTGGCTTAGCAAGTTCAACAATACGCTCAACTAATTTTTCAAGATCACTCTCAATAACTGTCATTGGCGCGTTGTCAGTTACCATATCTCGCATATCCCACCCAATATCACTCGGTTGATATAAGAAAATCGCATCTGCTTCGCTCATGGAATTAAACAAGGTATCTTGATGAACACCTTGCTTCATCGTATTTGAACGAGGCTCTAAAATTGCAATAACTCGCTGTTGGCCAACCTTAGCGCGCAAACCTTCTAAAGTAGTGTGAATAGCAGTTGGGTGATGAGCAAAATCATCATAAACCGTCACTTTATTAACCACACCACGTGTTTCAAGGCGGCGTTTAGCATTTACAAAGCGTGACAAAGAATCAATCGCCTGCCCTGTACTCATTCCTACATGACGCGTAGCGGCAATCGCCATCATCGCATTTTGCACGTTGTGCTTACCAATAAGATCCCAGTCCAACTGACCAACAAATTTTCCTTGATAGCACACTTTAAAACTTGAGCCATCAGCATTTAGTAGTTCATAAGACCAGTCACCATTATGCCCCATGGTTTGAGTGTCACTCCAACAGCCCATGGCTAGTACTTCTTCAGATGACTTTGTCTCCGTTGGCGAAATCACCAAGCCATTGGAAGGCACCATGCGAATCAAATGATGAAACTGACGCTGGATCGCCGCTAAATCAGGGAAAATATCGGCGTGATCAAATTCTAAATTGTTAATCACCAGCGTACGGGGACGATAGTGAACAAACTTAGAGCGCTTATCGAAAAACGCGCTATCGTATTCATCAGCTTCAACCACAAAAAATGGCGCTTCACCGAGTTTTGCTGACACACCTAGACACTGCGGTACACCGCCAATTAAAAAACCAGGGCGCTGATCGTTATCTTCTAGAATCCATGCCACCATACTGGCAGTCGTCGTTTTACCATGGGTGCCAGATAGCGCAATCACCCAGCGATCTTTTAATAGGTTTTCAAGTAACCATTGTGGTCCCGACGTATAAGGAATGTTGCGATCGAGCATAAACTCAACACAAGGATTGCCGCGACTCATAGCATTGCCAACCACCACTAAATCAGGTGCTGGCTCTAACTGACTAGGATCATAACCTTCAATTAGTTCAATACCGCTTTGCTCAAGCTGAGTGCTCATTGGTGGATAAACGTTGGCGTCACTACCTGTGACTTTATAGCCCAATTCACGGGCTAAAATAGCAATGCCGCCCATAAAGGTGCCGCAAATGCCTAAAATGTGGATGTGTTTCATAGAAGTTTAATCATAACAATTATTAAGGCGCATCATAACAAGGGTGCGTTTGATAATCAGCAAAAATAAAAAAGCCCGCGTCAAATGCGGGCTTCATATCTTATAGGTAGTGACTGAATAAGAAGTTAACTTCCTTTAACAGTCACAAACTCTGGGTAAGCATCGATGCCACAATCGGCCACGTCCATGCCTAAATACTCTTCCTCTTCACTAACTCGAATACCCATGGTTTTCTTAAGTAGTAACCACACCACAAAACTGGTACTGAATACCCAAGCGAATATAATTGCTGCACCTAACAATTGGCCGCTAAAGGTTGCATCACTGTTGCTAAATGGCACTAACATTAAGCCAAACAAGCCAGCAACACCATGGACAGAGACAGCACCAACAGGGTCGTCAAAACAGATTTTATCTAGCATTACGATTGAGAATACCACTAATCCACCAGCGAGTAAGCCAATCAAAGCTGCAACAGGTAATGATGGAGATAGTGGATCAGCCGTAATAGCAACCAAGCCTGCCAACGCGCCATTGAGGATCATGGTTAAATCAGCTTTGCCCCATAAAATGCGACACACGATTAATGCACTGATTGCTCCTAACGCTGCGGCGCTATTCGTGTTAACGAAGATCTTCGCTACAGATGACGCATTTTCCGCGTCCGAGACTAATAATTGAGAGCCACCGTTAAAACCAAACCAGCCCATCCATAAGATAAAGGTACCAAGAGTAGCCATTGGTAAGTTAGAACCAGGGATCGGGTTTACTTGACCATTTGGACCATACTTACCTTTACGAGCACCGAGTAATAACACACCAGCGACAGCGGCAGCTGCGCCAGCCATGTGCACAATACCTGAGCCAGCAAAATCAACGAAGCCAAGTTTAGACACAAAGCCACCGCCCCACGTCCAGAAGCCTTCTACAGGGTAGATAAAACCTGTTAATACCACTGTAAAAATTAAAAATGCCCACAACTTCATACGCTCAGCAACCGCGCCAGAAACAATCGACATTGCCGTTGCCACAAAAACAACTTGGAAAAAGAAGTCTGACTCTAGTGCGTGATCAGCATCAGCAGCTTGAGTGCCAATGAATGTAGATAATGTCGGTAGCCAACCACCTTCCGCATTATTAACATACATAATGTTGTAACCCACCAACAAAAACATGGTACAGGCAATGGCATATAAACAAATGTTTTTAGTTAAAATCTCCGTCGTGTTTTTAGAGCGCACTAAGCCAGCTTCTAACATGGCAAACCCCGCAGCCATCCACATGACTAACACACCCGAGATTAAAAAATAAAATGTATCTAATGCAAAACGCAATTCGGTAACTGTTGCGCCCATTTTTGTTAACTCTTCCATCATGACTCCTTACAGCGCGTCTACGCCAGTTTCACTGGTTCTAATACGGATTGATTGTTCAAGGTTGGTGACAAAGATTTTGCCGTCGCCGATTTTTCCGGTGTGTGCCGCACTGCAAATGGCTTCGACCACACGATCAACATCGTTGTCATCACAGCCAATTTCTAGCTTCATTTTCGGTAGGAAATCCACTTGGTATTCCGCGCCGCGGTATAATTCGGTGTGCCCTTTCTGACGACCAAAGCCCCTTACTTCAGACACCGTCAAGCCCTCAATACCCGCTTCGCTAATCGCGTTTCTTACATCATCTAGCTTAAATGGCTTAATGATGGCAGTTATCAGTTTCATAGTTAGCCCTTATAGTTTTAAAAATAAATTGTTTAGCTAGCCAACGAATAACAAGAGCCGTACCAAGTTAGTAACTTGTTGTTACCAAAGATAATTAACGAAGTTCAACTCACAATAGCCCTTAACTTACGCACCAAATTGGTGCGTTAATTTTACCTTTTGCGCCAAATTCGAACTTTGTCTTAATATCTTCAAAAATCCCTTTTAAAGTGCTAAACCAAGACATAAACTCGATTGAACAATTTAAACAAAAATAATAAAGACAAAGGATTTTAGTAATGAGTTATACACGCCGTAAATTCCTGTCCACCATTGTGGTCAGTGCTTCTGCAGTTGCTTTAGGTGGTCTTGCTGGTTGTGGCGGTTCGTCAAACACTTCAGTGACGCCAACGCCAGCGCCAACCCCGACACCAACGCCTAAACCAACAGGCCTACAACCTGGCGCGAAGTTTTTCCCACAATCATTAATGTCAGGAGATCCTAAACCTAGCAGTGTGATTTTATGGACGCGCGTAGAAGACAGCGCAGCAGATGACATAAAAGTGCAATTGCAAGTTGCCACTGACAAAGAGTTTACCGACGTGCGCGTCGATGAAATGCTTAATGCATACAAAGACAATGACCATTGTTTGAAAGTGCGTGTAACGGATTTAGACCCATACACCACTTATTACTACCGCTTCGTCTACATTAACGACGATATTCAATACGTGACTAACGTTGGCCGCACTAAAACTGCGCCTGAAGCGAGCGCCGATCAAGCGGTTAAATTTGCCTTCGTGAGTTGTCAAGACTATGTAGGCCGTTACTACAATGCCTACCTATCTATTCTCAACCAGCCAGAGCTAGATTTCATCGTTCATTTAGGTGACTACATTTACGAAACAACTGGCGATCCTGAGTTCCAAAATGTCGATGGTCGCACTGTTTCATTCACCGATACCGACGGTGCAATTAAGATTGGTCAAGGTGATAAAGCCTACTACTCGGCGCAAAGCATTTCGAATTATCGTGAGCTATACAAAACTTATCGCAGCGATGAAGTGCTACGTGAAGTACACGAAAACTTCCCAATGATTGCTATTTGGGACGATCACGAATTTAGTGACGATAGCTGGCAAAATGTTGCAACAACCCTTGATGGTGCAGCAGATGAGAAAAACTTAGTTCGCAAGCAAAATTCAGAACGCGTTTACTTTGAATACATGCCAATTGACCATGAGCACGCGAGCGATAAGAGTATCGATTTAGGCAAAGGCGAGCTAGCCATTAGCGAAGAGCACCTATTCCCGAATACAACCATTTACCGCGACTTTGAATTTGGTAAACACGTTAAGCTGTTAATGACCGACTTTAGAACCCATCGCCCAGATCACCTGATCCCAGAAGACGCCTTCCCTGGCACTGTAGTCATGGATGAAGCGACAACATCGGCGGTAATTGCCCAAGCGAAAAGCATTCCATTAGCAAATGCAAACGCCTTTGTTAAAGCCACTTTTATGGCATATGTTGATATCGATGCCCCAGAGCACAATGTCCTTAAAAACGTTCTTACCGATGTTGTTGCTGGACTATATAAAGCTGATTACATGTCAATTGTTGGCGATGATGAGAAAACCGCCGCAACTAAAGGCGCTGCAATGGCGAGCAAAGTAGTTACTGGTAAGTTAGTCGTTGATTACCTCAATGAAATCATTAAACAACTTCCTGCATCACTCAAAGCGATTTACAACATCGATGTGTTAAGTAGTGATGGTTTAGAGCGCGGTATTGCCTACATGACCTTGGGTAAAGCATCGCTGTTCTCAAAACTAGGCAGCCGCTATATGGTGATCAAAGACGTGTTTGATCTGTACGCGGGCTACAAAGCTTCATTTGATCCAGCATCGCAAAATGCTTTCGGTGACAAGCAAACAGCTTGGCTGAGCCAAGAGGTGATGACATCAACAGCAACTTGGAAAATTATGGGTAGCTCAGTGTCTTTTGCACCACTGATTTTCGATTTAAGCAGCGATCGTGTTTCAACAGGCGTTCCTCAGCTAGAAGGCATGTTTGACTCAGACGCTATTCCATCGCTGTTTAAAAACCGCTTCTACGTTAACGCCGATCACTGGGACGGCTTCCCACAGGCCAAGGCAAAGCTCACAAATGACTTACTAAGTGCAGCAGGAGTGATTACCCTATCAGGTGACGTACATTCAAGCTATGTTAGCGAACACGCACCAAGTAGCGTAACTGGTGGACGAAGCTATGGCTTTACTGCCTCGTCAATTTCATCGGGCACTCAAGGTAGCTTTATTAGCGACGCACTTGCGGGCCTAGCCACATCACTAGCACCAGAGTCAGCTGAAACATTTAAAGCGCTAAACCCATTCTTTAACTTACTAACGCAAACAGCGTCTACTCGTGATGATGTTGCGACTAAGCTGAAAATGAGTGAACTATGGAAACACGGTATTGGTGTCGTAACAGCCAATGCAGATAGCTTTACAGTAGACTTCCATCAGTTCCCTACTGAAAAAGATGACGTAAACTACGTTGCTACTAGCTTCTACGACAAACGCGATGATTTCTTAGCGATGGTGGAAAAAAGCCAGTTTCAACTTAAAGACGGCGCGTTAACTAAAGTAAGTTAATCTTAACGCCCAAAAGAAAATGGCCGTGATAGCAATATCACGGCCTTTTTTACGCTTGAATAAACTGTTGCGGTATTTCTCGCTGATAACAGTCAATGGCATACTGGACAATGTTTAATGATATATCTTGTTGATGCAAAGTAACCTCATGGGTTCGCTTGCTATCATCTCTAAATATCTCCAGCAGTAAATTTCCTAAGTAATAGAGCTCGATACCTATTCCGTCTCTACCATCTGAAACGTCACTTGCGATTATCAACTCTATGCCTTGCAATTTCATAACTTAACTTTGGTATATTTAGTTTCCATAAAAAATGCCAACGAGCAAAGCTGGTTGGCATTTTAGTTATTGGGTTACTTAACCTGTAACTTAGGTCAATTTACCACAACATTGCTTATATTTTTTACCTGATTTACAAGGACAAGGTTCATTACGGCCAACCTTATCTGTCTCGCGAATCACAGTCTGCTGCGCGTGTTGACCGTGGCTCTCGTCTTCTTCATGAGCACTTGGGTGTTGATATTCAAGCTCTGTCGCTTCTTGCTGACGACGTTGCTCTTCAACTGCATCAACGTCTTCTTGGGTTTGCACCTGAATCTTAGATAACAACACAATAACGTCTGTTTTTAGCGACTCTAGTAGATCTTGGAATAGCTCAAATGACTCGCGTTTGAACTCTTGCTTAGGATTCTTTTGCGCGTAACCACGTAAGTGAATACCTTGACGCAAGTGATCCATCGCAGCTAGGTGATCTTTCCACAAACCGTCAAGCGTTTGTAGCATTACAGCTTTTTCAAACTGACGTAATACATCGCTGCCAACCATCTGCTCTTTTAACTCGTAAGCTTGAGCGACAGTTTCTTGGATTTTCTCTACCAAGTTTTCTTCGTGCAGCTTATCGTCATCTTTTAGCATTTGGCCAATTGGCATTTCGATGAGGAAGTCTTCTTTAAGACGCTCTTCTAAGCCTTCAACATCCCACTGCTCTTCCAGTGATTGGAAAGGAATGTATTGACGAATGGTCTTTTCAACAACGTCACCACGGATGTTACTGATTGTTGCAGACACATCAGCTTCGTCCATTAACTCGTTGCGTTGCTCGTAAATTACCTTACGTTGGTCATTCGCAACATCATCGTACTCAAGTAGCTGCTTACGCATATCGAAGTTACGACCTTCAACTTTGCGTTGTGCATTTTCAATAGCGCGGTTAACCCATGGATGCTCGATTGACTCACCGTATTCCATGCCAAGCTTTTTCATCATGCCCGTCATACGCTCTGAAGCGAAGATACGCATTAAGCTATCTTCCATCGATAGGTAGAAACGCGATGCACCAGCATCACCTTGACGGCCCGCACGACCACGTAATTGGTTATCGATACGACGAGACTCATGACGCTCTGTGCCAAGAATGTATAAACCACCAGCTTCTAGCACTTTGTCGTGCTGGATTTGCCATTGCTCTTTAATGTGAGCAATTTGCTTTTCAGTTGGCTCTTTCATGGCGTCAACTTGTGCTTGCCAGTTACCGCCAAGCACAATATCGGTACCACGACCCGCCATATTGGTTGCGATAGTTACGCGACCTGGCTCACCCGCTTTAGCAATGATTTCAGCTTCTTGTTGGTGGAACTTAGCATTAAGTACGCTATGTTCGATTTTCTCTTTCTTAAGTAAATCTGATAAATACTCTGACGATTCAATCGAAATCGTACCAACAAGCGACGGCTGACCACGCTCCTGACAGGCTTTGATATCAACAATAATGGCTTCGTATTTCTCTTTCGCCGACATGAAAATCAAGTCAGCCATATCATTACGTACCATAGGACGGTTTGTTGGAATAACAACCGTATCTAAACCGTAAATGTGTTGGAACTCGAACGCTTCAGTATCAGCAGTACCCGTCATACCAGATAACTTCTCATAAATGCGGAAGTAATTTTGGAAGGTAATAGACGCCAGCGTTTGGTTCTCGTTTTGAATCTCAACGCCTTCAAGAGCTTCGACTGCTTGATGCAGACCTTCAGACCAACGACGACCTTCCATCGTACGGCCAGTGTGCTCATCGACGATAATAACTTCGCCGTTTTTAACGATGTAATCAACGTCGCGCTCAAATAACACGTGGGCACGTAATGCTGCGTTAACATGGTGTAATAAGCTGATGTTTGCCGCTGAGAATAACGAATCGAACTCGCCCATTAGGCCGTGCTCTTGTAGCATTTCTTCTACGAAAACCTGACCAGTTTCAGTTAGGTGAACTTGCTTAGATTTTTCGTCAACCGTGTAGTGACCGTCGCCAGTATACTCTTCAGTATCTTCTTTATCTTGCTTAGTTAGCTTAGGAATAAGCTCATTAATTTGACGGTAAAGCTCAGAGCTATCTTCCGCCGCACCAGAAATGATTAGCGGTGTACGTGCTTCATCGATAAGAATCGAGTCAACCTCATCGATGATGGCGTAATGCAGTGGGCGCTGTACGCGCTCTTGCGGTGAAAACGCCATGTTGTCACGTAAGTAATCAAAACCAAACTCGTTGTTTGTACCGTAGGTAATATCACAAGCGTACGCCGCTTGTTTCTCTTCGTGCCCCATACCAGCAACACAAATACCCACTGACATGCCTAAGAATTCAAATAACGGGCGGTTATTGTTAGCATCACGTGCCGCTAGGTAGTCATTTACGGTAATCACGTGAACGCCTTTACCGGTTAAACCGTTAAGGTACGCCGCAAGGGTTGCTGTTAATGTTTTACCTTCACCAGTACGCATCTCAGCGATACGACCTGATTGCAATACCATACCACCGATAAGCTGAACGTCGAAGTGGCGCATATCAAATACACGCTTACTTGCTTCACGTACTACAGCAAAGGCTTCAGGTAGAATATCGTCGAGGGTTTTACCCGCTTCTAATTGCTCTTTGAAATAAGCAGTTTTTTGTTTTAGCTCGTCATCTGACAGAGCTTCAATTTCTTTTTCTAGTTCATTGACTAAGGCAACAACTTTACGCAACTTCTTGAGCGTACGGTCATTTTTGCTACCAAATACCGAAGTAAAAATCTTTGTTAACATCTAATTGGCCATTTGTTTTTATTGATTGACGTGCACTGCCAATCTTTTTCTTGAAAATTTCGCCGCTTATTATTATTGATTTCAGCAAGATAAGATAGCCCTATTTACCCTCTGATAAGGGAAATTTTAGCTTATTTCCGATCCGTCGAAATTAAATCAATTTAACAGCACCTGTGTACAAGACATGGGGACGATAGTTTAAAGTTCAATCCCTAGCGAAAATAAAGATACTTGATTGGAATAAACACCGAGTTTTAGCATTGCTATAAACGCAAAAAAGCCGCGGATTAAGCGGCTTATTGCAATTGCGTTAGCGATTAACGATAAATATATTTTCGCGGATTAACCTGTTTATCTTTACTGAGCACTTCATAATGAACATGCGCGCCAGTAGAACGGCCGGTATTGCCCATCAGTGCTATGATCTCACCTTTAGATACAACATCACCAACGTTAACTTTCAGCTCTTTGGCATGTGCATAGCGCGTTTTAAGGCCAGCGCCGTGATCGATTTCAACGAGTAGCCCATAACCGTAACGCTTGCCAGACCAAGTAACTACACCAGCGCCGGTTGCCATCACATCATCACCATCTTTGCCGGCAAAGTCGACGCCTTTGTGCATCGCTAGCTTGCCGTTAAATGGGTCATTTCGCATGCCGTACAACGATGACATCCAGCCGCGTTTAATTGGACGACCTGAGATGCGACTATCTTCGTGGATTTCGTGATTAAGCATCACAGTTTCTAATAGATCTAATTGCTCTTGCTGCGAATCTAAATGCCCAACCATCGCATCCATTTGCATCAACAATGCTGAAAGCTCGCTACTTTGTTCTACACCAGAATACTGTTCAGGACCACCAATTGCAGGCAACTGGGCAAAGTTAAACTCACTGTAGTCTGCTGACTTTGCCAAGCGCTCACCCAGCGCATCGATGCGATTCATACGTGCTGTGAGTGTTCCCATACGCTGAGCAAGAACAGATAATTGCGCTGTCGTTTGTGATTTCAAGGTCTCCACTTGCGCTTGCTGCAACGCAAGATGCTCACTTTTGTCTTTAATCGCTTTGTTAGTTAGCGTCGGAGTCACATAGTGTTGATAAGTAAAGTATGCTGAAGCACCAATACCCCCTAATTGCAAAACAGCAAAGGCCATTATATTTTTCGGGCTAAATAACTTTTTAGAATTAGAAGAACTCGCCACTGAATTAGCTTGGTTGGACGAATCAAAACTTGTTACACTCATACTTACTCTCTTTAGTTCTAAGCGCTTATGAAATCACGCCATACTCCAGACTCACTACAAGATGTTTTGACAGCTAAGTCGGGTAAGCTGGCAAAAATACAACAAAAAGCAGGTCAATTACAAGTTGTTAACCAATTTTTAACAACCGAGTTAATTCCCGGAAGTGAAGAATATTGCCGTGTCGCTAATTTACGCCAAGGCGTATTAGTGATTGAGGTTGCATCCGGCGTTTGGAAAACACGCCTGATGCAATTGAGTCAATCGATTTTAATGCAAATGCAGCAAAGCATATCGCCTGCATTACACTCGGTTGAATTAGTGGTAAATCCCGAGTTATTCAACGACAAACCAGCCGAGCCAAAACCAAACTCTCGCAAGATATCTGCTGAAACAGCAGAGCACCTTACTGCGTTGGCGCAAAGCGCTCCACCAGAGCTCGCAGCGACGCTAACAAGATTGGCTAAACTTTCAAAGCGCTAAAACAAAAATGACCGCCTAAGCGGTCATTTTTTTAATTTCAATAAGTTAGGCAGTAACTAAATTCGTCTCGCCGTAACAAATCGGTGATGTTTCTTCTTCTTCGAAGGTTACCATCTCAAAACAATCTTGCTGAGCTAACATTTCGCGCACCAACATGTTGTTAATAGCATGCCCTGCCTTGAAAGCACGGAATTCACCAATGATGCTGTGACCCGCTAAATAAAGATCGCCGATTGCATCTAACACCTTGTGTTTTACAAACTCATCATCGACACGTAAACCATCAGGGTTTAAAACGCGATATTCATCAAGTACTACAGCGTTTTCCATGCTGCCACCTAGCGCTAGGTTGTTAGCACGCAATAACTCGATATCACTCATAAAACCGAAGGTACGAGCACGAGAGATTTCACGAACAAATGATGCTTTAGTGAAATCCATTGTTAGATGTTGCTTAGTATTGCTGATCTCAGGGTGTGCAAAGTCGATAGCGTAGTCGACTTTAAATCCGTCATAAGGAACGAATTCAGCCCACTTGTCGCCATCTTCAATTCGAATCGGTTTCTTAATTCGAATAAAGCGCTTAGGAGAGTTTTGCTCTTGCACACCAGCTGATTGCAATAAGAATACAAACGGACTTGCACTGCCATCCATAATTGGAATTTCAGGTGCATCAACTTCGATGATTGCATTGTCGATACCAAAAGCAGCCAGCGCTGAAGAGATATGCTCTACAGTCGAAATCTTGTGGCCAGCATCGTCAATTAGACAGGTACACAGGGTAGTTTCACGCACCAACATGCCATCACCTGGAATGTCAACGTGTGGTGTTAAATCGGTGCGACGATAAATAATACCCGTATTTACCGGAGCAGGTTTAATCACTAGAGAAACTTTTTCTCCAGAGTGTAAGCCTACGCCAACGGCGTCGATTTCTTTACCTAATGTTCTTTGCTTAATCATAAATTAGCAACCCCTATCTGATATCAATCATCTACAACGGCGGGCATTCTATCATGAAACAAGCCATTCAAACAATTGTGTGAATTTAGCAATGCTTCAGACAGTGAGCTCACCGACAGTTTTCGTACTATCGCGATCTTTAACTTAACGACAGATTAATCAGCTTGTTTACGTAAAAACGCTGGAATATCTAAATACTCTAATCCACCGTTATTAGTGCTTTGTGGCTGGCTGTTAACTGCCGCAGCCATGCTGTCTTCTTCTGCCGCTGGCTCAGCTTGAACAGGCTGTGGCGCAGCAACAACTTCTTCTGGCTTAACTAGCTTAATATCAGGCTGAGCTTCAGCGCCAATACCCGTTGCAACAACAGTTACACGTAGCTCGTCAGTCATATCAGGATCGATAACTGCACCAACAACAACAGTCGCGTTTTCTGACGCAAAACCTTTAACCGCATTACCAACAGTTTCAAACTCGTCAATGCTAATATCCATACCCGCCGTGATATTAACAAGAATACCGCGCGCGCCAGCAAGATCGATGTCTTCAAGAAGTGGGCTAGAAATAGCAAGCTCTGCCGCTTCATCTGCGCGCTCGTCACCACTAGCAATACCAGTTCCCATCATCGCAGTACCCATTTCCGCCATGACGGTTTTAACGTCGGCGAAATCCACGTTGATTAAACCAGAACGGGTAATTAGTTCTGCAATACCTTGTACCGCACCTAGTAATACGTTATTTGCTTCTTCAAACGCTTGTAATAGACCTGTGCCTTTACCTAAAACTTTCAGTAGTTTGTCGTTTGGAATGGTAATTAATGAATCAACACTTTCGCTTAGCATCGTGATGCCTTGCTCTGCATAGTTAAGACGTTTTTTACCTTCGAAGTTAAATGGCTTAGTGACTACGGCAACGGTTAAGATACCCATTTCTTTCGCCACTTCAGCAACGATAGGTGCGGCACCTGTACCAGTACCTCCGCCCATACCAGCAGCGATAAACACCATATCGGCACCTTCAAGTGCTGCCATGATAGCTTCTTTATCTTCGATTGCAGCTTCACGGCCAACCTGTGGGTTAGCGCCAGCGCCAAGACCTTTGGTAGTGCCTTTACCGATTTGAATGGTGCTTTCTGCAGACGAGTTACGCAATGCTTGAGCATCGGTATTCGCCACAATAAACTCTACACCTTCAATGGTTTTCTTCACCATGTGCTCGATAGCATTACCGCCACCACCACCAACACCGATGACCTTTATGACCGCTTCTTCAGCGTGATCTGACATTAATTCAA
>JBMYWG010000031.1:0-44703 GCA_049607155.1 Psychrobium sp.
GATCTGATCACCGCAAGGGCATTTAGTTCCATTTCTTATGTGCAGCTCAGGTTAAATACTTTCTTGATGAATTAGAGCAACGTCAACTCGCCTACTTACATCTAGGTTTATTCGATGACAGCATGGAATTTGATTATCTCGACGGCAATGCCACTGACTTCGTGCGTCGTCATTACAGGAAAACATTGATGGGCGTAGGCGGCTACACAGCTGAAACAGGCAGCCAAGCCATCGAAAATAACCGTTTCGATTTAGTGGCAATTGGCCGCCCGTTTATCGCCAACCCTGACTATATTGAAAAAATAAAACAAGGCAGTGAGTTAACGCCTTATAGCGATGAAATGCTAGCTGAGCTGGTGTAGTCTATCAGCTAAAATTGTGACTAATTATCTATGGGCGTCATTGCTGTCTAATGGCGCTTCTTCTCGCTTTGTCATTGTATAATCTCTCTCTACATACGCTACTCTGATGCGGTACTCGGCAAATGTATTCGCTCTAGCCTTTTGCTGAATCTGTCTATGCATCACATTATTACGCCACGCCTTAACACTTGCTTCATCTTCCCAGAATGACAATGAAAGAACCTTTCCGCTGTTCGTTCTACTTTCAAAGCGTTCAATTGAAATAAGTCCTTTAGCATTTTGAACAATAGGTGCGAGTTCTTCTGCATAATCAAAGTACTCTTGTTCTTTTTCACAATGGGCTTTAACTTCAAAAATTACGGCTATCATTATTTGCTCTCCTGTTTGGTGCTGATTAAAAATGAAATGACATGTTGGTAAAGGCGTCGTCTATTTTTCTCTAAATGAATGACATGCGTGCCTTCACCAATCACTACATATTGCTTATTCTTAGCGGCAGTTAAGTCTTCAAACAATCGACTGGCATGCTCATTGGATGGAAATTTGTCGTATTCACCACGGATCACCAACACATTACTTTTGATTTGATGAGCGTTGAATAAAGGTCTGCCTCGAAGCAAATTTTGGACGTCAACACTTGGGCCAGCGGGATAACGTACACTTGATGAATTGTCAGCTAAAGGATCTGAGGCGATCCATTGCTGGGGCCATTGGTGGAACATATTACTTGCCAATAACGATACGCTCGGCGCTAAGCGATTTAGTGACTCCACACGAGCAGTTGCAGACAAGTCTTTATAAGCAGATACTGGTATTAACGATTTATCAAGCACTTCATTGTGATGGTAAATACTCGCGTACAACACCAAGTTTTTTACCTTCCTTTTATTGTGTTGGGTGTAATGAGCAGCGACAGCGCTTCCCCATGAATGCCCAATTAAATCAATGGAAGTAATTGCCTCTTTATTCAAAATAAAACTGACCGCATTAGCGACATCTTTGGATATATCAGCCAATTGACCTAAAGGCTTGGCCGATCTCAGTGAATTGACCATTTCAGGATAACGATCTGAGTCGCCAAATCCCAAAAAATCCAACATGTATACGCGATACCCATGCGCAACCAAATGGTCTGCCCAGGATCCACCCTTCATCGAAAACCCAAAAGACAACTTAGAAGGAAATGATGATCCATGAAGCAATAGTACTGTACCTTTAATATCTTTGCGGCGTGGTACATAGCGATGCAATGCCAGTTGTAAATTCTCGCGATGGCTTTCAATATAAAATAACTGATACTGCACAGGTTCTAACGCCTGTTTACTGACGCAAGATTCTGCGATTAGCATCGTTAAAGTGATCAGTGTGATAAAACTTAAGAACTTCATACCTATTCCTGTTTCGCTGTATACGTTGATTAATCAACATTCGTCACGTAGTCTAAAGTCTTTTCAAATCAATGCTTCGATCACCATCGAACTATAAATGTGTTATGAACAACGAACCAAATATTGCCCATGTAGCCTCGCTGATAGGTGAGCCAGCACGGGCAAAGATGATGGTTGCTCTAATGTCTGGAAAAGCGCTCACAGCTACTGAATTAGCTATTGAAGCCGACATCGGCTCTTCGACTGCCAGCAGTCACTTAGCTAAGTTAATCAATTCCGAATTATTAGTGGTCCGCAAACAAGGACGCCATAAGTACTTTCAACTTAAAGATCATCAAATAGCTGAATTGATTGAATCTCTGCTCAATATTTCTGCCCGTAGCCAAGTTTCAACGATTTCCACAGGTCCCACTAATGCAGCCTTACGAAAAGCGCGAATTTGTTACGATCATTTAGCAGGAGAAGTTGCGGTAAAACTTCTAGATGCACTTAAAGCTCGTCAGCTAATTGTTTACTCTTCAAATAGCGACATTCAATTGAGTAATAAGGGAGTAGTTTTCTTTGAAGAATTAGGTGCCGATATCTCGAAGTTAAAACAACACCGAAGAGTGTTGTGTAAAGCTTGTTTAGATTGGAGTGAACGCCGCGACCACCTCGCAGGGCATTTGGGACAATGGGTATTAAATGACTTAGTTAACCGCGGCTGGCTGATTAGAGAATTAGATTCTCGCGTAATGACATTTTCAAGAACGGGTTTCAAACAATTCGCAAAGCTATACGGTTTACCTAATATGGCGCCGGCAAACTAAACACTCTATATAATTATTCTGCTAGGTATATGCAAAATAACCACGACAGACAATAGCAAATGACTAGTAATTCTTCTCTCATTAGGTATTATTTCTAATTAAACACAAATTGAGCAAAGGGATTAGAAAGGATTTTCTGCGGTTTCTCTTAATCAACGTCGATTGAATGTTAACCTTTTTACAGTGAGTAGAATTTGTGAAGTTACTAATTGCGGACGACAGTAAAGTTTCCCGAATGATGTTGCAATCTATTACCCAAGAATGGGGATACGATACAGTGTTAGCCGAAGATGGCGAGCAAGCATGGCAAATCATGCAACAGGAAAACCCACCAGCATTACTGCTTTTAGACTGGGAAATGCCAGAGCGCAATGGCGTAGAGGTTTGTGAGCAAGTCATAGCTCAAAATCCTGAACACCCACCTTATGTCATGTTACTTACCTCCCGTACATCCCCCAACGATATTGTTGAAGGATTATCGCGTGGAGCCAATGATTATATCGCCAAACCCTTTGATAGCGACGAATTAAAAGTTCGCCTTCAAGTGGGTAGACGGATGATTGAACTCCAAAACAAACTTAAAGATACCTTAGCTGAAGTCACCTTATTGGCGACGAATGACTCGTTGACTGGCATCTTTAATCGCCGCGCTGTGCTTGAAATGATCCCGCGAGAAATTAAGCGTGTTGAACGACTCGACCAAGTGCTATGTGTGGGTATGTGTGACATTGACCATTTCAAAAAAATCAATGATACCTATGGTCACTTGGTGGGCGATGACGTCATTAAAGAAGTTACCAAGCGCATGCAACACGCTCTGCGCGATTATGACTTGATTGGCCGTTATGGTGGTGAAGAGTTTGTAATTGTAACCCCAATTGATCAAGTCGATGCACGCGTAGTGTATCAGCGGGTTTGTGACAATGTATCTCGCACGCCGTTTCTTATCGGTGAGCACGTTATTGATGTCACTATTAGCTGTGGTGTTTCCGTTTATATCGAAGACGATAAATATGATGAGTCACTGGTTATAGGCCGCGCCGATAAAGCCTTATATCAAGCCAAAGAAGCTGGCAGAAATCGAGTGGTTCAAGCGGAATCACAGCGTGAAACTTCCGTTGCTATCGAAAGTCTATGAATCATAATGCGTTGCCCGATTGACTCTCTCTATAGAGCACCGGACATGTATAGTGCATTGGCTCCTTGCCATTACCTACATGGATGTAGGTACTTAGAAAATGTCTGGAACGAGTTTCAGCCATGGCACCGCCCGATACAGTTCATTCTGAACATAAAAAGCCGCTCGTTGAGCGGCTTTCTTTTTAGGTATCAACGATTAAAGTTTGATGCCTAATTTCTTAAGTTCTTTGTTTGCTACTTTTGCTGATAATGGAATGTAACCATCTTTAGCAACAATCTTTTGGCCTGTTTTAGATAGAACCATTTTCAAGAACTCGCGATCCATTGGCGCTAATGGCTTGTTTGGATGCTTGTTTACATAAACATATAGGTAACGAGAAAGTGGGTAAGTACCATTTAGTGCATTCTCTTTCGTTGCAGCAACGTAGTTAGTGCCTTTCTTAGCAAGAGCAATCGCTTTAACGCTTGATGTTTTGTAACCGATGCCTGAGTAACCTAATGCATTAATTGAAGATGCCACTGATTGCACTACAGATGCTGAACCTGGTTGCTCATTTACTTTTGTGTTGAAGTCCCCTTTACACAGTGCTTTCTTCTTGAAGTAACCGTATGTACCAGATACTGAGTTACGACCGTAAAGTTGAATGTCTTTACCTGCCCAGCTACCCGTTAGGCCTAAATCACCCCAACGGTTTACTGGCGTACCGCCACACTTGTTCGTTACTGAGAAGATGCTATCAACTTGCGCAATAGTTAAACCTTCAAGTGGGTTATCTTTGTGAGCGAATACAGCAAGCGCATCGATAGCTACACGAACTGGTGTTGGCTTGTAACCAAAACGTTTTTCGAACGCTTCGATTTCACGAGCTTTCATCTTACGGCTCATAGGACCGAATTGAGAAGTACCTTCAGTAAGCGCTGGTGGAGCAGTAGAAGAACCAGCCGCTTGAATTTGAATATTTACATTTGGGTAGTTACGTTTAAATTCTTCTGCCCAGAATGTCATCATGTTAGCTAGCGTATCAGAACCAACTGAAGACATGTTGCCAGAAACACCTTGAGTTTTTACGTACTCAGGAAGTTTCTTATCGATAGTTGACGCACTTGCAGAAACCGCTACACCAGTAGTTAGTAGGGTAAATCCGATGTTACGCGCTAATTTTAGTAATTTCATTTGTTACTCCGATGTAGTCCTAAATTTTTGAACTATTTAGTATTAATGTGTTAACGCAATCTATGTTGCACCAATTAGGTGACAGTTAGGTGACTTAAATATGAAGGTTTTGTGACGCTTCATTTTTCTGTCGCTTTTTATTAATAAACGACACAATACGATCGTTATCAATCACAAAACTAAAGCGACAGCCCTTACCTAGCGTACTCTTTATCTTAAGATTGGATTGATGATTTTTCAGCACATGTTTCACAATCGCCAGCCCCAAACCAGTGCCACCACTATCACTTGAGCGCGATTGATCGATGCGATAAAAACGCTCTGTCAAACGATTAAGATGAATTGGCGCAATGCCCGGTCCGTTGTCGCGCACCATAAACTGCGCGCCGTGAGGATGGTGATGCCAGGTGACCCAAATTGAGCTGCCATCAGGACAATAGCGAATTGCGTTGGTAACAAGGTTGGCACAGGCACTGTAAATTTGGGTTTCGTCGCCATACACATCGAGATCTTGTTCGATATCGAAATTAATCGTCATATCGCGCTCGCCAATCAGGCTTAATGCGTCTGACTCCAACATGTCCATTTGCTCCACCATTTTTACCTTGGTGTGCTTAGAGGCCATGTTCGAAAATTCTAGTTTAGACAGAGCTAATAGCTGCTCAACCATCGACTGCATACGCGATGTTTGCATACGCATTGCACGAACAGCTTTACTATTACTCGGATTAGTATCTTCATCATCATCGAATAACTCTAAATACCCCTGCAATACTGTCAGTGGTGTTTTAAGTTCGTGTGAGACGTTAGCAACGAATTCGCGACGCATTTCTTCAAGCTGATTAAGACGTGTAACGTCTCGAGATACCAATAAATATTGATTCTCACCATAGGAAATGATGCGATTTTCGAGCAAGATTTCTTCGTTGGCTGGCGACTGAATTAACAATGCTTGATTGTATTCTCTTGCTGCAAGATATTCGGCAAATTGAGGATAACGAATTAGATTGTCTAATCGTTGGCCTTGGTCAGTTGGCCATTTTAAACCAAGGAGTGCACGGGCTTGGCTATTACACCATAAAATATTATTTTCATTGTTATACATCACCACGCCATCGGGTAATGCATCAGCACCTTGACGAAACTCGCCGAGATTATTCACCAGCTGACGACGACGACGACGGTTACCACGCTGAATATTATCAACACCGTAATACACGTTATCCCAACTGTTATTGGTACCTTGATGTTTCTTTTGCGGAGATTCCCATACCCACAATACCAGCTTGTGGAACTCTTTGAGGTTAAAGATAAATAGCAGGAAGGTTCCAGCAAACAGAACAATGAATAGCTCTGAAGTCATTAAGCCAATGATGACTAAACAAAGATAAAAGCCGCTAAGTTTAGCGGCAATCTTACTAAATAACTGACTATCAAGCATCAACTAGACTCGAGTTGAGAAACGGTAACCCGCTCCACGCACAGTTTGCACAAAGTTTTCATGCCCCTGCCCGCCAATGGCTTTACGCAATCGTCGGATGTGAACATCTACGGTACGATCTTCCACATAAACATTTGTACCCCATACGTGGTCGAGTAGTTGTTCACGACTATAAACGCGTTCACTGTGCGTCATAAAAAAGTGTAATAACTTAAACTCTGTTGGACCAATAGGCACTGGCTGCTCATTAAGGCTCACGCGATGACTAACAGGATCTAAGACCAGCCCCTTAACGTCGATAAGCTCTTCAAGGGCCGTCGGCATTGCGCGGCGTAATACCGCCTTAATGCGAGCGATTAACTCTTTTGGTGAAAACGGTTTGGTGATGTAATCATCAGCACCGACTTCTAGACCACGGATTTTATCTTCTTCTTCGCCACGTGCTGTAAGCATGATAATTGGCACGTCCTTGGTGAGATCATTGCGCTTGATTTCTTTTGCCAAACTGATGCCATTGCCACCTGGAAACATCCAATCTAATAAAATTAGATCTGGCACTGGTTCAACCAAACAATCTACTGCTGACGCATAATCATGCGCTTCAACAACATCAAAGCCTTGTTGCTCTAACACAAAGCACAGCATCTCTCGGATGGCTGCTTCGTCTTCAACAACGAGTATCCTTGCACTCATATTATCTAAACCTATTAGTGATATTTGATAACACCTATTATTAATAACTAATATGACACAAATATGACTAAGTCATCAGATTTTTCACTTATGTCACTAAAAATTACGATTTTTTTTTGGTGCTTGAGTAAATTTAAAAAAATGTCTAATAAAGTTAATTGATTACGGTATATTAGGGCCTGTTAATCTTTAGTGAAGGCTTTTGCAGCGAATTGTTCGGGTTTTATACAAGGCAGAGCTTGCGACGCTTAGTGGGCTAAGCTAGCAGGCGATAACGCCGTAGAAATCACGAACAAACGCTGTCCTTCGGATGCAATGACAAGACATTTTCGCGGCGTTTTTCGTCGCTCGCCTATGACTGCATGGATGCAGGAAGTAGAGCGACTCAGGAGACAAAGCCGAGGTAAACTAGGCGTCGCTCCTCATGCCTTGCGAAACAGCCTTGTCAATTGCACAAAATTCATCCTCGAAAGATCAACAGGCCCTAACCGCAATGACAATATCAATTCAGACGCTAACTATCGCACGAATTTGCAATATTGTAGACCCTATATTGCAAACAAATGACTCTTTACCGTTGCCTACATGGATGTAGGTACTTAGAAAATGTCGGGAACAATTTTCAGCCATGACATCGCCCGATTGCCTGCATGGATGCAGGTACTTAGACTTTGCAGGAGCACAAAGTCAGACCGTTCATCCTCGGCTCTAGCTCCTGCTTCGCTCTAACTCCTAAATCCATTTAGTCGTGAACATCGCCGCTCTTTGCCATCCATGGCACCGCGGCATACCGTTCATCCTAAACGTAAAAAAACCGCTAAAAAGCGGTTTTTTATATTTACATTTAACTACGGTTGATTAGAACTTGTATTCCATGCCAACTGCTAAGTGACTTTCTTCTTTACCGTCTTCGAAAGAGTAGTCAGTGTAGAATCCTGTTATCTTAACGCTTTTCGCTAATTTGTAATCAACACCTAAAGAGATAACGTCGCCTTCTTTCTTGTCGTCGCCGTCTTGGTATTGTGCTTTAAGTGTTGCTTTACCTACTGGGTAAGCCGCACTTACTAAGAAACCATCGCCTTTTGAAGTACCATCTGTGTACTCTGACTCATTGTAGATAGCGCCTAACTTCAGTTCGCCTAATTTACCTTGAACAGAAACACGAGTTGTATCGCTGCCAGCAACTTTAGAATCAAATGCTACAGAAGCGTAGAATTTAGATTTCTTAAGTTTTGCATCACCGTACATTAACGCAAGGCTAGTACCGTTTTCGCCTTCAGACTTAGCACCGTCTTCAGCAATGTAAGTTGCGCGTACAGCAAAACCGTTAAACTTAGGTGAGATGTAAGTTAGGGTATCGTCTAAACGATTATCACCGCTGAATAAGTTTTTGATATCAGCTTCGTAATCGTTAAATAAATCGATTTTACCTTGTGATTTTTTCATTGCCGTGTCGTTGCGACCTAACATCACAGTACCAAAGTTACCTTTCAAACCAACCCATTGGCTACGCGCTTTGAAGTTGTCTTTCTCATCATCAGCAACATCAACTTGCCATTCTACTTGATAGATAGCTTTTAGATCGTCATCGATCTTAACGCCACCTTTAACACCAATACGAGATGCATTCGATTTAATGTTTGATTCACGTTCGCCAGTATCATCACTTTGTAGAGTTACGTTAACTTTACCGTAAACTTTTACTTTTTCATCAGCAACTGCTGCGCCAGAAAATAGTAACCCAGTAGCTACTGCTAGAAGTGTTTTAGAAAATGTAGTCATGTTTATTCCTGATAAATGAGTGTGTTAAACAACTTTATGTTATATGGATCACATTTTATCTGCGTATTATTACAGACTTATGACAAAGATCATCAACTTTATCTATTTAGTAACGCAATTGTAGAAAAACCGTCACCTTTAGATGTTATTTGAACTCTGGTACCCACGCGTTCAACCAATCCTTGTACATGAGAAATAATACCGATTTGTCGACCACTCGCTTGCAAAGAATCCAGACAGCTAAGGGCCACTTCCAATGTATCAGGATCTAAGGTACCAAAGCCTTCATCAATAAACAAAGAGCGAATAGTGGTTTGCAAGCTAGTCAAAGAACCCAACCCAAGCGCCAACGCCAAACTCACCAAGAATGTTTCTCCGCCTGAGAGCGAATCAATTGAACGCACTTCATCACCCATGTCTTTGTCGATCATTTGCAGCTCAAGCTCAGCTCCCGGCACACGTTGTAAGCAATAGCGCGGTGCAAGATCAGCAAGATGGTGATTCGCACCCAATAGCATTTGCTCTAAAGTGAGGCTTTGAGCGAAGGTTCTGAATTTGGCCCCATCGGCACTACCAATAAGCTCTTTCATGTTTTGCCAAATCTGACTTTGCGCTTTTTGTGCATCTATTTCGCCGCTTAACTCACCGAAACGCACCATACCTTGATTATGTTGTTCAAGTTGTGCTCGAACTTCGAATTGCTGTTGGCTCAATTGTGACAGATTTGCGTCAATGGCAGTTGCTAACATCGTTCGCTGTTCATCGGAGCTGAGTTTGGGATCTGGCGTCAGTGGTGGAAATAATGTTTGCAAGTCTTGCGAGCGCTCATCTAGCGTCAACTCTAACTGCGCCATTTGTTCGGTAAGTTGCTCAACAACGGCATGAGTCTGATGGCTTGTTTGTAGCAATTGCGCCTGATGTTGGCGCTGCTCGATAATCCACTCTTGCTCGTAGGATAACAAATCAATCAGATCTTGCTCACTCATATTCATCGCGTGCTGCCACTCTTGCCATTGGAGGTTAAGTTGCTGGCTATTTGCATGCAAGCTTTCTAAATGCTCCTTAGCTTGCTTTAATTGACTTTCGATCACCAAACAATCGCTGTGTTGCTGGCTTAGTGTCGCGCTGGCATTTTGATGCGCAATCGACAGGTCTTTCACATTCGCTTCTAATGTCTCTCGTAATATTCTTGGATCTTCGCCGCCTGTTAGCTGCTGCAGTTTAGATAATTCCTCAGTAATTTGTTCGTTAATTTGCTGAACTTGAGCTTGTAAAGGTTGTTGCTGCTGCGTGAGTTGTGCTCCCTGCTCTTCAAACACAATAATTTGCTGTTTGATGTGAGCGAGCTGATTGGCCTGCGACAACTGATTTTCTTGTGCTGTTACATAGCCGTCAATACTCATCGCAAGTTCGCGTTTGAAGGCCGCGAGTTCAATATCAACACTCAAAATATGACGCCAATTGACGGCGTTATAAAGTGAGTTAAGCGCGTTAATACGATCATCTTGTTGCTGTTGATGTTGGGCAATTGATTGTTGGTCTAACGTGGTGTCATTAGCGAGCGCAGTAAGCTGCTGCTGCACGTTCGTAACTTCTTGTCGTGTTGTCTCGCTCTGATGCTTAGCTTTTTCAAAGGTTTGTGACGCTTGGTGTAGCTCGTTTTGCAATTGTTGAGCTTGCTTAATTTGCGTCTTAAGCTGCTCAATCACTTTCAGTGTCTGCACTAGCTGTTGTTCCGCCTTACCTTGGCGCTCAATACTGACTTCTTTAATCGCCAGTTGTTTAATTAATTGGGTTAACTCATTAATCTCGTGCACCAAGGTTTGTTGTTGCTGCGCTTTCTGTTTACCTACGGAATCAAACTGGGTGAGTTGTTGTTGAAATTGCAGCGCCTGTTCATCTAACTGCTCGAAACGCTGCGACAGCTGCGCAATCATTTCATTGCCAACACTGTGCTCATTGCTATAGGGATGCGTAGTACTACCGCAAAGCGCACAAGGCTCGCCATCTACCAAGTTATGACGATGTTCAGTTAGCGACATCACCTGCTTAGCCGTATTTAACGCCTTTAGTGCTTCGTCACGCAAAGGCAGATGCTGGTCGAGTTGATTTTTAGTTTGGCGATAACTTTGGCGCAGCTGGTCTAGTTCACTATTAACTTCATCTTGCTGCTGCTTTTTTTGCGCAATCATCGCTTGATATTGCAGCCCTTGAACGATTAATTGCTGCTCGTTAATTAGTGCATTATGTTGCTCTTGCTGGGCAGATAATTGCTGCTCAATGGCATCGATATCGGACGTCGCGTTTAGGGTAGTCAGCTGCTCGTGATCACGCTGGGCCAATTGCAATTGCTGTTGTTCAGTGACCAGCTGTTGGTTAAGGCTATGTAACTGCTGATTAAGTGTTTCACTCGTCGCCTTACTGCTATTGAGCTTTTCTTCTAATGCCTCAATATGAGAAAGCCCTAATCCATATTCTTGGGTATGCTGCTCTATAACGCCGACTTGATTAACTAACGGCGCTATTTGCTGATGCTCACCTAGGTATTTTTGAAGCTTGTCGTGCTCCAGCGTAGTGTTAGCGAGCTGGGTTTTAAACTGCGTGAGCTTTTGTGCATTGTCGTCGCTATGCTGCGCTAATCCAGATAATTGCTGATTTAAACTATCTTGTTGTGCTCGTTGTGATTCAACAGCCGCCAATTTAGTGATAGCCAGTTCAATCTGCGGTAGTTTTTCTTCGAGTTGTTGCTGAGCCTGCTTTTGTAACTGCGCTAAACGTTGTGTTTGCTCGCTCGTTTGTGAATGCAACTCAACACTTTGCTGATGCTTGCTGCTTAGCGTTTCTATTAGCCTTTGTTGCTCATGCTGCGCTTGCTGTTGCTTACTTTGCTGAGCATAAACGACACGGGCATCTTGCGCTTTCTCGATCTTATCGAGAATTTGATTAACGCTTTGTTGTTGCGCTATAGCCGCTTGCGCGCTTTCTTGCCGTGCCTTCTTATCGTTAAGATCTCGGGTTAATTGCACCTTTTTTTCAATCTTATCACTAAGCCAAGTTAAAGACGTTTTCTCGTGCTCGGCATCAGTAATTTTTTGATTGATACCAGCAAGTTGATTGACTAACTCTTCCTGCTCTTCACCCGTGAGTAATTTTACTTCGCCAAGCTTAGACTCAAGCAATAATAACGCTTGCTCTTGCTCCTTGGCTTTTGCAAATGCTTGCTTTGAGATTTGTGAATAGAGTCCAGTACCGGTAATACGTTCTAATAATTCTGAGCGCTCTTTAGCTGGTGCTTTCAAGAATGCTGCAAAATCGCCCTGTGCCAGCAATACTGAGCGCCTAAATTGCTCATAATTAAGGCCTATTAGCGATTCAATAAGAGTCAGTACTTCCGTTTTCTTTGTGGCTAATACCTGCTCTGTTTTACAATCGAGTAATTCCATTTCTTGTGCTTGTAGTCGTCCATGGGCCGAGTTTCGCGCCCGCTTTATACTCCACTTCGCCTGATACTTTTCGCCACTATCAAGTTGAAATACAACTTGAGCAAAACCATTGGCCGCGCCGCGGGTAAGAATATGACGCACATCATTGCTTTTAACACGTTCGTTTTCATCACTATGGGCATGACCAATAGCTGCGCCACGACGACTGTTAGAAAAACGCGGCATCGCATCAAATAGCGCCAAGCATATAGCGTCTAAAAGTGTGCTTTTACCAGCCCCGGTATTACCACTAATTGCAAATAACCCTGCATCGGCCAATACGCCTTTGGCAAAATCAATGTGAAAAGGTGCGGCTAAACTCGCTAGGTTTTCACCCGCTAATGAAATGATTTTCATAAATAATTAATAGTCTTATTAGTCGGCTGTAGATTCAGATAAATGGGCTTCGCTTAGGAGACTGGCAAAGGCGTCAACATAAACTTGCGATGGCTCTTCGCCGTATTGCTGTTGATATTTCAGTGCGAAAACTTGTTCGGGCTGCAACTGATCAAGCTTCTTACCATCAAAAGCTATTTGCTCTTTAACTTGCTCCCTGTATTGCGTAGTAATCTTAACTAAGCGAACGGATTTGTCCGCCAGCGCTTGATTAATCTGCTCCCGCAACATGGCTTGCGGCTCATTAAGCAAGATTTTCACTTCAAGCAATGGCTGTAAATGATTTTCCATCGGCTCTTGTGGCAGCATCACCAGCTGCGCCAATACATCGGCCAGCGGTTGCGCCGTTTTAGGAAGACATAACATATCAACAACACGAGGAATCAAAATACTACTAACGTCACTGACTCTATTGCCTTGAAATTCTACAAGCTTGATCTGGTGTTTGTAATCACGCTCAGATAGTGACAACGGGATCGGCGATCCACAATAATACACCTGTTGTCCGCCAAGCTGCTGCGGCTTATGTAAATGCCCTAGCGCTGTGTAATCATAATTGCGTGAAAATATTTCAATTGGCAAAGCGTGCTGATTGCCACCCAATATCCGTCGCTCCGACATTTCGCTAATAGTGCTAGACACGAGATAAGCATGAGCAACGGCCACGCTCGCTTGCTGTGGTGTGTTTAGCTCGTGGAGTTTGTCGGCAATTTGTTGATAAACCCGCTCAACACCGGCAATGAGTTTATCGTCACATTCATCAATCGATGCTAAATCTAAATCACCAGGACGTAAAAAAGGTACCGCAGCCACTCGTGCGGCAATCTCGCCATCGCTATTGGTTAACGGAATAATCAGCTTATCAAAGTCTAAAGAGTTATCTTCCAATCGCGGCAAGCCGCCCACTAAATGAATATCAAACGCCTTTAACAAATGATCTGGCGCATCGAGTTTACTCGGCGAATCGTGATTTCCCGCCACCAGCACTAAATCGAGTTTAGGTAACTGTTGTTTCACCTTGGCCAAAAATTGATAAAGCAAGCGCCACGCCCAAGCAGGTGGATTGGCTGTATCAAATAAATCACCGGCGACTATTAACGCATCAGCTTTGCTTTGTTCAAGCTGGGAAAACAAAAAGTCGAGAAACTGCTGTTGTTCGTACTCTCTTGCAAGCCCAAATAAATGATGACCCAGATGCCAATCTGAGGTGTGGATAATGCGCATAAAATTCTCTTTTGCGGGTGCGATTAATTGCTATCTTAATGACTATCTACTACTTTTTAAAACAATCATTGTTTTTTCTTAGTTCTATTTGTAAAAGACCTTTGTACAAGGCCTTAATTTTCCGATATCTTCGATAATAACTAAGCAAAATATCTGCAATAACGAACAATACTACGAACCTTAATTAAGGTATTAGATAGTAGATCACAAAGGTGTGTTGATGGCGGTAGTTAGTATATCCAAACAGCTATTAAACAAGGTTTTGTTAGCCTATGTTTTACTGACGATGACGGTGATGGGAGTGCAAGTACTGTTTAGTTACATGTCGGTAAAAAATGACATTAGTGCTGAATTGAAACACTTGAAAAACACCATTGATGATAGCCTCAGCCAAGCAATTTGGGAGCTAAATGATCAACAAATAGATGCTGTAGGCAAAGGCCTGTCTGATATGTCATTAGTGCAAGCTGTATTAATTATCGATGAAACCAATACCCTGCGCTATCGCAGTGGATTGAGCAATGACTTCAATATAAAAGACCAACCATTTAAAATTAATGAGATTGTCGAATTCGACAACTATTTCGGTTTTCACGGTAAGCTCAGTTATTACAGCAACGATGGCCAGATAACGAACAGTAAAGGTCACGACGTTGGTACCATCACGATCCTGTCTAACTATTCAAATATCTATTCTGCGGTTATCGTTCAAACCATGTTTCCAATGATCGGTGCCCTATTCAGTATTTTCCTCATTAGTTACGTGATAAAGCGCTTATTCCACAATTTACTGACCACCCCTTTAGAAATGCTCAGTTATGGCATCAGCCGCATTAACTTAACCAATCTCAATCAGTCGAAATTAGATCCACCCAGCGGTCAAAACGACGAGTTAAGCGTGCTAACCGATTCATTTAACTTGCTACTCGACAAGCTCAATGAATACAAAAACAACTTAGAACAAGCGCAAAGTGAATTAATGGATGCCAACAAGCGGCTAGACAAACAGAACTTGTTTCTTGAACAAGAGGTGACTAAAAAGACATCAACACTCAGTCAAGCAAACCAAGAACTCGCCAATCAAAAAGCCGAGCTGCAAGAAAGTGAAAAAGAACTTCGACATTCGCTCGCTCAGTTAACCCAAACTCAAAACCAACTCGTACAGTCTGAGAAAATGGCTTCTTTGGGAAGTTTGGTGGCTGGGATATCACACGAAATTAACACCCCAGTTGGCATTGGGGTAACAGCCGTAATCTATCTATCTGAATGCGTTACAACACTTTCTCAAGAAATAGACGGCAAAACGTTGACGCAAACTAAAATGAAAACCTTTATTAATGACGCTAATCACAGTTGCCATTTATTAACGTCTAATCTCAATAAAGCCTCACAGCTGATTCAGAGTTTCAAAGACATTGCCGTCGACCAAACTAGTGAAGCCATTCGCGATGTCAACTTAGTTTCTTACCTCAATGAGGTGATTACTTCACTACAACCTAAACTCAAACGCACTCAGCACAAAATTGAAGTATTGGGCAACGAAGATATTGTATTGCATTGTCGCGCTGGCGCGCTGTCACAAATGTTTACTAATCTTATTCTAAATTCAATAGTCCACGCCTTTGATGGCATTGATAAAGGCGTGATGACATTTGAATTCAAGGTTGATAGCGATACGGTTTACATCAACTACAAAGACAACGGCAATGGCATCAATGAAGACAATCTCGCCATGTTATTTGAGCCTTTCTTTACCACCAAACGGGGACAAGGCGGCAGTGGATTAGGCACCCATATTTTGTATAACATCGTTACCCAGTCTTTCAATGGTGAAATTAGTGCCCGCAGTGCCGCTGGCGAAGGATTAGAATACTCCATTAGCTTTCCCATCAAACAAGAAAATTAAAAAAGTTTTATTGCCCCGCAGCGATGTTTTACATAAACTCGCTGCCATTATCTCCTAAAGTAAGTGACCTATTATGTGGTTTAAAAACCTGATTGTTTATCGCCTTTCTAACCCAATCGATTTGACTGAAGACGAGCTAGAAACTCGTTTAGAAGAGTTTGCCTACCGCCCTTGTACTAGCCAAGAAAAAAGTAAATACGGTTGGTCTAAGCCTATGGGAAAACACGGCGAGTCACTACTGCATGTGACTAACGGCAACATTTTGTTATGCGCAAAAAAAGAAGACAAAATGCTACCAGCCTCTGTAGTGAAAGAAGCTTTAGATGAAAAAGTAGAACAAATTGAGTCTGAAACAGGCCGCCCGGTTAAGAAGAAAGAAAAAGATGCGTTAAAAGAAGAAATTGAGCATCGACTATTACCGCGGGCTTTCTCTCGCATGGGTACGACGTTAGCCTACATTGCACCAAAGATGGGATTGATTGTAGTGGATGCATCAAGCCACAACAAAGCCGAGGATTTATTAGCGCTACTGCGTAAATCTATTGGCTCGCTTGCTGTGTTGCCTGTGCAAAGCAAAGCAGCGGTTGAGCAAACGATGACAGATTGGCTACAAAATGAAACTTCTACTCATCCGTTTGAGCTGTTAGAAGAAGCTGAGCTAAAAAGCCCATTAGAAGGCGGCCCAATTATTCGTTGTAAGAATCAAGATTTGATTTGCAACGAGTTAAAAGCACACATCGAAAACGGTATGTTTGTGGTTAAAGCGGCCATGCAATACGCCGAATCCCTAACCTTTGTCCTCAACGAAGATCTAACCATTAAACGCGTTAAGTTTACTGATGTAGTGATGGAGCAAAAAGAAGATCAAGACAAAGACGATAGAGCTGCTTGTTTCGACGCCGACTTTGCCATTATGACGGGCGAATTTGAGCAGTTTATTCCTGCGTTACTCGATCTATTAGGTGGTGAAGAGCAAACGGTTAGCGAATAGTTATTTTTCGCGGCTCCTTGCCATTGCCTACATGGATGTAGGTACTTTGACTTTGCAGGAGCATAAAGTCTGTGCCTGCATGGATGCAGGTACTTTGACTTTGCAGGAGCATAAAGTCTGTGCCTACATGGATGTAGGTACTTAGAAAATGTCCGGAACAGTTTACTGCCATGGCACCGCCCGATTACTTACATGGATGTAAGTACATAGATTTTCAGGAGTCCAAAATCTTGACCGTTCATCCTGAACATATCGGCTCTTTGGCATCCATGGCATCGCCCGATACCATTCATCCTGAACATATCGGCTCTTTGCCATCCATGGCACCGCTCGATACCGTTCATCCTGAACATAAAAAAGCGGTTGAATCATTTCAACCGCTTTTTTCATATTAATAAATAAAAGAACTACTTCTTCTTTGGTACTTCTAACTCAACACCACGCCAAGCTTTGTAAAACGCTTTTTGTTTGTTGGTTGGATTTTTCACAACGCGGATCATTGGCTTCTTATCTTTCTTCGCTGTTAGGGTCAGAGTTTTCTCAACCAAACGATCACGTCTAAATAGTGACAATGTTACTTCTTCGCCAACTTTGTATTGAGCTAGACGAGTTTTAAGACTGCCTTGAGTCACTTTCAAACCGTTAATCGCAACAATTTGATCGCCAGTATTTAAACCCGCTTTCCACGCTGCAGAATCAGCGTAAACACGTGACAGTGTTAATAATCCGTCTTTGTTGTAGCTAGAGAAACCAGTAGTTGAAATTTCTTTCGCAGTCTTTGGATACACAAACTCAAGACCTGCTTTGGCTAATAGTTTGTCGAAATCAATCGCCAGTGGCGAGTCGATATTCTCCTGCCACCATTTCTCATAACTCTTACCGGTTAGGTCAAAGGCGATTTTCTTCATATCTTGAGAGTTAAACGGTTTCGGCAAGCGATGACGTTTAAACAATTCACCGTGTAATTCGCTGTAGCCCGCCTTCAGACCAGAATCAGATAACAGTTGAAAATCCATCGCTAATGACGCCATATAACCTTCAGAGTAGATATTTACGCTGTTGTTTGTTGCAAAGTCACCAGGTAGTGCGATCCAACTTTCATGACTCGATGCGGCAACAGATTGAACTTTACGACCTGGTTTTTTGATGTGACCATCGATGCGACGCGCTAAAATATCAAAGAACTCTTTTTGCTTCATCAGCTTTGATTGCTGCAGTAAATGCTCTTGGAAGTAGCTTGTTGAACCTTCTGACACCCACAATAGATCAGTGTAGTTTTCACGCTGATAATCATATTCAGCCACGCCTTTCGGACGATAGGCTTTTACATTCCACGTATGTACGAACTCATGCGCTGCTGTATTTAAGAAACTCAAATATTGCTTACGCGGCGCAAAGGTAAAGCGTTTACGCTGAATAACTGTTGAGTTTAAGTGTTCAGTTGCACCGCGCGCGTCGGTTGTCGCGTGAACCATAAAGACGTAGTTATCAAATGGGTAGCCCTGCCAAATATTCTGACTAGATTTAACCATTTGTTGTAAATCTTTGGCCATCTTAGGTGCGTCGTAGTTACCTTCGCCCCAAATTACTAACTGATAATCTTTGCCGTCTTCTTTAAAATCGAACACTTGGCTAATACCAGTTTCAATTGGCGAGTCCACTAACACATCGTAGTTATCTGCCACGAATTGATGTGCGCCAGTGCGCTCCATACCAGCATAACTCTTCCACGTTTCTGGCACGTCTAAAGTGACGCGAATGTCTTCTTTACGGCGCTTAGGATCATACATAAATACGCCTGTCGCATCTAAATAAGCATGGCTGTCATCGATGTGACGAGTACGTGTACCTAGATCGTTTGCATATACCGTATAGCTGATCGTAATTTCGCTTTTAGACGGGTTCTCAATCACCCAAGTCGCTTTGTCAGTATGGTCAAAAGCAAGCTCATTGCCTTTACTGTCAGTGGCTTTAAAGTGACGAACACCGTTGGCAAGGTCTAAAATCTTGTATTTACCTGTACGCCAAGCTGGCATCATGACACTTGGCATTTCACTGCCTGCAGGTAGAGTCATTGTTACTTTACCAACGTGATGGTCAGGTTTAGTTAAATCAATCTTGTAGTCAACTGTCGCATTAGCGCCAAAACACGCTAGCATTAAACTACTTAAGGCTAGTTTTTTAATCATTTTATTATCTTTGTTGTGATGGGAATAAGGCGACGAAGAGTATAAACTATCCGCCGATTACTTTTAATCCCTCTAAAAGTAACAAGGTGTTATTTTCTTTTGAGGTCTTGCTTTGATTGACTTCACACTTGAGTGATTTATTTAAATGAATTTGAAAGCTTTATTTTGTATTTGTAAAACTCTACTAATCTGTGTTGTCTTGCTGTTGTCCTTGACGGTGATGGCAGCAGAGGATGCAGTTACTACTCGCCTATTGTACGCCGAAGACGAAGCAGCCGTTCAAAAATATCGAGCCCTTTCCAAAGAACAACAAAAGCAGTGGGCAACTGAGCTCCAACAAAACCTCTCCGATGCAACCTTGCCTCAGCTATTAGTTATTTCAGCCCATTATTACGACACAGGGCAGTATAAATTAGCCAAGAAATCTATAGATCAATTACTCGAACAAGCAGCAGCTCAGACTCCGCTAGTTATTGAGGCCAATGCATGGTTTTTAAATAGCATGAATACCGCAATTGGCCTAGATCAGTTTGATGGTTCGGTAGCAGTATTTGAAAAAACAGTTGGGATTTTAAATAGCGTCAGCAATATCGAAGAACAACAAGAATTGTTAGAGCTAGCTATTGTCGCCAACTACCGTTTGGGCTCGCTACTATTATTTCTTAAGAAAACAGAACGTGCTAAATCCTATATTCAAGAAGCTATCGAGTTAGCTCACAAAGCACCAGATAGAAGTTACCTAATAACGCCAATTCTCGAGTTAGCAAAATATTACATCGCAACAGGCGAGCAACAACAAGCAGAGCAGCAACTGATTGAGTCTTATGATATTGCATTAGCAACTAAAAGCGCTCGCAGAGCGGATATTCTGCATCAGCTTTCACGCTATTATCGTAAGAATAAACGCTATGACTTAGCCATTGAATACGCCACGCGCTCTCTTAAATATCGCGAAGAATATTTAGATAGATTCACCTACTTGCCGGAAGCCTACAACAACCTAGCAATAGCCTATGAAGAGTCTGGTGATCTAAACTCTGCATTGGTGCACTATTTAAATTCAATAAAAATTTTAGAAGGTAAAACCGGTTACCATTATTTAGCCCTCGCCACCCACAACACTGGGCTTATTTACCAAAAACAGAAAAAGTTTAAGCTTGCACTCGACTATTTACTCGACGCAAACAAACACTTTCTTGCGATGGGACACAATTACTTTTTAATGTCTAACCATCTAAGTCTTGCCGAAGTTTACTTCTCTCAAAGCGACTTTTTAAATACGATAAAGTATGGTGAGTTAGCACTAGCAGCTGCCACTAAACACAGTCAACGTAGCGTTGAATTCGAGGCATTGGGTTATTTAAGCAAGTCCTATTTAAAAACTAAAGCATTCGAAAAATCCGCGGCATACTATCAACGCTACACGGTTTACCAAAGTGACGACAAAGAAAAGCTAGAAAAGAAACTGGAGCAAAAAAACTCATCCGCAGTCACTGATAATGCCGCACTAAAAGCAAACCTATATGAAGTAAAAAGTGAACTGAATGCAGAAAAGCTCATCACAGCACAACAAGCACGAAGTATCTCTAATAGAACTCAATTACTTTATTTAATGGTGGCAATTGCAATTACCTGCTTTGCAATTTATCTGCGTACCAAACGTCTATCCAAACGATGGAAAGCTCAAAGTAATTTGGACAAAGCAACCCAAGTTACCTATCTACATAATGAAAAAATATTATTGTCGACCATTAACAAAGAATTTGTGGGCCACAGTAATATCTTCGCACTAAAATTGCCTTTGCTAACTCATTTTCCGGATATGATGGATATTGAACAAGCACAAGCATTTAAAGCCCACCTAATGGAACAACTAAGTAGCTTTATTGAGCGACCACTTTACAAGATCAGTGAAGATACTTTCGTCTTTGCAAAAACACCTCCTGCAGCGCAATCTGTTGAACAACGATTTGATGTACTAATTAGCTACTATTTAACACTGATCCCACAAGAACTTAATGAGCTAGCTTCTCAACATTCTATTATGCTCGGCGGAATCAGCAGAAAACCAACAGATAAAGCAGTGAATCTGATCCAAGCCAAAAACATGGTCAACCTTTCGCTAACAGCATTAAGTGCGGTTAAGCAATACCAAACCTGGGAAGCTAAAAATAATTGGCTCATGCTCACCGAAAAGGAAAATAGCAGTACCACTATGTTTACTTGCCCGTCGCGCAAAGAGTGGTTACAACTAATCAATAATCATATGTTGACGGTAGAGAGTGGATTAGATCAAGATATAGACTGGCTAAACGTGCCACACTATGATCAATAATAATGACTTTTTGTAAGACACCTATGCTCGAACAGCTGCTGACTCAATTACAGTATTTAATGAAACAATCTCCTCAGTTTGATGAGGAGATGTTAAAGCTCATATTTAAAGAAAATAGTCTTGGTGATATCACTGTCGATAGCGCTGCATTAAAAGCGCAATTATTGCAGTATATTGAGGCTAAGCAGACGGAACAGTCGCAACAGAAAAACACTGTTGAAGAAGTATCACAAGCACTGCCATCAGCTCCTAAACTCGCTGTTGAAGACGGCAACTCTTTACAGCTTATTATTGGCAACCTTGAGAGTTTCGCCGACTTTTATGCGCAAACATCGACCCAGCTTGCCAGCGAATTAGGTGAAGAAAAAGCGCAACAGCTAGAATTAATCACGACACATAAAGAAAACCTGACCCATCTTTATGAAACCATTGATATTAACTACCAGCTGCACTCTGCCCTAAATGAACTAGCGGCAGCACTAACTTCAATTGAAACCACTGAGCAGTTGCTAGGCAATGTCGAAGAAGTCATTGCCCTACTCCTTAAGAGTATGCTCAGCGAAAAAGAGCAATCGAAGTTTTTTGTCAAAGATATCCAACAGGAAATTGACGACCTAAAAGCCATCAATCAACAAACTGATGATATCAACCGTTCAGGTCAAAAACAGCATCAAAAGTGGGATAAAACCGCTAGTCGTAATCTCAATAACCTCAATCAGTTATCTGGTAGATTAGCGCTAAAAGAATCAGATGCTAAAGCAATAAATAATGAAGTGGCCCTGCTAAAAGAATCCTTAGCTGAGAAAACTGTAATTGATGAGAAACTATTTGCACTACAACAAAAGCAAATAGAAAAACTGACTAAGAAACTAGAGCAGACCGAGCAAGAAGCCTCGACTTATCATTCGCAACTCGTTGAACAGCGTCTCATTAACATGCAAGATTCGCTGACAAAACTGCCAAACCGCAAAGCGCTTGAACAGAAGTTTGAGGCGAATTTCACCACCGCTAAACAATCTAATCAATCGCTGTGGGTAGCTGTTGCTGACATTGATCATTTTAAATCCATTAACGATAACTACGGCCACAGTGCTGGGGATAAAACACTGCAAGTTATCGCTAGCGCGCTAAGTAATTCGATCCGCGATAGCGAATTCATTGCGCGCTATGGCGGCGAAGAGTTCGTGCTGCTCATTCCTGATTTACCACAAAACGCCATCACCAATGTCTTAAACCGCGTTCGCGAACGCATAAAATCAATTCCGTTTAAGTTTAAAGACAAGAAGGTGCAAATCACGATGTCGATTGGCGCCACAAAAATTAAAGCTACAGACAGCAATCGTCAAGTGAGCTTCGATCGCGCCGATAAGGCCCTCTACCAAGCCAAGCGCCAAGGACGTGATCGGGTCATTATTTACTAATCAGTCTTAATAGTGCTAAGTTAAAGGTAGGCCAATCAAACGCTTACCTTTTCTTTTTTGTGATTGGCAATCGAGTCACAAGGAGTGTCTATGATCGTAAAAATTAGCCCACGCGGCAGTTTAGAACAACTTTCTCAATTAGAAGCGTCACGTTTACAGAAAAACGTTAACTCCACACATTATCAACTATTCAGACGCTGCGCCCTCGCCGTACTTTGCTCAGGTATTGAAACCGATGATGCCGATGCCTTAATGGAAAAACACAAAGATTTTGATATCGAAGTCGTAGTGCGTGAGCGCGGCGCCCAGTTGGCACTCATCAATTCACCGCAAGAAGCCTTTGTTGATGGCAATATTATCGTTGGCATCCAAGAGCATCTCTTTTCAACGTTGCGCGATATCGTGTATTTAAGCGATCATTACCTCGATCAAGTCGCTAGCACCGATGATGAAGGTCACTTTATTACTAATCGCGTATTTCGCGGGTTGCGCAACGCCAAACTAATTACCGATCCTATCGATCCCAATATTGTCGTTTGTTGGGGCGGCCACTCTATTAATGCAGTAGAATATCAATACACCCGAGATGTCGGTTATGAACTGGGACTGCGCGAACTCAATATCTGTACGGGTTGTGGTCCCGGTGCGATGGAAGGCCCAATGAAAGGTGCAACCATTGGTCACGCCAAGCAGCGGGTTGAAAACAGACGTTACATCGGATTAACTGAACCATCGATTATCGCTGCCGAGCCACCGAATCAAATCGTTAACGAGTTGGTGATTTTGCCTGATATCGAAAAACGCCTAGAAGCCTTTGTACGTGTTGGCCATGGCATTGTCATTTTCCCCGGTGGTGCAGGAACTGCAGAAGAATTACTGTATTTATTAGGTATCTTGCTCGATGAAAAGAATCGCGATTACCCATTCCCATTAGTGCTAACGGGACCAAAAGAAAGCAAGGCGTATTTCGAACAAATTGACCGATTTATTGGCGCAACATTAGGGGAGCAAGCGCAGCGCTTATACACCATAGTGGTAGACGATCCTCAGCAAGTTGGTCGATTACTCAAACAAGGCATGGCGGATGTTCGCGCCTATCGCAAAGAGCGCGAAGACTCTTATCGCTTTAACTGGAGTTTGCACATTCCAGTGGAATTTCAACAACCTTTTGAGCCAACACACGACAACATGAGTCAGCTCGATTTACATCCAACTGATGACATACAACAGCTTGCTGCTAACCTGCGCTGTGCATTTTCTGGTATTGTTGCGGGCAATGTTAAACAAGAAAGTATCCTTGCGATTAAAGAACACGGCCTTTATCAACTCTCTGGCGACGTTGCCTTAATGGAGAAGATGGATGTGCTGCTACAAAGTTTTGTCGACCAATGTCGCATGAAGCTTCCCGGCAGCGCTTATGAGCCGTGTTATCGCATCATTAAAGATGACTAAACGATCTGACATCCACGTTGTAATCATCGATGCACTGAATCTTATTCGGCGCATCGATGGCGCGCTGCGTGGCTATTCGAAAACCGCCCAACTCGATGGCCAGCAGCTTATCGACTTGACTGTACAAGCACTCAACAAGTTAATTAAAGGCCATCGACCATCTCATATCATGGCAGTGTTCGACGGTGATGGTGACAACTGGCGTAAATCTTTTTATCCCGATTACAAAGCCGATCGTAAGCCAATGACGGATGACTTAAAAGCGCTCTTACCAACACTAAGAGAGCGCTGGCAAGCCTTGGGGGTGGCCTCTATTGTTCCTGCTCACGATGAAGCGGACGATATTATTGCCACCATCGCTCACAAAGTCAGCCAGCACAAGAACCAATGCACGATCATTTCTACCGATAGCGGATTTTGGCAATTGATTCCACAAGGAATAAATATTTGGGATCACTTTGCGGGCCAATGGGTGCATCATGAACAGGTTTATCGCAAGTTTAATGTCAGACCACAACAACTATTAGATTACTGGGCCATTGTCGGTCAAAGCGGTAACAAAATCCCTGGCGTAAGTGGCTTGGGCCCTAAAGCCGCATTAACGATCTTGTCTGAATTTGACGATCTAAAAACCGCCTTTTCTTGTAGCGATCCCGACAATAAAACACTTACCAAACTCTTGGCAGCTAAAGAGCAAGCTCAAATTAGCTATCGACTTGTTTTACTTAAACAAGATATTGCATTGGGGATTAACTTACGCGATTATGCCTACACAGTGCCAACGGGAAATTAACACTCATTATGAATGCGCCAAAAGAGCCAGTGTCGTTAACAGCAAAATGTCATCAGCAACAAGCTCAGCTTAACGCAACGTTAGAGCAACTGACGCAAGAATTAACCCTAGGTGCAATCAAACGACTTAAAGCACAAATATTGGTGTTGAGTGAATGGTTGTTTAGTCTCAGCGAAGACAATAGCGACCTTGTATTGGGCCAAGCCCTGACCTTCCCTAACGCATATTTACCTCACACCAATCAGGCGTTTTGCCAAGGTATCATCGCCGCCAAGTTTGCTCATCGCCAACACTATCACGGTCAGCACGCCAAACTGCTCATTAGCAGCGCGTTAACCATGAACATCAGCTTATTGCTAAACGGCGTATCGCAAAAAATATTTGAACAACAAAAACTCACGCCACAACAACTTAAGCAATATCAACAGCACCCCATTAGTAGCGCGCAATTTCTCAATAAATATCACGTCGTTGAAAAGAGTGCTTTAAGCGACATTATCAGCCATCGCGAACATATTGATGGCAGTGGTTTTCCCACCAAAGTAAGCCACCAGCAATTGACTGCCAATGTGCGAATGTTGAGTCTAATCGCAAAGTTTACCGAGCTTACATCACCGCGTATCAATCGACAGGGCTATCGCATCAAGCAAGCATTGAGTTACTTGCTAAAACATCAAGCTCACTATGATGTTGCTCTTCTTAATCAACTAATTACCTTAGTCGATAAGCCACTGCCGGGGCTAATTTACAAACTCAATAAAACCCAGCACGGCCTAGTAAGCCACGTGAGTCATTACACCAATGAAGTCACTTACTATCCATTTAGTATTGAGCAAGGGGAATTACAGCTCGATTCAGAAACCACAACAAGTGAAATCAATAAACAAAAACACTACACAGCACCACCAAGCGCCATTTCACTGCGCTTAATCAATCAATGCTTGAGCGAGTTTATTGACGAGCCACTAGAAGATATTAGCGATCACACACAGCGCCTGAAGCCCAGCGATGACCTATCCTTGCTGCTAACCGAGTTAAATGCGCATATTCCAGACAAAGAAACCATAAGCGAACTTATCGCACGCCAACCAGTACTCGGCGATCAACTTGTCCAATACTTACAACTGCAATATCCAAGTAGTCAGTTTAATAGCAGCTTTCATGCATTGCAGATGGCCGGTTTCTCACAAGCAAAGCCCCTGTTATCTCGCCTAGCCCTTGAGTCGCAGCTCAGCCAATTTACCTTTGTTGGCAGTGCGATGCTACGGCAAAAAATCAACTTCACCATTGCTGCCAGTCAGTTGATTGCGCAGCACTGTCAGCAAGTATTGCCGCATCAATTAGCTATTTTTGTGCTGCTCAATTTAGCTCCGTTGTATTTAGAGCGACAAATCATTAACAGTCCCCGTGTTAAAAACACCGATATCAGCCAATGTCAGTTACATCACGCCTATAGTATTGCCGGCCACAATAACAACGCAAAGCAAGCAAAAGTCAGCATGGCGTTAGCTAAGATCTGGGCGCCGCAAGCTCATGTTATTAATGCCCTGTCGTCAATGAGTAAACCGGATCAAGCATCAGCTTACGAGCGTGAGTTGATAGTCGCATTCGAAATAGCGCTATACATCACTCATCACGTCTTCCATCACCTATCACTCAAAGCATTAGTAGCTGATAGCCACCTTAGCGCTAAGCTGCGTCAACTCAAAATAAAAGCCAGCGCTTTACAAAATATCATCAATCAATCGCTGACTAGCCAACCGATGTGTGAGCTGTAACAGACTTATACTAATTGGTGACTAAATTTCGAAAATATTCGAACACTTGTTTGCTATAATATGGCGATTTTTTTTAACCGTTCGCTGCAAATAGCGCTTAATTGAAGCTATTTTCAACAATAAAAATATTGCAGCCATCGGCATCAACACATAGGCACAAAAATGACACAAACAACCATTACAGTAATTCCGGGCGACGGTATTGGCCCAAGCATTATCGACTCAGCACTACAAATCCTCGACAAAGTTGGCTGTAACTTCAACTACGAGTTTGCCAAAGCAGGTTTAGCTGCGTTAGAAGAAACTGATGAGTTATTACCACAAGACACTCTTGATCTGATTGCAAAAAACAAAGTAACCCTTAAAGGTCCTTTAACGACGCCAATCGGTGCTGGTTTTACGTCAATTAACGTAAGCCTGCGTAAGCAATTCGGTTTATATGCTAACTTACGCCCAGTGCTTTCTTTCAAAGGGACTAAAGCTCGTTACGACAACATCGACATCATTACTATTCGCGAAAACACGCAAGGTATGTACTCTGGTGTTGGCCAAGTTGTTAGCGAAGATGGTACTTCTGCTGAAGCAATGAGTGTAATCACTCGTGAAGGCGCAGAAAAGATCGTGACTTTCGCTTACGAACTAGCGCGTAAGGAAGGTCGTAAAAAGGTAACTGCGGTACACAAAGCCAATATCTTAAAATCAACGTCAGGTCTATTCTTAGAGGTTGCTCGTGAAGTGGGTGAGCGTTACCCAGAAATCGAATCAAGCGAAATGATCGTCGACAACACTTGTATGCAACTAGTGATGAACCCAGAGCAGTTCGACGTAATCGTAACGACTAACCTATTCGGCGACATTCTATCTGACTTATGTGCTGGTTTAGTTGGTGGTTTAGGCATGGCACCGGGTGCAAATATCGGTGAAAACGCAGCAATCTTCGAAGCTGTTCACGGCAGTGCGCCAGACATCGCGGGTAAAAACCTTGCAAACCCAACATCAGTTATCTTGGCTTCTATCCAGATGCTTGAGTACTTAGACATGGGTGACAAAGCTGAGAAAATCCGTGAAGCACTAAAAGATGTAATCGCTTCAGGTGACCGTACTACTCGCGATTTAGGTGGTGAGCACGGTACAACTGACTTCACTCAAGCGATGTTAGATCGTCTATAAAATCACTTAAGTGACATTTAAGAAGCGGCTTTTAAAGCCGCTTTTTTATTGCCTAACGAAAAAATACCAGTTAGCTTTATACCCAAGCGATTTCAAGATGCAGGTTTCAGTAAGTTGAGGTGGCTTGGGTAGAGAAAACGGCACGGAATTGCAATTTATGACTAACACTAATGAACAGTTAATTAACGTTGAAGCAGGACAAGTCTACGTAAAACAGTGGCGCGATAATCAAACTGATAAACTACCGATTGTGCTATTTCACGATTCACTAGGCAGTGTTGCCATGTGGCGAGATTTTCCAGAAACCCTACTCAAACAAACAAGACACCCGGTCATTGCCTACGATCGACTTGGCTTTGGGCAATCAAGCGTAAGAAATGAAGCTATTGAACTAAGTTTTATCGAAGATGAAGCCATCGCCTTTAGTGAATTAAAACAACAATTAGGCATTACCAATTATATTGCCATTGGTCATAGTGTCGGTGGTGCCATGGCTATTCACGTGGCCGCGAAAGATCCACAATGTCGTGCTGTCATCACCATTGCCGCACAAGCCTTTGTGGAAGCAAAAACACTGCACGGCATTGAAGATGCAGCAGAGCAATTTAAATCAAAGCAACACTTCGCGCGACTTGAAAAATGGCATGGCGAAAGAACGCAGTGGGTATTAGATTCATGGATCAATTCATGGCTGGCACCACAATTTAAAAAGTGGAGCTTAATACCCGCATTATCAAGTGTCACCTGCCCAGTCTTGGCGATTCACGGTAAAGAGGATGAATACGGCTCGAGTGAGTTTGCCCTTACTATTGCGACCCATTGCCAAGGTCCAAGTGATGTTTTGATTCTTAACAACTGCGCGCATATGCCCCACCGCGAGCAAACAGATTCTTGCTTGTCGGCAATTTCAAAATTTTTCTCAGGACATCGACTATAATTATACCCAAGCTCTTCAAGATACAGGTACAGAGCTTGGGTATGAATAAAGCGTACATTTGAAAAGGAGTCGATGCTATGCTTCTCAAAGGAATTATCGGGGCGTTACTACTGTGTTTATCGCTCTATTGTATCAACTACAGTAACGCGACTTTATTTGGTTGGTTAATCTTTATTGTCGCCACATTATGGCTAGTGTTAGCGCTTTCGGCGGCCAATTTAAGAGAGATGTACGATACACTCTACGATATCGATATGTTAGACGGAAATAACTCAGATGGCGATGACTAGGGCCTGTTGATCTTTGGTGAAGGTTTTTGCAGCGAGTTGTTCGGGGTTTATACAAGGCAGAGCCTGCGACGCTTAGTGGGCTAAGCTAGCAGGCGATAACGCCGTAGAAATCACGAACAAACGCTGTCCTTCGGATGCAATGACAAGACATTTTCGCCGCGTTTTTCGTCGCTCGCCTAGGTAAACTAGGCGTCGCTCCTCATGCCTTGCGAAACAGCCTTGTCAATTGCACAAAATTCATCCTCGAAAGATCAACAGGCCCTAGCATCGCCAATTATTAAGTTATTGTTTGCGATTAAGTAACTCAATTGAGACAGTCACTTCTTCGCGATCATGATAAAGGTGCTTACATTGCAAGTTGTAAACTAGCCCCGCTTTACGCAATTTCGTCTCGATTAACTCCAAACACTTATATACTTCCACAAAGCGCTTTTTCATCGGTAATTTCAAATTGAAAATAGTGGCGCGACACCAATCGTTAATTAGCCAGTCGGACATTAAATCGGCCACCATAATTGGCTTTTCTACCATGTCACAAATCATCCAATCGACTGTTTTTTCCGGTCTAAATTTAAAACCATCTTCTGTAAAATGAGTTACTTGACCAGTATCCATCAGCGATTGCGCCATAGGCCCGTTATCCACCGCGCTAACAAATAAGCCGCGGCGTACTAGCTGATAAGTCCAACCGCCAGGACAAGCGCCTAAATCAACGCCCGTCATACCTGAATGCATGCGTTGCTCAATAGTGTCTTTCGGCAGGAATAGTAAGATTGCTTCTTCAAGCTTAAGCGTTGAACGACTTGGAGCTTCACTTGGAAATTTAAGACGTGAAATGCCCATGAAATCGGCAGAGCTATTATCAGGATATGAATAGCCTAAATAACCGTTACCAGAATCTAACATCATCAAGTGCAAAACAGGTTTCTTGTTATGCTCTTTCTTAGTTAAGCTGCCATGTTTACGCAATGCGCCGCGCAAAGGCACAGTAAACTTGCGGCAAAAGCCTAATAACTCTTTTGCTTCATTGGTGTCAGGTGTTTCTACTCGAATATCACCACACAATGGCAGATCATCACAGCGCTCTAAAATTGCAGAAACGCGATCGTCACTTGGTAAATCGCTAAGCTTAGCGACAGTCACAATCATTTGGCGGGCAAACACCAATTTAGTAAATGGGATCTGACGAGCTAGCTTGTCGGCAGAGGCGAGATCAGGCGTAATGTAATTGACATAGCCAGAGTTATCTTTGACCACGCAATAGCCATAGACTTCTTGTTCACTTGCTAGCTGATCTATTTCTCCCGCACATTCTTTTTCGAATCCACGACGACAATACAGCAATAACCCATTATTCATTTATTCGCTCCGCAGCAGGTGATGTCTTGGTAACAGCGATACCAATAAGCGACAACCAGCCCAACATAAAACACACACCGCCAATGGGTGTTAAAAAGCCTGCGATTTTAACGCCAGTGACACTAAATAGATACAAGGTATAGCTAAAAAGCACGATGCCGAGTGTGAAAAATCCCGCACTCATCACTAACCAACGACTTGGTCGTATCAAGCTAACAACAGCAATGACCAACAACGCCAATACGTGAATGGCATGTTGCGTCGTCGCGCTTTCGAAAATCGTTAAAAACTGTGGATAATCAACAAAGCGTTTGGCATGGCTGGCATAGGCATTCAACCCCACAAAAGCGGCACCGTTAAGGGCGATAAAAATCCACAATAGTCGATAAATAAGTTTCATTATAATCTCCCCGGTAAGCGGCTACTGTCTTGCTCTTGGGCGAATAAGTTAAGCATCCACTCGCGAAATGCCTTAATTTTGCCAAGCTCACTTTGATTATCTTCACAAACGATGTAATACGCATCTTTACTCGGTAACACTTGATCAAAAGGACAAACTAGACGGCCAGCCTCGATATCAGGTCGAGAAAACACACTGTAACCCAGTGCCACCCCCTGACCATAAATAGCCGCTTGTAGAACAAGCGACGATAAGCTAAATATTGGTCCTTGATTGACATTAACTTCAGTTGCGCCAGCATTACGACACCATTGCTTCCAGTCTTTTCGGGAGTGATCGTGCAGCAAGGTATGATTATTAAGATCTTCTGGCTTGTTAAGCGGGTTATCACCAGTCAACAACGAAGGTGCACATACCGGAATTAAGTATTCATCCCGCAGTTTATCCGCTCGTACTCCCGACCAATTTCCGCGACCATAGTAAATAGCGATATCAACATCATCTTCTAAAAAGTCTTCATCGAGATCGATGGCTTTGATCCTTACATCAATCTCAGGGTGCAATTCACTAAACTGCGCTAAGCGCGGTACCAACCACTGAATCGCGAAACTTGGTTGTGAGGCTACAGTTAACGAACCACTTGCCGTTTTTGACAATAGTTTTTCTGTGGCATCTGACAGCGCAGTAAAGGTATCTTTAATGTCTAAGAAATACGACTGCCCTTCTTCCGTTAACAACAGTGCGCGATTTTTTCGTCTAAATAATTTTATGGAAAGATGTTCTTCCAATGCCTTTATTTGATGCGAAACAGCGGCCTGCGTCACAAAAAGCTCCTCGGCAGCCTTAGTGAAACTCAAGTGTCTAGCGGCAGTTTCAAAAGCTCGTAACGAATTTAATGGGGGTAATCTTCTGGACACCGCGCCCTCTCTAATTATTAGTTTTTCTAATCTGAAATATTATATTTTATCGTTTGTTGACGCAATATTAAGCGGCTATATTATCACCACTTAACACAAACACTGTTTTTAAATTAATCAAACTTTATAAAAGGAACCAACAATGAACGCCCTAACTAAATTCGCCCTTGTAATCGCTACTATCGCTTTGCCTTTGTCTGCAAACGCGACGGCTAACAAAGCGTTACAAGATTCTACAACAGTAGCTAAAAGCGACGTTGAGAAAATGGTGAAGCTAGAAATGAAGTTAAACGCGTCAGAGTTGGTTAACAGCATCAAAGTTAAAGCAGACGTTACTGTGCCTGATTACCGCCTATATGCTGGTAGCAACTTCATCGCGACTAAAAATGGCCAACGCGTAGTAATCAACAAGCCATAAGCTTAACCCATAAGAGATACGATTAGCTTAGCTGTAACGCTCTCTCTCCTTTACAGCTAAGTTAACAACATCGCTAATGGTATAAAAAAGGGCGCTATCAACTATTTGATAGCGCCCTTTTTAGTTAAACAGTTTTTATTAGCTACCAGTATCAATTTCTGGCAGTGACTTCGTCACTTCATCAATCGCTTTCATTTGCGATAAAAATGCTTCTAAACGATCTAATGGCAATGCACATGGACCGTCACATTTCGCGTTATCAGGATCAGGGTGCGATTCTAAGAATAAACCACCAATACCTTGGCTCATGCCAGCCAAACCTAATTGAGTAACCTGCGCGCGACGACCACCAGCACTATCACTACGACCACCTGGACGTTGTAGCGCATGAGTTACGTCAAAAATAATCGGATAACCCGTTTGCTTCATAATGCCAAAGCCAAGCATGTCTACCACTAGATTGTTGTAACCAAACGAAGTACCGCGCTCACACAGCATCAGCTTGTCGTTACCCGCTTCATTAAACTTAGTCAGGATATGACGCATTTCCTCTGGCGCTAAGAATTGCGCTTTCTTGATATTGATTACCGCATCAGTCTTTGCCATCGCTGCCACTAAATCAGTTTGACGTGATAGGAATGCAGGCAGTTGAATCACATCAACAATCTCAGCTACAGGCGCCGCTTGATACGGTTCATGTACATCAGTAATCAAAGGAACGTTAAAGGTATTTTTAATCTCTTCAAAAATACGTAAACCCTCTTCCATACCTGGGCCACGGAAAGAGTTAATCGACGAACGATTCGCTTTGTCAAAAGATGCCTTAAAGATGTAAGGAATACCTAATTTATCCGTCACTTCGACATATTTCTCGGCGATACGCATCGCCATATCACGCGACTCTAATACATTCATACCACCAAATAAGGTGAATGGCTTGTCGTTAGCAACGTCAATCTTGCCAACTGAAATTGTTTTTTGTTCCATAATAATCGTCCTAAGCGACTGCTATAACTTGTAAAATTTGCCCACAGAACCACGCAGCAAATGTCCCTAATAAGTAACCAAATACCGCTAATAGTACACCAACTGGCGCCAACGCTGGGTGGAATGCCGACGCAACCACAGGCGCAGATGCAGCACCACCTACGTTTGCTTGAGAGCCGACAGCCATAAAGAATAATGGTGCTTTAATTAGTTTGGCTACTGTTAACATCAAAACAGCGTGAACTAGCATCCAAATACCACCTAGTACAAATAAGCTAAATGCATTAAAAATCTTTAATACATCCATGTGTAAGCCTATTGAAGCAACGAGGATATACAAATATATGGTACCCACTTTAGAGGCGCCAACTGCTTCTAAATTACGTGCTTTTGTAAACGATAAAATCAATCCCATGATAGAAACAGAAACAATTAACCAGAAGAATTTACTATGAAAACTTAGCTTCTTAAGCTCTGGATGATTTTCAACAAAATAAGGCGTTACAGTATCTGCAAAAATATGTGCCAAAGCAGTAAAACCAAAGCCAATAGCAACAATCAGCATTAAATCCGTTAACGATGGGTTTTTATCATTTGCAGCTTTATAAGCTTCAGCTTTTTCACGCAAAGCATCAATTGCTGATGTATCTGCGCCAGTCTTTGCGTCAATTTTCTTAGCATTACCAGCCAAAATTAAAATCACAGCCATCCAAACGTTAGCGACGATAATATCAACAGTTACCATCGCCGAGAAAATATCGCCACCAACTTCATAGACTTCTTTCATCGCTGCTTGGTTAGCACCGCCACCAATCCAACTCCCCGCAACAGTCGTCATTCCTCGCCATACAGCGTTTGGTCCGTCAACACCAATCATTTCAGGGCTCACGGCTGACATGATGAGTAGCGCAATTGGGCCACCAATCACAATACCTAGTGTTCCGGTTAAAAACATAATCACGGCTTTAGGCCCGAGATTAAAGATAGCTTTCAAATCTAAATTTAGCAGAAGCAATATTAAACAAGCTGGCAATAGGTAACGTGACGCAATGTAATACACCTGAGAAGCATCACCATCAACAATCCCAAAGGTGTTTAGTAGTGACGGAAGGAAGTAACAAAACAACAATGCAGGAACATAGGTGAATATTTTCTTAAACGTTGGATGGTTACTTGCGTAGAAAACACCACCGAGAATGGTGGCGAGCAAGCCAAGTACCACTGCATCATTGGTAATTAATGCACTATTCATTGATTAACCTCTTATTCTTGTTATTGAGCAATAGCCACGCTTAATGCATGACGATTGCTTGGTCTTTTAATTTATCGATGTGAACTTTTAACACATCACTATTAGGGTGCTCTGGGCACTGCTCAACAAAATAAGAGAAGTCTTCCATCGCCCCCGTAGCATAGTCGAGCTGCTGTAAAATAAAGCCGCGTTCCATAATAATATTTGGATCTTTAGGCAATAAGGTCAGCAATAACTCACTAAGCAATAATGCAACATCATACTCTTCATCGAGTAAACACGCTTGTTTTAAGCTGACTAAAAAACGTTTCTTAACATTCTTAATAGTCGCAATTTCTAAATGCTCATCACTCAAACGAATATAATCGCCTAAATGCCCTCGCACTAATCCTTCAAGTAAACGATGTGGCATTTCTTTACCCGTTAATGGATCGATTTTAATGCCGTTAATGCCATCGACTTGCAGCACAAAAGGGCCAGGGAAATCGATAATTTGTGGCTCTAGCTCTAATAGATTAAGCAGGTGATAAACCAAAATTGTCGATAGCGCATTGTTGCCATTGCGGGTTTCAAGAAAGTAAAACAAGTTGTTACTTTCTATCGAAAAGTAATCGTCTTGATTAATGGTGAATTGCCACTCGTTGTAAAACAACTCTTTGAATTGTCGCCAACGGCCTTCTGCCGACAGTTCATCACGAGCAATTTCACGCACCTGTCTTAACAACTCATCGAGTTGAAAGTAAGCGCTTTCAGAAGCCGAATCACCATCACTGAGCTGAGACGTAAATTGCACCAGCTCTAGTAAATCGATTTCGTGAATATTAGGGAGTTCGTTATCTAAACTCACGGCTTACCCTAAAAACATTGCTTGCTTCATGACGGCAATTTTACCAGCGATAAGCACCCAACCAACGGCACCGACAGTAGTAAGAATTTTCGTTTTAGTGGTTTGCGCGCGATAAAGCGCCACATATGCGAGAATAATATAAGCCACTAAACACAACACTTTTTCAGTCAACCAGTTGTCAGCAAACGGATACTGACTAATGATGGTACATAACACGATGGCAGAGACTAATAAGAAAGTATCGGCGATGCGCGAAGTCATTTTCGCCCACTTTTTGTCATGAATAGGTTTCTTCATAAACATCAAGCCAGCGCGAATAACGAAAAATAGTACGCTAAAGGCAACAAGAGTCATGTGAAGGTGTTTGATTGGCAGGTGTTTGATTGGCAGGTATAAATTTTCCATTGAAAAAATCCGCATAAATGAGTTGCGAATATTTTACGCACTTTAACTCATAATGCGAATCTCAATTTCAAAAATGACACGAAGTGCACAACTAACAGACTAAAAAAACGTCATGCACATCGTATTATTTATCAGGGAATCGTTCGAGAATATCCATGAACTTGTCAAGGTTGACCATAAATAAATCCACGAGCGTTGGATCAAAGGCAATACCGCTATTGTCAGTAATATATTGCGTACAAAAATCCGCTTCAAATGCCGGTTTGTAACAACGCTTATGATAAAGGGCATCAAACACATCAACCAATGACACAATGCGACCATAAATATGAATCTCTTCGCCAGCAAGTCCTTTGGGATAACCGCTACCATCCCACTTCTCATGATGAGTTAATGAAATGATTGCCCCTGTTTTCAGCACTTTGCGAGGTGAATCATGTAACAAATCATAACCAATTTGCGCATGCGTTTTCATGACTTCCCATTGTTCACTATCAAGTGGCCCAGGGTGATTTAAAACAGAATCTGGAATGCCTATTTTCCCAACGTCATGCAGCGGCGCAGCAAGGCGCAGCGTGACAACATCCTGCTCATCTAATCCTGCTAATCGGCCAAGTAGTGCAGAAAAATGCGCGACGCGTTTGAGGTGATTACCAGTTTCTTTAGAGCGAGTTTCTAAAGCATTACCTAAGCGATAAACAATCTCACGCTGTGTATCTTCAATTTCTTGACTTAATAAGATGTTGTCATAGGCAATTTGCACATTGCGGGAGAACAGTTCGATTAAATGCTTATCATGGGCATTTATATCGTCAGGAATACCGCAAATAAAAACTAGCGTTGAAAACTGTTCAGGATCGGAGCTGTAGTAAAGAATATAGCCATCACCAAATATTAGCTGATTAGTCTCTCGCGCCTCTTGATACACCTCTCTTAACGGTTTAGGCATAATATCGGCCACTAACTCGCCTTCAGTGCCAGCAAACTCCCCTTGCGCAGCCACTACAGTCAATTCTCTTTCACAGGCGTGGCTGGCGTGTAATTCTGCCACAAAAGAGCTCAGTTCAAATGCATTATCAGCGTGGTTAAAGATGGCATTAAGTTGCATTAATAAGCCGTGTACAAATGGGCTCATGGTGTGAGTTGAGAACAAGTCACTCGATGCGGTAATAACTCTTTCTAACCCTTGGCGATTCGACTCAATAGACACTAGGTCGCGATAGGACCTCAGAGAAGCAACAATAGTGGTGAAAAGGCGTTGTGAAGTGAGTTCCGTTTTAGATTTATAATCATTGATATCATAGGTCACTATCACATCGCGTTCGGGTGCTTGGCCCGGCTGGCCAGTACGCAGCACAATGCGCACCATGTGATTTTTCGCTTGTTCGCGAACGTAACGGGCAACTCGTAAACCCGCATCGTCAGTTTCCATCACGACATCTAGCAGAATAACTGCGATATCACGATCTTCATCGATGATCCTTTTAGCCTCTTCACCGCTATAGGCGCTGATAAACTCAACTTTTCGCCCCAAAAACTCAAAGTCGCGTAAAGCTAATTTCGTGACCGCATGAACTTCTTTTTCATCGTCAACGATTAGCAGTTTCCAAGTTAGGCCGTCATCACTTGAGATTTCGTCTTCTTGTTCTTCAGCGAAGATAAAGTCGTCCATAGCTACTCCACTTAATTTGCATTAAATTAAGCGTAGCTATAAAACAGTTAGATGGCTAACAAAAAAGCTAAATAACCTGACCGAAAGTTACGCGATCATTGCCGCCGTAATCGACAACGGTTTCTATATTGCTAAAGCCATGAGCTTTAAATAGCTCTTGCAGCGCCTTAGCTTGCTCAAAACCGTGCTCAAAAAACACTTTGCCGCCTGTTTTCAAATAAGGCTTAACATAGGTCAAAATATCAATGTAATCTTGTAGGCCATTATTAGCAGCAACCAATGCTGAATTTGGCTCAAACCGCACATCGCCCTGCGATAAATGCGGATCGTTTTCATCGATATAGGGAGGATTCGACACAATAAAGTCACATTTTCCCAGCCAAGAATCATCAACCTTACTTAGCCAGTCAGACTGAATAATTTGCGCATTAGCTAAATGTAAATATTGGCGGTTAGATTCAGCCAGCGCCACAGCGTCTTCGCTGTAGTCAAGACCCAACATCGTCCATTGTGGCATCTCGTGCGCTAGACTTAGCGCTATCGCACCTGTGCCTGTGCCTAAGTCGATCCCTTTTGCTGAACACTCAGATACTTGGTTTAGTACAGTTTCAACTAAAACTTCAGTATCTGGTCGAGGGATCAAGGTTGCAGGACTCACCTTAAATGGCAATGACCAAAACTCCTGTTCACCGATTATATAAGCGATGGGCTCACCAGATAAACGTCGTTCAAATAAGGCGTTAAATTGTGCTAGTTGCTGCTGCTCAACAATCTTATCTGGCCAGGTATAAAAATAACAGCGAGAAACGTTAAGAACATGAGCGAGAAGGATTTGAACATCGAGTAACGCGCTATCGCTATGGACAAGCTGCGCGCTACTCGTATTGAGCAATTGCTCGATGGTAGGCTGAGACACTTACGCGTTTTCTTCCGATAACGCAGCAAGCAGATCTGCTTGTTGTTCGTTAAGTAGTGGCTCAACAACTAGGTCTAACTCACCTTGCATAAACTCAGCAAGACGGTAAAGCGTTAGGTTGATACGGTGATCACTGACGCGGCCTTGTGGGAAGTTATAAGTACGAATACGTTCACTACGATCACCACTAGCAACCAACGAGCGACGTGTTGACTCTTCCTCTAAACGACGCTTTTCATCTTCTGCTTGTTGCAGACGTGACGCTAAAACAGACATCGCTTGCGCACGGTTTTTGTGTTGAGAGCGCTGATCTTGACACTCAACGACAGTTCCCGTTGGGATATGCGTAATACGGATCGCTGAATCGGTTTTATTAACGTGTTGACCACCAGCGCCAGACGCGCGGAAAGTATCTACTTTTAAGTCAGCAGGATTAATTGAAATAGCTTCACTTTCAGGAATTTCAGGCATGACAACCACGGTACAAGCCGAGGTGTGTACACGGCCTTGCGATTCAGTTTCTGGCACACGTTGTACGCGGTGACCACCAGATTCGAATTTCATACGGCCGTAAATGCCTTCCCCAGAAATCTTAGCGACGACTTCTTTAAAACCGCCTTGCTCAGACTCATTCATATTAATAATTTCTACACGCCAGCCTTTCGCTTCAATATAACGGCTGTACATACGGTATAAATCACCAGCAAAAATGGCCGCTTCATCACCACCTGCGCCCGCGCGGATCTCTAAAAACGCATTGCGATCGTCATTAGGATCGGTTGGCAATAATAGGATTTGTAACTCATCTTCGATTTCAGTGATGGCGGCTTTCGCTTCTTTAAACTCTTCTTGCGCCATCTCACGCATGTCAGGATCATCATCCTTTAACATTTCTTGCGCCGATTCAAAGTCTTCTTGTGCTTGTTTGTAGTTATTGAACGCTTCAATAACTGGGCCTAATTTTGAATATTCTTGATTTAAGGCGCGGAACAAATCTTGATTGGCGATAGTTTCTGGATCACCAAGCAGCGCTTCTACTTCTTCGTGACGCTCTTGTAGCCCTTCGAGCTTAGCGTAAACAGTTGGTTTCATTTATATAAATCTCTATAACATAACAACGCAGGTGAGAATTATCACCTGCGCTTAACATTCAATTACTAACTATTGTATTAGTTATCGTCGCCAAGACCTAGTGCCTTGGAAATAATATTTAGTGAATCGATATCACCAGCAAGGCTCGCATTACTCATGGCGCGAGTTGGGTGATGGATTAATTTGTTGGTGAGCTTATTGGCGAGCTCGATTAATGTTTTCTCAGGATCATTACCCTGTGCCAGCTTGGCAATCGCCTTTTCTAATAGCTCGTCTTTAGATGCCAAGCTACTCTGACGGTATTGCTTGATATGATCGACTGTATGGAGCGATTTCGTCCAAGCCATAAACTCTTGGGCTTCTTCACTGGCAATAACTTCGGCTTCATCAGCGGCCGCACGACGTGATGCCATGTTTTGCTCAACAATACCCTGTAAGTCATCAACAGTGTACAAATACACGTCGTCTAAATCCCCTACCTGCGCTTCAATATCACGTGGTACAGCGATATCAACTAACAGCATAGGTTGATGTCTTCTGCTAGAGACTGCACTTTCCACTAAGCCTTTACCTAATATAGGCAAGGTACTGGCAGTAGATGAAATCACAACATCTGCTTGCGATAAATGGTCGGGAATTTGCGCCAAGGTAATAGCTTCACCGCCTAGCTCGTCCACCATCGTTTGCGCGCGGGCAAGTGTTCTGTTGGCAATGGTAATATTAGTGACACCAGCGTCTAACAAATGCTTAGCAACCAACTCAATGGTCTCACCAGCACCAATCAATAACACGTTGGTTTTATCCAGCTCGCCAAAAATTTGCTTAGTTAAGCTCACCGCCGCAAAAGCGACAGAAACGGCATTAGCACCAATGCTTGTGTCGGTGCGAACACGCTTAGCGACCGAAAAGGTGCGCTGAAATAATTTATCGAGTGTAATGGCAATGGCACCAGCAGTTTTCGCTGTACTATAGGCTTGTTTGATCTGGCCAAGAATTTGCGGCTCGCCTAATACTAACGAGTCGAGCCCACAGGCGACGCGCATTAGATGATTGACCGCTTGCACATTCTCGTGAATATATAAACTTTGCTCAAGCTCGCCTTTATCAATTTGATGAAAATCACTTAGCCAATCCACTAATTGCTGCGGCGATGTCAGGTGACAATACAACTCAGTACGGTTACAGGTCGATACAACAACTGCTTCACTGTCGCTACTAATTAGGCGTAATTGCTTTAGGGCTTCCACCATCTGATCTGGTGAGAACGCGATTTTTTCGCGCAACTCAACCGAGGCAGTTTTGTGATTGATACCCAAGGCAACTAAAGACATTTATATAATTCGAAAATACGTTAGACAATTTGATAACGGCGAATTTTACATGAAAGCATCAGTGAATTAAAAGGATCTGTAGTGAACTATCGAAAAAGAAGTTACTCTTATTCCTACCTAAATCAAATTTTCTAGCAAATTACTGTGTTCAAACGATTACTATTATTATTCATTGCCATACTCATGACCGGATGTGCTTCTTTTAATACGCCTTCAGACGCATCTGCTAGCAATCAGCAACAATGGCAATTCAATGGTAAGTTTGCCATCAAAACCCCAGAAGAAAAAAATGCCGCTAAGATGCACTGGTCACAAATTGATGATAGCTACGAAGTGAATCTCTATACCTTGTTTGGCATATCCTTAATGAATATTGACGGTGATGAACACCAAGTTACTATTACCACCAGCGATGAAACCTACCGCGGCCGCAACGCGCAAGAACTCATTTATCGACTGACCCGCTGGCATATTCCAGTAAATGACATTCCTGCTTGGTTAACAGGCAAGGTCAACAATGCCACCGATGTTACCCTTGATGATCAAGGCAACTTCTATCGCGGCACTATTCTTGGCGATGATGGACGAGCTTGGCAGTTAAAACTCTCAAGCTATAAAATGGTAAATGATCAAGATCGGCCACATCAATTACTGTTAAAATCGCAAGATAGTTACTTTAAACTAGCCATCTCACAATGGAATATTCAGCGCTAACTCTGCTGACCTATATAGAAAGATTAGACATTCATGTTCAAGCCCAATCAATGGCCGGCGCCAGCTAAATTAAACCTGTTTTTACACATCACAGGACGTTTGCCTAACGGCTATCACAGCCTACAAACAAACTTTCAATTTTTGGATTATGGCGATTCACTCGCCTTTGACACCAACAGTTCAAACAGCGTGTCAGTGTCGCCTGCCGTAGATGGCGTCGCCTTAGAAGACAACCTAATTTATCGCGCCGCGATGATGCTAAAGCCTTATACAAAAGAGCCTGTTGGCGCAGATATTACGCTGACTAAAGTACTACCGATGGGCGCAGGGCTAGGCGGTGGGTCTTCTGACGCAGCGACCACATTAGTTGCCTTGAATCACCTTTGGAACATCGATATGCCAACCGACAAGCTAGCGGAACTTGGGCTAGCCCTTGGCGCAGATGTCCCTATTTTTGTTAAAGGGTTCGCTGCGTTTGCCGAAGGGGTTGGTGAAGAGCTAACACCAATCTCGCCATCTGAGCCATGGTATCTTGTGATTTGGCCCGGTGTTAGTGTCTGCACAAAAACCATCTTCAACTTGCCACAACTGCCAAGAAACACGCCAAAAATAACCCTCGCAGACCTTGACAAAGCGACATTGAAAAACGACTGCCAAGAAGTGACAAAAAATAGGCATCCCGAGGTTGCTTCAGCACTAGACTGGTTGATACAATACGCGCCAGCAAAAATGACGGGTACCGGAAGCTGTGTTTTCGGAGAATTCTCTTCACGTGCTGACGCCACTGTAGCATTAGAAAAGTTACCTCCAAACATGCATGGCTTTGTTGCAAAAGGCGTAAATATCTCGCCACTTATTTCGACACTATCCGCCCGTCGTTAATGCCACACTTAACCTGTTAGCACTATTGCTAATGAAATGGCGGAATTCACACCGCCCACCAAACCAAAACCTGGGGTTTTACGTGCCTGATATTAAATTGTTTGCGGGAAATGCTATTCCTGAACTTGCTCAAAAGATTGCAGATCGCCTTTACCTTAAGCTAGGTCGCGCCACTGTTGGCCGTTTTAGCGATGGCGAAATCAGCGTTCAAATTAACGAAAATGTACGCGGCGCAGACGTGTTCATTTTGCAATCTACTTGTTCACCAACCAATGACAACCTCATGGAGTTGCTGGTAATGGTCGATGCACTGCGTCGTGCATCTGCAGGCCGTATTACTGCTGTTGTTCCTTACTTTGGTTACGCTCGTCAAGATCGTCGTGTACGTTCTTCTCGTGTACCTATTACTGCAAAAGTTGTGGCAGATTTCTTATCTAGCGTTGGTGTAGACCGCGTACTTACTGTTGATTTACACGCCGAACAGATTCAAGGTTTCTTCGACGTGCCAGTAGACAACGTATTTGGTACACCAGTGCTACTAAACGACATTCAATCACGTGATTTCGACGATCCTGTTGTTGTTTCTCCAGACATCGGCGGCGTAGTACGCGCACGTGCATTAGCAAAACTATTAGACGATACCGATCTAGCAATCATCGACAAGCGTCGCCCACAAGCGAACGTAGCCCAAGTAATGCACATCATCGGTGATGTTGAAGGTCGCGATTGTATTATCGTTGATGACATGATCGACACTGGCGGCACTCTATGTAAAGCCGCTGAAGCACTAAAAGAGCACGGTGCACGTCGCATTTACGCTTACGCTACTCACGCCGTATTCTCAGGCAGCGCGGTAACCAACGTAGCAAACAGCGTAATCGATGAGTTCATCGTCACCGACTCAATTCCACTTACACCAGAAATGAAAGCCACTGGTAAAGTGAAAGTACTATCACTTGACGGCATGATGGCAGAAGCCCTACGTCGTGTTTCAAATGAAGAGTCTATCTCTGCAATGTTCCAATATTAAAGAACACTGATTTTAATAAAGCGACCTACGGGTCGCTTTTTTATTTGGGTGCACACATGCCACGACAATTCGATGAAGAAGAAATTTGGGAACAATATCAATATATTGATTGGTACGTTGACGACCTTCATTACGCTAAGAAACGTTTTTTTAACGTCCCTAAGGTAAAAATAAAAAACGATTTCGTCAAAAATGTCATCGAGGTAAGTGATGAACTGCGGTTTACACCGCCAGTTCTATTTGACAAGTACTTCGCTATTTTTATCGAATTTGTAATGACTAGTCACCACAACAGCGACGATTCAAATGAAGTAGCAAGCTGCTTTACAACTTTATTAAAAGAGAAGCTAGATACTAAAATAATCAACCAGCAATCGGTGATAACAGAAGCGTTAATTGCTGTTGAGTTTTTAAAAGAAAATCTGTCTTTCTTTAACAATCTACCTGATATTTACGGCGACTTGGCCCCTGAATTACAAACAGTAAAACAAAAGCTACTAAATTATCAAATCAAGAAATCTAACTAGCTCACAGAATTCCCATCGCCCTAACAAATTAACCAATTGCCTATAATTTCCACCTCAGTTATAATGTCGCGCCGAATTTTTCGGGTTCGAGAAGATTTTGGTCGCAAAAATCTTCAACTTTTACTATTTATTATTGGAGACATCTAATGTCTGAAGCAATTACACTTGACGCACAAATTCGTACAGATTTAGGGAAAGGTGCGAGCCGCCGCCTACGTCATGCGAACCAAACTCCAGCGATTATCTACGGTGGCGACAAAGCTCCTGTATCAATCACTTTAGCTCACAACAAACTATTTAAAGCTCAAGAAGCAGAAAACTTCTACTCACAAGTTTTAACTATTAACGTTGATGGTTCTGAAGAGAAAGTAATCGTTAAAGCTATGCAGCGTCATGCTCACAAGCCAGTAGTTAACCACGTTGATTTCCTACGTGTTGACGCAACTCACGAACTTCACACTGCAATCCCAGTTCACTTCTTAAACGAAGACAAATGTGCAGCAGTTAAAGCTGGTGGTACTATCGCTCACCACGCAAACGAAATCGAAGTTGCTTGTTTACCAGCTGCTCTACCTGAGTTCATCGAAGTAGACGTAGCTAACCTAGAGTTAGGTCAAACACTTCACCTTTCTGACATCGCTTTACCAGCAGGTGTTGAGTCAGTTGAACTTCGCAAAGGCGAAAGTCATGACCAAGCTGTAGTTTCTGTTGCTGCTCCTAAAGGCGCTGCTGCTGAAGAAACAGCTGAAGAAGCTCCAGAAGCAGAATAAGATTTACTCTCTTGAGTGATCAAATTCAGCT
>JBMYWG010000032.1:0-44651 GCA_049607155.1 Psychrobium sp.
GATTGCTTATGAGTCTTGAATTATCGCCATTACAACAGCATTGCTTAGCTGGCATCGGGATCCCGCAGTTTCAATCGCGATTGAAATTGGCATCGATGACACCAGAAGTAGAAGCTGAGCAAGTTAAAGTAGAACAGCCTTCTATGAATCAAGAGGGAACTCCTGCCACTCAGGTAGCCGAAGCACAGGCTCCGTATAACAAGCCTGCTTACCAAGCGCCTGCCCATTTATTATTTCAGCTAGAAACGGTATTAAATTATGTCGCTAAGGCTACATCGCAACAAAGCATTTCATGGCAGGTTAATGTTGATGCTAGCGAAATTCAATGGTGTGATAATGAGTTGCAATTACCACCTTTAGAGGCGGTATTTAGCACGGCGTCATTAAAGAAATCACTATGGGCGCTTCTTAGTGAGCTTTCAGATAAGCAGTAGCTATGACTATTAGTTTTCGTCCTTTTACTAGCGATGATGTGGATACTATCTATCAAATAGAAACTGCTGCACAGTCACATCCCATGTCCCTTTCTGTAATGCATTCTTGTTTGGGGAAACGTTATTTCAACGCTGCTATCTATGTCGATGATTGCCTAGCCGGCTTTTACATTGGCGATATTGTGGTGGATGAATCATCACTTATCGAAATCTGTATTTCCCCTAAATTCCAAGGGAAAGGCCTGGGTCGACAATTACTCGACCACTATTTGGGTCAAGCGAAAGAACGCGGCGCTATGAGCTGTTGGTTGGAGGTACGAGAGTCGAATGTCGCTGCTCATCAGCTATATCAATCGATGGCGTTTAATGAAGTCGATCGCCGTATCAATTACTATCCGACAGCTAATGGTAAGGAAGATGCTATTATCATGAGCTATATCTATTTCTAGTTTATAGCTTTTAGGGCTATAGAAATTAGGACAAAAAAAGGCCCGCGGGAGAGCATGCAGGCTTTGTTAATTCTTATAGATAATTGGAATGATTAAGCTGGAAATAGTTGTGTTAGCTTAGTTGCCAGCATCATATTACCAATGGCTTTTACTTTACCCATCATAAAAGCGGTCATTCCGTTAACGCTACCATCAAGTAGGCCTTTTAGGGTATCGCTAGCCAGTTGTAGGGTCACTGATGGATCATCGTGTTCACCGGCTTCGATAGCGTACTCGCCATCTTTAACGATTAGGTGAAACAGTTCGCCTTCTAAATCAAATTGAAACACTTCATCTAAACCAGCTGCTGCATTGGCATCAAATTTACTAGCTAAGATTTCTTTATATTCTGCTACGCTCGACATAATTTTTCCTTATTATTCTTTATGTTGCTAAAGCTTAATTGTTATCGGTGTCATCAATAAAATTATTATCAAACACCTGTTAGAGTATTAACTCTAGTTGTGAACTTAACACGAATTTTGAGCGATGCAAATGAATATTTAAACATTTGTTTTAATTCGATTGTGAATGCTTTGTTGGCGATAAACCACAGTCTTGGTAAAACATCGTACAACTCAGTACAAAATCCGTTATAATCGCCGCCAATTATTTTTATCTAATATTTGCTATAGAGATTTCTATGACGCCTTTTGAAACTTCCGTCAATAAACGACGTACCTTTGCGATTATTTCGCATCCCGATGCCGGTAAAACTACCATCACCGAAAAAGTATTATTATTCGGACAAGCGCTACAAAAAGCGGGTACGGTAAAAGGTAAAAAGTCTGGTCAGCATGCAAAATCTGACTGGATGGATATGGAAAAAGAACGTGGTATCTCTATCACCACCTCGGTGATGCAATTCCCTTATAAAGATTGTCTTATCAACTTACTGGATACACCGGGACATGAAGACTTCTCGGAAGATACTTACCGTACACTAACGGCGGTGGATTCGTGTTTGATGGTAATCGATGCGGCGAAAGGTGTAGAGGCACGTACCATTAAATTGATGGAAGTAACACGTTTGCGTACGACGCCGATCGTGACTTTCATGAACAAACTTGACCGTGATACACGTGATCCGCTTGAGTTAATGGACGAAGTTGAAGATGTACTTGATATCGCTTGTGCACCTATCACTTGGCCGATTGGCATGGGTAAAGAGTTCAAAGGTATTTATAACCTGTTGACCGACGAAACCGTGCTTTATCAAACTGGTCAGGGTCACACTATCCAAGAAGTGCGTACAATCAAAGGCTTAGATAACCCAGAGCTTGATGAAGAAATCGGTTACTACGCTGAAGAGCTGCGTGAAACCATGGAGCTAGTGCAAGGCGCATCTAATCCATTTGATTTAGAAATGTTCCTCGCTGGTGAATTAACACCAGTATTCTTCGGTACGGCGATGGGTAACTTTGGTGTTGATCACATGTTAAATGCTTTCGTTGATTGGGCACCAACTCCAGTAAATCGCGTGACTGAACAACGTGAAGTCGAGGCGACAGAAGAGAAATTCTCAGGCTTTGTATTCAAAATCCAAGCGAATATGGATCCTAAGCATCGTGACCGTATCGCGTTCATGCGTATTTGTTCGGGGAAATACGAGAAAGGCATGAAGATGAAGCATGTGCGTATCGGTAAAGATATTAATGTTTCTGACGCCTTGACCTTTATGGCGGGGGATCGTGCTCATGCTGATGGCGCGACTTCAGGTGATATTATTGGTTTACACAACCACGGTACTATCCAAATTGGTGATACCTTTACCCAAGGTGAGATGCTCAAATACAGTGGTATTCCAAACTTCGCGCCTGAGCTATTCCGCCGTATTCTGCTTAAAGATCCATTGAAGATGAAGCAGCTACAAAAAGGTCTAATTCAGCTATCAGAAGAGGGCGCAGTACAGGTCTTTAGACCACTGCGTTCAAATGAATTAATTCTAGGTGCGGTAGGTATTCTTCAGTTCGACGTGGTTGTTGCTCGTCTGAAATCAGAATACAAAGTTGAAGCGATTTACGAGCCAGTTTCAGTAGCGACAGCACGTTGGGTTAATTGTGATGATCCAATCAAGCTTGAGAAGTTTAGAAAGAAAGCCTTCGATAACTTGGCGTTAGATGGCGGTGATAACCTAACTTATATCGCACCAACGATGGTGAACTTGAATTTAGCTTACGAGCGTTATCCTGAGATTACCTTTAGAGAGACAAGAGAAAATTAATCGCACGGTAATCTAGTAATCTTTTCGCTAAGAAGGTCTAATGAAAAAATCATTAGACCTTTTTTATGTTCACGACTACACGGATGTAGGAGTTAGAGCGAAGCAGGAGCTAGAGCCGAGGATGAACGGTTTCGAGCGAAGCAGATAGCTAACATTGATGATGACTTACTTCATAGATACCCACTGTCATTTAGACTTCGATCGCATCGGCGATCTCACACAAGTGTTATCACAAAGTAACGTCGCAAATGTGCGTCAGTTTATTGTGCCTAGTGTCAATGCAGATAATTGGCAACGAGTTCTGCAACTATCAAAAGAGCACACTGCTATTCACGCCGCCTTGGGCGTACATCCTTATTTCTTGAGTGATGATAATCAGCTTGATGAACTCGGCAAGCTAGCGACAGCACAGCGAGATAACATAGTCGCGATTGGCGAAATTGGCTTAGATGGTGCGTTAGACATATCACTTGAAACGCAACTTACGGTTTTAAAGCAACAACTTAAACTTGCGAAAGAGCTAGCGCTTCCGGTGATTTGTCACGGCCACAAAGCCTATGACGTGCTGCTCAAGCGACTGCGCATTTATCAGTTGCCGCGTGGCGGTGTTATTCACGCATTTACAGGCAGTTTACAGCAAGCAAAAGCCTTTATTGATTTGGGGTTTTACATTGGCGTAGGCGGTAGCATTACCTATCCGCGCGGGCATAAACTGCGCAGTGTGATTGAGCAATTACCGCATGAGCGCTTACTGCTTGAAACCGATAGTCCTGATATGCCGCTACATGGCTTTCAAGGGCAAGTTAACTTCCCGCATCGCATTCCACTGATTGCCGAGATATTGGCAGACACACTCGATATGTCAGTCACGCAAGTTGCTTATTTCACGAGCAAAAATGCGCAATCCTTATTTAATCTATCTGAGCTTGATTCGCCTCAAAGCTAGTTTTTACAACAAATGTGATCATGACGATGGTAACGCTTAGGAAAACTGGTTACATTGAGTTTTATTATGAATTACGCCGCGTTTGGCGTTAATTTCATACCAATTTGATTGAATAAATGATCAATTTTGTAGCGTGGATAAATGGATTAGAACAAGGCATTTATTTTGATTAATAGTGATTCTATTTGAAAAATAAATAACGCAGTTATCATTCATTTAGACCGTGAAAAATGATCGAGGATTTAATGTAATTGGTATTAGCCCTTATTTTGAGAGAAAAATGACCGATTTAGAAAGAGCCGCTTGTTACGGCATTCAGCTGATGGATCTCACGACCTTAAGTGATGATGACACCGCTGAAAAAGTCGAGGCTTTGTGTCAAAAAGCGATTACTGATGCGGGCAATACCGCTGCAGTTTGTATTTATCCGCAATTTATTCAAACAGCTAAGGCGAAGCTAGCCGAGCTAAATGCTAGCAATGTACTGATTGCTACTGTGACAAACTTTCCACACGGCAATGATGACGTGCAAGTTGCTGTAAAAGAAACACAACAAGCCGTTGAGTTAGGGGCCGATGAAGTCGATGTTGTGTTCCCATATCGCGCATTTTTAGCGGGCAGTGAGCAAGTGGGTCATGATTTAGTGGCGCAGTGTAAGGCGGCTTGTGGTGATAAGGCATTGCTGAAAGTTATTCTTGAAACGGGCGAGATAAAATCACCAGAGCTAATTAAGAAAGCGAGTTTAATCGCTATCGCTGCTGGTGCAGATTTTATTAAGACATCGACTGGTAAGGTTGCAGTTAATGCTACGTTAGAAGCGGCTGAGCAAATGCTACAAGCAATTAGCGAAACAGGTGGCAAGTGTGGTTTTAAGGCGGCCGGCGGCGTTAAGAGTAGTGAAGATGTTGCTGCGTACTTATCGCTCACTGAATCTATTCTATCGAGTGAGTGGATTACCCCAAAACACTTTAGATTTGGGGCCAGTAGCCTGCTAAGTAACTTATTGGCGACGTTAAATAATCAAGCAATCGACACTGACAGTGCCGGTTACTAATTGTTGATTTAGGAATTTATACGATGAAACGCGTAACTATTATGATGTTAGATTCTCTAGGCATTGGCGCTAGCGATGATGCTAAAGATTTTGGCGATGAAGGTTCAAACACTTTAGGTGCTATTGCTAAAGCATGTGCAGCTGGTGAGGCAGATGTTAACCGTCAAGGTCCTTTGACAATTCCTAACTTAACCAAACTTGGCTTGTCACACGCCTGTTTAGAAAGCTCTGGCTACTTCCCTGAAGGAAATGACCAAGCGACCGCGCCAATTGGTCAGTACGGCTTCGCCGCTGAAATCAGCACTGGTAAAGATACGCCAAGTGGTCACTGGGAAATCGCTGGCGCGCCAGTATTATTCGACTGGGGTTATTTCACTGAAAAAGAAAATTCATTTCCACAATCGCTGATTGATACCATTGTTGAGCGTTGCGATTTACCTGGTATTTTAGGGAACTGTCACGGCTCAGGTACAACAATTCTGAGTGAGCTTGGTGAAGAGCACATGGCGACAGGCAAGCCAATTTTCTACACATCAAGCGACAGCGTATTTCAAATCGCAGCGCATGAAGAAACTTTTGGTTTAGAGCGCTTGTTAGAAGTCTGTCAGGTAGCGCGTGAAGTGCTTGATGAATACAACATCGGTCGCGTTATCGCTCGTCCATTCGTTGGCGCAGATAAGAGCTGTTTCGAGCGTACGGGAAATCGTCGTGATTTATCGGTACTACCACCATCGAAAACGCTACTTGATTATGCTAAAGATGCGGGCAATGAAGTCGTGAGTATTGGTAAAATTGCTGATATCTACGCGCAGCAGGGCATCACTAAGAAAGTTAAAGCTACTGGTCTTAAAGATTTATTCGACGCGACATTAGCCGCTCATAAAGACGCGCCAGAAAACGCAATTGTATTTACTAACTTCGTTGATTTCGATTCAGCCTATGGTCACCGCCGCGATATCGCAGGTTATGGTGCGGCGTTAGAGTATTTTGACTCGCGCTTGCCTGAGTTTATGGCGCAAATGGCGGATGACGATTTATTAGTATTAACAGCAGATCACGGTTGTGATCCAAGCTGGCCGGGCAGTGATCATACACGTGAACATATACCAGTAATTTTTTATAGCCCATCAATGCAGGGTGGATTTGTTGGCAAGAGAGAGACTTTTGCCGATATTGGTCAAAGCATTGCAACCTACTTAAATTTACCTGCATTAGCTTACGGTAAATCATTTTTATAATTTAAATTTTTTGAAAGGTTAAACAATTATGGCGACTCCGCATATTAACGCTCCAGAAGGCGCATTTGCTGAAGATATTCTATTACCGGGCGATCCACTGCGTGCAAAATACATCGCAGAGACTTTTTTAACTGACGTAGAACAAGTAAACGACGTGCGTAACATGTTTGGTTACACAGGTTTCTACAAAGGCAAGCGCGTTTCTGTAATGGGTACTGGTATGGGTATCCCGTCTATTTCTATTTACGCGAAAGAGCTAATCACCGAGTACGGCGTTAAGCGTTTATTGCGTGTTGGTAGCTGTGGCGCTGTTTCTACAGACGTTAAGGTTCGCGATATCATTGTAGCTCAAGGTGCTTGTACTGACTCTAAAGTTAATCGCTCTCGCTTCCAAGGTCACGATTTCGCTGCGATTTCTGACTTTAGCATGTTAAGCAATGCGGTAACTGCGGCGAAAGAAAACGGTATCGATGTAGCTGTTGGTAACGTTTACACTGCTGACTTATTCTACACGCCAGAGCCAAGCATGTTTGACACTGTTGAGAAGATGAACGTATTAGGTGTTGAAATGGAAGCTGCTGGTCTATACGGCGTAGCAGCTGAGTTTGGTGCTAAAGCATTATGCATCGTGACTGTATCTGATCACATTCGTACAGGTGAAGAAACAACTGCTGAAGAGCGTCAGTTAACCTTCAACGGCATGATCGAAATTGCACTTGAGTCATTGCTTAAAGATTAAGAGTTTAAAGACTAAAAGCTTAAGGACTGATATTTAAGCGTCCTTTCTCAAGGCAATAAAAAACCAGTGAATATTCACTGGTTTTTTTATGTCTACGTTTTTTATGTAGAAGTTTTACCTTCAAGACTCTTTGATTTCTTGCTGCTCGCTGCGCTCTTTACGGCGGTATTTATTGAGTAAGTCTCGCAGTTGATATTTAGCGCGTTTCTGCGATAGGGCGCGGGCTAGCAAGATACCGATAAGTCCAGCCAGTAATAACGACCAGCGTTGCCACTCTAATTGCTGTTGCTGAATTTCAACTATTGGCTGTACAAACACATCTTGATTGAGGCGTAGTCGTAAATAGCCCAGTAATACATCTTGGCGAATTTCTTCTGCCAACATGATAGTAGGGCCTACTGGTGGCACCGTGGATTCAGCCATTAAGGTACCGTCGCTGCGGTGGATCCACACGCCGTTAATCAGCGGAGAATCGTTCAGGGTCTGAGCTAACCATTGTAGTTGCTGTTGATCGTTAAGCTTTAATCCCATTGTGGCGGCGAGTGCTAATTGTTGCTTTAGAATACCCGATACCGAGGCTTCTTGTTGTGCACGCATCTCTTTTGACTGTTGTTGGGAGTGCCAAAGGAGTGAGGCAAGGCCAGCGACTAACACTAATGCCAGCGAGAACTGGGACAATCGCCTAATAATTATTTGCTTATTTAACGAATTCTTTTTCATACACTTTCCAACAAATACCATCCCTGAAATATTCAATAAACTCATTCGAGCTGAGGTTAATTAAAGCATATTTTAAACGCTTGTCTGTAATTGAATGTAATAGGACGCTTTTAAATAATCTAAAAAATCCACTAAATGGGCATATTAAAACAAATCCATTTTTGCTAGTTTAACCGACATTGTAAAGATTTGGCTACTTGGGATAGGCGCAGTGTCACAAAAACAGTTTTATAGTATTGAAAATAAAGATATTTACCAATTGATTACCGCTGAGCTTGCTGTAGGAGCTAGCGTGCTTTTTTCTAAGGACATTGCTCAATGTGCCACGAGTTCTTTGCCATTAGCGGGAATGCAGCTTTGCGAGCCTTCGGTGGAGAGCGATGTCGCGGTTCAGCATTTCGCTATTATGGGCAGTGATATTACAAGTGACTTCATCAGCCAGCTAATTGCCAATACTGATAGTGACTCGTGGCAGCTAGGTGCGCTTACAAAACACCTTGATGTCTCCCGCGTGGATGTTTCCTACAGCGTTCACCTAACCAGTGCACAGCTGACGTCATTACAACAATTATGCGCTACCCATAAGCTTGATGTGGTTGAATTAACTGCTAAACCAACGCTGCTAAAACCGGGCCTTGTGGTGCTTGATATGGATTCAACGAGTATTACCATCGAGTGTATCGATGAAATTGCTAAATTAGCTGATGTTGGTGAACAAGTTGCGGAAATTACTGAATTGGCGATGCAGGGGAAACTCGACTTTTCGCAAAGTCTTCGCTCTCGCGTCAGTAAACTCAGAGGGATTGAAGTTTCGTTATTAGATACCATCGCCAATAACTTACCATTAATGCCCGGTATGAAAGAGTTGGCGCAGGCGTTCAAGAGCCACGGCTGGCGGGTTGCTATTGCATCGGGTGGCTTTACTTATTTTGCCGACAATCTAAAGGCGTTACTAGGCTTAGATGCCGCAGTGTCAAATACCTTGGTAATTGAAGACGGTAAATTAACTGGCGAAGTGGCTGGTACTATTGTCGATGCGCAAGTAAAAGCAGATACCGTTGAAGCCCTTGCTAAAGAATACGACATAGAAATGTCGCAAACCATTGCCATTGGCGATGGTGCAAATGATTTAGTCATGATGGAAAAGGCCGCATTAGGCATTGCTTATCACGCAAAACCTTTAGTGCAAGAGCAAGCAGATGTGGCAATTAACTCAGGCGATCTGCGCAGTGTTATCGCGCTACTATCTAGATAACACTTACTAAAGGCCTACCAGCAATAAAGTATGCACGTAATGTAGTGCGTTAGGCGCAATTAAAGCGTTGACGCACTTCACTCATAATATCGACGATTTCAGCAGTGGCAACCACCGCGTCTAATTCAGCTTGAAGTTGTCGTGTCTTAAAACTCGCTTGTTTGGCTGCGTAGATAATTTCCCGAGAAAATGCCTTGTAATTCATCTTTGGACTGCGACTCATGCTAATACGCAGTGCAAAAAGCTGTCCCTCTTTGGTGGCGCTTTCAATGAATTCACAGTGTTCTTGGGCACTGGTGAAACTCTCGAATTGGTGGGTCAAAGTTCGGTAATCTTGCCCTTCGTTAATCAATTGCACATACACTTCTTTACTAGCCGCTGGCGAGTTAGCGGCCAACTGCATTAAGGTATTACTAAAGATCTCTTTAAACAGGTTATTTTGAGAAACTGGTGACATATCACAATGACTGTCGATTGAAGATAGCACCGAAAATAGATTAAACAGTGGATTGTGCTGTGATGGTGTCACGACCTGCGAGATCCTGTAGCTGTTTTGCATCTTCGAAATCATAATGATTAACGAGCTGATGTAATGACAATACTGAAGGATCAGCGATTTTGTGAAATTGGCTGGTGGTGCAATCTGCGCAGTTAACTTGTGCTGATTACCTTTGATAATTCGATACACAGCTTTTGGACCAAATTCCGTTTCAGGGGTAATCGAGATTTTCAGGTTGAGGATTTTCCCCTCGTTGGCAACGCGCATCACCTCATAATGCAAAACAGTGTCTTCTGGTTGTTTGCCCGCCTTGTTAAAGATTGGGATCACCATATTCAAGATATCACCTTTTTTAACGTCAAAGGTTTCACTCATATTCACTTGAATACCGTGTACTGAAAAATCGACCGTCATGCCAGCAAACTGTTTGCGTTTGTGTAAAACATTGACCTTAGTTTGATAATTAAAGCGATCTTCACGGCGATTACTCATGGTCATGACACTGGTTTCAATCAGTTTAATGCCAGAGTCTTTGGTGTCTTTGTGCCCAAACTGCTGCAGCTGATTAATGCGCGTTTCTGTTGGCTTGCGCATGCGATAATGTTTAAAGCTATCACCCGTGGCTATTTCAAATAGATAAGCCATGACTTCGATATCGTGAAGTTTAAGCAGGTGACGATGCTGCTCTAGCGTCGACTTTTCCTTGAGTACTAAATGCTGCGGAAGCACATCAGGCATATGCCATTCGTAGTCTTTTACATCACTCACGTATAGCTGATAAACCTTCCAACTGTCTTTACTGGCACCAAATTGCATAAACAAGTCAGTGAGGCCAGTTTGTTCTAGCTCGTATTCTGTAGCGCTGTAGAAAAACTTGCGCCCTTTGGCAATATGGGTAAAGCAAAATAACAAGATTGGTTTTTCTGGATGGCCATTGTCCAATGCTTGTTGAATACGATCATGCGAAATGAGCGATGAAATGCGCAGCATATTGTTGTGAGTGTGCCAGTAACTAAGCAGATTCTTGTTTTCAAAATTACTTAGCGCGAACATTGGTAAATAAGTGTCTTCTTGCCGCTCGAAGAAAATAGGTAAGCCAGACATTTTATTTAGATGAATGTATTGATAGCCCAATGAGCGAACCGCTTCAATAATGTGCTCAACATCGGTGGATGATGACGGGCGCTCTTTTTTAATGAATTTAGTTAATACTTCATCGACATCGGTTTGTTGGTGTACGCGATGTAAATTAAACCAATGCTGATCGCCATTAGAGTGGGCATCGATAACCTTGTAACTTAAATCAAGAGATACTGGGTTGTCATCGGGTTGCTCAATTTCAACAAACTCGACAGAAAGTAAATCACCTACTGCGATTTTATAGGTATTTGTCAGTTTGATTTTAGCGCCATGAGTCGACATGTTCGTCGTTAAGCCGTGAATAGTTCGTCCGTTGGCCAGACGCACCTTAACACGGGTTAAAATGTTAATACGCTCTTCGATTCGTGGGTTAAGATTAGTTAGACTGACTTTTCGGGCGAAGTTTGGCGGAATAACAATTTCTTCAGGGGCTGCATCGGCTTCTTCAGCGGCATTTTTAGTGGCGCTAAGGCTTTTGTTTTTGAGCTCGTTGCGGCGCGCTTCATCTTCGCGTTGCTGTTTTTCACGATAACTGTTCTTGGCGTTGGTAACTTCTTCAAAGACACCCATGGTGAACTTGCCATACACAGAAATCGCTTCTTCAAATACATTAAGTGCGACATCATCAAGGTGGTGATTAAGCCCTTCATGGGGATGTTCAAAACACGGTGCGTCAACGCGGCCACGCAAATCTATCACGCGATTGCAATCGTTGTATAAGCGGTTGACTTCCATCTTAACGAGGAAGCGGCGTGATTTAGAAATATCACGAGTAACGTGCTCAAAACGCTCGTTAAAATTAGCGTCTCGATAATAGGGAATCAGCTTTTTTATTAATGCTTGATCAGCGTCTACCGACATAAACTCAATAAAATCCGTATTTAAAAGGTCACAAAACTGGTAAATTAGCGGCAATAAATTGGCACTAAATAACAACTGAAATAGAAAACGCCAAAAAATTCGACATTAATTGGTTATATTTCAGTTTTTTATACTATAAACGCATAACGCAAAGCAATTAATGTGCCTCAATAAACACTAAGTTAATTAAAAATTATGGCTAAAGCAAAAACAATTTATGTTTGTAATGATTGCGGTACCGAACATTCACGTTGGCAGGGCCAATGTAATGGCTGTAAAGAGTGGAATACCATTACCGAAGCTGTGCAAGCACCTAAAGCACAAGACGCTCGTAGTGCTCGTTATTCAGGATATGCTGGCAGCGGTAGCAGTCAGATTCAAACACTCTCTGATATTTCCTTAAATGAACTACCACGCATAGGTAGTGGCTACTCTGAGCTCGATCGCGTGCTTGGTGGCGGTATAGTACCAGGTTCGGCTATTTTGATAGGTGGTAATCCGGGGGCGGGTAAGAGTACCTTGCTATTACAGGTGATGTGTGGCCTTGCCAATTCGATGGGCGCGCTTTACGTCACTGGTGAGGAATCACTTCAACAAGTAGCGATGCGTGCCAATCGTTTAGGCTTGCCAACGGATAAGCTGCAAATGCTATCTGAAACGTCGGTTGAATCAATATGTGATATTGCCCGTAAAGAGCAGCCAAAGATTATGGTTATCGACTCCATTCAAGTTGTGCATGTGGCGGATATTCAATCGGCGCCGGGTAGTGTAGCACAGGTGCGTGAATCAGCGGCGTTCCTAACTCGGTTCGCCAAGCAGTATGGCGTGGCAATATTCCTTGTTGGTCATGTCACAAAAGACGGCACCTTGGCAGGACCTAAGGTATTAGAGCATTGTATAGATTGTTCTATCTTGCTTGATGGCTCGACTGATAGTCGTTTTAGAACCATGCGCAGTCATAAAAATCGTTTTGGCGCGGTGAATGAACTAGGTGTATTTGCGATGACGGGCAAAGGGCTAAAAGAGGTGACTAACCCATCGGCAATTTTCTTATCTCGTGATGATGAAGAAAGCCCCGGCTCAGTGGTTTTAGTGATTTGGGAGGGCACGCGTCCGCTACTTGTTGAGCTTCAGGCGCTGGTGGATTATTCACAGATGCCAAACCCAAGACGTATCGCTGTTGGCTTAGAACAAAACCGTCTAGCGATGTTGCTGGCGGTGCTGCATCGCCACGGTGGGTTACAGATGTCAGATCAGGATGTTTTTGCCAATGTTGTTGGTGGGGTGCGCGTCGCTGAAACTGCTGCTGATTTAGCATTACTTTGCGCAATGGTTTCGAGCTTTAAAAATTACGCTTTGCCGCATAATTTGGTGATTTTTGGAGAAGTTGGTCTAGCGGGAGAGATCCGCCCAGTGCCAAGTGGTCAAGAGCGCCTAAATGAAGCGGCTAAGCACGGTTTTACCCGTGCCATAGTACCAATGGGTAATGTGCCCAAAACAGCGCCGAAAGGAATGCAGGTAGTTGGCGTTAAGAAGCTTTCAGAAGCACTCGATGCTATTTTCTAACGGGCTAGTAGTCCTAAATCGCGATTGAGCAATTCATCGTTGGCGAGGTTAAGCTGAATTAATCGCTTGAGCTCGCTGACGCTATCGATATCAATATGATGACAATCCACACCTAAGTGTGAATTTTCGATGTGAACGACGGTTGACTCCATCACGATTTTTCGTCCTTGCTCCAAGGTTATAATCAAGGTCGCTTCATCTTTGAGGTTGATGTTTGCACCATTGGGTTGCGTACATAAGAAACCGTGCATCGATAAATCTAGCACTTGCACCGTATGGCTTTCACTATTGCAAATTAGTTTAGCGTCGTGGCTAAATAAGACACGTTGAAAAATGCGTTTCTCTTCCATAACCACCTCTAACAAAAAATTAGTCTAGTTTTATAAACTTAGCGCGTGAATCCTTGGAATGCAAATTAGCGAATGTAGGATTTAATAAACAAAGAAAAAAGGGGCGATTGATTCACTCAATCGCCCCTTCTAATCAACTTATCTTTTCATTAAGAAATACGCTTGTATTTAATGCGGTGTGGATTGACAGCCGCTTCGCCAAGCTCTTCTTTCAACCACTTCTCATAATCTGAGTAAGCACCTTCGAAGAAGTTGATTTTGCCTTCATCGCGGTAATCGATGATGTGGGTTGCGATACGGTCGAGGAACCAACGGTCATGAGAAATAACCATGGCACAACCTGGGAATTCCAGTAGGGCATCTTCTAGCGCACGCAGTGTTTCAACGTCGAGATCATTGGTTGGTTCATCGAGTAGCAACATGTTACCGCCAGCTTTTAACAGCTTGGCTAAATGCACACGGTTGCGCTCACCACCAGATAATTCACCAATGCGTTTTTGTTGGTCAGAGCCTTTAAAGTTAAAGCGGCCAACGTAAGCGCGTGATGGAATTTGGATGTTGCCAACGGTTAAGATGTCTTGATCTTCGGCGATTTCTTGGAATACGGTGTTGTTTTCATCCATGTCGTCACGGAATTGATCAACACTTGCTACTACCACAGTTTCACCAACGGTAATTTCACCTGAAGTTGGTTGCTCTGTGCCGCTGATCATCTTAAATAGCGTTGATTTACCCGCGCCGTTTGCACCAACGATACCCACGATGGCACCTTTTGGAATACTCAGGCTTAAATCATCAATAAGCACACGGCCGTCGAATGATTTGTTAAGGTTTGTAATATCAAGCACCTTGTCACCTAGGCGAGGACCCGGTGGAATGAATAACTCATTGGTTTCATTACGCGCTTGGTAATCTGTGTTGTTAAGCTCTTCAAAACGAGACATACGCGATTTACTTTTCGCCTGACGTGCTTTAGGGTTCGAACGTACCCACTCAAGCTCTTTGGCAATTGATTTTTGACGGGCTTTCTCTGTCGCTTTTTCTTGCGCAAGACGGGCGTCTTTTTGCTCAAGCCAGCTTGAGTAGTTACCTTCCCAAGGAATACCTTGGCCACGGTCAAGTTCTAAGATCCAGCCCGCAACGTTGTCTAAGAAGTAACGGTCATGGGTAATTGCCACAACGGTGCCAGTGTAATCGTGTAAGAAGCGCTCTAACCAAGCAACTGATTCAGCATCCAAGTGGTTGGTCGGCTCATCGAGTAATAACATGTCTGGCTTTTCTAGTAATAAGCGACACAGTGCAACACGGCGACGCTCACCACCAGAAAGTACCTTGATTTTTTGTTCCCACTCCGGAAGGCGCAATGCATCCGCCGCGCGCTCTAGAGCATGCTCTACATTGTGACCATCAGTGGCTTGAATTAATGCTTCTAATTCACCTTGTTCTTTGGCTAGTGCATCAAAGTCAGCGCCCTCTTCAGCGTAAGCTGCATAGACTTCATCAAGACGCGATAGGGCATTTTTCACTGGTGCAAAAGCTTCTTCAACGGCTTCACGAACGGTTTGCTCTTCGTCGAGTACTGGCTCCTGCGGTAAGTAACCGATACGGATATCAGCTAGTGGACGCGCTTCACCTTCGATCTCAGTATCTAAGCCAGCCATGATTTTTAATAGGGTTGATTTACCCGCACCGTTTAGACCGAGTACACCGATCTTAGCACCGGGGAAAAAACTCAGAGAAATGTCTTTAAGAATATGTCGCTTTGGTGGCACTACTTTACCAACGCGATTCATCGAGTAAATGAATTGAGCCATTGAATGTCCTAATTAGTGTTTTTTACAATGGCTCTAGTGTAAACAATATTGTGATTAGCTAACAGCATAATTACGGCGAGATTTTAGCAATCCGACAGCAAAGAGTAATACTGAAGCAGCCAGCGTATAAATCGGCATATTAGCTTGCCAGCTAGCGCTGCTTTTTACGCCAAAGTAATCAAAGTAAACCATCGCATGGGCAGGTCCCACATACCAAAGTGCTGGATAGATAACCTCAAATGTGCGGGTGGTTTTCGTTAGACTCGACAGGGCAAATGCCAATACGCTGATAAAGGTAGTGGCTATGAGCATCTGCAGCACAATCAACCACTCGCCAGAAACTAGCATTCGAATCAGAGCGCCACTGGTCGTTAGTAATAACAGCAAGGCTGCAGCTGAAACTACGCTGAGCGCTTGACGCTGGATAGAGAAATCGCAATAGCCCATCAGTGCTTGTGTATTAGCGAGGTGAGGGCGAATACCAATTGGAGAAAGTACCAGCACACACAGTAGCCAGCTAAGGGGAATGACAACGGTGTTGAGTGTTGTCATTGGTACCGTCACTTGCGCAATATTGACGCCGATTATCGCAAGGTACCAATATTTCGATAATCCCTTGAGCATTAATAACAGCTCTAACCGCATCTGGCGGGTGAAGCTGCTGAAATTGGTCAGGGTCAGTAGTAATTTATCAGTAAGCGAACCTATAGCGGCAAGTTTATTGTCGATAAATGAAGTAGAGGTTTTACTGCTGCTTACTGCGGTATTAGCGAATCTATCGAAGAAGGTTACTGCTAGGGTAAATGCAAGTATGCCGATGGCTAGTACAGGTAAAGCACCCACTATAAACTCGCTGGAAAGGGTTATGCCGTCCCACACAAAGGTTGGCGTAACTTCACCAGTTGAGCTAGCTCCAACAGAAACACTGTTATCGCCTTTGGTGTGTGGATAGATTTGATAGAGATCTTGTTGCACTTGGTCATGTATTTTAGCGATACCGCTGCTAGATGTGATGAGCTGAGCAATCGATGTTACCCAGATAAAGAAGTAAGCCACATTGCCTAAACCACCTCGTAACCATGGAACGGTTTCAAACAACAATGCAATAGCCGAAATTGCAAAGAGTAATGGTAATACGAAAACCAGTTGTGGCCAGACAATTTGCCATAAATTTACCTGATAACTTTCACCGAAATACAGCTGCATAAATACACTAATCACAATCATTACAAAGACAACACTGCATAAGATCGCTACGCTTACTAGCCATTTGGCAGTGAGGTAACTCGTTTTACTGACAGGAGTTGCAGCAATAAGCTCTGAGACGAGTAAAGCGCGGTCATTATTGATGGTATTTTTAACGAGATAAAAACAGATGATGGGTAAGAACACGACATTGAGACTTACTAAACAAAGCCCCACCCATGCACTATTATAAATACCGCGATAGCCATTAATAAGTAAGGTTTGATATTCAGACGTTGGCGCAGGGAAAAATAATACCGCAAGCAGCGCCATGACCAATAAAGTGACAGGAAAGCTCGATTGGCGAATTCGTTGTTTAAAATCGGCTTTAATACTGGCGAATAATACGTTGCTCATGCGACCTCCACAGTAGTGTCGGTGATAGGAGCAGACTCAGTGATGTGACGTGAGTTCACGAAGTATAAGTAAGCATCTTCGAGAGTTGCTTTTCGCGCGACCGCACTTTTTGGCACTCCCTTAGCGCTTACAAAGTGGAGCGTCATATTATCGCCTTGGCGCACGCTATGGCTTATTTGTAAATGAGCTTGCAGCGCTTTTGCTTCTTCACGCGGCACCGTTAATTCAAAACAATAGGGCGCGACTTTATCGATAAGTTGCTCTGGCGTGTTGTGAGTGATGAGCTGCCCTTGATTCATAATGGCAATAGAATCGGCAATAGTTTCAATGTCTGACACTATGTGCGTGGATAGAATGACCAATGAATCTTTGCTGATATCGGCAATCAATTGGCGAAAAACCAAGCGCTCGTGGGGATCTAATCCAACCGTTGGTTCGTCGACAATAAGTAATTTAGGTGAGTTTAATAAAGCCTGAGCAATGCCTATACGTTGACGCATACCACCAGAAAAACTAGCCAGTGGCGAATTAGCTACGTGACTGAGGTTAAATTGATTTAACAGCGCGTCTATTCGCGTTTCAGCATCCTGATGTTCAAGGCCTTTTAATCCAGCGAGATAATGTAAAAATTCTTTTGCAGTAAGTTGCTCATAAACGCCAAAATACTGCGGTAAATAACCAAGTTGTTGGCGCAACATTTGCGGATGATCGCAAGTATTTGTGCCTTGCCAAAGTACTTCGCCGGAAGTTGGTTGTTTTAACGTGGCTAAAATACGCATTAACGATGACTTTCCCGCGCCATTAGGGCCTAACAAGCCAAGCACTCCCACATGACTAGTGAGGGATAAATTGTGTAATGCGTGTTTTTTCTTGTTGTAACTCAAGTGTAGATTTTTAATTTCCAGAGACATGATATTTCCTTGTTGTCATTTTTACTTGCAATACGCAATGACTCTGCCAAGGTTTTAATCACTTTAATATCAATGGCTTGAGTTGGTGTTGTGATTTTTATTAGGTTCGTTGTGCTATATTTTCGTTATTTTCACTACTTTTATCGTAGCCTTTTGGGAGTGGGTTGCTAGATTACTCCGTGAAGTCAACGCGTAACATTTGATTTCACTTGCTTTACTGGCGTAAATCGTTAACTTGTTGAATTAAGGCGCTGGTGCTTATCTGCACAAGCGAGTCACGCTGAAAATAGCGAAGGAGATTGTATTGTGAAGTTTGAATCGTTATTTATTGTTATTTGCGGATTGTTATTATCTGTAGGCGCACAAGCAACTGTCACCCCAAGCGATGTTTATTCACGCGTTAAAGCGATCGAATCGGTAATTCAAAAAATGAGCGGCAACAAAAAGCAGCGTATCGCCACCATTAAGCTCATCGATGCTAAACCGCTTCATGTCTATGCCATTGGCACCGCACTTAATGAAAAAATACTTATCCTTAATGAACTCGGAAATAAATCGCAATATATTCGTCCTGACTTTCCCAGCCAAGATATTACTCCGGCTCAGGTGTTAGCTTTGATGTTAGCTATCGAGCACAATTTGAAACTGTTTAATATTGATGCCGATTTTGCGACTAAGACATATAAAAATAAACAGCCTAAGGATGTGCTTCGGGTGCTCGTTCGCTGCAACTTACTTCTGGATAATTTACTAGATAAGAAGATTCTGCCTTCGTCTCCATATCGTGTGGTTGGCCAAATTGAAAAATTACTCACTAAAGCGGTACAAAGTGATTTCCCAAGTGTTGTTAAACAGCAATATCCGCTGTACAACAACGTTAAGCCCAATGATGTTTTTGTTAATGCTGAAAATATGTTTAATACCCTGATGAGCGCGACATCGCTTAAGTTTGGTATCGACTATCCTAGCCGCCCGTATTACAGCCCATACAACAACAAGCACATTAAGCCAATTCACGTATTTACTATTACGGTAATGAATCGCGTTTTATTGCAAGATTTAATGCGTCGCCAAGGGCAAAGTTATTCGGTCAAGCACAATGATCGCCACAGCGGTGGCATTGATCCGTCGAACGTTTATCAACGTTACGAAAAAGCGCTGATGCTAATGCGGTTATATCTGCTTTAATAAAACTTGACACTTTGTACAAGTTAATGAAATGTTTCAATAGAACTCAGTACTTAGAACGCTAAGCAAAAATAAAGATTTAAACTGATGTTTAATTTGGTGTGATGTGTGTCACACTAACTGCGGGTCGTGGTGTGAAAAACGCGATTTACATCTTAAAATACGCCCGTTTTGCAATTCGCGCGGAACTTTCAAGGAAGGCCCTGTGTTAATCAAATGTTAATTTGGTTAGCGACGTATCCACGGAGCCGATAAATAACTACTTAGAGACTACTATGAACTCACTTAAACATAAGCCATTAGCCATCTGTGTTAAGGCTGCTTTACTTGCGTCTACTTTTTCTGCTGTTAATGCCGTTGCTGCTGAAACAGAAGAGAAAAAAATCAAATTAGAAACCATTGAAGTAACTGCTCAACGCCGTACTCAAAATCTACAAGAAGTACCACTTTCTGTGGCTGCTGTACAAGGTGAAGCACTGGATGTTTATGGTTCAAGTGGTATGGATATTCGTTTCATGTCGGGTCGAATTCCAAGTTTAAATATCGAAACGTCTTTCGGTCGTACTTTCCCGCGTTTTTACGTACGTGGTTTAGGTAACGCTGATTTCGATTTGAATGCGTCACAGCCTGTATCATTAGTATTTGATGGCGTCGTGATGGAAAACCCAATCTTGAAAGGTTTCCCAGTATTTGATCTCGAAGGCGTAGAAATGCTTCGTGGTCCACAAGGCACATTATTTGGTCGTAATACACCAGCTGGTTTGGTTAAGTTTGACTCAGTTAAACCATCACAAGAGTTTGATGCCTACATGTCTGCATCTTACGGTACTTGGGGCTCAATGGATCTACAAGGCGCTGCTGGTTTCGGTTTAACAGACGAATTATCGACCCGTGTATCGTTACTGCGTCAATCACGCGATAACTTTATCGACAACAAAGCACCTGGTTTTGAAGAAGACAACGTAGTTGGCGGTTACCAAGAAATCGCTGGTCGTGTTCAGTTCCTTTACGAAGGCGACAACATGAATGCGTTATTCAACTACCACTGGCGCGACATGAACGGTACGCCAATCAACTTCCGTGCGAACATCATTAAGCCGGGCACTAACGATCTAGTTGATGACTTTGATTACGAAACGATCTACCACGATGCTGCTAGTCGTTCTAAGCAATTCGTTGATAATCAAGGCGCTAGCTTAAACCTAGAGTACAATCTAGGCGATCACACATTTACCTCTATCACTGGCTACGAGTCTGTTGAAGTCTTCTCACAAGGCGATATCGACGGTGGTTACGGTGCCGTTTTCTTACCTGTAAGTGGCCCTCGTACTGATGAAACACCAATTCCTTTCCCATCTGAAAGTGCTGGTGTTATTCCAGACCACTCACAATTCACTCAAGAATTCCGCGTAGCCTCTAATGAGTTAGGTCAGTTGGACTACCAATACGGTGTATTCTTCTTTAAAGAAGATTTAACGATTCACAACCTAGGTTTCGACACACTTGGCGGCGGTGTACAAAACATTTTCGCACGTCAAAACCAAGAAACTACAGCGTGGGCGGTATTTGCATCAGCTGATTACGACGTATCAGATCGCTTAAAAGTAACTGCTGGTGTTCGTTACACTGATGATGACAAAGACTTTGAAGCTGAGCGTACACAAACAGCGTTCGGCGGTGCTAACTTAGCGCTTAAGAAATTAAACGTAAACGACTCACAAGTGAGCTGGGATATCAGTGCGTTCTATAACTACTCTGATGATGTAAATCTATATGCTCGTGCTGCTAAGGGGTTCCGCGCTCCATCAATTCAAGGTCGTGTATCTTTTGGTGATGACATCACAACTGCTGATTCAGAAACGCTTCACTCTATTGAGTTCGGTGTGAAATCAAGTGTTTGGGAAGATCGCGCACGTGTTAACGTGTCTACCTTCTACTACACAATGGACGATCAACAACTAACGGCTGTTGGTGGTGGCTCTAACACTACGCGTCTATTAAACGCTGACAACACTAAAGGTTACGGTTTTGAAATCGATTCTGAAGTAGCAATCACTGAAGATCTATTAATGACTGCTGGTGTGAGCTACAACAAAACAGAAATTAACGACAGCGACCTAGCTGTTCAATTCTGTCGTTCTTGTACAGTAACTGATCCACTAAACAAAGATGGTTTAGCAATTATCGATGGCAACAGCCTACCGAACGCGCCAGAGTGGATTGCTAACTTCACATTACGCTACTCTAAAGAGTTCGCAGACGGTGAAATCTTTGCTTACACTGACTGGGCTTACCGCAGCAAAATCAACTTCTTCCTGTATGAGTCAGTTGAGTTTAACGACGACAGCATGTTAGAAGGTGGTGTGCGCTTTGGTTACGCATGGGATACTGATAACAACAGCCACGAAGTTGCTATCTTTGGTCGCAACATCACTGATGACGACAGCATTACAGGTGGTGTTGATTTCAACAACCTAACAGGTATGGTGAAAGAACCAGCATTCTGGGGTGTTGAATACAAGGTATCATTCTTCTAAGCGATAGATTAAATCGTTCTTAAAGAGTGATCTCACTAACAGAAAAGAAGTGTTAAGTTAATTAACACTTCTTTTTTTTGCTTCAAATTTGGTAGAACGACTTTGTTACCAAGTATAAGTAAATGTAATCAAAGGTAAAAATTGAGCAGTTTGCTTGAAAAATACTAATGGTTAGTTACCATGCCCCCCACTTAGGAGAAATACCATGATTAAATCTACCATCGCCGCAAGCCTGTTATTAGCGTTAAGCAATACTGCCTTGGCCGATTGGTCATTAGACAATGACAACTCGACGTTGAGCTTTGTATCAGTGAAAAAAGGCGATGTAATGGAAGCACATCACTTTAACCAAATGTCGGCGACCTTAAGTGACAAAGGCGCTTTTTCACTGAACATAGGCTTAGCGTCAGTTGATACCGCAATCTCAATCCGCGATTCACGGATGGGACAATACCTGTTTGAGACTAAGCTGTTTCCACAAGCGGTATTAAACGCAATTATTCCGAGCAAAGCGCTCGCAAATTTGGTTGTGAATCAAACAACGCAAATGAAGGTACCTGCAACGCTAAATTTACACGGCCAAACAAAAGCAATTAATGCGGATGTTAGTGTGACAAAACTCAGTGATGGCACGTTGTTGGTGGCTAGTAACAAGCCTATTTTAGTAAAAGCGGCAGATTTCAATCTAGTCAACGGAATTGAAAAACTACGTCAGCTTGCTGGTTTGCCATCTATTTCAAATACGGTGCCTGTTAGTTTCAGACTTCGATTAAACAATTCATAATAATTTATAAGAGAGATAACGTTGAAATTCCTTAAACGCTCATTGTTAGTTGCCGCGTCATTAACGGCAATCGCTACACCAACTTACGCTACCATCGTCGAGATTCAAACGTCGCAAGGTAACATCGAGGTCAATCTATTTGACAAAACAACGCCAAAAACGGTTGAGAACTTTCTTAGCTATGTCAGTGACGATAGCTATAACATGACAGTAATTCATCGCAGTGTTAGAAGCTTTATTGTACAAGGCGGCGGCTTTACCTTTGACGGCGCAAAGCTTGTTGAAGAAGATGCTAAAGATCCTGTTGTTAACGAGCCTATTTATTCAAACGTCAAAGGCACTATCGCGATGGCAAAATTAGGTAATAATCCTAATAGTGCCACTAATCAATGGTTTTTTAACATGGCGGATAACTCAGAAAATCTTGATTTCCAAAACGGTGGTTTTACGGTATTTGGGCAAGTAATTAGCGGTTTTGACGTGTTAGAAAAGATTCAAGCCTTAAATCACTGTGGTTCAACCCCGTTTGTTAACTACACTGCTGCCCAATGTGCTGATTCTGATTCAGTGCCAGGGTTTGAAAACTTCATTAGTATTACCAACGTTGATATTAAAGATGCTTCACCTGATACGGCTGCAAACTTAAATCCAGTTAAGGCTAAAACAACTCCACCTAAAAGCGATAGCTCTGGCGGTGCATTAGGGATTATGGCGTTAATCGGTGGTGCACTGGTCGCGCTGCGTCGTCGCAAGTAATATAGTACCTAGCAACAAGGAAGTTGCTTAGTTTTAATTTACCTATTCTCCCCAACCCTTTCTTTTCTATCTTAAAATCTATATTTAACTCACTGTCACAAGACTGTCATATCCATTCAATACACTGGAGTTTATTGTTCTAAAATACTACTAAATTATTATGAGCTTACAGCAAGAGTTAGCGCAAATTATTAAACATGAATCCCTTAATGCGGTATTTCAACCGATTTATGCGACGGATAAGTGTGAACTCTATGGCTATGAAGCGCTTATCCGCGGCCCGTCAGATAGCGCGCTTGCTAGTCCGCAAATGTTGTTTGATACGGCTCTTGAATGTGGTTTGCTGTCACAGCTTGAACTAGTTTGTCGCAAAATATCCATTGCCCGTTTCGCCGATTTAGAATTGACGGGAATGTTGTTTCTCAACGTCAGTCCCATGATCTTTTTACAAACCGACCATCCGCATGGCAAAACACTTTCTTATGTTAAAGATAGCGGCCTGCTGCCAGAGCAAGTTGTGATTGAGCTTAGCGAAAAATATCCCATCGACAGCCCTAGCGTTTTGCAAAAAGCACTTATGCATTACCGTGATCTTGGTTTTCGCATTGCTGTTGATGATCTTGGTGCTGGTTATGCGGGGCTAAAACTGTGGTCGCAAGTAAAACCAGACTTTGTGAAGATCGATTACTACTTCATTAATCAACTACACCTCGATCCCGTTAAACGTGAGTTTGTAAAAAGTATCCTTAACTTAGGCGAAAAAATTAACGCGCGAGTGATTGCTGAAGGTATCGAAACTGAGCAAGAGTACGAGCAATTGCAAGATCTTGGTATTAGCTTTGGGCAGGGCTTTTTGTTTGCTAGACCAGAGTCATATCCTAAGCGTGATGTGCCCACAATAATTCTCAATCATCAGCGCTCGACGCTCTATTTACCACAACTAGAACAAACGGCCAGTTCTTTATTACAACCTGCGCAAACGTTTCATATGAACGCGCGTACTAATGACGTAGTGAATTATTTTCACAAGCACTTAAATGTTAACTCCATTCCTGTGCTTGATGGCAAAAAGCCTGTGGGGATGATTTTACGCAGCGATATTTTAGAACTGTATTCCACGCCTTATGGCCGTGCGTTAAACGAACGTAAGCGCATCAAAGAAATTATGAATGACTCGCCAGTTGTAGTTGAAGCGAGTACGCGTCTTGATGAGTTATCTAAAATGGTGACGGCAGAGCAAGACGATCAATTGCAATGGCATTTTGTGATTACCGATCGTGGTAATTATATCGGTATTGGGTCGATTCGAGATTTACTACGTCAGTTAACACAGCAGCAAATAAAACACGCAAGTTATGCAAATCCGCTAACCTTATTGCCGGGCAATGTCCCCATTTATCGTCACGTTGACCGGTTGCTCAGCGAGCAACGTAAATTCTATTTTGCTTATTTTGATCTTAATAACTTCAAACCATTTAACGACGTTTATGGTTATTCAAAAGGCGATGATGTTATCGGGTTAGTGGCTAAATTGATGCAGCATAATTGTTTGGCAAACGACTTTGTTGGCCATATCGGCGGAGATGACTTTGTTGCGATATTTGAGCGAGAAAATTGGCATTATCACTGCCAATTAATCCTCAGTGAATTCGACAATGAAGTGCGCAAGTTTTACAACGAGCAAGATTTAAAACAAGCAGGAATTTATGCTAAATCGCGTAACGGCGACGAGCAGTTTTTTCCATTATTGAGCCTTGCTGTTGGTGTCGTCGCACCTGATATCACTATTTGTACTTCACATCATGACATCGCAGAAATGGCAAGTGATGCTAAAAAACAAGCCAAGAAATTCGGTCACTCGGCAATTTTCTTGTCGCGACGTACAAAACCAACATCCTGTGTTGATATACCCGAAGAAAGTAGCATTATTGAAGTAACATCTTAAAATTTGTCAGCACAGTAAGTGATAAATCTGTACACTGTCGCTCATTGTCGTCACATCGTGGCGAATCGACTACCTATCTAGGATCTAGTAATGAGCAACAGCAAAAAATTTGATATTCGCCTTCTTGAAGAAAATGGTCAATGGACAGCGCAGATCACTCGTCGCAAGACTGCTAAACAAACAATAGTGTCGAAATCTGAAACCGGTTTTGACAGTGAAGCAAAAGCACAGGCATGGGCTGATGAAGCGCTAAAAGGATTCTTAGAAACAATTAGCGCTCGAAACAAACGCCGTTAATTGTTCTTGAATGATAAAAAACGCCTTAATAATTAGTTATTAAGGCGTTTTTTTTATGCTTATTTGCAAAGGCTAATAAAAAACGCCATTTCTAACGCTTTTTCATGCAGCGATTTAAAACGGCCTGACGCACCCGCATGACCACTTTCCAGATCGGTTTTAAAGACCAGTAAATTATCGCTGGTATTATATTCTCGTAATTTAGCTACCCACTTCATTGGCTCAAAGTACTGCACTTGCGAGTCATGTAGGCCAGTGGTGACTAATAAGCTTGGATAGTCTTGCGCTACGATATTATCCAATGGCGAATAAGCCTTAATTGTATCGTACGCCGCCAATTCATTAGGGTTTCCCCACTCATCATACTCGTTAGTCGTCAGCGGAATAGATTCATCGAGCATGGTAGTAAGCACATCCACAAAAGGCACGTGAGAACCAACGCCGCGATAAAGCTCAGGTGCTTGGTTGATAACTGCGCCCATTAACAAGCCACCAGCACTGCCGCCACTGGCAAAGAGTTTATTGGGGTGACTAATTTTCTGCTCAATCAGATAACGACCAATATCGATAAAGTCGTTAAAGGTATTCTGCTTGTTCGCTTTTTTGCCTTGCTCATACCAATTACGCCCCAACATTTCACCGCCGCGAATATGGGCGATAACATACACAAAACCGCGGTTGAGCAAACTTAACGTATGAGGGCTGAAATTAGGATCGATGGTGATACCATACGCACCATAGCCATATTGCAGCGTTGGGTTAGTGCCATCTTGCTTAAATAACGATTTCTTATACACCAGTGAAATAGGTACTTGCTGATTGTCACGCGAAGTAACAAACAGGCGTTGTGATTCGTACTCATCGCGATTAAATTCGCCAAGCACCTTTTGCTCTTTAAGGAGTGTTTGCGCCGTCGTGGCTAAATCCACACTAAACAGCGAGCCAGGCGTTGTAAGCGAACTGTAGTAAATGCGCGCGCTAGTTGCTTCTGGCTCAGGGTTATCGCCAAGGCAGGCGAAGTAACAAGGATCGTTAAACTCAATTGGGTAGTGTTTATCGCCAGTGTGGATCACAAAGCGAATTTGCCCAAGCTCACGCTCAGACACGACTAAGAAATCGTTAAAGATTTCGATATCTTCAATTAGCACCTCATCGCGATGAGCAATCAGTGTTTGCCATTGGCTAATATCCCCGATGGTATCAACGGTGGCTGTCATCACCTTAAAGTTAGTCGCTTGATGATTTGAAGTGATGTAGAAGGTATCGCCGAGTTTGTCTGCGTTGTATTCGTGACCTTCGATAACGTCGACTAACGGCGCAAATTCAGCCGTTGGTTCATTGGCGTCGATATATAAGGTGTCACTAGTTTCAGTGGCATTGAGATTGATGAAAATAAGTGACTCATCGCGGCTTTTACTCAGGCTCATGTAAAAGCTATGATCTTCTTCTTCATACACCAGCACGTCATCTGATTGCGGCGTGCCTAAAACGTGACGAAATACTTGAGTGCCAAGCAGAGTTTGTTCGTCTTTTTTCACGTAAAACACAGTTTGGCTGTCATTGGCCCAAATGACCTGACCTTCGGTGTTTTCCAACACATCACTTAGCAATTCACCGCTGGCGATGTCTTTAAAGTGAATAGTGTAAATTCGGCGGCCGTCAAAATCACTGGCCCAGCTCAGAAGCTTGTCATCAGTGCTAATCGACATATCGCCAAGCTCAAAATGTTCACATTCTTGCGCTAATGCATTCACATCGAGTAGTAAGTGTTTATTGGCGTAATTGTTATCACTGCTGCGGAAATAGCGAGCGTATTCATCATCGCCACTCACTTCGCTGTGATACCAATAGTCACCATCTTTCACTGGCACCGTGTTGTCATCTTTGCAAATACGGCCTTTTAGCTCTTCAAACAACTCATCTTGTAGCGGCTTTTGTGGTGCTAGCATCGCATCACAATAAGCATTTTCTGCTTCTAGATGCGCCAAAATTTCCTTATCAGTACGGCTGTCATCACGCATCCAATAATAATTGTCGATACGCGTTTCATTGTGAGTGGTGAGTTGATGCGGGATTTTTTTAGCGATAGGCGCAATGGGATGAGTCACGAATTACCTTTTAAATGAGAACTGTTGTTAACTGGCTAGTGTAGCTGAGGATGTGGGGGAGGGGAAGTGGCCTAAGTCGAATCAATTCGTGCAATATTATTTCAGCTTTAGTATTTTAGTGCGCTATTGGCATTAAAAAGGGATTTATTGGCGTGATGTACAGATTGGTATTAATAATTTTTTTATTATTTTCTCATAATGTCTTTAGCGACGAGATATTCAAGTACAAAGACGCGAGTGGTAAGTGGGTTTATACCGATAAACGCCCTTTGGAGCTAAAAAAGGATGAATACAAAAGTGTAAAATTTAAGAGAGAGTCGTTAAAGGTTGAACCAAGGGTATACACTCGCCGAAAGAATGGAAAAATCCAGTTAGTTGCCAATAACCCATATCATGCTCCAGTTGAGTTTCTTGTAAAGTCTACGCAGTTTTCTAACGGCTCTAAACAGTTTATTGTTTCAGCTGCAAGCCGCGAAGTTCTTTTATCAAAGCCTAGCAAGTTAGGAAAATATAAATACCGTTGGAGGTTGGGAGACTCGTCAGCCAAACCTGACAACTTTCTTTATAAGATACCAGTTTCATCACGGTCTACGCATAAAATAACTCAAGCATTTAATGGCGCTTTTTCACATTCTAAAGAGCCAAGTAAGTTTGCCATTGATATCGCTTTACCATTGAGAACGAACATAATAGCTGCAAGAGGTGGAATTATTATTTGGGTTAAAGATGATTATCAATGGGGGGGAAAAAGTAAGTTTTTTCTTGATAAAGCAAATTATATAAAAGTACTTCATAAGGATGGAACATACGCAACCTATGCTCATATTTTAGCTGGTACGGCTAATGTTAGAGCAGGAGACACTGTGGAAACTGGAGACTTGTTAGCGAAATCAGGTTCATCCGGGTATTCGACTGGCCCTCACCTTCACTTTGTTGTACGTAAAAATTCTGGCGCTAGAACAGTTTCAGTTCCATTTCGTTTTATTGCAAGTGATGGTGCTGTCGTAACACCTCGAAAGGGAATGCGAATTGACGCTTTGAAAAAACGTTTTGTTAATTATTAGGCAAATAATGAATATTAAAAATACTGACAACGCCGAGCATTACAAATGGGGCGAAAACTGTGATGGTTGGCATCTGTTAAAGTCTGACGGCTTAAGTGTAATACAAGAACGGGTGCCCGCTGGCGAGCAAGAGTGTCGGCATTATCACAATCATTCGCAACAGTTTTTCTATATTTTGGCGGGAACCGCACAAATGGAAATCGCGGGAGTAATTCATCAAGTAGCTGCTGGTAGTGGTATTCACGTTCCAGCCGGAGAGCCACATCAGTTGAAAAATAACGGTACTGACGAACTCGAAATGTTAGTGATTTCCCAGCCAATGAGTCATGGTGACAGGGTGCTTGTTTAACTTGCGCTGTATATCTAGCGTCGACTTATTCTGTCACAATACTAGACAGTTCGCCTTACTCTGAATTTGCGTGGGACGATGACCTCAATCAATTTATAGCTATTTAGAAACGATGTTCTCACTCTTTTGACGTTATATCATTGCCGTTATTCTTGTTTTTCTTAGTGTGATGCTGGCCGAGCAACAGTTTTCTTTATTGGCATTGATTGCAAATAACAATTACCATCCAACAGCGTTTTGGTTAGCGGCATCATGTGTGGCTTGGTTAACAATGATAGTGCTACCCAAAGGTTTGGTGCATGTTATTTGGGGGCGAAGATTAAAGTTACCAAATAGCGTTTGGCGTAGCGTGAACCTTAGTTTTGTGGCGCTATTTTTGTGTTTAGCATTGATTGGTTTATTAGCTCAAGCATTTACACCTGAGTTGATTTGGGGAGTTTATAGGCTTTATTGCCAGCCTTTAGCACTGATTTTATGGCCTTTAGTGTTGTCAGCAACGTTACTAAAAATTAATAAGGAATGATTACCAGTGAATACTGTTTGGTGGAAAATTTACGGAGTTATAATTGCTTTATTCTCACTGTTGGGGTTAGCCGTTGCAATAATCAATGATATCGCAATTGTGATCACATTAATTAGCTCAATAATTGTCGGGATTTATTTAACTGGGTTATATGGCTTTGTGTCCCAAAAAGCGATTTGGTCAAGATTTGTATGGCGTGCCTGCTTTGTCTTAAATATTATTGGTGCTGGATTTAAAACGCTAAGTGTATTACTGGCGTCATCATTAGCGATGTCTATCGACGGTGCAGTTTCCATCGCACTTAGCGTGCCAATGATAATCGCGCTTTATAAATATAGTTCGCCTGATTTTCCTGCTTGGGGGGACACACAGTACGGTAAACTGAAATTTAAGTTGGTAGAGCTTTTGGAAACTAATGATTCAGTTTCATCAGCGAGTGTTGAAGATAATAAAGGCACTAAACATAAAGTAGAGGTCTTTAATCAAGCGGACGAGGTTAGTGTGAGAATCATTAAAGGCGACAATGATAACAAAGAAAGCTTTATGAACCCGTTTGACAGTCTTGAATTGGCAGCTAATTTTATCGAAAGAAATACGCCTGTAAGAGCTGGCGATTTTACTTAGTCAGTAAGTGGGCTATAGGCAAATTACATGAAATCACCTCTGTCGATTGCCGTCATCCTAACACTAGTTGGATTAATCGCATTCACCATTAACTGGAATCTATGGGAGTTCTTTGATGGGCCAATACCTGGTTATCAAATATTATTATTTCCGGGAAACTTAACACTGGAGTATTTCTGGCATCCTATATTTACTGAAGAAGTAACATTTTGGCCAAAGCTTTTAATGTTGATGACAGGTCAGTTTGTTGTCAGTTTTGTGGCCGTATATTTTATTTCTAAAATAATTAGGTGACACAAAAAAAGCAGCAATAATGCTGCTTTTCTACTTATTCATATAATTAGCGAGATTACTCACCCAATACATTCAGCGTTGAAATATAAAAGTTTTTATCAACGCTAAAGCTTGGGTTGGCTTTGTCGATTTTAACACTTGCCCAGCGAGTTGTTGGTGTTATCCAGCGTTCTTTACCATCGATAGTAACTTTAATTGGCATCGCGAAGTTTTTAACGCTGTTGCTCCAACGTACCATCATCTTCTTGTCTTTGATTAGGTACTCAAGTGTTGGCAGGCGGTAATCGCGCAGGTATTGATCGAAGATACTGCTGAGATCTTTACCTGATTTTTCACTCAAGTATTTTTCAATTTGCTCTGTTGTGACGATTTGATGGTAAAAGTCTTTGTTTAGGCCGCGCAGAATCTCACGCCACAATTTATCGTTATCAACGATTTGGCGGATGGTATGTAACATGTTTGCACCCTTGTCATACATGTCACTTGAACCGCTGCGATCGGCGTTATAGGTACCAATGATTGGGCTTTGATTTGCGATATTGGCGCGTTGACCACGCATGTATTCATTGCCCGCTTCTTTACCGTAAAAGTATTCCACAAACAGGTTTTCGCTGTAGGTGGTGAAACTTTCGTGGATCCACATGTCCGCCACGTCTTTGTTGGTTAGGTTATTAGCAAACCACTCGTGACCAGATTCGTGAACGATGATGAAATCGAATTTCAAACCCCAACCTGTGCGGCTGCGATCGCGGCCTAAATAGCCATTTTGATAGCCGTTACCATAGGTCACGGCGCTTTGATGTTCCATGCCAAGGTAAGGTACTTCGATTAGCTTAAAACTGTCTTCATAAAATGGGTAAGGGCCAAACCAATACTCAAGTGCTTCCATGGTGCGTGTAGCGTCTTTGAATTGTACTTTTGCTTTGGCAAGATTATCGCGCAGCACGTAATAATCCATGTCGAGCACGCCTTTTTCACCTTTATATTTTTCCGAAAAGTGCACGTAGTCGCCGATGTTTAGGCTAATGGCGTAGTTGTTAATGGTGTTGGTTACGCGCCAATGATAAGTTTTTGTGTTACGTGCGGCATTTTCATCGATACCGACGAGGCGGCCGTTAGAAATATCCATCAGGTTTTCTGGTACTTCAACAGATACATCGGCACCATTGTCTGGTTCGTCGTATGGGTGGTCTTTGTTTGGCCACCAAATACTAGCGCCATTGCCTTGATTAGAGGTGGCAATAAAGTGATTGCCGTTGGCATCTTTTTCCCATTGAATACCGCCGTCCCATGGTGGACGTTTGGCAACTTGTGGTTGGCCGTTAAACTCAATAGTTACTTGATATTCCTTACCAATTTCTTGTTTACCTACTGTGTGAATAAAGTAGGTGTAACCGTCTTTATCAACTTTTAATTGTTTGCCATTTTGCGTCACCTTGCCTAGCTTCATTGGCGGTTGCAGTTCTATTTGCAAGCGGTCTTTGTTAGACAGGACTTTGTAGGTCATGACGTTAGTACCTGAGATGTATCGTTTATCAGGCTGAACGTCGACGTAAAGATCGTAGTGTTTTAGATCCCACCAACTGCGCTCAGGCGTGATGCTGCCGCGTAATTTTTCTTGATGAGAAATTGGGGTTGTTTTGTTTACCAATAAATCGGCGGCTTGCGCAGGAATGCTTAACGCACTAAGTAGGAGCCCTGCTGCGGCGATGTTTTTAATTGTTGTCATTATCATGCCTAGGCTTAATGGAAATAAGCGCATAATATAGCAGTGTTGGAATGTGCAAACAAAAGCGTAGGTCAATTTATTGGTGGATTTGGCGCTTAGATTTGTAACAATATAATTTTTAAAGTAATGTTGAGAGATAGCATTTCTATCTACAGGCCTTAGGCCTTCAAATAAGAGCATTTTACATGGCGCATAAGCTGGCCAATTCACTGGTTGTTTTGGATTTTGAAACCACGGGACTCTCGCCTGACAATGGCGATAGAGCCATAGAAATTGGTGCGGTGAGAATTGTTGACGGCGAAATTACCGAACAATTTCAATCGTTAATGAATCCAGGGCGTCAGGTTAGTAGTTTTATCGAAGATTACACTGGCATCACCAATGAGATGTTAGCTGACGCACGTCCATGTCGCGAAGTAATGGCGGAGTTTTGTGATTTTATCGGCGATGATAATTTATTAGCGCATAACGCCTCTTTCGATCAGAAGTTTTTAGAGCATGAGCTAGGGCTAATCAATCGACAATATGGTGGTGAATTTACTTGCTCGCTGCTTGCTGCACGCCGTTTGATTACTGATTCTAACAGCCATAGTTTGGGCAATCTAGTGAAGCATTTAGCACTTGCTGGCGAGGGTAACTTTCACAGAGCGTTGTTTGACGCGCAAATGACGGCGAAACTGTGGCTGTCGATGCTCGATATTATTAACGAGCAATTTCACATTAGTTCGGTGCCTTTCTCTTTGATGCAACAGATTTCTTGTACACCTAAAAAACAGGTCGCTGGCCTACTTCAAAATTACAATCTGCAACAATGTAGTTTCTAGCTACGTTTTAACAAGGACGTTCACTTTGCTGTTTCTCCGTTTGTTCATCCTATTTGGTTTGTTTGCTAACGCTTTTTTCGCTATGGCTTCGACGCCTGTTGCTGGAAAAGTCACTAAGCAGCCAGCACCGAGCTGGGTAAAGGAAATTACGCCTAATTTACCGCAAGAAATCCCCGTTAAAGACATTAGCAATGGTACCTATTATTTGCTGGCTGATGAGCAAAACCGCGTAACAGAAAACAACGCGCAGGCGTTTAGGCATTACGCCGAGCTTATCGTTAATCAAAAGGGCGTGCAGCAGTCAGGGCAGGTAAGTGTTACTTTCGATCCTATTTATGAGTCTGTGGTGTTTCATCGCCTCAATATTATTCGCGATGGTGAGGTGTTCTACAAATTAGCGGCTAGCGATATCAAATTAATTAGCGTTGAACCTGAGTTTGATAAGCTGATCTACAACGGCCGTCAAAGTGCCAAAATCATTATTGACGATGTACGCGTTAACGATGTGTTGGAATATTCTTATTCGCGCATCGGCCGTAATCCTGTCTATCAGGGGCTGTATAACTATCGTCCGTACGTGAGTTGGTCTGTGCCTTTGCATCAGCAATATGTCAGTGTGTTGTGGGGAAAAGAGGCGCCGCTTTACGCGAGTACTTCTGATGAGAATTTTAAAATCAGTGAATCGACGACCACAGATGATAGCGGCAAATCTTATGCCCTGTTTGAGTTTGAGCGTATTGATGGCGAATATCACGACTACAATAGTCAAACCCCTGATTGGTTTGAGCCTTATCAGCGTCTGTATTTTACGCAATCTAAAAGCTGGGGCGAGATTGTCGATTGGGCATTGCCAATGTATCAAACCGCATTTTATGACAATCAAAATAGCGCGTTAAACCAATTAGTGCTGGATATTCAATTGGCGCACAATACGCCGCAGCAACAAGTTGCAGCGGCCCTAAAAGTGGTGCAAGACGATGTGCGTTATTTTGGTATTGAAATGGGGCGCAACTCTCACCAACCTTCCCATGCTAGTGAGACCTTAGAAAGACGCTACGGTGATTGTAAAGACAAAGTGGTACTCTTTGTCTCTATTCTAAAAGCCTTGGGTATCGAGGCGTATCCAGCGTTAGTCAATACTGATGATGGCCGTAGTTTACTCAATGTCCCACCGGGCGTTGGCAGCTTTGATCACGTTATCACACAAGTGGTGATGGGGGATAAGCATTATTGGTTTGATCCAACTTTGAGTTTTCAGGCGGGACAAATCGATGACATTTTTCAACCAAACTATGACGTTGCGCTGTTGATTAAGCCCGGCAGCGACCAGTTAATTTCCATGGATGAAAGCGAGCGTAAGGTTGGCTGGTTTGTAAAAGAAACCTTTGATATTACTGCTGGTGGTGGAAAACCTGCACAACTGATGATTAATTCACAATATCGTGGTGATGTTGCTGATAGACATCGTCGCCGAGTCGCAGAAGATGGCATAGCGGAATTAGAAAAAAATTACCTTAATTTTTACCGTGATTATTACGCGCAAACAGAAACAATTACTCCTATTGTCTTGTCGCAAGACGCTACGACAGGGCAGGCTAATCTTACCGAACATTATCAGCTTAATGATTTTTGGCAAGAACAAGGAGCAGGACGCTTTGATGGCGAGTTCTACGCCCATGCCATTCGCGGCTATTTAAAGAAACCGTCACAGCTCAAGCGTAATTCGCCGTATTATTTGAGCCATCCGGTGCACGTTAAGCAGCAAATTAAGGTATTAATTGGCGAAGATGGTTGGGAGTTTAATAAAGACTCATTAAAGCAAGATAATGATTTTTATTACTTTAATTATCAATTGAATTTTGATGAGCAAGCACGCGAATTAACGATCGATTATGAATACCGCTCTAAAGTGGGCTTTGTTAGCGTTGAAAACCTAGCAGCCTACAATAAGCAGCGAGAAGCAGCTCGCAAGGAAACTTACTATTCAATTTCTGACTACATAGACACAGCACCAAGTGAATCGAGCAGCAATAATTACTCTACCAGTGAGCAACTGGTGATGCTTGCTGTTGTTACCGTGTTTTTTATCGGTTATGGCGTGATAATGATGGCGTGGCTTATTGATGGCAGTGAATATAATCGAAAACCACAAACATTCCTCTATCCCGTGAGTTTTATCAAGGTATTAGTGCTATCGCTTTTAACTCTTGGATTTTATCCGAGCTATTGGGTGTATCGCCAGTGGCAAGCTATTAAAGAGCGCACTGGTGAGTCGCTATCACCTTTTATTCGCGCTGTATTTTCCGTGTTGTGGTTTATTCCGTTGTGGTTGCGGATCCGCGAAATCGATAATCATCAAATGAAGTTGTCTTTTCCCAAGCTACTGTCAGTATCTTTGGCGTTAGCAATGTATCTGTTGTTCTGGATTGCAGCTTGGGTTAGTTATTACGATCACTATTGGTTGATTACCCCGGCGATTATCGCCGTTAGTTTGTGGCCAATGGTGGCTGCGATTAATAGTGCCAACAAAGAACATTCACAAGAAGTGAGCTTTAACAATCGCTGGTTGCCTCGTCATTTAGCCATGTTAGCGCTGTTTTTACCAAGTGTGGTGTATGTAGCAGCCCAATGGAGTAACTTTGTGCCGTCGCAACGCGTGGTGGCGACTGATGCATTGTGGCCACATGATATTCAGTTTATGCGTCGTAATGCCGTGTTGACAGGAGATGAAGTACCGACCTTATTTTACAGTGATGCGCTGCTTGATATGGCAAAGGATGGTAATGGTTTTACAAAGGACAATGTATTTTCCTATTGGCTTGATGCCGAGAAGGACTTTAACGTCGAACGCGCCGCTTTTAGTGATATTAAAACCATTGATTTTAAACCGGGCGAAGGCTCATTTAACGCTACTATTACGGTGACTCGACTAGATGATAGTAACTTCGATCTTTATGTGCCGAAGGCAGGCGGCGATGATGAGTATTTTTATCAGCAGCTTAATGCGCAATGGCAGCGCATTAAGCCTTCGGTGAGTGAGTAGGCTAGGGCCTGTTGAGCTTTGGTGAAGGTTTTTGCAGCGAGTTGTTCGGGTTTTATACAAGGCAGAGCCTGCGACGCTTAGTGGGCTAAGCTAGTAGGCGATAACGCCGTAGAAATCGCGAACAAACGCTGTCCTTCGGATGCAATGACAAGACATTTTCACTGCGTTATTCGTCGCTCGCCTAGGTAAACTAGGCGTCGCTCCTCATGCCTTGCGAAACAGCCTTGTCAATTGCACAAAATTCATCCTCGAAAGATCAACAGGCCCTAGTTAACTACAATACCTGACTGAGCGAGTTTAGCGGCCAATTGTTGGTGGTTAGCTCGCAGCGCTTTTAGCCCGTTATTTTCCATCTCATTGATTAATTCACGCAGTTTTTTCGAGCCGAATGTCGCGCCATATTTACGATTTTCAATGCGGCGAATAATATCGTCAGATTGGGCGTAAAAGTGACTGGCTTGCGACAATATGTCAGACGGCGTTTCTAGCGTTGATGATGAGAATTTCATATTTTCCCATACGAATTTCAGCAGCACAGGGCGTTGCGATTTCAAGTCGTAAACTTTGTTTGATGCAACCAAGTCGGCGTATTCTTTGAGTGTTGCGATGTTAGCGGTAATTTCATTGTCGAGGGAGCGACGCAGGTGATAATTGTTTTCTTGACGATTGAGTGAATCAAACTGAATAGCTTGCGATAAACCTTCTTGCGCTGCCAGAAATACACCAGTGATGGTCGCAATAATCATAAAGATCTGGCTGATCCAAAAACTGGTCTTGGTGAGCTCTCTATTGTCGAGTCGTTGTGCGAAACGCGTTGGTTGTGTTGAATTTGAGGTTGGAGTTTTGTTCGCTGAATCCATCTGTGTTGTCCATGTTAGTAGCCTGTTTCAGGCTACTAATTTTGGCATAACGGCAATAAATTCACTAGTTGCGATAAAGTGTTTTTATCAGGTGGTAACCAAATTGAGTTTTGATAGGACCGTGGACTTCTAAAATTGGCTTTTTAAATACTACATTATCAAAGGCTTTGACCATTTGACCCGGTTTGAATTCACCAAGGTTGCCACCTTTTTTGCCCGATGGACAGGTAGAATATTTCTTTGCAAGATCAGCAAAGCTCGCTCCCTTAGTAAGTTGCTGTTTTAACTTTTCGGCTTCTTTCTGGGTTTTTACTAAAATGTGTACGGCACTGGCGGTAGGCATAATCTCGAACCTTGATAAATAAATTAATGGCCGAGATTATATAACAATTTACGCGTTTGATCGTGCTTTGGCGCTTTAAATACTTGCTCTGCATCACCTGATTCAACCACCTGTCCTTGGTCTAGTACCATCACTTTGTCACTAATGTGGCGTACGACGTTGATGTTGTGGGACACGAAAATATACGACAGTCCCATTTCTTGTTGTAATTTCAATAGCAGATTAATAATTTGCGAACGTACCGACATATCAAGTACGGACAGAGCTTCGTCTGCCACAATGATATGCGGGTTGAGCATTAATGCTCTAGCTACCGCTATCCGCTGTTTTTGACCACCAGAAATCATATGTGGGTAGAAGTGAGCGTGTTCTGGCAATAAACCAACTTGACGCAATTTGCTATAAACTTCTTGCTCGCGATCTTTCGCTGACATATCGGTGGCAAACTTCAGCGGCTCTTCCAAAAGATTGCCAATACGCATTCGCGGATTAAGACTGGTGTTGGCATCTTGGAAAATCATGCGAATCGCACAGCAGCGCTGAATGTGGTTTTTAATCTCTAGTTGTTCACCTTCGAGAATAATTTCGCCAGAGGTGCGCTGCTCTGCGCCGACTAAAATGCGTGCAAGGGTGGTTTTACCTGAGCCAGCGTTGCCAACGATGGATAGGGTTTGTTGCTCTGCCAATTCAAAGGAAACAGGCCCTAAAGCGCGCTGGTATTGGGGGATTAACCAGCGGTAGCCCACCTTAAAGGATTTGGTTAGGTTGTTAACTTTAAGTAAGGTACTCATATTAGGATTCAACACTCTCAGTTAACGGGAAGTGGCAGCTAAAGTAGTGGCCACGCATTTTTTCCATTACCGGCGTTTCAACGCATTTGCGATGTGCACGGGGACAGCGCGGCCCTAGACGACAACCTATTGGTAAATGTTGTAATGATGGTACACACCCCGATAAGGTAGTGAGTTGTGACTTGTGGTTTAGCAGATCGTCAAAATGAGGCATGCTTTGCAAGAGCGCCATGGTGTATGGGTGAAATGGTTGCTTGAAAACATCTTTAGTAAAACCCGATTCTACCGTTTGACCACAGTACATTACGGTAAGTGTTTCAGTCCAGTTTTCAACGTGTTCTAAATCGTGGGTAATGAGCAAAATAGAAACTTCATTGAGCTGATTGAGCTTTTTAAATAGCTTGAATATTTGATCTTGCGCGCCAGCCTCAATAACCGTTGTCGGCTCGTCGGCAATTAGCAAGCGCGGTTTGTAGGCGATTGTCATGGCGATTAATACCTTTTGACACATCCCCTCAGAAAGTTCGTGCGGATAGCTTTTTAGAACGCGTTTGTGATCGCGAATACCAACTTTGTGCAATAAGCTTTTGATTTGTTCGTCACGCCATTTTTTACGGCGATAAAAGGGCACATCGCATTCGTCCATCGGCAAAGATTCGTGAAATTGATGGCCAACGGTGTCATTGGGATCAAGACTTGATGATGGTTCTTGAAATACCATCGCAATTTCACGTCCCATTAATTTACGACGTTCGCTGGCACTAAGTCCTAGTAAATCGACGCCGTTGTAGCGCAGGCGATCGGCTGACACTGTCCAGCGATCGGTTAATATGCCCATAATGGCTTTGGCTACTAGACTCTTACCTGAGCCAGATTCGCCTACCAGCCCCATAATTTCGCCAGCGTTAAGCGATAAATTCACTCTGTCTACCGCGCGAATGCGGCCGTGAGGACTATCAAATTCAATGCTAAGGTTGCGAATGTCGAGTAATGGCATTATCCCAGACCCTCCTTCACAGCGCGTTGTAGGCCGTAACCGATAAAGTTAACCGCAAGTACGCTAGCGAAAATTGCCATACCGGGGAAGGTAACGTTCCACGGCGCAATAAATATCAAATCGACGCCGTCTGCCAGCATGGTGCCCCATTCAGAAGTTGATGATGGCGCGCCAATACGCAAAAAGCCAAGCGTTGCGATATCGATAATGGCAATCGATATTGCCAAGGTAAATTGAACAATCAGTGCGTTGAGCACGTTAGGCAAAATGACGTTGTAGAAGATTTGAAATTTATTAGCACCATCAAGTTTAGCGGCGATTACATACTCTCGCGATAGTTCATGATGAACGGCGGTATGAGTGGCTCGGACAAATTGTGGTACTAGGGCAATGCCCACGGCAATCATTACGTTAGTCATGGTTTGGCCGCTAATGGCAACCAGAACAATGGCAAGCAATAGAGATGGAATCGCTAATGTAGCATCGAGAATGTGATTGAGAATACTCGATTTTAAGCCACGAGACATACCTGATAAAATACCAATCAAAATGCCGAAAAATGCCGCAAAAATTGTCACGATCAGACTAGCACCAAAGGTGGTACGCACGCCGTGTAAAAGATCTGAGAAAATATCACGCCCTAAATCGTCGGTGCCAAAGAAGTAAGCAACTTGGCCATCTTCATGCCATGATGGCGGATATAAAAGTGCATCTGGATGCTGTAATCCTGGAGGGTAGGGCGCAATAAATGGGGCGATTATGGTGATGAGTAAAAAGCCTAAAAATACCCACAAACCGAGCATTGCCACCGGATAGCTAAAAAAATTAAGCCAGATTTGACGCAATGGTGATGGAATCGTTTCTTCTTGGTAAATACTATCAGATCGAGCCATACTCAGCGCTCCTTCTTCTAGGGGTAGTAGCAATCAGCAAGACGTCACTGATTACTGTCACTACAATTACAAACCCTGCACAGACCAATATACCTGCGCTAATAATTGGATAGTTTTGCTGATAGGTCGCTTGAATCAGCCATTGACCAATACCTGGCCATGAAAAAATCACTTCAGTTACCATAGCACTAGTCAGCAGCGTACTTAGTTGCAGCGTGATTTGTGATAATACTGGCTGAATCGCGTTTGGTAGGGCATGGTGAAAAATGACCGAAAGAGGGTGCAATCCACGCGCTTGAGCAGCTTTAATATAATTGGCATTTAGCTCTTCAAGCATAGTGGTTCGCGTGATTCGAAATACGATGGCACAAGGGATAACTGCTAGCGTGATCGTTGGCATCACAAGGTGAGCTAGCGCATCTTGATAAGCCAATTGCTTGTATTGAATATCTGACAAATAGATGTCGATTAAGGTGAAACCAGTAATGTGCTCCACTTGATATAACAGGTTGAGTTGACCAGCAACAGGCAGCCATTGCAGATCTAAACCAAAGTACATAATGGCGATAACACCGAGCCAGAATACTGGAATTGAATAGCCAATCAGACTAGTGCCTAATAGGAAAAAATCACCGAATTTTTTGTAGTAAACTGCCGCAATAATTCCCAATGGCAAGCCCAGTAATAAAGCGATGGTCATGGCGTAAATACATAGTTCAATCGTTGCTGGCAACAAGCGTAGCATTTCCTCGAAAATTGGTTTTGCATCAACAAAAGACACACCAAAATCACCATGTATTCGCTGTTTGATAAAGGAAATGTATTGATTAAACCAACTCTTATCCAGCTGATATTGCGCTACGATGGCATCGTACTGGGCTATAGTCGGGTTTTGAATACCACTGAGGTTGGTCGCTAATTCACCGGGCAGGGCATTTAGCATCACAAATACTAGTAGGAATAATACTGCAACGGTAAACACAAACAGATTGACACGTCTAACAATGTAAAACCACATTACTGAGCACCTCCCGCTTGATTAACAGCAGCCTTGCGTTTTGCCTTGGCAAATGAAATTCCACCGTAAGGATTAAGCGACATACCACTGATATTACGACTCTTAACTTGAAAGCGCAGTGCGTGAGCAATAGGAATCAAGGGCACTTGTTCATTAAGGCTTTGCTGCGCCGCCAAATAAAAAGGTACGCGTTTTTTCTCGTCAGTAAAGGTAATAGCTTGGTTAATGGTTTCATCGAAATTGTCGTTACACCAGTTGACGCGATTACCGCCAGATAACAGTGCAGCACAGCTAAATAGTGGTCTAAAGAAGTTATCGGGATCCGCATTGTCTGCCGTCCAGCCAAGCAGCAGTGAGTCGTAGCTATAGTCGTTGAGCTTTTCGATAAACACATTCCAGCCATAGGTCACGATTTTAACTTCAACGCCGACTTTCTTTAATTGACCTTGGATTAATTCGGCTGTTTTGATGGCGTTAGGATTGTAAATTCGCTGCACAGGAGCTGCCCACAAGGTCATTTCAAAACCATCGGCATACCCTGCTTCTGCCAGCAGTGCTTTTGCTTTATCGATATTGTATTCGTAAGGCGGTAATGCATCGTTATAGGCCCAAGATAGCGATGGTAAAACACTATCGGCAATGGTTGCGCTGCCGTAATACACGGCTTCGACAATGGCACGTTTGTTAATGGCATGCGCTAATGCTTGGCGCACCTTAGGTTCGTTAAAGGGGACGCGTTCAGTGTTAAACCCAAGATAAGATACGTTAAATCCTGTTTGGATTTGTAGTTCAAGCTTCTTGTTTTGACGAATAATATCGATTTCACTCGATTGCGGCAGTGCCGAAACATCACAGTCACCAGTCATCAGTTTTGCTATGCGGTTGGTACTTTTGGGGGTGATATCAAATACAAGTTGTTCAATCGCTGGCGCGCCATTCCAATAGTTAAGATTTGGCTTGTAGCGAATGTGGTCATTTTGAAAGTAAGAATCGAGGCCAAATGGACCGGTACCAATTGGTTTGCTATCGATTTGTGCTTGCTTGCTTTGCGCTGCGAGTTGATCGGCGTACTCTTTAGATTGAATCACCGCAAAGTTTGCTGCGAGGTTGGCCATAAATGAGGCGTCTTTTTCCGTCAAATGAATCACTATCATGTAGTCATTCACTTTAACGATTTTGTTGATGATATCGGTAAAACCAACGCTTTGGAAAAACGGATAGCTGCCGCCAGACACTTGGTGATATGGATGAGCAGTATCAATGACACGGTTAAAGCTAAACAGCACATCGTCAGCATTAAAATCGCGCGTTGGCGTAAAGTCTTCGTTGCTGTGGAATTTTACGTTTTTGCGTAGATAAAACGTGTAACTGGTACCATCTTCGTTAATAAACCAATGACGGGCTAACGCTGGTACTATGCTGCCAAGCGCTGGATCGTATTCAACTAAGCGGTTGTATATCTGATACGATGATGCATCAGTGGTAGTGCCGTTGGTGGTTAACTGCGGGTTAAAAGATGTTGGATCGCCTTCTGAGCAATATACAATACCCGGCGTATGGAGGTTTTTATCAACACTAGGGCCACAACCTACTAGCATCAAAATGCTAGTGATAAAGCATACTTTTAAAACAAAAATTAACCAATTTTTCATGCTGGTGTGAGCGCCGCTAGTGATATTTGCTAATGTAACGCCAAGTCTCTGTAACATCAACATAATTATAGACGTAAAATCAGGTATCTCGGCGTTTTTGTGAGTCATTTAGACTAAATAGCTATTCGTTTAGAGCAAAAGATTACTCATTGGCGGCACTAGACTCTAGCAGTTGATATTTTTTGAGTAAGCCACGCAGTTGATGGTAGGTCACGCCTAATTGTTCTGCGGCTTTCTTCTGGCTAAATTGGGCACTGGCAAGGGCTTGTTTAATTAGATCAATTTCAAAGTCTTGGGTAACGGTTTTAAAATCAAGCGGGAAAGTCGCTTTAGCGGTTGGCTCTGGGATAGTTGCAGCTGGTGCACTAGTAGCTTGCGTTGGCATGGGAGCAACGTTATCACTAGCAACCACCGAAGAGGCAATTGATTGCTGTGGTCTAAATGCAGACTCGAATGGATCAATTAAGATTTTCTGTAATGGCAGCGCAGCGTTGTCATGACGGTATAGTGAACGTTCCACCACATTTTTAAGTTCTCGCACGTTACCCGGCCAATCGTAACTTAGTAGGGTTTGTTTGGCTTTGGCGCCAAAACCACCAAAGTATTCAAGCTCTAATTGACGCGCCATGTTAATCGCGAAAGTTTCACCTAATAATAGGATGTCTTCTTGGCGGTGTCTTAACGGCGGTAGGGTGATTACGTCAAAGGCTAGGCGATCGAGTAAGTCGGCGCGGAATTTTCCTTTCGCCACTAAGCTTGGTAAATCTTCATTGGTCGCACAAATAAGTCTGACATCGGTTTTAACTGGACGCGTGCCACCTACGCGCTCAAATTCACCATATTCAATGACATTGAGTAGTTTTTCTTGTACACGCAGTGAGGTGTTAGCTAGTTCGTCTAGAAACAGCGTACCGCCATTGGCGCGTTCAAAGCGGCCTTCATGGCGTTTACTTGCGCCAGTAAAGGCACCTGATTCGTGACCAAAGAGTTCACTTTCCAAGACGCTTTCTGATAGAGTCGCGCAGTTTAGTTTGACGTAGTTGGCATCCCAACGTTTGGACAGATAATGTAAACGCTCGGCAATGAGCTCTTTACCCGTACCACGCTCGCCAATAATAAGAACGGGTTTATTGATTGGGGCTGCTAGGGAAACGTGATCTAAAACTTCCAAAAAACTAGCAGCTTGACCCACTAGATTATCTTTTTTGTTAAAACGACTCATAGTTATGCTTTTTATTGGTTTAATTAACTAAAAATTAGTCTAACAAATAAGTTAGCAGAAAAATATCACAAACTAAAAAATAATTATTCACTTAATTTTTAATGGGTTAAGAATTAAATGTTAGACTGGCATCAATCCTGAATACCATAAATCAAATTCATAAAGTTTCGAAGATAAGAGGAAGTTCATTATGGGAATTTTTAGCAGATTTGCAGATATCGTTAACTCGAATATCACATCACTATTAGATAAGGCGGAAGATCCAAAGAAAATGGTTCGCCTGATCATTCAAGAAATGGAAGATACCTTAGTTGAAGTTCGCTCTAATTCTGCAAGCCTAATTGCACAAAAGAAAGAACTACAACGTCGCGTAACTCGCGCTTCTAACCAAGAAGCTGAGTGGCAATCAAAAGCTGAGCTAGCGCTTAGCAAAGATCGCGAAGATTTGGCTCGTGGTGCACTAATCGAAAAGCAAAAGTGTGCAGAGCTTGCGACAGCGCTTAGTGAAGACATGAAGCAAATTGAAGGGCAACTAGAGCTACTTAAAGAAGAAGTTGTTCAACTGCAAAGTAAATTAGATGAAGCGCGCGCTCGTCAAAAGAGCATGGTTATTCGCACTGAAACAGCGACGTCACGCTTAAAAGTGAAGAATCAACTTGATTCTAGCAAGATCCAGAGCTCTATCGATAAGTTCGAACAATACGAACGCCGTGTTGAAGACTTAGAGTCGCAAGTTGAAGCCCAAGATTTAGGTGCTCGTTCATTGAATGACGAATTTGCCGAGTTAGAACAGCAAGACGCCATTTCAGATGAGTTAGAAGCACTTAAAAAGAAAATGAAAAAGAAATAGGGAGGATTAGCGATGGATGAAGGAGTATTAGCGGTAATCATAGTTCCAACAGCACTGTTTTTAGTTTTGTTGCACCGATGTGGCTATTCCTACATTACCGCAGCAAGCGCCAAGTAAGC
>JBMYWG010000033.1:0-44482 GCA_049607155.1 Psychrobium sp.
AGGGGCTTCCCCAACTTGCTTTCGCCTTGTTGCGTCGAACCTTGTTCGACGGACTGCGGCTCAAGAGAGTAGGACATTACCAAACACCTAATGCGCTACTGCGTATGCCTACCCCGACGCTCCCGCGCTAGGGGGGGCATTCGCTATATCCAGGTTGCTTACCCTTCGGGTCGTTCCTATACATCCTGTGTTCACGACATTAGTGCATCCTTGCACGTCGCGGCTAATGCCGTGCAAAATGGCTATCCTGCTATTTTGTCCCGAGCTTAGTTTATGCTTGTTGCGTCGAACCTTGTTCGATGGACTGTGGGTCAGGAGAATAGGATACTGCTCTTATTCATTGCGGTAACTGTACATTGAGATCTTCGCTCTAAGAATGAATGATAGTTGCGCCATTGAGGGGCTGGTATCACGCCGGGTGCTAATCGCTAGTTATTCGCGGCCTTGAGCATTTCCAGTGCGTTGAGTGGCTTACTTTGTGGTCTTGAGCGTGTTGGCCTTGCTCGCGTTCTGCGTTTGAAGCCTAGCATTTCGTATAGTTCACCCTGTTGAACACGTAATTCAGCGCTGGAAATGAGTCCTTGTCGTTGGTATTGCTTGAGTAAGGTATCAATGACAGGCTTGAGTTCTTGTTTGGACATACCTGCCTTGACGCGCTCTTCGCTAAAGAGTCTTAATAAAATCTCGTCTAAGCCGGTTAACAGTGCGTTTCTTGTCTTGTCGTTAAAAATCGATGGGAATACTAATTCCGAATCTCGAATTAGTCCTAATGCTTGGGTTAATTCTTCTACGATGCAGGCGACGAGTTTGCCGTGCATCCGAGCTTGGTCGACAGGAATAAATATGTGGGCAGATGTAATAAAATTACTACGATCGGTTTTCACGTTTGCTAAGCAAATAGCACCGTGTAGGTATTCAACTGCTGATGCGCCTACTTCAGTTTCAACGAGCTCTGATAGGGCTGATTGTCGCGTGAAGTAATAAAAGACATTTGCATCGACTTTGTTATTTACAAGCTGTATATCGAATTGTGTAATGTCTCTGAGTTGTTTTATGTGAGCGTTGAGTAATTGATTGTGTAACGATTTGTCACCAATTTGATGTTCGACGTAGATTTTAAGTGGTGTATTCCATTTTCTGAGGTTTTGGTTTGGGCTATCGCCGTATTCTGATCCTAAGCCAACTTCGAAAAAACTATCGCTGATATAGCCAAGATCCGGCCAAGCTTTAGTCTTTGCGTATAAGTATTGGGCGGGTATTAAGCTCAATACAACGGCTAATACGCAAGTGAAAACTTTCAATTTTTACCTCAGTAAATGGTGTGTGTTTGTGTTGAATTTACTTTTTATTTACTATGACGAAAATTAACACGTAGGGCAAATAATGAACACGCTTATTTTGATTACTTTTATTAGTACCTTGTTACCATTTTTAGCGAAAATTCCGGTTGCGCTTGCAATGCATCGAAAAGGCGGGTATGACAACCGCCATCCTCGACAGCAGCAATCACAACTCACTGATTTCGGGGCACGCGCACTTGCTGCGCATCAGAATTCATTCGAAGCGTTAATCATTTTTGGGATTGCGATGGCTACGGCTATGACGACTAACACGACAAATGAGGTGGTCATCTATTTGGTAGTCACACATTTAGTGGCGAGGGTACTTTACTGTGTGCTGTATTGGTTTGATATCAACATTATCCGTTCCATAGTGTGGGGTATTGGAACGGTAGCTAGTTTTGCGATTATTTGGCAGTGTCTGAGCTTTTAGCTGTTTGTTCTGCCTCTGCGGCTAATGCACGTTGTTGTTTGCGATAGAGGCTCATTTGTTCATAGAAATGGTCCCACACACATGGACAGCAGGCGCCACCGCCACAGCAGTCATCATCAAGTGGTTTTTCAGGCTTTTCAATTAAATCAGTCATCATTACTTCTTCTTGCAACATTAACGAGTAGTCTAACACTGTTGGGCTGATAATAAAAAAGCCGCCACTACGTTTTGTAGGGCGGCTTTGTATACGAGTTAATAGCGTTTATTAGAGGCTTGGGCCTGCTGCTACTAATGATTTACCTTCTTCAGTATCAGTGAACTTCTCGAAGTTATTTACGAAGCGCTTAGCAAGATCTTGAGCTTTTTCTTCCCACTCGGTTGCATCTTGGTAAGTATCGCGTGGGTCTAGGATATCACCTTCTACACCCTCAACGTTAGTTGGAACGCTTAGGTTGAAGTGAGGAAGTGTTTGACACTCAGCGTTGTCGATTGAGCCGTCTAGGATCGCATCGATAATAGCGCGAGTTGCTTTGATAGAGATACGCTTGCCAGTACCATTCCAACCAGTGTTTACTAGGTATGCAGTAGCACCTGCATCTTCCATACGCTTAGTTAAAACTTCAGCGTATTGTGTTGGGTGAAGCGTTAGGAACGCTGCGCCGAAACACGAAGAGAATGTTGGAGTTGGTTCGGTAATACCGCGCTCAGTACCTGCTAGTTTCGCTGTGAAACCAGATAGGAAGTAGTAACGTGTTTGCTCAGGCGTTAATTTAGATACTGGTGGTAATACACCGAATGCATCAGCAGTTAAGAAAATAACTTTCTTAGCGTGACCTGCTTTTGATACCGGCTTAACGATGTTATCGATGTGGTAGATTGGGTAAGAAACACGAGTGTTCTCTGTTTTTGAGTTATCGTCGTAATCGATCTTACCATCGCTATCTACTGTCACGTTTTCTAATAGCGCATCGCGACGGATTGCATTGTAGATATCTGGTTCGTTTTCTTGGCTTAGGTTGATCGTTTTCGCGTAACAACCGCCTTCGAAGTTAAATACGCCGTTGTCGTCCCAACCGTGCTCGTCGTCACCGATTAATTGACGCTTAGGATCTGTTGATAGGGTAGTTTTACCAGTACCAGATAGACCGAAGAATACCGCTGTGTCACCGTCTTTACCAACGTTAGCACTACAATGCATTGAAGCGATGCCTTTTAATGGTAATAGGTAGTTCATCATTGAGAACATACCTTTCTTCATTTCGCCACCGTACCAAGTACCGCCGATTAGCTGCATGCGCTCTGTTAAGTTAAAGGCAACGAAGTTCTCTGAATTTAAGCCTTGCTCTTTCCAGTTTGGATTCGTTGTTTTTGCACCATTCATTACCACAAAATCAGGTACGAAAGTTTCTAACTCTTCGTCTGATGGACGAATGAACATGTTTTTAACGAAGTGAGCTTGCCATGCAACCTCAGTAATGAAGCGAACTTTTAAACGAGTGTCTTCATTGGCACCACAAAATGTGTCAACAACAAATAGGCGTTTGCCTGATAGTTGTGTTGAAACTAAACCTTTTAGTGAGTCCCATGTTTCAGGAGTCATTGGTTTGTTGTCGTTTTTACCTTGATCTGACCACCATACTGTGTCGCGCGTTACGTCGTCGCGAACGATGTATTTGTCTTTTGGCGAACGGCCAGTAAAAATCCCTGTATCTACTGATACTGCACCCGATTGCGTCACTACGCCTTTATCATAGCCAGAAAGTGTGGCTTTTGTTTCTTCTTCAAACAGTTGATCGTAAGAAGGGTTGTAAACAATCTCTTGGACGTCGTTAATACCATATTGAGTTAAATCGATAGTGGTATTGTTACCAGCTGTGGCGACGGTCATTTTTTAGCTCCTAAGGGTGGTAAGTTGTATGTAATGGTTACATCAAGGTTTGGTAATCTAGCCATTTGGCTGACGCGATTGTACAGGATCTTAGGGTGTGATTTAAACCACGTATTTAATAAAAATGTCATTAAGTGCTTTACACTGCTTAGGTAATTAGTCTAACGCCTTGTTTGGCTTGGGTTTGAGCTCGATCGCATACTCGGAAAAAACTAATGAAAGTCGAGGTGAAAGTCTTTCATCTTGGTGGTTTTAAGGCGTAAAAAAGCCCGATATTTAAATCAGGCTTTTAGATTAAGATGATAAATTTAATAGTTTGTTAACTGAGTGTAAATTTATTAATGCAGTTGATCGCTGTTTTCTGATGGATCGTGAAACAATTGCGCAATATCTTCGCTGCCAAATTCGTATTTAGTATTACAGTAATCACAGTGCATTTCGATACTACCTTGCTCTGTAATAATAGCTTCCGCTTCTTCACGGCCAATAGAAATAATCGCTGAACCACTGCGCTCAACAGAACATGTACAGTTGAAGCTAACATCTTGAGGATCGAAGATGCGCACTTCCTCTTGGTGATATAGGCGAGTTAGGATTACTTGTGGCTCGAGTTCAAATAGCTCTTCATCTTTAATCGTTGCACTAAGTTGATGTAGGTTGTCGTAGCCGTCATCATCCGCTTGACTTTCTTCTGGTAATGCTTGCAGCATCATGCCAGCTGCGTTTTCTTCGTTAGCGAATAACCAGAAATTAGTTTTTAGTTGCTCTGATTGGGCGAAGTATGATTCTAGTACTTCGGCGATAGTGTCTTTATCTACCGCAACAATACCTTGATAACGTTCACCTTGCTTAGGTGTGATGGTAATTACCATGTAACCTTTTTTGAACAAATCGGTTAGTTTATCTGTAGTGACTTCACCAGTGACATTGGCAACTGCACGTAGTTCTTGTTGATCATTACCATTGACAACCATCGCAGGAATTGGACCTTCGCCTTGGATTTGAACGGCGATATCACCTTCAAATTTTAGCAATGCCGTTAACATTGATGTTGCTGCTAGCAATTGTCCAAGCAGTGTATTTACCGCTGTTGGGTAGTCGTGATTGTTAATGATTTCGCGATAAGTGTTAGAGACTTGCGCAAGTTCGCCACGTACGTGGACGTTATCAAATAGATAACGGTTTAATTGATCGTTCATAGTGTTCCGGTGCTATTTAAAACTATTGGTTTTTAAATTGAATAATTTTTCGGCGTTGCTTTTTGTCTGGGCGCTTGTCTGGATGTGGATTATCGAGCGCATGAAGTTTACGTAGTTCGGCATTTTGCTGTCGTTTAGTGACACTTTGCGCTGTTTCTTCGTAAAGCGTTTGTGCGATGGGAGCGCCACGGCGTTGATCGCTTAACTGAAGAATCTCTACTTCTTTTACTTCATTTCCCTGACGCAGGGTAATCATTGCACCAAGCTCGACTATTTTACTCGGCTTGCTGCGTTGATTGTTATAAGACACTTTACCCGACTGAATCATGTCACGGGCGATAGAACGTGTTTTATAGAATCTAGCTGCCCACAACCACTTGTCTAATCGGACAGAAAGAGATGATTTTTCAGCTGAATTCATGGTGTTCCTACGTCATAAAAAGTTCCGCAAAAATTAACACAATTCGTGTTTTTTTTCTATGCTGATTTGGGGACGATAGATAGCGATTTCAATGGTTGTGACGCAGGCAATAACTTAGTATAGTGTTGTGTCTTTGATAATAATTCGCATATCCAGATTCTTCGTTATGCTAAGTTAGTAATTTTACTGTGATATTTAATGTTAACTATAAATAAAATAATCGCCTATTCGACGAAAAATCTTTCAAAAATTGTTGCCTTAATCACCAGTATTTTAATTGTCTTGGCGATTTATTACGCGGCCAAATTAACTTGGCTGGTTCTGACACCAAATGCCAAGCCTTCGCCATGGCAACCTCCTTCTATCGCCCACAGTGGTAGCGCAACTTCATCGATAAATTTTTCGAACTTTCATTGGTTTGGTAAACCTAATGCTCAGCCAGTTGAAGAGCGACCACAGCAAGAAATTACTGACGCGCCAAAGACATCACTCAATATGACGCTGACAGGCGTGGTAGCTAATAGCGATGTGAAACGGTCGATGGCGATCATTGAGTATCAAGCGAAACAAGATACTTACGTGATAAATCAAAAAATTCCATCGTCGCGTGCCAGTATTGCTGAAATTCATCACGATCGCGTGATACTTAAAAACAATGGTCGTTACGAAACGCTAATGCTTGATGGTTTTGATTATTCGAAGCCTAAGCCAGCAACTCAAACTAATCGCAAGAAACTATCAGCTGGCCCGAAGAAACAATTGGGTAGTAAGTTTTCGAAAACGCGACAAGAAATTTTGGCAGATCCTGGAAAAATCATGGACTACATTGCCATTAGCCCAGTGAGCACTAACGGTAAAGTGAAGGGTTATCGATTAAACCCAGGTCGCAATCCTGAGTTGTTCCGCGCTTCTGGTTTAAAACCGCGAGATCTTGCCGTTGCTATTAATGGATATGATTTATCTGATCCAACCCAGTCAATTCGCGTGATGAGTGAATTGCGCAACATGAATAATATTATGATCACCGTTGAGCGCGATGGTCAGTTAACCGATATAGAATTTGCATTGCCATAGCAGTGCATCGCCAAGGAAATAATAACATGTCTGGAAAGAGACGCTTTTTCTCACCGAATAAATGTGCAGCCGCTATGTTAATGGCGAGTTTAATGGCACTGCCAGCCACTACAATTGCGAGTCAGTACTCAGCTAGCTTCAAAGGCACCGATATTAATGAGTTTATTAATACTGTTGGCCGCGCACTAAATAAAACCATCATTATTGAGCCAAATGTACGCGGTAAAATAAACGTACGTAGCTACGAGACATTTAACGAAGAGCAGTACTATCAATTCTTCTTAAGCGTATTAGAGGTTTATGGTTATGCTGTGGTTGAGATGGATAACAACATCCTCAAGATCATTAAAGACAAAGAAGCTAAATCATCTGCCATTCCAGTAATTGGCCCTAACGACAAGGGCGTTGGCGATGAAATGGTAACGCGTATTGTGCCTGTTTATAACGTGCCTGTTCGCGATCTCACCCCTATCTTGCGTCAGTTAAACGATAACAGTGGTGGTGGTAATATTGTTGCGCATGATGCTTCTAATGTGATTATGCTGACTGGCCGCGCATCGAAAGTGAATCGTATTGTAGAAATGATCCGCCGTGTCGATAAGCAAGGTGACCAAGAAGTTTCTATCGTTAAACTCAAATATGCTTCTGCACCTGAGCTAGTGCGCATTATTGAGACCATCATTACTAATACTGGTGGCAGTAAATCTAAATCAGCCAATCAACTGACTCCGAAATTAGTCGCCGACGAGCGTACTAATAGCGTCGTAGTAAGTGGTGAAAAACGCGCTCGTGATCGTGCTGTATCTCTTGTTAAACGCCTTGATAATGAACAAGAAAGTTCGGGTAATACCAAGGTCGTTCATCTGCGTTATGCTCAAGCAAAAGAGGTGGTGAAAGTATTAACTGGCGTTGCTGATTCTATTAAAAACGGTACCTCTTCGAGTAAATCAAAATCTAAAAACTCAAAGCGCGATGTCAACATTCAAGCGCATGAAGATACCAACTCATTGGTAATTACAGCTCAGCCAGATGTCATGCGCAGCTTAGAAAGCGTTATTCGTCAGCTTGATTTCCGCCGTGCGCAAATCAATGTTGAGGCTATCATCGTCGAGGTGAGTGAAGGCGATGGTATCGATTTGGGTGTGCAATGGGCAAGTGCTGATGGCGGCATGATCCAATTTAATAATGGCGGCGCTTCCGTTAGTGGTATCGCTGCTGGTTTCCAAGCGGCGCAGGATACCGTAGTCAAAGGTTCAACAACAACGTCAGGCGCTGGAGACAACCAAAATGTTGTGACAAACCCCGATACGGTAACTAAAGGTGACTATAGTCTACTACAAAACGTGCTGGGCGGGGTAAACGGTGCATTGGCTGGCTTTGTAAAAGGCGATTGGGGCGCGGTTATTCAAGCGGTTAGCGCGGCTTCAACTTCAAATATTTTAGCGACGCCAAACATTACGACGCTTGATAACCAAGAAGCAGACTTTGTAGTAGGTGAAGAAGTGCCGGTAATTACGGGCTCGGCGGCAAGCAATAACAATAGTAATCCATTCCAAACTATCGAACGTAAAGAAGTTGGTATCAAACTTAAAGTAACACCACAAATCAACGAAGGTGACGCGGTACAGCTTAAGATTGAACAAGAAGTTTCTGGCGTTAAAGGTGGTACTGCTGGTACTGCAGTTGATGTTATTTTCTCAAAACGTTCAGTAACTACAACTGTGATGGTTGATGATGGCCAAATCGTCGTTATTGGCGGTTTGATTGATGAAGATGTGCAAGAAACAGAATCTAAAGTACCTCTACTGGGCGACATCCCTGTGTTAGGGCATCTATTCCGCTCTACTAAGAGCAGCAAGAATAAACGTAACCTAATGATTTTCATTAAGCCGACAATTATTCGTGATGCTGCAACTATGCAGCAATTAAGCTCTAGAAAATACAATATGATCCGTGCCGAGCAACTGTCTCAACAAGAAGATGGTATTTCATTAATGCCGTTTACCGATCAGCCAGTAATCAACCAGGATCCTGCAGATATTAAATTGCCAAAGTCATTGCAAGACTTTGTTGATGAGCACAACGAAAAGATGACTGGTAAGCCTGCAGAGAAAAACGATGAATAGTGACGTGCGAGAAGACGCAGATCTCATCGAAGCGGTAGATGCCAATGAGCAAGACGCTGTCGAGCAAGCTGATGAGGTTGTAAGTGCTGGTGAATTTAGTTTTGCGTTTGCTAAGCGTCATCAAGTCCTGCTTGAGCGCGAAGAAGAGCGCACTGCTATTTACTATAGCGATGCAACAGAATTAGCTGGCTTAATGGAAGCGCGCCGTTTTGTTGGTCATGACGCGCAGTTGATTAAACTCTCTGCTGATGATTTTGAACGTGATTTGACGATTAAGTATCAACACGACACCTCACAGACTCAACAGCTCGTTGAAGATCTCGGTAATGACGTTGATCTCTTTACACTGGCCGACGAGTTAACAGAAACTCAAGATTTACTTGAGTCAGAAGACGATGCACCGATCATCAAACTGATTAACGCTACGCTGAGTGAAGCGATTAAAGAAGGTGCCAGTGATGTTCACATCGAGACTTTTGAAAAGCAGCTGACTATTCGCTTCCGCGTTGATGGTATTTTACGTGAAGTGCTAAAGCCTAATCGAAAATTGGCATCACTATTGGTTTCTCGTATTAAGGTAATGGCGCGTCTAGATATCGCTGAAAAGCGTGTGCCACAAGATGGTCGTATTTCGCTGCGCATTGCTGGTCGCGGTGTTGATGTACGTGTATCGACCATGCCGTCGAGTCATGGTGAACGTGTGGTATTGCGTTTACTCGATAAGAACCAAGCGCGTTTAAACCTCAAAGATCTCGGGATGACTGAAAGCGTGCGTGAGCGCTTCAACCATCTTATTCACCGTCCACACGGAATTATCCTTGTTACTGGCCCGACAGGCTCTGGTAAAAGTACCACCTTGTACGCAGGTCTAACCGATTTAAACAGTAAAGATCGCAATATTCTGACTGTTGAAGATCCTATCGAATACAATATCGATGGTATTGGTCAAACACAGGTAAATGCAAAGGTTGATATGACCTTTGCGCGTGGCCTGCGTGCTATCTTACGTCAGGATCCCGATGTGGTAATGATTGGTGAGATCCGTGATTTAGAAACGGCGCAAATTGCCGTACAAGCAAGTTTAACCGGTCACTTAGTGATGTCGACGCTACATACGAATACTGCTGTTGGCGCGGTAACGCGTCTGCAAGATATGGGCGTTGAAACCTTCTTATTATCTTCGAGTTTATTAGGTGTGTTAGCACAGCGTCTTGTGCGCACTCTATGTGAAGATTGTCGTGAAGAACACCATGCCGATGAAGCAGAATTAGCCTTACTGGGTAAATCAGAGCAAACCACTATTTATCGACCAAAAGGTTGTGAATCATGTAACTACACGGGTTACAAAGGCCGTACAGGTATTCACGAGTTACTTGAAGTTGATGATGTGGTGCGCGAAATGATCCACAACGGCGCCAGTGAATCTGAAATCGAACGTCAGGCACGTACCGTGAGTGCAGGTATCCGCGGCGACGGAGTATCTAAGGTGCTAGCGGGCATTACAACGCTTGAAGAAGTATTACGAGTAACAAGGGAAGAATAGCGTGGCAGCATTTGAGTACAAAGCGCTAAACAAGCAAGGAAAGCAGCTAAAGGGCGTATTAGAGGCTGACTCGTCGCGTCAAATTCGCCAGCAACTGCGCGATAAAGGTTTGATGCCGCTTGAAGTCAATCAAGTGGCTAGCGTGACGACTAAGAAGAAAAGCAGCTTGTTTGCTAAAAAGATTAGCGCCGCTGATCTTGCCCTTGTAACACGTCAATTGGCTACCTTAGTTCAATCATCTTTACCAATCGAAGAAAGTCTACAAGCCGTGGCTGAGCAATGTGAAGAAGCAAAGGTTAAATCTATTGTGATGGCGGTGCGTAGTCGCGTAGTGGAAGGGTATAGCCTTGCCGATTCGATGGCTGAATATCCCGATGTATTTGAAAAACTTTACACGGCGATGGTGGCTGCGGGGGAAAAATCGGGTCATCTCGATACCGTATTGAATCGTTTGGCTGATTACACTGAGCAGCGCCAAGCAATGCGCAGCAAATTAATGCAGGCGATGATTTATCCGGTGATGTTAACTACAGTTGCTATTGGCGTTATTGCATTATTGCTGGCGCTGGTGGTGCCACAAGTGGTGCAGCAGTTCGATCACATGTCACAGGATTTACCTTGGGCGACTCAGCTGTTAATTACCTTAAGCGATTTTGTCCGTGACTATGGTTTGATAATCGTCGGTTTGATTATTGTCGGTATTATTCTGTTTAAACAGCGCCTCAAAAATGAAGCATTTGAGCTTAAAGTTCACAAACGCATTCTTAGCACGGCGGTGATTGGTAAAGTGTCTCGCGGTGTTAACACCGCCCGCTTTGCTCGAACGTTAAGTATCTTAACGTCTTCGAGTGTGCCATTACTCGAAAGTATGAAGATTTCCGCTGAGGTATTGGCTAATCAACACATGCGAGCGGCAATTTTAGATGCAGCAAATTATGTTCGTGAAGGGTCAAGCCTACGTGCGTCATTGACCCAAACGAAACTATTTCCACCGATGATGCTCCATATGATTGCATCAGGTGAAAAAAGTGGTGAGCTTGAGCAAATGCTCGGCCGCGCCGCTGATAACCAAGATAGAGAATTTGAAGCAACGGCTAATATCGCTTTGGGTATTTTTACTCCGGCAATCGTTGTGACTATGGCAGTCATTGTATTTTTTATCGTGATTGCGATTTTACAGCCAATTTTGGCACTAAACTCGTTAGTCGGGGCTTAGTATTAAATGTTAGTAAGAGAGAGTGTTATGAAAAACAACAAGCAAAAACAAGGCGGTTTTACGCTTATTGAATTAATGGTAGTTATCGTTATTTTAGGCCTGCTAGGCGCGATGGTAATTCCCAGTGTATTTGGTAGTAAAGAAAAGGCTGACTTCCAAAAAGTACGCAGTGATATTGGTCAATACGAAGCGGCGCTTAAGCGTTACCGTTTGGACAACGGCAGTTACCCAACGACAGATCAAGGTTTAGAAGCGTTAGTGACTAAGCCAACAATCGATCCTATCCCGCGTAATTTTAGCGATGAAGGATATGTTGACCGTTTATTTAACGATCCTTGGGGCAATGAATACTACATGTTAAGCCCTGGCGAAAACGGTAAAATCGACATTTACTCAGCGGGCCCTGACGGTGAAGAAGGTACTGATGATGATATCGGTAACTGGAACATGCACGATAAGCCACAAGAGCAATAAGTAGTTCATTGTGAATCGCGCCCTTAATTCAGCAGCTAGACAACAAGGCTTCACCCTAATCGAGGTCCTTATTGTTGTGCTCATTATGGGGCTAGCGACTAGCTTTGTGGTGATGTCGGTGAGCGGTAATAGCCACAAAGAGCAAGTGAAACGCGCTGCGCTAAAAATGGCAGCGTTATCGAATATTGCCCTTGATCAAGCTGTGCTATCGGGGCGTGATTACGGTGTAGTATTCGCGCGAGATAAATATCATTTTGTTGAATTAGTCGAACAGCGCTGGCAACCGGCGCAAGACGAATTACTACAAGAACAAGAATTACAAGACATCTTTATAGAAGCTGAAGTCGAAGGCTTTAGATGGTTACCCGATCAAGAAGATTTTTCATCGAGTGCGCTGTTTACAGAGCGCGAAGTTGACCAAGAACAAGATGAAAAAGAGAAACCACATATCCCGCAATTACTTATTCTATCTTCTGGCGAAATGACGCCATTTCGACTGACGTTTGCTGTAGATCCTGAAAAGGTCTTTAACTTAGAAACCAGCGATGCAGAATATTTTGCCGTTGTTAAAGCAAATACACTGGGCCTGTTGACGGTATTAGATTCCAATGATGAGGAATCTTATGAATAACAAGCAAGCCTTTAAGCGCCAACGTGGCTTAACCTTAATCGAAGTGATGGCTGCCTTAGCGATTTTCGCGGTTGCTGCATTGGCTATTGTTAATGCGGCCGGTGAACACATTCGCAGTCTGACGTACCTCGAACAAAAAAACATGGCGTTGTGGGTGGCCAATAATCATCTCACTCAATTATCACTAGACGATAAGTTTCCACAGCTTGGTGAAAAGAAAGGCAATGTTGAAATGGCCAATGTCACTTGGTATTGGCAACAGAAAGTGGTGAAAACGCCAGATCCGAAATTTAGGGCAGTGACTATTCGTATTCTCAGTGAAGAAAAAGGTGAATATGCACTGGCTGAACTTACCACCTATATGGCGGCGAAATCATGAAGAAAAATGGTTTCACGTTAATTGAAGTACTTATTGCAATGGCTATCGTCGCCATCATCGGTGTTGCATCGGCACAGGTGGTGTCATCGGTGATTGACAGCGATCAAGCATCGCAAAAAGCAGATAAACGTATTACGTTATTGCAGCGTACCTATCAGACAATTCAGCGTGACATGCTGCAAATGGCGACGCGCAGTGTGCGAGTAAATGGTGGTAAGCCACAAAAACGCTATATTTTTGCGGGTGAAAACGTGCTTGAAAGCGATGAGGATGGCATCGTATTTACTCGTAAAGGCTGGCGAAATCCAGCGCAGATGTTTCCACGCAGCAATTTACAAGGCGTCGGCTATCGCGTGAGAGACGGCAAGTTAGAACGCTTACATTTTCTCTATCCCGATCAAGCCGCGGGTGTTGAACCTGAAGTAACCACCTTAATCGAAGGGGTTACAGGTTTTAAAATTGAATATTTTGGTGCTAAGAAATGGCAAAAAGAATGGCAAAAGCCAACGCTGCCTAAAGGCATTGCGTTAGATATTACGACTGAGGCTTTTGGTGATATTCGCTGGCAATTTTTAGTGCCAGGTGGCCCAGTTGCTCAAACGGCGCAAGGTGGTAATCCTTGATGAAAACATTGAGTAATCATGGGTTTAAACGCCAGCGCGGTGTTGCATTAATTACTGTATTGCTGGTGGTAGCAATAGTGGTGATCCTAGCGGCTAACATGACAGGACGACTGCAATTGCTAATGGGGCGTAGTATTAATATGCAAGCTAATCAGCAGGGCTTGTGGTCTGCAATGGCGGGTGAACAGTTAGTATTTAATGTGCTAGAGGAAGACCATAAAGACGACCCGCAAAAAGTTCATTTGTCGCAACTATGGGCGCGTGAGGGCATGGTGTTTCCGTTAAATGATGGCGCCTTGTCTGGAGAGGTTAGAGATTTACATAGCTGTTTTAATGTCAATGCATTAGGCGCTAAGAAAGAAGACAACCAGCAGCAACAAAGAAGCCTGCCACAGCGCCAGTTTGAAGTGTTGCTAAGACAATTAGAAATTGAAGATTACGTTGCGGAAGTACTTTCGTATACCATTGCTGATTGGGTGGACGAGGACAGTCGTATCACGGGGAATTTCGGGGCAGAAGATGAGACTTATTCAAGTCGTCCCGTGCCTTATATAACGGCTAATAGCCCAATAGGGGATATTAGCGAATTATTGGCTATCGAAGGCATGACACCGGCGATATATCGTGAAGTGGCTCCGTATTTATGCGCGCTGCCAAATACAGAAAATAAGCTTAACGTTAATACGATTAAAGAAGAGCACGCACAATTGCTGGTGGCGATGTTTGAAAACAAGATGACTGTTGAAGATGCCAAGTCGCTCCTTAGCAGTCGTGATCCAGAAGGGTTTAAATCAGTTGATGATTTTTTTAATAGCCCAGAGATCACCAGCATGGGTAAGCTGGATGACAAACTCAAAGAACAATTTGATATAAAAAGCCAAGATTTTAAGGCGACATTGACTTATACAGTGGAAGATCAGAGTTTTACACTCAATAGCGTGTATCACCGAGACAACGGTGGCAAATTGCATGTGGTCTCACGGCAAATAGGCAATGATAAATAGATCATGAGGAATTTTTAGGTGAGTGAACGTTTAATAATACGTTTAGGCAGTAATGCAGAGGACGCTATCCATTGGCTCCACTATAACGACAAGGCGCAAGAGGTTATCGGCTCTGGATCGTTAAACGGTGCCAGTGAATTAACTCAACTTGCTGGGCAGGTTGCCAACGTTAATGTTCAAGTGTTGGTACCTGGCAGTGACATTAGCTATTTTGAAGTGGAAGTGCCAAAGAGTAATCGCCGCCAAGCGATAGCGGCTATTCCATTTATGCTCGAAGATGAGCTGGCCAGTGATATTGATGCGCTACATTTTGTGTATGGCAATGTTAATGACAACCGTCAAAGTGTTTATGTGTGTGAGAAAAGCAAGCTAGCCAACTGGCTTGATTGGTTTGCTGACGCTGAAATTAGCGTGACGCAGTTTATGCCGGATTATTTAGCGGTGCCGCTAGCTAAAGATGATAGCAATATCAGTGCGCTGCAGTTTGACGAGCAAATACTACTGCGCCTAAATGGCAATCACGGCCTGTGTATTAACGAACAGTGGCTAGAGGTTACTTTAACCATGCTTAGCGGCGAGGAAGAAACTTTGTCGCTGGAACATTATGATATCGCGCAACAGAATCAACTTGAGCCTCATCAGTGGCATCCGCAGCCATTAGTGCTGCCAATGCAGCAACTGGCTATGTCGTTAGTTAAATTGCCATTGAATTTGCTCGTTGGTGAATTTGCACAAAACAAAAAAAGCAATACGCAATGGAAGGTGTGGCGCGGCGTTGCCGTTGCGGCGTCTCTGCTGGTGGTATTATTTTTCGTTGAACAATTTATTCGCGTCAATCAACTTGAGCAGCAACAAGCGCAGCTTAAACAGCAAACTGAAGATATCTATCGCAAACTCAATCCTAATGTTCGCAAGGTCATTAAACTTAAATCGCGGATGCAGCAAGAACTAAATCAGCTTGCTGGCGGCGGTGGCAGTAATGAACTCTTTGTGATGTTAGAGGCCATGAATAGCGCATTTGAATCAGTGCCTAGTGTTAAACCGAGCAACATCAAATTTGATCAACGTCGCAATGAATTGAGATTGCAGGCTGAGGCGAATTCGTATCAGGACTTTGAGAAATTTAAAGGCTTGTTAGAGCAACAATATACAGTGACAACAGGTGCCATGAATAACAATGGCAGCAAGGTCAATGGCTCGCTAGTGGTTAAGGGGTAGTTATGAAGGATTGGTTTAACGGTTTAGCACAACGCGAACAACGCCTTATTTTGGCAATGTTAGGCGTGGTGATTATCGCAATTGTCTTTTTCGCCTTGATTCAGCCGCTGCAAGAGCGCGGAGCTCGCGCTGAATTAGGCGTCAAGCGCAATCAACAATTATTGAGCTGGGTGGAAACGAATGCAGCTAAGATAGTTCAATTGCGCGCGAAAGGCGGTGTTTCAGCATCGGCAAGTGGCTCCATTGAACAACGTATTAATCGCTCTGCGCGCCAATACAAAATTACTATTAATCGTTTACAGCCTCAAAACAAGAAAATGCAGGTGATGATCGATAAAGCGCCGTTTAGCAGTATTTTACAATGGGTGCAGGCGCTACAGCTCAAGCAAGGACTTACCATTGAGATTGCTGATATTCGTGCCGATAGTCAATCGGGGTATGTCAAAACGCGTTTGGTGGTGAGTCAGTAAGATGCTTAAAAATTTAAAAATCGCCTTTGTTTTAGTATTGATTTACGTGGTGTTTATGTTGGCATTATTGCCTGCTCGTTTTGTGATTACGAATTTCGAACAGAAAAGTTTGCTACCGCCTCAGGTTGTTTTAGGTAACGTTACTGGCACTGTGTGGCAAGGCAACCTATCGTCACTAACCTATCAAGGCGTGGTACTTGATAATGTAAAATGGGAGTTATCGCCACTTTCAATTTTTACTGGCACGATTTCAGTGGACTTCAAAGCGGGTAAACCGCGGAGCGTGATTCGAGCGAGTGGCCAGCTTGCATTTAATAACGAGGGTTTAGCGGCGCACAATTTGTCCATTAAGACATCTTTAGCCCCACTATTACAAAGCTATCCGTTGCCTTATGGATTAACGAGCACAGGTCGAGTGAATTTAAACATTGCGACTTATCAGCAAGATCAGCCGTGGTGTAAAACACTTGATGGCGTGATTAAAGCCGATGATCTGTTGATTAAGAGTGCGTTTGGTCAGCTTGCTGTGGCGAACGTATCTGCCAAACTCAGTTGTCCCAATGGTGTATTAACAGCGACTATGCAACCTTCGAGTAATAGCTTGGGAATCGATGGTGATATACAGTTAAACAAAGCGCGACAATACAATTTAAATGCGAAAGTACTGCCGCCAGCAGGTGCATCGCAGGATTACCTAAATGTATTGAAGTTCTCTGGTTCGCCAAATAGCCAAGGGCAGTACGTGTTTAAATACAGTGGCAAACTGTAGTTATCGGAGAGCGTGATGAGTGAGTCTAAATTACCAGAAATCCTGTCTGTGACTACGGCGGCACAAAGCCGGTTGTTTACCATTGAGCAAGTATCTCTACGATTTTCTAATGGTGTCGAGCGTGAATACGAGCGCATGAAGAGTAGTGGTCGTGGTGCAGTTATGGTCATTCCTTTTCTCGATGAGAAAACGCTATTACTTATTAAAGAATATGCTTGTGGCACGCATCGCTATGAACTAGGCTTTCCCAAGGGATTAATTGATCCCGGTGAAACGCCAGAGCAAGCGGCTAACCGCGAGCTCAAAGAAGAAATTGGATATGGTGCGAAAAAGTTTACGGCGTTAAAACCGCTGGCGATGGCGCCAACTTATTTTGGTTCGACCATGCACGTGTTTATCGCGCAAGATCTTTATGAAGAACGACTCGAAGGTGATGAGCCAGAAGAGCTTGAAGTGATAAAGTGGCCAGCAAATCAAGTTGATGAGCTGTTGGCGCATGAGGATTTTACCGATGGTCGTTGTGTTGCTGGACTATTAATGACTGATCGCCTGTTGGCACTAAGCAGCTAATAAAATGATAAGGGGATGTGATGGATTTAACCGAGTTAACCTTAGCGGTTGAGCAAATTGCCTGTGATGCTGGCGGTGAAATTAAGCGCATCTATGAGCTAGGACAATTTGAAACCTTCACCAAAGACGACGAATCCCCTGTTACTAGCGCCGACTATGCGGCTAATGAAGTAATCGTCTCAGCCCTGCAATCATTAACGCCAAATATTCCCATAGTTTCAGAAGAGTCAGATAAAGAAGCGATAAAAGAGCGTCGTAACTGGCAACAGTATTGGCTCATCGATCCCCTTGATGGCACCCAAGAGTTTGTCGCTGGTAGTGGCGATTTTGCGGTTGCCATTGCACTTGTTGTCAACCACATACCAACCATAGGTGTGATATACGCGCCAATTCACGATCGTTGCTACTTTGCCATAAAAGGCGAAGGGGCATTTCGTCGCGATAGTGAAGGCTTGTCACCAATCAAGGTTGATACTTCGCCACGAGAAACTGTGCGTATTGCGGTGAGCCTTCGCCAAGCCAAAGCGCTGGTTGAATCTCGGTTAAGTGAGTCTTTTTCCTATGAATATACTGCAATGGGGAGCGCGACCCTTAAAGCGTGTTTAGTGGCACAAGGCGGAGCTGATATCTATATGCGCATTGGCCCAACAGGCGAGTGGGATACAGGAGCTGCACATTGTATTGTTGCGGAGGCTGGTGGTGACATTTTTGATCTGTCAATTGACCGCTTAACCTATAACGAGCGTGAGACGCTTGCTAATCCAAATTTTGTGGTGTGTGGTAATCTTCAATTACCATGGGCTAAAATCGTCTTAGACGCATAAACTTCATCCTTTAATAATTTCGTCTAAACTTAAAGTTTAGGGGACGTTATTTAGGAGTGCGTTTATGACATCAATAACTCAATTTGAATCGCGTTTGAAAGTGATGCAAAACGAGCTCAATGACAAGCTCGCCAGTATCAAAGAAAACGTAACAAAAGCGGCGAACGCTGACTGGAATGAACAAGCACAAGAGCGAGAAAATGACGAGGTGTTAGACGCGCTCGGTAATGAAGTTAGGCGTGAACTCAATTTGGTCAATGGTGCGTTGCACCGCATTAAACTCGGCGAATACGAGTATTGCGATGATTGTGGCCAAAACATTAATCCATCCCGTTTGGAAATCCTTCCATTTACCCAATACTGCATCGATTGCGCAAACAAGCGAGACTGATTTGCAACTGGCCTTATTGCGCACGGACAGCGCAGTTTCGTCCCTGTGCTTTGGCGATGTTAAGTACATCATCGGCACTTGTGAGTAGCTGTTCACTACTGAGTTTAGGGAGCGCTGAAGGCGCTGTTACACCAATACTGACAGATAGCGCAATATCATATCCTTTATAGCTTACTGTTTGCTCGTTCACGTGTTTTACCAGTTTTTCGGCAAAGCGCAGGGCGGAATCCAGTTTAGTGTTGGTGGCAATGATGGCAAATTCTTCACCATCGTAGCGGGCAAAAGTATCGCTTTCGCGGAGTGTTTCTTTCACCGATTCCGCAAACGCTTTGAGCACGATATCGCCACATTCATTACCGTACTTATCATTGATTTGCCTAAAGTGGTCTAAATCAATTAGCAGTAATGAAAAATCGCTTTTGTATCGTTGATAACGTTTGAGTTCGTTCTTTAAGGATTCAAGCAGATGACGGCGATTGCGAATACCAGTGAGTGGATCATGAGTAGCAAAGCGCTGCAGCGCATTCCGTGCTTCTTTGTGTTGTTGAATCTCTTCTTTTAAGACCTTTGTGCGATCTTCGATGATGAGATCGCGATTGGCTTTTTCAAACTCTAGTTGTTTAATTAACCTCCGTATCCCTTTGAGCGATAGCAGGCTAATAGAGCTCATCAATAAAAAAATCGCGACATGAATAAATAAGTTTTGACGGTGTAAGGGCTTTTCTTGCTCGAGAATTTCACTGATATCGTAGGAAATCACTAAACCGCCTAGGGTATTGTCGGGCTCTAATTGCGATTTTTGATGGCATGAGAAGCAGCTATCGTTGGCAACAAATGAACTAAAGTAGTGAAATTCGTTACCGACGATTTTTTGAAAATCTCTATTGGGACCAATCTTGTTTTCCAAAATCTGTTTCTGCCAGTCTTTAGCCAGATTATTAGGATCCATCGGTTTGAGACTAATTAGTGATAGCGAAAACGACGGGTCGAAAAAAGATTCGTTGAGCTGTTCAAGCATGCGTCCCACTGATATTTGTGTGAAAACTTTGCCGTCGTCTCGGGTAATAATTTTATGCGTTGTATTGAGGTAAGGATTTTCTGGCGTATGTTCGGAGATAGGGACATAGATCTGTTCGTGTTGTGTGGTCCAGTTGAGAAGAATCTCCACTAATCGTTTACCACCAACGCCTTTCGCTTGAAACGATTTTTCAGTGGATTGCGTAATAATCAACTGATTCCAGCAAAAGGAAATGCTGGTTAACACAAACCAAATTGATACTAATATAACAGTGGCAATGGGGGCTTTAATTAGCCTCATCATTGGTATGCTATCCGCGCTCACGAAATGTCCTTTTGTTATCTAACGTATTTATTATAGTCATGGTTAAGGTTGTTTAGCGATGTAAAAATGACAATAATTTTTCCGTGCTAAGTGGTAATTTTTGATCTTGTTCCCAATTAAACTGGGGATCGCCTTTTTAACGTCTTGCTATATCGATAGGTTCAAATTACAATAACGCGCTAAATTTTGTAAGCCCTGTTTTTAACAGGGCTTAATTTATGGTTTCAACGTAAGATTTTATGTACTTAAACAAACTGCGACGCAGGTTGTTTAAGTACAACTATTAGGATAGTGGTAAATGAACGCAACAAATACTGAAAATCAGAGCGGATCGATGGATCTAGTCAAATGGATCCTTGTTATCGGTCTATTAGCGGGTGCCGTTGTTGGTAACTACATGTACGGCGAAGAAGTATCTGTGCTGTATCGCGCACTAGGCGTAGTGGCTGCTATCGGTGTTGCACTTTTTGTGGCAGCACAAACTGAAAAAGGGCGCGAAGCTGTTGCTTTCGCCAAAGAATCTCGCCTTGAAATTCGCAAAGTGGTTTGGCCAACGCGCAAAGAAGCTACTCAAACAACACTTATTGTTTTAGCAGCTACTGGTGTAATGGCATTAGTACTTTGGGGTATGGATGGTTTGTTAGTGAGAATCGTCGGCTTTATAACAGGCATCGAGGTTTAAGATTATGTCAGAAGAAAAACCAAAATTCAGATGGTACGTTGTACAAGCTTTTTCGGGTTATGAGCAACGTGTACAAAAGACCATGATTGAGCATGTTGCTATTCATGGCATGGAAGATTTATTCGAAGAAATCCTTGTTCCTACTGAAGAAGTAGTTTCAATGAAGTCTGGTAAGAAAACTAAGAGCACGCGCAAGTTCTTCCCTGGTTACGTACTAGTAAAAATGGTGATGAACGAAGACAGCTGGCATTTAGTGAAAAACGTGCCACGCGTTATGGGTTTCATCGGCGGTACGAGTGACCGTCCTGCTCCGATTTCTTCTAAAGAAGCTGAGCGCATTTTACAACGCCTTGAAGATTCGGCTGATTCTCCGAAACCAAGCACGTTATTTGAGCCAGGCGAAATTGTTCGCGTTATCGATGGTCCATTTGCTGACTTTAACGCAACTGTTGAAGAAGTGGATTACGAGAAGAGCCGCGTGAAGGTATCTGTTCTTATCTTCGGTCGTTCAACGCCAGTAGATCTAGAGTTCTCTCAAATCGAAAAAGACGCCCAGTAGCTTAGCTCAAATGCTCTAATAGGGTAAGCAAATTAAAGTGGATTGCTCACAAGTTTAATTATTATTGATTAAATAAGTAGCAATTTGCTTGGCAGGGCGACGGATTATCGCTATAATTCGCCGCCCTTAAATTAACGGGGAGCTGAAAATGACTCATTGTGAGTCACTAGTATGTGTTTGAACCCATAATAGGAAATATGAAAAATGGCTAAAAAAGTCGAAGCTTATATCAAGCTACAGGTTGCTGCTGGTGCAGCTAACCCGTCACCACCGGTTGGTCCAGCTCTAGGTCAACACGGTGTGAACATCATGGAATTCTGTAAAGCGTTCAACGCAGCTACAGATTCAATCGATAAGGGTGCTCCAGTACCTGTAGTTATCACTGTATACAGTGATCGTTCTTTCACGTTCGAAACTAAAACTCCACCTGCTGCTTACCTTCTTAAGAAAGCTGCTGGTATCAAATCAGGTTCTGGTCGTCCAAACACTGAAAAGTGTGGCACAGTAACTCGTGCTCAGTTAGAAGAAATCGTTGCTACTAAGCAACCAGATCTAACTGGTGCTGATTTAGAAGCGAATGTTAACTCTATTGCCGGCTCTGCTCGTGCAATGGGTCTGAACGTAGAAGGATAAGAATAATGGCTAAATTAACTAAGCGTATGAAGCTTATCCGTGAAAAGACTGATTCACTAAAAGCTTACGATATCAACGAAGCTGTTACTCTTTTAAAAGAGTTAGCTACTGCTAAGTTCACTGAAAGTGTAGATGTTGCTGTTAACCTAGGTGTTGACCCACGTCGCTCTGACCAAAACGTTCGTGGTGCTACTGTATTACCACACGGTACTGGCCGCACTGTTCGCGTTGCTGTTTTCACTCAAGGGGCAAACGCTGAAGCTGCTAAAGAAGCTGGCGCAGACATCGTTGGTATGGACGATCTAGCTGCAGCTGTTAAAGGCGGCGAGATGGACTTTGACGTAGTCATCGCTTCTCCAGACGCTATGCGTGTTGTAGGTCAATTAGGTACTATCTTAGGCCCACGTGGTTTAATGCCTAACCCTAAAGTTGGCACTGTAACTCCTGATGTAGCTACAGCTGTTAAAAACGCTAAGTCTGGTCAAGTTCGTTACCGCAACGATAAGAATGGTATCATCCATACTACTATCGGTAACGTTTCATTCGATAACGACAAGCTTAAAGAGAACTTAGAATCACTACTTATCGCTTTAAACAAAGCTAAGCCAAGTGGCGCTAAAGGTACTTACCTTAAGAAAGTTTCTCTGTCTACGACTATGGGTGCTGGTGTTGAAATCGATCAAGCAACTATCGAGACAAAAGCTATTTAATACTGTTAAGTATTAGTTTAGGACGTGATCACAGAAGTTATTTTGCAAAACCTTGTTTTGATTAAATGACTTCTGTATAATTTTGCGCCCTAACGGGTTGGGATTTGGTTTAAATCATCGATTTTTAACCAAACTCTCGTCCAAGACCGTAGGTACAAATTTAGTAATAAGTTTGTTTAATCGTTTGAAAACCTTGGTATTTATATCTTGGTAAACAAAGGGCCTACGCAGACGGTGTGAATCCAAACATTCCTATGTTTTGTTTTTTTACCGTGTTCACACTCTAAGTTGTTTTGACTTAGGGTTTTACTAAAGTTCCGAGTTATCTCGGAGTGAACCAGGAGTTATGCCAATGGCATTAAGACTTGAAGACAAAAAAGCAATCGTTGCTGAAGTCAATGAGGTCGCCAAAAGCGCTCTGTCTGCAGTAGTTGCTGACTCTCGTGGTGTTACTTTAGGTGCAATGACAGCTATGCGTAAGCAAGCTCGTGAAGCTGGTGTACACGTACAAGTAGTACGTAATACTCTAGTTAAACGTGCTCTAGCTGGTACTGATTTTGAATGTCTAACTGACACTTTCAAAGGTCCAACTCTAATTGCATTTTCAAGCGAACATCCGGGTGCTGGCGCACGTATTTTTAAAGACTTCGCGAAAGCTGAAGAAAACTTTGAAGTACTAGCAGCTGCATTTGAAGGCGCTTCTTGTGATCCAGAAGTTCTTGCAACGCTTCCAACGAAAGACGAAGCTATTGCACGACTAATGAGCGCAATGAAAGAAGCTTCTGCTGGCAAACTTGTACGCACTATTGCTGCAATTCGCGATCAGAAGGAAGAAACAGCTGCTTAATTTTTGATGGCTTTTTAAAGCTTTTAAAAATGAGTACAACTGTTTTATTAATCAATTTATTAGAACGCACACTTCAATTAAGTGGTGTTCACAAACTTAGGAATGTATACCATGTCTGTATCTAAAGACGATATCCTAAACGCTGTTGCTGAAATGTCAGTAATGGACGTTGTAGAACTAATCGAAGCAATGGAAGAAAAATTCGGCGTTTCTGCTGCTGCAGCTGTAGCTGTTGCTGGCGGTGCTGCTGAAGCTGCTGAAGAGCAATCAGAGTTCGACGTAATCTTAGCATCTTTCGGTGACAACAAAGTTGCTGCAATCAAAGCTGTTCGTGGCGCTACAGGTCTTGGCCTTAAAGAAGCTAAAGCTATGGTTGAATCTGCACCAGTTGCAATCAAAGAAGGCTTAGAGAAAGCTGAAGCTGAAGAGCTTAAAAAATCTCTTGAAGAAGCAGGTCTTACTGTTGAACTTAAATAAGGTTAACCCTTATTTGAGTGCCGCTTAGTTAGCATTAGCTAATTAAGCGTGAGGCTGGTGATTATTTAATCACCAGCCTTTTTGCGCTAAAAAACATGGTGGATTTCACACTATATACACCATGAGTTTTAAAGCACTTCTTTTATGATGTAAGACCTTGTTTTAAAGGCAATTGTTTGAGTTAGTGTCCAGTCCCTACCAGAGATTATTGGGTAGGTTCTTACCAAAGTGTTGTTATTTTCGAGGTTGTTTAGGGGTGAGGCGTCAAGTTGTGCTCATCGAAGTCTAGGCAACAGTTGTCAAACGTCAGCTAATTTGAGGAAACCCATGGGTTACTCTAGTAACGAAAAAAAACGTATCCGTAAGGATTTTGGTAAGCGTCCGCAGGTGGTTGAAATTCCACAGCTTTTGGATATCCAAAAGGACTCTTTCGCCAGATTTATCACAATGGACTCTACCGGTGAGCTAGGTTTAGAAGCCGCTTTTAGATCTATTTTCCCTATCAAGAGCTTTTCTGGCTATGCAGAACTGCAATACGTGAGCTACAAGCTAGGTACTCCAGTATTTGACGTAAAAGAATGTCAAATCCGTGGTATCACTTACAGTGCTCCATTGCGTGTTAAACTGCGTCTTGTATTATTTGATCGCGAAGCGCCAAAAGGCACGATCAAAGATATCAAAGAGCAAGAAGTTTACATGGGTGAAATCCCATTAATGACTGACAACGCGACTTTTGTTATCAATGGTACAGAGCGTGTTATCGTTTCTCAATTACACCGTTCTCCTGGTGTATTCTTCGATCACGATAAAGGTAAGACTCACTCGTCGGGTAAGATCTTGCACAACGCACGTGTAATTCCTTACCGTGGTTCTTGGTTAGATTTCGAATTCGATCCTAAAGATGCTGTATTCGTACGTATCGATCGTCGTCGTAAATTACCTGCATCAATTATTCTTCGTGCTATGGGCATGGAGACAGAAGAAATCTTAGATTTATTCTTCGAAACTACTGGCTTTAAAGTTAAGCGCGGCAAGATCGTTATGGATCTTATGCCTGAACGTTTACGCGGTGACACTGCAGTATTCGACATCAAAGATGACGAAGGCAATGTAATCGTTGAGACGGGTCGTCGCATCACTGCACGTCACGTTCGTCAAATGACTAAAGCTAAGTTAACGGCTGTTGAAGTACCAACAGAATACGTCATTGGTAAAGTTATCAACCGTACTCACGTTAACAAAGATACTGGTGAAGTTATCATCAACGCGAATGATGAAATTACACTAGAAAACCTAGCTGCACTTTCTGAATCTGGCATCAAAGAATTCAACACTATCTACTTCAATGATTTAGATAATGGTCCATTCATGTCAGATACGCTACGCGTTGACTCTTCAACAAACCGCTTAGAAGCGCTTGTTGAAATCTACCGCATGATGCGCCCAGGCGAGCCGCCAACCAAAGATGCTGCTGAAGGTTTATTCGACAACTTATTCTTCAACGAAGAGCGTTATGATCTATCTAAAGTAGGTCGTATGAAGTTTAACGCGCGTGTTGGAAGTGAAGTTGATCTAAGCACTGGCACATTAGATAAAGACGACATCATCGCTGTAATGAAGACATTGATCGACATTCGCAATGGTAAAGGTGACGTGGATGATATCGATCATCTTGGTAACCGTCGTATCCGTAGTGTTGGTGAAATGGCTGAAAACCAATTCCGCGTTGGTTTAGTACGTGTTGAACGTGCTGTTAAAGAGCGTTTATCTCTTGGTGACTTAGCTGAGGTTATGCCACAAGATTTAATTAACGCTAAGCCTATTTCTGCTGCTGTTAAAGAATTCTTCGGTTCTAGCCAGTTATCTCAGTTCATGGATCAAAATAACCCATTATCTGAAGTAACTCATAAGCGTCGTATTTCAGCGTTAGGCCCAGGTGGTTTAACACGTGAGCGCGCAGGCTTTGAGGTTCGAGACGTACATCCGACTCACTACGGTCGTCTATGTCCTATTGAAACTCCTGAGGGTCCGAACATCGGTCTTATCAACTCGCTAGCATCTTACGCTAAAACTAACGATTACGGTTTCTTAGAAACACCATACCGTAAGGTAGTTGACGGTAAAGTGACTGACGAAGTTGCATTCCTATCTGCTATCGAAGAAACAAACTTCGTTGTGGCACAGGCGTCAGCTGTTATCGATAAAGATAACAACCTAGCTGAAGACCTAGTTGCGTGTCGTCACAAAGGTGAATCTACCTTTATGACAAGCGACCAAATCGATTATATGGATGTATCTCCACAGCAAATTATCTCTGTGGCAGCATCAATCATCCCATTCCTAGAGCACGATGATGCGAACCGTGCATTGATGGGTGCGAACATGCAACGTCAAGCTGTTCCAACATTAAAGGCTGATAAGCCGCTTGTTGGTACTGGTATGGAAAAAACTATCGCTGTTGACTCTGGTGTAACCATTGTTGCTAAACGCGGTGGTGTAGTTGATTACGCTGATGCATCTCGCATTGTAGTTAAGGTTAATGAAGATGAGTTAGTTGCTGGTGAAGCAGGTATCGATATCTACAACCTAACTAAGTACACACGTTCTAACCAAAACACTTGTATCAACCAACGCCCAACGGTAATGGCTGGTGAAGTTGTTGTTGCCGGCGATGTGATGGCAGATGGTCCATCTACAGATATGGGTGATTTGGCACTTGGCCAAAACATGCGTATCGCGTTCATGCCTTGGAACGGTTACAACTTTGAGGATTCGATCCTAGTATCTGAGCGTGTTGTTCAGCAAGATCGTTTCACGACAATCCACATTCAAGAGCTAACCTGTATTGCTCGTGATACTAAGCTTGGTAGCGAAGATATCACTGCTGATATTCCAAACGTTGGTGAAGCGGCATTAGGCAAGCTAGACGAGTCTGGTATCGTTTACATCGGTGCTGAAGTTAAAGGCGGCGACATCCTAGTAGGTAAAGTAACGCCTAAAGGTGAGACGCAATTAACGCCAGAAGAGAAGCTACTACGCGCAATCTTCGGTGAAAAAGCATCTGACGTTAAAGACAGCTCATTACGCGTACCTAACTCAGTTAGCGGTACTATCATCGACGTTCACGTATTTACTCGTGACGGTGTTGAGAAAGATAAGCGTGCACTTGAAATTGAACAAATGCAGCTTAAAGAAGCGAAGAAAGATTTATCAGACGTTTTCACTATCTTAGAAGATGGTATTTTCGAGCGTGCTGAGAAACTTCTACTAGCTTCTGGCTTTAGCCAAGATCAGCTAAATGCTATGCCACGTCGTGAGTGGTTAGAGCAAACGCTATCTGACGAAGCTTCGCAAACTCAATTAGAGCAAATCGCAGCGCAACACGCTGAGACTAAAGCTGATTTCGACAAGCAATTTGAAAACAAACGCTTGAAGATCACTCAAGGTGCAGATCTGCAACCTGGTGTTCTTAAAGTTGTTAAGGTTTACCTTGCTGTTAAACGTCGTATCCAGCCTGGTGATAAGATGGCGGGTCGTCACGGTAATAAGGGTGTAATCTCTAAACTGTGTCCTGTAGAAGACATGCCACATGATGAGACTGGTCGTACAGTAGACATCGTACTTAACCCACTGGGTGTACCGTCTCGTATGAACATCGGTCAGATCTTAGAAACTCACTTAGGTCTAGCGGCACGCGGTATCGGTGACCAAATCACTGAAATGCTTGCAGAGCAACGCAAAGTTAGCGAATTACGTGATTACATCCAACGCGCTTACGCACTGGGTCAATGTGATCAGAAAGTTGATATCAGCGAGTTCAGCGACGAAGAAGTTATTCGCCTAGCGAAGAACTTACAAGGCGGTCTGCCAATGGCTACCCCTGCGTTCGACGGTGCAGCAGAATCTGAAATCAAAGAAATGCTAAAACTGGCTAAATTACCAGAGTCAGGTCAGCTAACATTATTCGACGGCCGTACTGGTGAACAGTTCGAGCGTCCAGTAACTGTTGGTTACATGTACATGCTGAAACTAAATCACTTGGTTGATGACAAGATGCATGCTCGTTCTACTGGTTCTTACTCACTAGTAACTCAGCAACCACTAGGTGGTAAAGCTCAGTTCGGTGGTCAGCGTTTCGGTGAGATGGAGGTATGGGCACTTGAAGCATACGGTGCTGCCTACACCCTACAAGAAATGTTAACTGTTAAGTCTGATGACGTTAACGGTCGTACTGAAATGTATAAGAACATTGTTGACGGCAAGCACGAGATGAATCCTGGTATGCCGGAATCGTTCAACGTATTGTTGAAAGAAATCCGCTCTCTAGCGATCAACATCGAGCTTGATGAAGAGTAAGCCCAAACTAGCTAATATAGTTTGAAATTCGAATTTATGGCACGCACTGGTGCGTGCCCTAACTCCACTAGGAGATAAAAGTGAAAGACTTACTGAAGTTTCTAAAACAGCAGAACAAAACCGAAGAATTTGATGCGATCAAAATCGGTCTTGCTTCTCCTGAACAGATCCGTTCTTGGTCATTTGGTGAAGTTAAAAAGCCAGAGACCATTAACTATCGTACCTTCAAGCCAGAGCGCGAAGGTTTATTCTGTGCGCGTATCTTTGGTCCAATCAAAGATTACGAATGTTTGTGTGGTAAATACAAGCGTCTGAAGCACCGTGGTGTTATCTGTGAAAAGTGTGGCGTTGAGGTAACTCAATCTAAAGTTCGTCGTGACCGTATGGGTCATATCGATCTTGCTAGCCCAGTTGCTCACATCTGGTTCTTAAAATCATTACCGTCTCGTATCGGTCTATTACTAGACTTAACACTTCGTGATATCGAGCGCGTACTTTACTTCGAATCTTTCGTGGTAACTGAGCCGGGTATGACAGATCTTGAGCAATCACAGATCTTAACCGAAGAAGAATACTTAGACGCCTTAGAAGAGCACGGTGACGAGTTCGAAGCTAAGATGGGTGCAGAAGCGGTATTAGCGCTACTAAGCCAGCTAGATCTTGCTCACGAGATTGAAGAAATGCGCGAAGAGCTACCTTCAATTAACTCTGAAACTAAGCGTAAGAAGATCACTAAGCGTCTTAAATTAATGGAAGCATTCCACGAATCAGGTAACAACCCTGAGTGGATGATCATGACTGTATTACCAGTTCTTCCACCAGATCTACGTCCATTAGTACCGCTAGAAGGCGGCCGCTTTGCAACGTCTGATCTAAACGATTTATACCGTCGTGTAATCAACCGTAACAACCGTCTAAAACGTCTATTAGACCTAGCTGCTCCAGACATCATCGTACGCAACGAAAAGCGTATGTTACAAGAGTCTGTTGATGCGCTATTAGATAACGGTCGTCGTGGTCGTGCTATCACAGGTTCTAACAAGCGTCCTCTGAAATCACTTGCCGATATGATCAAAGGTAAGCAAGGTCGTTTCCGTCAGAACTTACTTGGTAAGCGTGTTGACTACTCTGGTCGTTCGGTAATCACCGTAGGTCCTACTCTACGTCTACACCAATGTGGTCTACCTAAGAAGATGGCACTTGAGTTATTCAAGCCATTTATCTACGGTAAATTAGAATCACTAGGTATGGCGACTACCATCAAAGCTGCGAAGAAAATGGTAGAGCGCGAAGTAGGTGAAGTTTGGGATATCCTATCTGACGTTATCCGCGAACATCCGGTAATGCTTAACCGTGCACCAACACTTCACAGATTAGGTATCCAAGCGTTTGAGCCGGTACTAATCGAAGGTAAAGCAATTCAATTACACCCATTAGTTTGTGCAGCGTACAACGCTGACTTCGATGGTGACCAAATGGCGGTACACGTACCGTTAACAATTGAAGCGCAACTTGAAGCACGTGCGTTAATGATGTCGACTAACAACATCTTATCGCCAGCGAATGGTGAGCCGATCATCGTACCTTCTCAGGACGTTGTATTAGGTCTTTACTACTTAACACGTGATTGTGTTAACGGTAAAGGCGAAGCGATGGCATTTAGTGATATCGACGAAGTAGAAAAAGCATACCGCACAGGTCACGCTCAACTACACGCTCGCATCAAGGTGCGTATCACTGAGTACGTTCGCGATGAGAACGGCGAATTACAAGAGACTGTATCATTACGCGATACAACTGTTGGTCGTGCGTTATTCTCACGCATCATGCCAAAAGGTTTATCTTACAACTTGTTAGATGAGCCATTAGGTAAGAAGCAAATTTCTAAGCTACTAAACACGTGTTACCGTGAAGTAGGTCTGAAAGATACTGTTATCTTTGCTGACCAACTAATGTACACAGGTTTTGGTTACGCGACTATGTCTGGTTGTTCGGTTGGTATCGACGACATGGTTATTCCAGACGAGAAGAAAGCGTTAATCGAAGAAGCGCAAGCAGAAGTTGCAGAAATCTCTGAGCAGTTCGCTCAAGGTCTAGTAACTGCGGGTGAGCGCTACAACAAAGCAATCGATATTTGGGCTGGTACCAACGAGAAAGTATCGAAAGCGATGATGGATAACTTATCGACTGAAACGGTAATTAACCGCGATGGCGAAGAAGAAACTCAACCGTCGTTTAACAGCGTATTCATGATGGCTGACTCGGGCGCTCGTGGTAGTGCTGCTCAGATCCGTCAGCTAGCTGGTATGCGTGGTCTGATGGCTAAGCCGGATGGCTCAATCATCGAAACGCCGATCATTGCGAACTTCCGTGAAGGTCTAAACGTACTTCAGTACTTCATCTCGACTCACGGTGCTCGTAAAGGTCTAGCGGATACCGCACTTAAGACAGCGAACTCTGGTTACCTAACACGTCGTCTAGTAGACGTTGCACAAGATTTAGTTATCTCTGAGCAAGACTGTGGTACGCACGAAGGTCTAATGATGACACCATTAATCGAAGGTGGTGACGTTGTTGAGCCGCTACGCGAGCGTGTATTAGGTCGTGTAGTTGCAGAAGACATTATCAAACCAGGTACTGAAGACGAAGTACTTGTTGAGCGTAACGTTATGCTTGACGAAGGCTTAGTTGACATGATTGAAGCTAACTCAGTTGACCAAGTGAAAGTACGTTCTATCATCACTTGTGACGCTGACTTTGGTGTATGTGCTAACTGTTACGGTCGTGACCTAGCACGTGGTCACCTAATCAACATGGGTGAAGCCGTTGGTGTTGTTGCGGCACAATCAATCGGTGAGCCGGGTACACAGCTAACCATGCGTACGTTCCACATCGGTGGTGCGGCATCTCGAGCGTCTGCTGAAAACAACGTTCAAGTGAAAAACGCTGGTACTATCAAGCTACACAACTCTAAGCACGTTACAAACAGCGATGGCAAACTAGTTATCGTTTCTCGTTCTTCTGAGTTAACAGTTATCGATGAGATGGGTCGTGAGAAAGAGCGCTATAAAGTGCCTTACGGTACTATCTTAGAGAAAGGTGAAGATCAAACAGTAACTGCTGGCGAAATCGTAGCAAACTGGGATCCGCATACGCATCCAATCATCACCGAGGTACAAGGTAAGATCCAATTCGTTGACTTAATCGATGGTATCACCATGGATAAGAAGACTGATGATCTAACGGGTCTATCTTCAGTAGTAGTTATCGACGCTGCACAACGTACAGCCGCTGGTAAAGAAATGCGCCCAGCTGTAAAACTTGTTGATGACAAAGGTAACGACGTACTAATCGCTGGTACTGATGTTCCTGCACAATACTTCTTACCAGGTAACGCAATCGTTAACCTAGAAGATGGTGCAATCGTAAACGTTGGTGACGCGTTAGCACGTATTCCACAAGAAAGCTCGAAGACTCGTGATATCACGGGTGGTCTACCTCGCGTAGCCGACTTATTCGAAGCACGTAAGCCTAAAGAGCCTGCGATTCTTGCTGAAGTTAGCGGTACGATTTCATTTGGTAAAGAAACCAAAGGTAAGCGTCGTCTAGTTATTACTCCTGCAGATGGTAGCGATCACTACGAGGAAATGATTCCTAAGTGGCGTAATCTAAATGCGTTCGAAGGTGAGAAGGTTGAAAAAGGTGAGGTTATCGCCGATGGTCCTGAGTCACCGCATGATATTCTTCGCTTACGTGGTATTACACACGTTGCGAACTACATCGTGAACGAAGTGCAAGACGTTTATCGTCTACAAGGTGTAAAAATCAATGATAAGCACTGTGAAGCAATCATTCGTCAAATGCTACGTAAGTGTACTATTACCTTCGCTGGTGACAGTAACTTCTTAGTTGGTGAAACACTTGAGTACTCTCAAGTTAAAGTGGCTAACCGTGAATTGGAAGAACAAGGCAAAGAGCCTGCACGTTTTGAGCGTAACCTAATGGGTATCACCAAAGCGTCGCTTGCAACTGAGTCATTTATCTCAGCGGCATCGTTCCAAGAAACAACACGTGTTCTTACTGAAGCAGCAGTTAGCGGTAAGCGCGATGATTTACGTGGTCTGAAAGAAAACGTAATCGTTGGTCGTCTGATCCCTGCTGGTACTGGTTTCGCTTACCACGAGAAACGTCGTGCGGCGGCAGTAGAGCCTGAAGTGACTAAGATTGACACTGATGAAGCAGAAGCTAACTTAGCTGATTTACTTGGTAGCCTAGGTGGCGACGAGTAATTCTTACTAAGTTGTAGCTAAACAAAAACCCGTTGATGAAAATCAACGGGTTTTTTTATGCCTGCCAATCCGTTAGAGTGAACTACACTCAATTATTAATAATAAAAAGAATAGGATTATCACTTGAGTTTTTTAAGTTCACGGAAGATCAAACTCCCCGCAACAGCACCAAGCGCTTTGGCTCTAAATCGTACAGAGCACGGCATCATTGAAATTAATGGTAATGACCTGTCCGATCTATTGTGGGGTAGTGGTTATGCTCATGCTGTCGATCGCTATACCCAATTACTTTTGATGCGAATTATTGGCCAAGGCCGTTTATGTGAGTTATTAGAGGACTCAGATGAAAACTTGGCAATTGATACCTTCTTTCGCAAGGCCAACTGGCACAACAACCTAACCGATGAAGTCGGCAAGCTAGATTCCTATTCTCGGGAAATGTGCCAACGTTACTGTGATGGCATTAATGAGGGAATTAAGCGCAAGAGGACATCCATGCTTAAGTTCCTAGGATACAAGCCGGAATTATGGACTATTGAAGATTCTATTTTAATCTCTCGAATGACTGGCTACTTAACGCTGGCACAGTCACAAACGGAAATAGAACACTTCTTTATAGAATGTGTCCAAGCGGGCGTTGACCGTGCGCGACTCACCGAATTGTTTCCAATTAGCGATCAGCAAATCGACTTTCAGCTACTGAATAAAATCCAGTTAACAGATTCAATTATTCCCTCCCACATTCTATGGAACAGTGTATTGCCACGGATGATGGCTTCCAACAATTGGGTAATCAGTGGCGAGCATACGCACAGTGGTAAACCAATACTTGCTAATGATCCACACTTAGAAGTAAACCGTCTACCAAATGTTTGGTGTGAGCAAATTCTCAATTGTCCAGCTCAGCGGATTAAAGGAATGGGGATGCCGGGGCTCCCCGGGATCGTTATTGGTCGTTCAAATGACCTTGCTTGGGGAGTCACTTATTCGTTTATGGATAGTGTCGATAGCTGGATTGAGCAATGCAGAGAAGGTAAGTACCTTCATGATGGTAAATGGCTAGACTTTGCTACAAGGAAAGAGGTTATAAAGCGTAAGAAACACCCTGAGCAGCAAGTAACTTTTTATGATAACAAGCACGGTGTGTTAGCTGGCGATCCTAATGTAGAAGGTCACTACTTAGCGACGCGTTGGAGCGGAGCAAATAGTGGTGCACAATCTCTGCAAGCTGCCATCGAAATGTTTGAAATTGGTGATACCAAATCGGCGTTATCGATTCTGGGAAAAGTGGAGTCAGCATGGAACTGGGTTGTCGCTGACAACGAAGGTAATATTGGTTATCAAATGTCTGGCTTAATGCCAAAGCGTCGAGATGGATGGAATGGATTTGTTCCTAGTGTTGGCTGGCACAGTGAAAATGATTGGCAAGGCTATGTGGATATCAAAGACCTACCTCGTAGTTACAATCCAGCGTGCGGCTTTCTAGTTACCGCTAATAACGACCTGAATGAATACGGCAAAGCGTCCCCTATTAATATGCCAATGGGAAACTATCGTGCTAAACGCATTGCTCACCTAATTGAGAAGAACCAACAACATGATGTTGCATTAAATCAGCAAATTCAGCTCGATGTCTACTCACAACAAGCTGAGCTGTTTTTAGCGATATTACGCCCTTTAGTGCAATCTCAGTGTGTTGATTCACCATTATCTAACATCATCGCAGATTGGGATTGCTGTTACGATACACAGTCTCGCGGTGCTGTGATATTCGAGGCTTTTTATCACAACCTAAGGCAGCAAGTTTTCGCTGACTCTCGATTGGGATTAGGACCTAACGTTGGAAATTACTTGGCCAGCGAAACCGGTGTTTTTATCGATTTCTACCAACAGTTTGATGGCGTGTTACTCAATCCAGGATCGGCGTGGTATGAAGGCACAACTCAAGCTGACGTTTTTATTGCGGCGTTTAAAGCGATAAAGCCCAATGAAGTAGATAAAACATGGCAACAGGTGAATAGTGTTAGTTTTTCAAATATTTTAGTGGCCGACAAAATGCCGTCGTTTTTAGGCGCTACTACCAAGCCAATCCCGTTACGTGGCGGCCGAGCAACGCCTTCTCAAGGACAAATCTATCGCAGTGCAAATAGGCAAACGAGCTTTGCGCCAACAATCCGCGTAATTGCTGATATGAATGAAGATGTCTTACACACTTCATTAGCTGGTGGTCCGTCAGATGATTTCACTTCAAAGTGGTATTGTAATGAACTCGACGACTGGCTTAACGGTCGATATAAGCAAATAAAATAGCGTGAGCCCAGATTAAATAAGGAAATAGTGTGGAAAAATTAGCAAATCATTCATCGTTAATGATCAAACAGCAAAAAGAGTGGGGCGAAATCATTACCGGCTTTGAAACCCTCAATAAATACGTCATTAGCGACGCTGCGGGTGGCCAGCTCTATTTCGCTGCCGAACAAAAAGGTTCGTGGTTGGCGCGTCAATTTTTCAAAGCCAGTCGTCCATTTACCTTGGCAGTGCTCGACGGCAATAGTCAGCAGCAAATGACGGTTAGTCGGCCATTTCGCTGGCTTTTTCCAGAAGCAACGATTTACGGGCAGAACGGTAAAACCTTAGGAGTTGTGAAAAAACACTTTTCATTAATCAGTAAAAAGTACAGTTTGTTTGACGCACAAGGTCGCGTTATCTACACCCTTAAAGGACCGCTACTCAAACCATGGACGTTTAACATCCGACAAGGCGAGCGCGATGTGGGAAAAATTACTAAAAAATGGAGTGGCTTACTCAAAGAGAGTTTTAGTGATGCTGACAATTTCGGGGTGATCTTTCCCGATGATGCAGATGTAGAAACTAAAGCCTTTTTACTAGGTGTGGTATTTCTTATCGACTTTGTGCACTTTGAAAATAAAGGCGACTAGTGTCGCCTTATACATTCAACAATTATAAATGTTCAGTTAGGAAGGGAGGTAAAATATCAAACGCCGGCACATCTTCCGGCAGGACACTCCACTCAGGCGCATAAGCGGTGTAGATCAACATCGCCGGTTTTAATCCGCTTTGATCGTCCAGTGTCGATGCGGCAATAGAATAAAAACTACCCACTTCAATTTCCGCGCACACTGTTACACCGCAGGTTTGGCAAAAGTTATATCGCGTCTCTCGACCTGAATCACCAGTGCGTGTAAATACCGCTGGCAGTCCTTTGGTGAACGTAAAATTGTCTTTGTGTGCCCACACTCCGAACCATTTATCAGAGCCGGTGTGTAGTTGGCATTGCTTACAATAACAAAAAACAGTGTTTAGAGGCTGTCCGGTAAAGGCGTATGTAATTTGCCCGCAGGCGCAACCACCTGTTTTATGCTTCATGGTTAACTCCGTTAAAACATCAAGAGTTACAAAACTATCAGAGACTCGAATTCTGCGCGAGAAATATTTTTATCTTCGAGACGATCGAATGCCTAAAAGTACGATCTCGTTCACGCTCAAAACTGGTTATTTCTTGACTATTGCGCCCGATGCGCATAGAATTTCGCGTCCCCATTTTTTGGGGATAGATTTTTCACCTAACGGGCTCGGGAAACTGAGCTAAATTCAACTAACTAGGAGCTATAATGGCAACAGTTAATCAACTAGTGCGCAACGCTCGTACAAAGAAGGTATCAAAAACAAACGTACCTGCTTTAGAAGCTTGTCCACAACGTCGTGGTGTATGTACTCGTGTATATACTACTACACCTAAAAAACCTAACTCAGCACTACGTAAAGTAGCTCGTGTTCGTTTAACTAACGGATTCGAAGTAACTTCATACATCGGTGGTGAAGGTCACAACTTACAAGAGCACAGCGTTATCTTAATCCGCGGTGGTCGTGTTAAAGATTTACCTGGTGTTCGTTACCACACAGTTCGCGGAACATTAGACTGTTCTGGCGTTGCTGATCGTCGTCAAGGTCGTTCTAAATACGGTGCTAAGAAGCCTAAGGCTTAATTAGCTCTCCGCAGTAAGGCCAAGCAAACGAAACTTAAGTAATAACCTGTTTTGGGGTAACCTGAATCATATTGGAGAATTAAGATGCCAAGAAGACGCGTCATAGGTCAACGAAAAATCCTTCCAGATCCTAAATTTAAATCAGAGATCCTGGCAAAATTCGTAAACATCGTAATGGTTGACGGTAAGAAATCAACTGCTGAAAAAATCGTTTACGGTGCATTAGACATCGCTGCTGAGAAATCAGGTAAAGGCCATGTTGAATTATTTGAAGAAGCATTAGAAAACGTATGCCCAACGGTAGAGGTTAAGTCTCGCCGTGTTGGTGGTTCTACGTACCAAGTGCCTGTAGAAGTACGTCCTGTACGTCGTAACGCACTAGCTATGCGTTGGTTAGTTGAGTTCTCGCGTAAGCGTGGTGAAAAATCTATGGCTCAACGCCTAGCTGGTGAATTAGTAGATGCACTAGAAAACAAAGGTGCTTCTGTTAAGAAACGTGAAGACGTTCACCGTATGGCTGAAGCGAACAAAGCATTCGCTCACTACCGTTGGTAATAAAATTGGTGGCTGGCTAAGTAACTTAGTCAGCTACTTTTGTTTTGCATGTGCAAAACATTGCAGTATTAATCATTCAATCTAGTTTTAGCTAGAAAGAATAAAAGGGAAACTATTTTGGCACGCACTACCCCAATTGAGCTGTACCGTAATATCGGTATCGTTGCCCACGTTGACGCTGGTAAAACAACGACAACAGAGCGCGTTTTGTTCTACACAGGTCTTTCTCATAAGATCGGTGAAGTTCATGACGGCGCTGCGACTATGGACTGGATGGAGCAAGAGCAAGAACGCGGTATTACTATCACGTCTGCTGCGACAACGACGTTCTGGTCAGGTATGGACAAGCAGTTCAAAGAACACCGTATTAATATCATTGATACTCCGGGACACGTTGACTTCACTATCGAAGTTGAGCGTTCTCTTCGTGTTCTAGATGGCGCTGTAGTGGTGTTTTGTGGTTCATCAGGCGTGGAGCCTCAGTCAGAAACCGTATGGCGTCAGGCTGATAAATACGAAGTACCGCGTTTGGTATTCGTAAACAAGATGGATCGCACGGGCGCAAACTTTGAAGTGGTTGTAGACCAAATTCGCAACCGTCTAGGTGCGACCTGTGTGCCTATGCACTTAAACATTGGTACAGAGGAAGACTTCAAGGGCGTTATTGACCTTATTAAGATGAAGGCCATTAACTGGAACGAAGACGACCAAGGTGCCACATTCAATTATGAAGAAATTCCAGCGGATCTTTTAGATCGCGCTCAGGAGCTTCATGAAGAGTTAGTTGAAGCTGCGGCTGAAGCTAACGAAGAATTGATGGATAAATACCTTGAAGAAGGCGAGCTCTCTGAAGAAGAGATTAAGGCTGGTCTACGTCAACGTACTCTTGCAAACGAAATAGTATTAGCCACTTGTGGTTCGGCGTTTAAAAACAAAGGTGTTCAAGCAGTACTTGATGCTGTTGTGGACTTCTTACCAGCGCCAACCGAAGTTAAGGCCATCACTGGTGTTGATATGGATGACAACGAAGTTGTACGTCCGTCAAGTGATGACGAACCTTTTGCTGCACTCGCATTTAAGATTGCTACCGACCCATTCGTGGGAACGTTGTCTTTCATTCGCGTCTACTCAGGTGTTGTTGAGTCTGGTGCTCACGTCTTTAATTCTGTTAAACAGAAACGTGAACGTCTAGGCCGTATCGTGCAAATGCACGCTAACGATCGCAACGAGATCACTGAAGTGCGAGCTGGCGATATCGCCGCCGCCATTGGTCTTAAAGATGTAACAACAGGTGATACCCTATGTAGCCCAGATCACAAAGTGATTCTAGAGCGTATGGAGTTCCCTGAGCCAGTAATTGCGATTGCTGTTGAACCAAGAACAACAGCCGCCCAAGAAAAAATGGGGATTGCGTTAGGTAAACTAGCGGCAGAAGATCCGTCATTCAGAGTTGAAACAGACGCGGAAACGGGTCAAACCATCATCTCCGGTATGGGTGAACTACATCTAGATATTATTGTAGATCGCATGCAGCGCGAATTTGGCGTTGATTGTAACGTCGGTAAACCTCAAGTTGCTTACCGCGAAACTATCCGTAACAGCGTTACTGCTGAAGGTAAGTTTGTCCGTCAATCAGGCGGCAAGGGCCAATACGGTCATGTTGTGCTGAAAATGGAGCCGCAAGAAACAGGCGCTGGCTACGAATTTGTTAACGAAATCGTAGGTGGATCTGTTCCTAAAGAATATATTGGTGCCGTTGATAAGGGATGTTCTGAAGCAATGAACCAAGGTGTTGTTGCTGGTTTCCCGATGCTAGATATTAAAGTGACTTTAGTAGATGGCTCATATCACGACGTTGATTCTAATGAGATTGCCTTTAAAGTGGCAGGCTCAATGGGCTTTAGAAATGGCGCGTTAGATGCAAACCCTGTATTACTTGAACCAGTAATGAAGGTTGAAGTAACTACACCAGAAGACTGGATGGGTGATGTTGTTGGCGACCTAAACCGTCGTCGCGGCATGATTGAGGGGATGGAAGATGGTGTTGCTGGTATCAAACTAGTATTCGCTAAGGTTCCTTTGTCAGAAATGTTCGGTTATGCTACCGATCTACGTTCTGCAACTCAGGGCCGAGCTTCGTACTCGATGGAATTCTTCGAGTATGCTGAAGCACCAAAGAACATTTCTGATGCTGTAGTATCAGGAAAAAGATAAATAACTTATTAGTCGATTAAAACAATCGGCTTAACACACTATAAAGGTAATTGTCGTGTCTAAAGAAAAATTTGACCGCTCCAAGCCGCACGTTAACGTTGGTACTATCGGCCACGTTGACCACGGTAAAACAACTCTAACTGCTGCTATCACTAAAGTTCTAGCTGAAACTTACGGCGGTGACGTAAAAGCATTCGATCAAATCGATAACGCTCCTGAAGAAAAAGCACGTGGTATAACAATCTCTACTTCACACGTAGAGTACGATACTCCTACACGTCACTACGCACACGTAGATTGTCCAGGACACGCCGATTACGTTAAAAACATGATCACTGGTGCTGCACAAATGGACGGCGCGATCCTAGTAGTTGCTGCGACTGATGGCCCAATGCCACAAACTCGTGAGCACATCCTACTTTCACGTCAGGTTGGTGTACCTTTCATCATCGTATTCATGAACAAATGTGACATGGTTGATGACGAAGAGTTACTAGAGCTAGTAGAAATGGAAGTTCGTGAACTTCTATCTGAATACGAATTCCCAGGTGATGACCTTCCAGTAATCCAAGGTTCAGCACTTAAAGCACTAGAAGGCGAAGGCGACTGGCCAGCTAAAGTTGTTGAGCTTGCAGAAGCACTAGACAGCTACATCCCAGAGCCAGAGCGTGACATCGATAAGCCATTCCTACTTCCAATCGAAGACGTATTCTCAATCTCAGGCCGTGGTACTGTTGTAACTGGTCGTGTTGAGCGCGGTATCATCAACGTTGGTGACGCAGTAGAAATCGTTGGTATCAAAGAGACTGCAGAGTCAACTTGTACTGGTGTTGAAATGTTCCGTAAGCTTCTTGACGAAGGTCGTGCTGGTGAGAACGTTGGTGTTCTTCTACGTGGTATCAAGCGTGAAGAAATCGAACGTGGTCAAGTACTTGTTAAGCCAGGTACAATCACTCCACACACTAAGTTCGAGTCAGAAGTATACGTACTAAGCAAAGATGAAGGTGGTCGTCACACGCCATTCTTCAAAGGTTACCGTCCACAGTTCTACTTCCGTACAACTGACGTAACTGGTGCTGTAGAGCTTCCAGAAGGCGTAGAAATGGTAATGCCAGGTGATAACCTTAAGTTTGTTGTTGAGCTAATCTGCCCAATCGCAATGGACGAAGGTCTACGTTTCGCTATCCGTGAAGGTGGCCGTACAGTAGGTGCTGGTGTTGTATCTAAAATCATGGACTAATATTTAGCTTAGCTAAATACATGATTTCAAAAAAGGTCACTTCGGTGGCCTTTTTTTATGTCTTGAGAAAAGTAGTACGCTAGAAGCTAGTCTGCCGGCCTTAAAAGTTAACAATGGACGAATGTCCTAAGTTTGATTATCCGTGACAAATTTGTCGGAAATGAATTTGAGCTGCGTTAGCAGATCAGTAGGGCGCAGGACAGGAACGCCCGTTGTCTCGTGGCCGCACAGTAGGAACTGCTGTCGTATGCTCTTAGTTAGATAAAGTCGTGGACTAATATTTAGCTTTGCTAAATACATGATTTCAAAAAAGGTCACTTCGGTGACCTTTTTTTTTATGTTCACGACTAAATGGAATTAGTCGGTAGAGCGAAGCAGGGCCCGAGCCGAGAATGAACGGGCAGGGTTTATGCTCCTGCAAACCCTAATTACCGACATCCTTGTCGGCAATGCCGCGAAACTATGGATGGCTAGGAGCGGTAATGCTCCTCACGCGCGCTAATCTGCCGCTCTCAAAAGCCAACAATGGACAAAGATTAAGATACGGTTATTTCAGATAACCACCTACACTTTGAATCGGAGTTGGATTGCTATCAACCGTAACCCAAGCTGCAATTCCGGTGACTGGGCTCAAGCTGATCGGCTTTGCTAACTCGCTAGCAATAAAGTACGTGCCATTACTTTGGCTAAGTGGTAGCTGTTGAAAACTTAATACAACGAAATCATGTCGTAATAATTTCCCCTCATTTTCGCCACGCTTTATTTTATCGAACAGTCCAAATCCTAATTGCGCAATATTAAGTGTTAGTTTTTTATCACTTGGTTGATCCTCTTCGAACTTTGCATTAAAGGTCTGTTCGTTAACTTTGAGCGTAAGCTCACCAACTTTCACTGGTGATCCTATTGGTAGCGTTTGACCGTAAAACCACCCATTCCAACCTCGGCCGTTTATTACAAAACCCGGTGTTGCAACAACCTTAGTATTGCCAAGTGCTTTATAGATACGCTGCCGTTGTGTGTATTGTGCTGATGCATAAGGATCTGGCCAACCTAAATTATCCCAGTAGTCGACGTGGAAATTAACAGGAATTATCCGCTGCCAAAGCGTATCCCTGTCCATAAATCTGCTTAGCCACTTTTCTGCTGGTGGGCAGCTACTACAACCTTGAGATGTGTAAAGCTCTAATAATTGGACTTGCTCAATACCACTGTGAAAAGTTTGTAACGTTTGCGCGCTCGATAATTTTGAACATGCTAACAAAAGTATTAAAAGTAATAGTCTCAATGTTAAGTTCTCCTGATTATCCTTAGGACAATAGCATGTAAGGTGACCGGACATTTCACAGCTTTATCACGGTGGCTAAAAATATAGGATGATTGCGCCGCTCTTAATTACATACTAGTATAAATTTTACTCAAGTAATCTTTTGGTATTGGAGTTGACATGGAATTGTCGAAAACAGCATTATTGTTGATAGGCTTTCAGAATGATTATTTCCACCCTAAGGGGATTTTACATAACGTATTCGAAAACAAAGTACAGCTAGATACAGTGCTTTCAAATACCTGCAAAGTTATTAAAGCGTTCGCTAGCAGTGATGCATTGATTATTGAAACGCCAATTAATTTTACCCCAGACTATAGCGAATTAGATGAGCCGATAGGCATCTTAAAAATCATCAAAGATAACGGTGCTTTTGTTAAAGATGATTTTGGGTCACAAGCCATCGCTGCCATTCACGACAACGAAGTGTCAATTGCCTGCCTACCGGGAAAGAGAGGATTAAACTGTTTCTCAAATACTGCACTGGAACAAATGTTACGTGAACAAGAGATTGAAGAAGTCATTATTGTCGGCGCTGTTACCTCTTTATGTATCGATACAGCGGGTCGTGAAGCGATGGACCTCGGGTTCAAAGTCACTATATTATCGGACTGTATCTTAGGGAGAACAGATGTGGAGCAACAGTTCTACCTAGAACATATTATGCCGCTATATAGCAAGGTGCTAACTTCTCAAGAATTGATTGAATCGCTGAGCAGTATTCATGAGTGTTAGCAGTCATCTAAGTGTCAATGAACAGCTGGCACAGGCACAAAATAAGCTGATAGAACATCTTTCTCATTCTGAACGACGTTATTCAGAATTGGTTGATAACCTAAAAGATACTGTGTTCCAGATTAATAGCGACTATGAATGGACCTTTCTTAATATCGCTTGGGAGCGAGTCACTGGATATACATTAGCATCCACCAAAGGCGAGTCTTTTTTCGCCCATTTTCATCAAGAAGATAGAAAGCAGTGCAAAACGCTAATGAAACAAGTTGTATCTGGTGGCTTGAATGAGGTCTCAGTTCAGCTTCGATTTTTTGCAAAAGATAACTCACCACGTGTAATGGAATTATCCTGTCGCCCGATCAAAGACGAGCTTGGTAATCACAGCGGGTTTTCAGGAACATTGTGTGATATTACTGAGCGCATAGACTCAGAGAATAAAATTCGCCATATGGCTTTTCACGACACTTTGACGGGACTCGCCAATAGGCGATTACTGGTGCAAGATATCGAACGAGCCTTCGACCATGAAAATACTTTCCAGTCTGTTCTCATTTATCTTGATTTGGATGGATTCAAAGGAATCAACGATACTCACGGTCACCTCGTTGGTGACTATGTGCTATCTGAAGTTGCGAGACGCTTGCGATATGAGTTCAAGGATTTAACGAGTTTAATCGCGAGAATTGGCGGTGATGAATTTGTTGTACATCTCCAGATTACTCAAAAGGCCTATAGTGAAACACAGAAGCAACTTGAGAAAATTACCGCATCTTTGCAGCAGACGATAAATGAACTCTATTGCTATAAACAACTTACCATTCAACTGACTTCGAGTATTGGTGTGGTTATTTTGCAAGATACTGCGATGAGTCACGATAATGTACTAAGCTTGGCTGATGCTGCTATGTATCGCTCCAAGCTTGAAGGTAAAAATACTATTCGATTTTACGATAAAGAATTTGAAGCGCAGCAACGGGCAGAACAAAAGTTTCGCAATGAACTCACCGAAGCGTTCGAGCAAGAACAGTTCGAGCTGTATTACCAGCCACAAATCGACATTAAGCAAAATGAAATTGTGAAAGTTGAAGCCTTGATTCGCTGGCGTCACCCTAACAAAGGCATCGTCTATCCAGATAATTTTATCGACCATCTAGAAGAGTCGGGGTTGATAATAGATGTTGGCGGCTGGGTTCTAGAGCGGGCATGTTATCAGTTAGATCAGTGGCGCTCGATGGGAATAAACAATATTCGTGTATCTGTCAATGTCAGTGCCGTTCAATTTAAAGCGGGGGATTTTGTAGACCGCGTTCAGCGTAGTCTATCTAAATACAATATTCCGAGTCACTCCCTAGAAATCAAGCTAACGGAAAGTGTCGCCATCGCCGACATGAACGATTCCACTGATAAGATGCACAAGCTTAACCAATTGGGGATTCTTATCGCACTTGATGATTTTGGCACTGGCTATTCGTCTCTTGCTTATCTCAAATACTTGCCAGTGCAAACAATAAAGATCGATAAGTCATTTATTCACGGGGTACCAGATGACGGCTACGATGCCGCAATTGTTGAATCTACGATGTTAATGGCGAAGTATCTCGGACTAAACGAAGTCGCGGAAGGTGTTGAAAATCCGAAGCAGCTGAACTTTTTGAAAAATCATGATTGTCAGCTTTACCAAGGCTATCTTCACAGCAAACCTTGTACGCCGGCAGAACTTGAGAACTTGCTCAAAGTTTCGGAACATGCTTAATCCATAATCTCAGCCACGTATAAAAAGTCGTTGATTTAATCTTCAATTTGCGTATACTGCGCGCCATTCGTTGTCTATGTCACAACGCTTCGAAGCGAAGTTTGCTTTGATATTAAAAGACTTGCGTTTGCCAAAAAATGAGCATATAATTCGCGTCCACTTAATG
>JBMYWG010000034.1:0-44018 GCA_049607155.1 Psychrobium sp.
CTGCCTCATAAAGTTCATCGGCATTGTTGTACGGACGCGATGCCACCATTTTGCTGACCCAAGTGCTTGAGGTGCAGCACTGCATAAATGCATGAGTAGCGTCTTGTTCTGATTGTTTGTTGATGTCTAAATAATTCATTGTTGTTTTTATTCTTCTATTCGTGTGGTAATCCAGTATCCCGCCGTTTATCGCCTTAAAGTAAGGATCAGTTTTGACGTGCAATGTCTACTGCCCACCGCCTTTTGCCTTAAACTATGGAGCAATTTTTGACGTGCAATATCGGCTTCATCTACCTCTCAAGTCCTTTCGAACGCACGCCAGTCACTTTTTTGCGTCGCCAAAAAAGTAACCAAAAAAGGCGAGCCCCAATTAGTTGTTTATCTATCGCAACCGAATTGTCTTAACGAAACCGATTTTTATCCGCGTCCTGCGGAAAAATCTAAAAAATCATCCATGATTTTTTCTTCTAACAATTCAATTACGATAGACAACTAATCAAGGGCACTTGATCGCAATCCATTAGTACATCATGCGTATTTGCACGTCATACAACGACAAAACTCAAAGGAGCTAACTACGCAATACTTCCAAATAACCTCATACGGCTAACACCACCATCAGGGAAGATATTCAGGCGGACATAGGTAAAGGCTGTTTCGTTATTGCAAATTTCATCGATAAACAAATGTTCGCGATCGGCAAATAGCTTGGTACGTTCGATAACAGGTTGCCATTGTGCTTCGCCTGCTAATACGGTTTCGTCGTCACTCACACAACCTTCTAGGCTGAAGGTATCAGGGAAGTTACCTTTAAAGTGCGCAGTATCGATGATGGCTTTTTTAATCACACCGCGCGTAGCTAACTTAACTACTGACCAGTCAGGGCCTGGGTCGCGGCGGCGTTTGGTTTCCCAGCCATCACCCATATTTACGCCGCGTCCCGGCATGATGAGGTTGTTTTTATCGCTAAAGAACATATCTGAACACATCAATGCACGGGCGCCGTTTTTAATGGCGGCTAAATCGATTAGCTCACCTGCGACAAAGTTATTCATATCCAATACTGGATCGCCGTATACACGAAAACGGGCGATGCCGCCGTCAGGGAACATTGTGATGCGCACATGCGTCCATACCTGATCGGAATCGACTTCAAATAAGTTTTGGCTATGAGCATTGGTATCGCTTTGCGCTACTATCACACGCCATTCAGCATTCTCTGGGCTACCTGTAGTATTAGTCGCTTCAACCATAATCGATTGCGGCGCATTACCTTTAAAGTGATTAGTATCGACATCGACACCGCGAATAACACCAGCAACACCTAAGCGGATCACACACCAATCTTCGTCGCGACCATTGTCACGACCATAACTGCGGCGCGATTCCCAGCCGTCCATCCACTTGCCGCGATCGGTGTATTTATCTTCGATAAACACGCCTCGTCCTGGCTTGATAAGATTTTCCATTTCCGCAAAGAAGTCATCGCTACACGCAAGGGTTTCGCCACCAAGGCGCGCTTGTGCTAAATCGACATAATGCTGTGTGAAATGTTGGTGTAACTGCTGCTGGTTCATGGTGCTTTAATTTCCTTTAATCACTTATTTTCTAATTGTTCTGTTTCAATCTTGCCATCGAGCATTTGCTTGAGTTCATCCCATTGCACCCCTTGCTTGTGAGGTACTGGTGCCAGCTCTTGCTGATACAAGTTAATCACCTGACCAACAATAGACACCGCCACTTCCATCGGTAACTTGCCCGGCACATCACTCAAGCCAACAGGGCAAGTGATGCTAGCGATCTGCTCGTCGTTAAAACCGCGATGACTAAAACGCTGCTTAAAGCGCTTCCATTTAGTATCTGAGCCAATCAAGCCGATATATTTAGCATCGCCGCGCTTTAGAATGGCGCTGGTGATATCAAAGTCTCGCTGATGATTGTGAGTCAAGATGATGTAATAGCTATTCGGCGGCATGCTAGCTACTTCATCACTTGGCACGTCACTGACAATATGATGGGTATTACGCGCCGTGTGCGCTGGGAATAAATCGCTACGCTCGTCTACCCAATGAAGGTTAACAGGCAATCCCACCAGCATTGGTGCAATGGCATGGCCAACATGACCTGCGCCAAACATCACCACATTGATATTGGTATTAATAAAGGTTTCGAACAATACGCTGGTGCTGCCGCCACAACATTGGCCAAGCTTGGCGCTCAATGGAAAATGCTCAATTTTCTGACCACTTTGTCTGTCCGTAATAAGCTGCTGAGCAATTTGCGTCGCCTTGTGTTCGAGATGACCGCCGCCGATGGTGTCGAAAGTCGCACTATCACTTACCACCATTTTGGTGCCACTATCGCGCGGCGCAGAGCCACGCACGCCTAATAACGTCACAAGCACATAACTTTGTCCTTGCTGTGATAACTGCTGCGCGGCATCGAGCCAATGGCTATTTGGGGTCATACTCATCACACGATTCTCTTATGAGCCTTGCTGCATCTGCATGACAGCATCTAGCACGCGCTCAGGCGTTGCTGGCGTATGCAGCACTGGGCTTTGTTTGTAATCAGATACCGACGAAATCGCATCGCGCAGTGCCGACCACACTGAAATAGCCAGCATAAACGGCGGCTCACCTACGGCTTTCGAGTTGTAGATAGTCGCTTCGCGATTTGGCTCGTTTTGCAATAATTCAACGTTGAAATGCTCAGGCATATCGGCAATCGCTGGAATCTTATAGGTGGCGGGGCCATTAGATAATAAACGGCCTTTGTCGTTCCACATCAATTCTTCTGTCGTTAACCAACCCATACCTTGGACAAAAGCACCTTCGATTTGTCCCAGATCGATAGCAGGGTTAAGCGAATCACCAACATCGTGTAATACATCAACTCGCTCGACCTTGTATTCACCCGTTAGCGTATCAATCACGACTTCCGAGCAAGACACGCCATTGGCGTAATAGAAGAATGGACGGCCATGTGCTTGTTCACGGTTGTAATGGATCTTCGGCGTCTTGTAATAACCCGTCGATGATAGTGAAATACGGTTGATATACGCCAGCTGTACTAGCTCGGCAAAGGCCATGGTCTTTTCATCGCCAATATGAATTTGATTATCTTTAAAAATAACTTCTTCAGGTGTTACTTCAAAATGCTCGCTGGCAAATTCCACTAAACGGCCGCGAATAGTCTTGGCAGCCGCTTGTGCTGCTTTACCGTTTAAGTCAGTTCCTGATGATGCCGCCGTTGGTGAGGTATTTGGTACTTTATCGGTACGGGTTGCGGTTACCAGAATATTGTCGATATCCACTTGGAATTCTTGTGCAACTACCTGAGCGACTTTGGTATTTAAACCTTGTCCCATCTCGGTGCCACCGTGGTTTAACTGAATCGAACCATCGGTGTAGAGATGAATTAACGCGCCAGCCTGATTAAGATGCTGCACGGTAAACGAGATACCAAACTTAACAGGCGTTAAGGCGATACCTTTTTTAATAAACTGATTTTCTTGGTTAAACTTAGTAATGGCAGCGCGACGTGCTTGGTATTCACAATCGTTTTCTAACTTGTCGATCATCATCGGCAAGATATTGTGCTCAACGGTTTGACCATAATGCGTAACATTGCGATCTTCTTGACCATAAAGGTTTAGCTTGCGGACTTCTAAAGGATCTTTACCGACCTTACGGGCGATGTCATCCATCACACCTTCGATAGAAATCATCCCTTGCGGGCCACCAAAACCACGATACGCCGTGTGAGAAACAGTATTAGTTTTACAACGATTACCCACCACATTGGCGTGCTCTAAGAAATAGGCGTTATCGCTGTGGAACATGGCTCTGTCGACGATAGCATCCGATAAATCAGGTGAATAACCACAGTTACCGTTAATCGTAAAATCGATGCCTTTGACTAAGCCTTCATCATCAAAACCTACATCATAGGTGTTTTCAAACGGATGGCGTTTACCTGTCGCCGTCATATCATCATGACGGTTAAGGCGCATTTTAACGCTACGACCCGTTTTGTTAGCCAGTAGTGCTGCAAGACAGGCCCAAGGAGCCGCTTGCGTTTCTTTGCCACCGAAGCCACCGCCCATACGGCGCATATCAATAGTCACCTTGTTAAATGGAACGCCGAGCACTTCCGCCACTAAAATCTGAACTTCCGATGGGTGCTGGCTCGATGAATACACCAACATGCCGCCCTCTTCTGTTGGCTCGGCAATGGAGATTTGGCTTTCTAAATAAAAATGCTCTTGGCCACCAATTTGCAGTTCACCAGATAGCTTATTATCACTCTGGCTAATCGCCGAAGCAGCATCGCCGCGTGATTGAGTATGCGTTGGACGAACAAAGTTCTGCTTTGCCAGCGCGTCTTTTACAGTCAATACAGGCGTGAGCTCTTCATATTCAATGTCTGCTAATTTGGCTGCTTTTACCGCTATCTCATGAGAAGTGGCTGCGACTGCAAATAACGCCTGCCCCATAAACTCAACTTTCTCTTCTACTAAAACAGGATCGCCGCCAAATACAGGGCCAATATCCACTTTACCCGGCACATCGCCACTCGTAATAACTGCTACAACCCCGGGGTAGGCTTTTACTTTCGATAAATCCATCGATTTAACGATACCGTGAGCGATAGTGCTTTGACCGATAGCGCCATGAAGCTGATCTGCACGTTCACCGCGATCATCGATATAAACGGCTTTGCCGCTAACGTGTTTATCAGCGCTTTCGTGTTTATGCGAAACACCAACTTTGCCAGCCACCTTGCTCGACTCTTTCGTCGGTAAATCAACTAACTTACGCATATTGCACAACTCCCGTATTAGTTTGTGGCTGAGAAATTTCGATAAAGGCTTTTTGCAATAGGTTTTGCGCTACTGTCATGCGGTAATCTTTCGAGGCGCGTACATCACTCATTGGCGTGAAATCATGACTAAGCTGCGCTTTCGCCGCATCGATCGTTGCTTGAGTAAATGGCTGACCATTTAACGCCTGCTCACACTGCGCAGCACGGGCAGGAATACCCGCCATGCCACCAAAGGCAACACGTGCTTGTGAGATAACGTCATTCTCAATCGTGAGATTAAAAGTAGCTAATACCGCCGAGATATCATCGTCGAAACGCTTAGAAATCTTATACACCTTAAGCTGCTGCACTTTGCTAGTTGGCTTGGGTACTTCTATACTCTCAATAAACTCGCTGGTTTGCTGTGACGTTACTTTGTAATCAACAAAGTAATCTTCAATGGCGATTTGACGCACCTTATCACCACAACGTAAATTTAACTTCGCATCAAGCGCGATGAGTACCGGCGGTGTATCACCAATCGGTGAGGCGTTACCGATGTTGCCACCCAATGTACCTTGGTTGCGGATTTGCAATGAACCGATACGCTCGATCATGTCACCAAACTCAGGATAATGCGCTGCAAGATGCGGCGTAAACTCGCTATATGGCAGGGCTGCACCGATAACAAACTTGTCGTCGTGCTCTTCAAGTTTTTGCAGTTCAGGCACATTGCCGACATAAACGATAGTGCCTAGCTTTTTGTGCATTTGGGTTATTTCAAGCACGATATCTGTGCCACCAGCCACTAAACGCGCCTGTGGGTTATCGAGCATAATTTGACTTAACTGCGACAGACTTAATGGACTGAATGCTTGCTCAGCACCCTGTGACAGCTCTTTATTAAGAGAAAGTTGGGCCATTGTGTCTTTAGCAATACTGCTTAATCTAGCGATAGTTTTCTCTGCATTGCGATCAAATTGATCAGCACCGTGATTTCTCGCCGCAGCCGCTGCGTCAACAATGGCGCGATAGCCAGTACAGCGACATAAATTACCCGCAAGTGCTTCTAATGTTTGGTGTTTACTTGGATCAGGGAAATTCTTATGCAACGCAAACAGCGACATAATAAAGCCCGGTGTACAAAAACCACATTGCGAGCCGTGAAAATCTACCATCGCTTGTTGTACCGGATGTAAACGGTCACCATCTTCCAAGTCTTCAACCGTAATAAGTTGTTTACCATGCAAGCTTGGCAATAGGCTAATACAGGCGTTCAAGCTCTTGTAACGCAACTTGCCAGCAACGGCTTCTGCCACTACTACAGTACAAGCACCACAGTCACCCGATGCACAGCCTTCTTTGGTACCGCTCTTGTGCTGGTGCTGTCTTAAATATTGTAAAATCGTCGTATTAGGATCGATGTCAGTCAACGTCGTCAACGTATCGTTGAGTAAAAACTGGATCTGATTGTTCGCCATTGCTCTATCGCTCTTGTTGCCACTCAATAACGCTAACTTGTTAATAAGTCAGTCTGGTGACATTTATTTGATTAAATTTGACATTAGTGTCAAGTAATTTTAAAGATAGGGGAATTGAGAGGATGAGTCAATGTTACGAAAAATCGGACCTAGGTCATAACGGAAAACTGTGATATGAATCGATAATTAGCTTTGATTAATATGTGCATTTTATTACAGCGAACAAAAGTGGAATGCTTATCACGGCTAAATTATCACTCCATGATATATTTAGCGCCGATTCACAGGAGGATAACGACAAACATGAGTATTTACATGCGAACTATCTATTCAATATCTCTACTGTTTTTTGTCAGCTTAGAGAGTTTCGCTAATGCATACACTGAAAACGAAACACTCTGCATTCCTGAATCACCGCCCTATTCGAGTAGCGAATTACCCTATCATGGTCCCCTAACCGAACTTATTGTTAACTCGTTAAAATTATCAAATATTAATGTCACACTTCTCTCGCCACCTTGGGCTAGGATCATGCGCGAAGGAGAAAAGGGAAACTGTATTATCGCTGGTCTATGGCCAACGGAAGAGCGAAGAAAAGTATTCTATTTCTCAACAAAACCGGTAATCAAACAGGCATTAGGCATTTATATTGAAAAAGATAAAGAGCTAACGGATATTCGTAACGGTGTTCTTGCGCTGCAACGCTCTACCTATCTCAGTAAAAACATCTCAACGCAAAAATGGAAATACTACAACGTAAAATCAACCGTGCAAGGTGCGCAAATGTTAGCACTATCACGAGTTGACGCATTATTTGCAGAAGTTGGCCGCATGCAATATTTACTCAGTGAGGACAAAGAATTAGCGCAAAAAATTAAGCTAACATCACCAATCATTGAGTACGTCTACGGTTATGTTGCCGTCTCAAAACAGCATAAAAATGCTAAGAAAATTATCGAGGCAATCGATAACAACGTCGAGCTAGCATTAAACCAACTCCAAAGTGCCGAGGCGCATTATTTAAATCTAAATAATGCCCCCAACGCCGTGACAGGTAACTCTAGCAAGTAACGCGATAATAAACATTATCGTTATCGATATTAAAATCCAGTGACTTATACAACGCTTGAGCACGTGTATTCGTTACTTCAGTTTTTAGCTCGACGCGAATAGCACCTGATAATTTAGCAAACTCAAGTGCACCGTCTATAAGCTCTTTTGCTAAGCCTCGTCCCCGAAAACGACTAGATACGGCGAGATCATTTAAAATCCAAATTGGCTTTAACGCTAATGTCGAAAAACTAGGATATAAATTAACAAACCCCATGACTTGTTGCGTCTGTTCATCAACTGCCAGAAATAACTTCGATTGTTGATTAGCAATAATCTGCTGTAAGAATTGCTGCGTTTCACTGCCCTTACTCTCAAACCCGCAAAAGGCCCGATATTCGTCCATGACAGGTACAACAGCATCTATATGGCGTAACTCAGCTAAAACTAACGTCATTAGTTTTTAGCGTCCAACAAACTATCCATCCCCTTGCTCACACCAAAGACATCTTGGCTATCGAACCCTAGTGTGACGTGAAAATCTTTGGTTTTTAAACCATGAGACTTACGAACCTTTTGTGCTTTATCAGAAGAAACCACTACAAAGAAGGTGCGGTCTTTGTCATTCGCTGCCGTACCTAGCCCCTCAAAAGTAAAGCTAATTTCAGGCAAAGTTGCCACATCAATACTTTTCACATCTGGATGCTCAAATGGATTAATCAATGTGATGTGAAAATGATTATGATCACGCTTAGCTTGTCCTGCGCGAAATACCTTAAATTTGTCTTCACCTAAATGAGCCTGTAATTGCGATAAATAAGGCTTAAGCAGTTTTTTATCAACGTCGTAACCAATGTAAACCAAGCCTGTACGGTCTTTTAATAATGATGCTTTAAGCGTATGCATGACTTCTCCAGCCATTGTACTCATTGGTGCTATCAACGCCGCAATTAACACAACTTTCTTTAAAACGGCTTTCTTTAAATCGAATTGCAACATAAATCTTATTATTTCCTTAGAGTGAAGGCGCTAAGCACCGACTAAATTTTGGCCACAAACTCGAATCGTATTGCCATTGATGGCCTGCGCATTCGGTGATGCCAAAAACGCGATGGTATTGGCGACATCTTGCGGTAAACCACCTTGAGAAAATGAACATAAACGGCGACCGAAATGTCGAGTCATCAGCGGAATTTTAGCGGTCATTTCAGTTTCAATAAAGCCAGGAGCCACAGCATTGATAGTTACATCAACATTTTGCACTCGCAATTGTTGAGCAGTCGCTTCCACTAGCCCAATAATCCCTGCTTTTGAAGCGGCATAATTAACTTGCCCGACATTGCCCGCAATGCCACTAATGGAAGCGACACACACAATTTTAGCGTGCGGTGCGAAAATACCGCTGTCGAAGAAATGCTGATTAATATTTGCTACAGCCCCAAGATTAATATCCACAACCGATTGCCATTGCGCTGTAGACATTCGCTTTAACGTTTTATCACGCGTAATTCCCGCGTTGTGAACCACAATATCTAACGGATTATTCAAGGCCGCAGTCAATTGCTGCCCAGCGTCACTAGCGGTAACGTCGAGTAAAATAGACTGCCCACCGAGTTCACTCATATGCCGTTCTAACGCCGACTGCGCTTGTGGAATATCTAAACCTATAACTTGTGCACCATCAGCCGCCAATGTGCTCGCAATAGCGGCGCCGATCCCCCGACTAGCGCCTGTCACTAATGCCGTTTTTCCCGCTAACGGTTTTTGCCATTGTGACAATTGAAATTCACTAGATATCTCATCTGCCGTAATAACTTGCCCACTGACATAGGTACTTTTGTCAGACATTAAAAAGCGTAATGGTGCGGCAATACTCTGTTCACTAAACTGCTTAGCGTACAGCACATTAGCGTTGCAACCTTTACGCCCCATCTCTTTAGCAATAGATTTTACGATGCCAACCAGCGCCCGTTGACTCGCTGCCATCTCCACAGTCATGTCATGATCAATAGCCCTGCCGAGAATCACAATACGGCCATTGGCAGTTAGTCTACTAAGCTGCTGATTGAAAAATTCATGACACCGAACTAACTGCTGCGGCGTTATAATTGCGGTAGCATCGAAAATAAGTCCTTGTACCTTTGCATTACTCTTATCGTCGGCGACTGCAACCGTACTCTCAGGAAAGCACCGCTCTATGGTTGATAGATGCTCTTTGTCATTTAACATAATTGCTGTTTTTACTAGTCCATCGCCGTCGCAATATCTCGTTAATTTAGGTGGAATAGTCAGTCCTAATACTGAAAATAAAGTCTTACCAAATTTGCTGTGGGAAAATTTGAGATAACCGTCTGTCACAAGTGCCTCTAACCGCAATAAAAATTCACTTAGCACCTTAACTTAATCATTGTCGAAGCGCTACCGTTGCCAGTTTAGAATGCGCCGTACGACCGCAGATGAAGCGATTTATTTACCTCGCTAATTTTCAATGTTTCACATATTATCGAAAGAGTGTAAGAAATATTTCAATAGTCGGGTCTGTTACTTAGATCAAATCCCCTATTAATCAAGAGTACTTGTTATGACAATTAATCTGCGTTTAATCATCGGCTTTAGTGTCGTGTTAATGATGATGGTAGTTCTAACCATCATTGGTATATTAAGAGTAAATTTCATCGATGAACAAATAACTCAAATCACCGATGTTAACTCAGTAAAACAGCGCTACGCCATAAACTTTCGTGGTAGTGTCCACGACCGTGCCATTGCCGTGCGTGATGTTGTTTTTGCCCGTGACACGAGTGAATTAAACAAAGATGTTGAAGACATTCGCACACTCGATAATTTCTATCAAAACTCTGCAACGGCAATGCGTCAGATTATGACTTCAGACATGACAGTCACCAGCGATGAAAAGCGAATCTATGCCCAAATCAATCAAATCGAACAAAAGACATTACCGTTAATTGAGCAAGTTATCAGTGCCAAGCAAGCTGGTGATGAAGCAACGGCGAAAACTATTCTTCTCAATCAAGCACGCCCCGCTTTTGTAGAATGGCTAGCCATTATTAACGAATTTATCGATTACGAAGAAGCTATCAACCAACAAGCGACCAAAGAAACACGCAAGGTAGCAAGCTCATTTCAAACTTGGATGATAGTACTCACCAGCATTGCCATTGCAATTGGCTCTGCGGTTGCCTACCGCATTAGCTATCAGGTGCGTCAAGCCGTAGGTGGTGAACCGAAAGAAGCAGCAAAAGTCGTTGCCAATATCTCTCAAGGTAACCTCACGGGTGAAATAAATTCCTGTTGCCCTAACAGCATGATGGCGTCTGTGGAAGTCATGCAAACACAGTTAAAAGATACCGTGAACAGCATAATGTTATCGTCGGACGAACTATCAGATCGCGCCATCAGCGTAACAGCTGGATCAATGCAAGCACTCGAAGCCGCTGATCGCCAAGTTGCACAGACCAACAGCGCTAAAACGAGTCTCGACTCGATGAGCAATAGTGTTCACAATGTGGCGGAGACAGTGCGTCAAACAGAAGACAACTCAAAAGCAACAGTGGAGCTGTCACAACGAGGTAAAAACGCCGTACAAGATGTGGCAACAGAAATCGAGAAAATCTCCACCACGGTTAAAGCAACAGTATCGCAAGTTAATGTCTTACAAGAAAAAGCCCGCGAGATTGGCGACATCATTAATGTTATTCGCGGTATTTCCGAGCAAACTAATCTACTGGCATTAAACGCCGCTATCGAAGCAGCACGCGCTGGCGAATCAGGTCGTGGTTTCGCAGTCGTAGCGGACGAGGTACGCCAGCTTGCCCAACGCACTGGTGATGCGACAGGTGAAATCGAATCGATGATCAATCAAGTTCAAGAAAATACCCAAGCGTCAGTTACTGCAATGGAAACGACAGTACCGCAAGTTGAAAACGGCCTAACGTTAACCCATCAAGCCAATGAAGTACTTAACGATATTCAGCGTCAAGCAGACGACTCGTTAGCCAAAGTATTAGAAGTGGTAAATGCCACCAATGAACAAGTTGCAACGATTTCAGATGTGTCACTAGGCATGGAGGAAATCACTGTGATGTCGCAAGAAACAAGCGAAACGCTTAAGAACAATGCTTCACAAGCCGAATTACTAGAAACGCTATCCGGCAAGCTTAAAGGTGATATTGCTTACTTTAAGGTATAAGGTGTAAGCATCAATGATAAGCCTTAGCAGGCAATGCTAAGGCTTAAATACCCCAATTACTTGGCTTGGCTGCGGTGCAGCTTTCGCCACTTCTTCATCAACCTGCGATTGCTTGTGACCACATTCAACACATTCAACTTTTTCCACATCGTTTTCTTTATAAAGCATTAAAGTATCGAGTTCATTACAGTTTGGGCACTTAGCGCCAGCGATAAAACGTTTTTTGCGTTGAATAGACATCATTCTTTACTCTGTTTGGCAATGGCGGCTACTTTAACATATTCAGCATCACAATCTATCGATTAACACCCGTTTGCGTTATGATGCGCGCAATTTATTTTTCAGATGTTGCCTCATGATCGTTTTTAAAGATTTACAATTGCTGCGTGGCGGTAAAGAGCTATTAAAAAATGCAAATGCCACTATATATCCCGGAGCCAAAGTTGGTTTAGTCGGTGCCAATGGCTGTGGTAAATCGAGCTTATTCGCACTTATTCGCGGTGTATTGCATCAAGACCAAGGAGATTTCTCCTATCCAAGCCAATGGCAAATGGCTTGGGTAAAACAAGAAACACCATCGATGGAACGCAGCGCGCTTGATTATTGTATCGACGGCGATGTGCAATACCGCGAGTTTGAAGCGCGACTCGCTCAAGCTGAAGCCGATGACAACGGCCAAGAGATTGCCGAAATGCACGCCGCTATCGATAATATCAACGGCTACTCTATTGCTGCGCGCGCGGGTGAATTGCTTCACGGCTTGGGCTTTAGCGATAGCCAGTTATCATCGCCTGTATCGAGCTTTTCTGGTGGTTGGCGTATGCGCCTAAACCTTGCTCAAGCATTGCTTTGTCGCTCTGATTTACTGCTCCTTGATGAGCCAACTAACCACCTCGATTTAGACACCGTATTGTGGCTAGAAAAATGGTTGCAAAGTTACCAAGGTACCTTGGTGCTGATTTCTCATGATCGTGATTTTCTCGATAATGTGGTGAATCAAATTATTCACGTTGAACAGCAAACCATCTTTAACTACAGCGGTAACTACAGCGCCTTTGAACGTCTGCGCAGCGAAAAACTCGCATTGCAACAAAGCATGCACGAGAAGCAGCTGAAAGAAAAAGCCCATATGCAGGCCTTTGTCGATCGCTTCCGCTATAAAGCCAGCAAAGCAAAACAGGCACAAAGCCGTTTGAAAGCCTTGGAGAAATTAGAAGAAATTGGCCCAGCGCATGTCGACAGTCAATTTAGCTTTAAATTCTTTAACCCAGAACAGCTGCCATCACCGCTGATTCAAATGGAAAAACTCTCGGCAGGTTACGGCGATGTCACTATTTTAGAGTCAATTAAGCTCAACCTAGTGCCGGGCTCACGCATTGGTTTGTTAGGTCGCAACGGCGCGGGTAAATCAACATTAATCAAACTGTTAGCTGGCGAAATTGAGCAGCAATCGGGCAAGATAGTACAGGCTGGCGATTTAAAAATTGGTTACTTTGCTCAGCATCAACTGGACTCACTACGCAAAGAAGACACCGCCCTTGAGCACATGGTACGTCTAGCGCCAAATAAAACCGAACAAGAGCTGCGCAATTACCTTGGCAGCTTTGGTTTTATCGGCGATATGGCCATTGAGCCTATCGCGCCATTTTCAGGAGGCGAAAAAGCCCGCTTAGCCCTAGCGATTTTAACTTGGCAGCGCCCTAACCTATTGCTACTCGATGAGCCAACCAACCATCTCGATTTAGAAATGCGTTTGGCACTAACAATGGCCTTGCAAAACTTCAATGGCGCCATGGTTATCGTATCCCATGACCGTCATTTATTGCGCGCCACTACCGACGATTTCTACCTTGTTGATAACAAACAAGTACAACCATTTGACGGTGATTTAGAAGATTATCACGCGTGGCTTAGCGAGCAGCAGAAAGAACAAAAGGCTGCCGATAAGTTGGCTATTGCTTCACAAAAGCAAACCACTGAAAAAGCTGTGCCTAAAGTCGATAAAAAAGAACTAAAACGCCTGCAAGCTCAATTTAGAGCCACCTTATCACCGCTTAAAAAGCAGTTTGATAAAGTCGAAAAACAAATGGAAAAAGAGCAAGACGAATTAAGCGAGCTTGAAAACCAGCTTAGCGATACCGATTTATATCTTGCTGAAAACAAAGCTAAGCTCGCACCGCTGCTACAACGTCAAGGTGAATTGCGCTCATCAATAGACGATCTAGAAATGGAATGGTTTGAGCTACAAGAGCAAATCGAAAAAAAACAGCAAGCCTTCAATAAAAGTTTAGAAGCTTAGTCGTCCAACACAGAATCAATAAGCACAGAGAGATGGAAAGCAGCATGGATATGACGGACAAGGTTAAAGTAAGTAGCGATGAACTGTGGCAATACAGCCTTGATGTATACGACGCCATTAAGGACATTGCTATCACGCTGCAAGATAACTATGGTCTCAATATCAATGTCTTGCTGTTATCGGGTTACACGCAAACTCTAGGCTGCGCAATAGACGAATATGATATGCACAAGCTGGTGGCGCAAACCAAAAGCTGGCAAGAGGATATAACCAATCCATATCGCGAGCTGCGCCGCGAGCTAAAAGCGACTATTACTAACGAGCAATATCAATCAATGCTAAAAGTTGAGCTAGCACTAGAGCGCGAAGAACAGTGGAGACTGGCACAAACACTACCAGCCTTGCCGCCCCATAACGTCGAAGCACAAGCCAATATTCTTAGTTGCCTTATTGCATTTCAGGTTCCTTTAGAACAGCTAATGCAAGAAGAACTGATGCAGCTCTATAGCATCGGCCAGCGCGTAGCCCACTAATAAAATCAGGATGAATACATGCAATATTCGACTTTTTCACTGGTAGTTTTAGCCGCAGGATTGGGCTCTCGCTTTGGTGGAAACAAACCACTAGCTGGTTTCGGCCCCCACAACATTACGTTGTTAGAGCTCAATATCTTTAACGCTTATCAAGCTGGTTGTCGCCATGTTGTTTTAATTATCGCGCCGCAAACTCAGCAAGTCTTTAATGAACATTTTGCCCAAAAATTACCAAGTGATCTCATCATAGAATATGCCGAACAACGCTTAGATGATCTACCGGACGGTAAAGTGATCGCACAACGGACCAAGCCGCTAGGTACAGCGCATGCGCTGTGGAGCTGTAGCCATTTAATCAAAAACGGTTTCGTAGTGACTAATGGTGATGATTATTACGGTGTTAGTGCATTTAATATTGCAGCTCAGCACTTTAGCGCTAATCCGTCACAGTGGGCGATCGTCGCTTATGAGTTAGAAAAAACCTTATCACCTCACGGTGGTGTCAATCGAGGGCTTTGTCAGCAAAACAACGACAACACGCTGCGTTGTGTCACCGAATGTTACGAGATTCAGCAATCTCCACAAGGACTTATGGGTCAACAAGAGGGAGAAGCGATTTCGCTGCCCACGAATCAGTTAGTTTCCATGAATTTCTGGTGCCTAGCGCCTGCCATTTTTGACAACTTAACTACTTTTATCGCTAACTTCGTCGACACAGCCAGTGCCACTGACGAGTGTCAGCTACCCGATGTCATTGCTCAAGCACTAACGACAGAAAAAGTGGCTGTTTATCGCAGTCAATCGCAATGGTTTGGTTTGACATATGCCGATGATAAAACTTGGGTTAACGAACAGTTGATGCAGTTAACATCAGCAGAGCAGGCGTTTTATTCGCAAAAATAGCACTGAGCCGTATGCTCAGTGTCGAATTTTTGCTATATTTTCCCATTATTATCGTGTGCTAAAACTTTGTGAAGTAATGTATAAACCCAGCCAATTCAAACCTGCATGGTGGGCTAGAAGTCCCCACGTACAAACTATCTTTGCCGATCTTCTCACCAGCCGTAAAAAGCCTGTTGGCACGCCAGAACGATTAGAGTTGGCCGACGGTGACTTTGTTGACCTCGTGTGGACCCGTAAGCTGGAGTCACAATACACAGGGCCACTACTAGTATTGTTTCATGGCTTAGAAGGCTCGATAAAATCTCACTATGCTTATCGACTACTAAAATCACTCAAAGATCACGACTGGCCGGGCGTGATGATGCACTTTCGTGGATGTTCAGGCGAGCCGAATCGCCTGCCCCGCGCTTATCATTCGGGTGAAACAGAAGATCCGCGCTACTTTATCGAACACCTCACCGAACGTTTTCCACAAGCTAAGCTCTTTGCTGCGGGTTACAGCCTAGGCGGCAACATGCTACTTAAATATTTAGGGAAATATAAAGAAAACTCTTTGTTGTCTGGCGCAGCAGCCATTTCTCCACCGCTGGACTTATCGGCGTGTGAAGTTCGCTTAAAAACAGGCTTTTCACGTGTTTATCAGCATCATCTACTTTCGCGTATGAAGCGCAACTTAAAGAAGAAAGTGGCACAAATGCCAGAGCTAGTATCCAAACTAAAAATGGACAATGGCGTCGATGGCATTGGCACCTTCAAAACCTTTGACGAGCAAGTTACTGCGCCACTACACGGTTTTAAAAATGCCGATGACTACTATCAAAAATGCAGTGCCATGCAGTTTTTGAGTCACATCACCGTGCCAAGTTTGATCTTACATGCCAAAGACGATCCTTTTATGACGCATGCCGTCATTCCTGAGCCACACCAGCTTTCAACGCAAGTGGAATACGAGTTGACTAACAAAGGCGGCCACGTGGGTTTTATCGGCGGTAAATTTCCATGGCGCCCGCAGTTTTATGTCGAAAACCGCATTGCCGAATTCTTTAAAAAGATTTACCACGCATGATAATTCCAATTAGTTCACTACCACCAGCCACGTTAGACGCCATTCTCAAAGAGCACATCTTGCGTGAGGGCACCGATTACGGCGAGCAAGAAGTCAGCATCGACACTCAAATGGAGCAGTTAAAACAACAGCTTATGCGAGAAGAAATCGTGTTGGTGTATTCTGAAATTCACGAGTCAGTCAATTTATTACCCAAAGCGCAGTTTAATCAAACAAGCGATTGACCTGAAGCAGAATAATTGATTAACTGTGCCACCGACTTTAACAATTAAGTAACAACTACCTGTAGGTAATAAATATGTCTGAACTCCATCCGATCATTGCGATTACTGGCTCCTCTGGCGCTGGTACATCAACATCGACCACGGCCTTCAAACACATTTTTCGCAAACTGGATGTCAATGTTGCTTACACCGAAGGCGATAGTTTCCATCGTTACACCCGTCCAGAAATGGACTTAGCGATCCGCAAGTGTAAAGAAGAAAACAAAAGCTTGTCCTATTTTGGCCCAGAGGCCAACGACTTCGAATTATTAGAATCCTTTTTTAAAACCTATGGTGAAACTGGCCAAGGGGAAATCCGCCGTTACCTTCACACCTTTGATGAAGCCGTGCCATATAACCAAATGCCGGGTACTTTCACACCGTTTCAACCACTACCTGAAGACAGTGACCTATTGTTTTACGAAGGATTACACGGCGGCGCAGTCACCGACGAGAATGATGTAGCGCAACACGTCGATTTACTCATCGGTATGGTGCCTATTGTTAATTTGGAATGGATCCAGAAAATCATCCGCGATACTCACGATCGCGGCCATAGTCGTGAAAAGGTGATGGACTCGATTGTGCGCAGTATGGACGATTACATCAATCACATCACACCGCAGTTTTCCCGCACTCATATTAACTTCCAGCGCGTACCAACGGTAGATACCTCAAACCCGTTTAGTGCCAAAGATATCCCTAGCCTAGACGAAAGCTTTGTTGTGATTCGTTTTAGGGGCGTAGAGTCAACAGATTTCCCCTATTATTTGCAGATGATTGAGGGCTCTTTTATGTCGCGTATTAATACGCTGGTAGTGCCGGGCGGGAAAATGAAATTGGCAATGGAGTTAATTTTAACCCCTGTTATACGCCGCATTGTCGAGCGTAAAAAGCTCGCCCAACAACGCTTAGCACAACAAGATAAATAGCTCTAATCGGATTTAAGCAGGCTCGCTATACAGGGTGACATAGTGAGCTGCTACCTGATGAAATACATCTTTTTCTAGCATCTTATCCAACTGCTGACAGGCATAACACAATTCAATCAAATGTTCGTTGTGACTAGCGCAGCAGAATTTTACGATTTCTTGCCACTGCAATAATTCTGGCTTTTCTGTATTGGTCATCGATGGGCTACCTGCACTCAAATAGGCTACCACTATCGCCTGCCATAAATGACGTAAGCCAGTAATTTCGTCTTCCATATAGGGTGTAAGCTGACTAAATGAATAGCAAGCGGTCACACTGTGCAACATGGTAAAATCGCCACTCATTTTATAAATAGTCGCTGCCGCATTGGCGATGCTTTCAAAGTCGATAACTTCAGGTTGATGAGGTGTTGTTTGATAGTCGATAAGGGTTGTAACGCTGGTCATGCGATCTGTGGTATTTCCCGCGCCAAAACGGATGTGGCCGATAGATTTACTCACTCCCCGCAATAGGCTAGTTGGCCTTTTCAAGCAATTTTCGCCGAGGTCTCCCAATGGTAAATGTAAGGTTTGCCACAGCGCTAACGATATCGCAATATCATTCAAGTTTTGCTGGCTCACCGCATAGGCTAAACGATTCAGCGCATAAAAATTACCAGCACCAATACCGGTAATCAGTTGCGGCAGTTCCGCTTTCAACACCGACTCAATACCTTCAGCTTCAAGTCTTTGATACAGCGCGTCAGACTTCTGCTCAATATCACTAAGTTCTGCACTTTCCATCTCGCAATGATTCTCGGTATCAGAAGATAGCACTAAGCGCTCGCAATAATACTCGCGAAATGCTTCTAATTGTTCATTAGTGGCGCCAAATTGCTCCAAAGCGACAATGGACATGGGAAAGTGATTGAATAATCGATGATTGTAGGTGATGGCATAATCTTGAAAGGTATCGGCGATCTGGCTGTAATACGACTGGCTCATAAAACTCCTTAACGATGAACCCTGTATTAGGTGTATCCATCTGAAACTAACGACATAGTGTTAATTTTAGTAGAGCTTTGATTTTTCGAAGGATGGTTTAATTGCCAGAGCCAGCACTTAAGTATTACAAACCGAACATGTACTGCTTTTTTTAAGGGTCATTTCACGAAAAGACATGGTTGAGAAATCCCCGATCAGCAACCGCCCAACAAGTGGCTCTCCGATCCCGATAATGAGCTTAATCGCCTCGGTCGCTTCAATGGCACCAATAACACCAACACTGGGTGCCAACACCCCTGCATCTAAACAAGAGAGTTGCTGCTCGCCAAAAAGTTCGCTAAAACATTGATAACAAGGGGAGTCACTTGCGTAATCAAAAACCGTCACCATACCTTCAAGCCGAATCGCCGCAGCAGACACCAAAGGTGTTTTTTCGCTAAAACACAACCTGTTTAGTTGTTGCCGTGTCTCTAGATTATCGGTGCAATCGACAATGACATCACATTGCTGGATTAAGGAAGCCAAGCCCTCATTATCGAGCTTTTTCGTCACTGGAGTAATCACAATTTCAGGATTGTTCAATCGCAACAATTGCGCGGCTGATTCCGCCTTATTAATTCCGATATCCGCCGTTTGGTGCAATACCTGACGCTGTAAATTAGAAAGCTCGACGGCATCAAAATCCACCAGCGTTAACTTGCCAATACCAGCTGCCGCAAGATATTGCGCCGCCGCACACCCTAAACCGCCGACGCCGATAACGGCGACATGAGATTGTTGCAGCTTTTCTTGACCAACAAAATCAACACTCGGCAAACTTATTTGCCTTGCATAACGCTGCTCTTGTTGTGGGCTAAGGATCTCTTTACGCATAGCTATCTCTGTAAATGGCTAGGGTTGTAAATTAGCGGCGAACAATTCTATCATCACCGTTTCACCAGCCGCCACATTACCTTGCATTTGCGGCAACACAATATAGCAGTTGGCTGCACACATACTGCCCACCATACCAGAGCCCTGGCCTCCCGTAGTTTCTACTGCGAAGTTGCCATTTTCATCTGTTGTCACAAATCCACGTTGAAATTCAAGACGGCCAACATTCTTGCGCAGCGGCGTTTTACAGGTTGCGGCAAGCAGCATTTGCGGAACATCAGCCTCTCCCGCTAACTTTTTCAATACGGGTTTTGCCACCTTGTCAAAAGTCACCATTGCCGACACTGGATTGCCCGGCAATCCTAAAAAGACACTGTCGCTGAGATAACCAAAGGCCAAAGGTTTACCGGGTTTTACGGCGACTTTCCAAAATTCAATATTACCTAATTTATCTAGCACTTCTTTGGTGTAATCTGCTTCGCCAACTGAAACGCCACCACTAGTAATCACTACATCCGCTTCACTATTCGCCTGACTAAAAGCCTGTTCTATCTGCGTAACACAATCAGAAATAATGCCGTAATCCAAGACTCGGCAATTGAGTTTTTCCAGCTGGGCAATTAATGAATATCGGTTGCTATCATATATTTGGCCTGCCGCTAATGGTTCACCAAGTTCAATCAGCTCATCGCCAGTAGAAAAAATAGCGACGGTAAGCGGCTCAAAAACTTCAACCTCTTTAAATCCCATTGAAGCTAACAACGCAATGTGGCGAGCACTGATTGGCGTGCCGCATTTAAGCACAACATCACCCGTACGATATTCATGCCCTTTCGCCCGAACGCATTGCCCTGCCTTAACGTCGCTATCAATAGCAATACTATCGCCGTTAACCGTAACCTTCTCTTGCATAATGACGCTATCACAACCTATCGGCAGTACAGCTCCCGTCATGATGCGAACACATTCTCCGCTGGCAATAGTTCCTGAATAAGGATGACCAGCAAAAGATTTTCCAACAACGCGAAATTCATTACTGCTCTTTAAATCCTGTGCAAGCAGCGCATAACCGTCCATTGCCGATTGCGAAAACGGCGGCATATCCATCGGCGATAAAACATCGTACGCAAGGACTCTACCCAGTGCTTGGCTAAGTGGAAGAGAAGTCGAAGAGGATTTTACACTGACGCTAGCAAGTGCTTCTTGCAGCGCTGTTTCATAAGCTAGCATTGGGTGCTGACTATTTGAGATATCACAATAACTCATGGCATTGAAAAACATGGATTAATCATGCTCACATGCTAACACACCATACTTATGACGCACCTTGTATCTTCACGGATTACGAAAATAGAACGACAAACAGCTAAATAATCGGTCAGATTTACCGCAAAAAACTAAAAAAAATAAATCACCTGCTATGCTTAATATTTACTCTGCCACCCGTTTAGGACATAAAGTGCGATTTTTATCGGTTTTTCTATTGCTCGCTATGAGCACAGCTGGCATAGCAATGCCAGCATCAAAAACTGGCTTATTTGACAAAAGCAACGAAGTTTTTATCACACTAGATCAACGCCATGGACTTGGCCAGCCAGCAGTATTGTCGATGGCTCGCGATAATTTAGGTTATACCTGGGTCGGAACGCAGTCTGGTTTAAATCGTTACGATGGCTACAAATTTTCTCAATTTAATGACAAAGGCTCGCCGCTAGCCGATCTTGCAGGCACCTACATTTCTTCACTGTGTACCACGCCAAATAATATTTTATGGATTGGCACCCGCTCAGGCATTAGCAGCTACAATTATCAAACTGGTCAAACTAAAGTTATTACGACGGAAAATTCCAAAATATTATCCAATAAAATTTCCAGTCTCTCATGCTCAAATAATAAGGTAACAGCTGGTAGCTACGAAAATGGATTTTTCTCTATCGATAGTCATTCCGGTCAAGTCATTCCAAATTCAATCAGTAAAAAAATCCCTGTCGGTGACCTCATTCAAACTACAGATTACATTTACGCTGCAAGCGCAAGCGGACTATATCGCCAAGACAAACAAAGCTATGAAATTGAAAAGGTCTTATCGGAAAGAGTTTTTACCCTAACTTCCTATCAGGGGTGGCTTTTCATCGCGGCTAGTGATGGTTCAATCCGCCGCTATTCAACCAAAGACGATTTTAAAAAAGCGGACTGGCAAACAGTCGTTAACGAAGGCCCCTATAAAGCTATTAATTCAATGGTCGTGTTAGACAATTCTCTATGGGTGGCAAGTAAGCGTGGATTACATCGTTACGATTTCTTTGGGCAATTACAACATCACTATACTCATCGCGATGGTTCGGCATCATCAATCGCAGATAACAACATTCTCTCCCTCAAAGTCATCGACCAACATACACTGTGGATCGGAACTGCCAGTAGCGGCTTAAGCCATCTTAATTTATCGAGCCGTCAACTTGGCCATATCAATCATGACACTTACGGCAACGAAAAATTTGTCAATCACGATATGCGCAGCTTCGCCATTGATGTTCAAAACAGAATGTGGCTTGGTTCGTCGCAAGGATTGTACATCAGTCAAAATGGCAGAGTGATTTTAGCATCGGAGCTTTACCCCAAACTCAATATGTTTGATTTAGCCTTTATCGCAGATATTAGCTTCTTCGACGGTGAACTCTGGTTAACAACTTTCGGCGATGGCGTTATTCGCTATAACTTTGATAGTCAAAAATTAACTCGCTACTTTACCCCCAAGCCCAAACAGATCAGACGCTTTATTGATTTAGAGCGCTATCGAGGTGAGATTATTACTGTAGCTCGCCACAACGGAATCTTTAGGTTTGATCGCAAGCGCCAACAACTCGTGCCAATGTTTGAAAATGCAAAGACGCCGATCCCAAAATCGATTTATGAAATACAAGTAATCGACGGCGATATTTGGGCTGGTTCATTAGGTGATGGATTATTAAAAATTCAAGATGGTCAGGTACAGCAGTTCGCCAAACAGCAAGGCGCTCCATCTAATATGGTCTATACCGTCATCGAAAGCGATAACGGCTTAATTTGGGCTTCTACCGATGCAGGTATTGTCATCGTTGATAAAAACCTGTCACTTAAAGCGACCATCAACAAACAGACAGGACTAGCCAATGAAGCCGTTTGGACACTTGTTAAAGATCAACAAGGTTATATTTGGGCTGGCACTAGTGGCGGCCTCTCGCGCATAAACCCTATTGATTACACAGTTACTAACTTCAGTGTATTAGATGGCGCACAAGGCTTGGAATATAACTTCGGCGCTGCGACTCTAACCAACGAGGGCTTCGTCGTGATTGGCGGGTCTAATGGCTTTAATTATTTTGATCCGACAAAGATAACGTTGGACAGCACGCTCAACGCCATTACGCTCTCACAGATTACCGTGTTAGGACAAACAGTTTCCCCTAAAGCTACTCCCGAAATTGCGCAGCAGGAAGTTGAGTTTTTGCAAGAAATCGACCTCAATTATCAGCAAGATATCCTCTCATTCAAATACACCTCGCTTAATTCTTCGGCGCAAAGAGTCGAATACTATTATCGCGTACTAGGTCTCTCTGATAATTGGATAAAAATGAATCAAGACAGTCGCCAGTTTAATCTCATGAAACTGCCACCGGGTAAATATACCATTGAAGCCTACGCAAAAAATGACAACGGCTTTAGCTCCCCTATTCATCGTTTAGCGGTCAACTTAGCGGCGCCATGGTGGTGGAACCTTTATAGTAAAACACTGTACTTGTTTATTATCTGTGGCCTATTGATGTGGTTCTATCACATTAGGCAACAGGTTCTCAGAAATTTGGAAGCGCAAGTTGTCGCGCGGACAGAGCAATTGTCGAAAAAAAATGAGAAGCTTGAAACGGCGATGGCCAAACTAAAACACGCACAATCCAGCTTGGTTGAAAGCGAAAAAATGGCGGCATTAGGGGGGCTAGTTGCAGGCGTTGCCCATGAAATCAATACGCCGCTTAGCATCGTAAAAACCGCGGTATCTCATAATAAAGACGCCATTGTTGAATTAACTAAATTGGTAGAGGACAAAGCACTAACCGCCTCTAAACTGGACAAGTCACTGGCGGGACAAAGCGAAGCTTACACGCTAATGCGCTCAAACCTAGAGCGTGCAATTCATTTAATTTCTACTTTTAAACAAGTCGCAGTAGACCAAAGTACAGAAGCGCTGCGCGAAATTGAACTGACGGAATACATCAAAGAGATTATGCTGGCGGTTCATCCACTACTACGCAACAAAAATATCGAACTACGCATCGAAGGGGAAGACAACATAAAGTTGCAGTCTTATCCTGGTCCGCTCTATCAAATCCTCACCAACCTTGTGAACAATTCAATTACCCACGGATTTGAAGGTAGAGACAATGGCGAGATTTTAATTGAAGTAGTTCGCAAGACAGACACTGCCACCATCTATTATCGCGATAACGGCAATGGGATTGATCAGGCAATCATCGAGCAAGTCTACGAACCATTTATCACCACCAAGCGCAACGAAGGCGGCAGTGGGCTCGGAATGCACATCGTGTACAACCTAATCACCCAACTATTCAAAGGCAGCATCGACTGTAAAAGCCCTCAAAGCGGCGGTGTATTATTTACCATTGAGCTACCCTATTCGCCTGAAAAAACCGAGGCTATTGAAACTCAATCAATTCTTTTTTAACGCTGATCACTTGATTGAGTAACACGCCATCGCTATTAACATCGGTTAGCGCTGAAATGTCATCGCTGAGCTGTTTTGCAAAATGTAGCTGCTCAGTGGCCAAGTCATAGCGCCACAATTGGCGCTGCTGATTTAGCCCCCACAGTTGATTGTCGTAATAGTGCAGGTTTTGCCTAAACACCTGATTATTTAGCGCTGATAACTGTCGCTGTTCACTACCAATCAACCATACTTCGCCGTTCTCCCGCACGCTAACAATTTGCTTCGCGTCCATAGATACTGCTGAAATGGTCGCCTCGCTGCTAAGGAGTTTAAGTGTGTCCGGTTCATTAATATCAAACTCATACAATCTAGCTTGGTGTGACTGCTCCGCTAGCACTATAAATTTCGACGTTGTTGGCCAGCTCATCAGCTGCATGATTGGCAACACAGAATCTACTTGCTGCACCTTTCCACTAAGATCAACAATGGTTATTTTTTGCTGGTGCAGCACAGCGATCATTTCGCCATTTTCAGCCCAAATCAAACTATCTCTTGCGATTCCCGTATCAAAATCAGTTAACTGAGTTACCTGAGTTACCTGATTATTTGACGAAATCCATAGCTGATGTGTGCCACTGCGCTTGGAAATAAAAGCGATTGTTGTGCCATTTGGCTGACGTTTTGCACTAAGTTCGACACTCGTAGACCGGGCAATAACCGATGTTTTTCCGGTTTTTATATCATCCCATGTCATTGCCACAATATCTTTATCGCTATTCATCTGACTGGCAACAATGCGCTGTCCCGACGGGTGATAATTCGCATCAAACACATCGTTGTGTCCCATGGTATTAATTGGCGACAGCTGGCCATCAAATGACAAATCAAAAAGCCCCAGCGCCGTGTCAGTTAACAGCGATTTGCCATCGGGGTGAAAATAGACGTTATAGAATTCATAGCTAGCGTCTTGACGACGCAGTGCAATGGGATGGCTCGACAAACGTTTGCCATCGAGGCTAATTACATCAATGTAATGATTGCTATCGACATCGCGGCTGGTAAGGGCAATTAAGTTAGTTTTAAACGAATAATCATAGCTGTAAATATAACGCTCATCGTCGCGATACACATCGTGTAGCTCATTATCACGGGGATCTAACACCGTCAGCTTATTTAAATACGGCTCAACTTCTCGCAGCATGGCAATTTTTCCGTTGGGAAGAAAGCGCGCCACCGCATTGCGCTGGGTATCACAATCAAGACGAGTTACCACCGACTGCGGTTCAGATAAGGCGCTAGAGAAATCGAGAGTATTAATACGCCAACAGATGTTCTCGGGCCGCGGTTTTTGTGCTGGGAGTTGGCAATTCCCCCGCTCAGAAAAAGTCAGCTGAGAGCCATCTTGTGACCAACTATGACTGCCGTAAATTCCCGGCTCCTTGGTCAATCGAAACTCTTGCTGCGTGGTTAAATCCTTTGCCCAAATATGATGCTCACAAGTTGCCTGAAAACGATGAAATACCAGATACTTACCATCTGGCGAATAACGCGCATTGGTTTCTCGCTCATCGCTCGCCGTCAATGGCACTACATGGCTAAACTGATGGCGCGGCGATTGATTAAATTGCCACCATGCTACTACCAGTACTAACACAAGCATTGGCAGTAAAAGCCACAACTTGTTCTTAGCCTTTGCTGGGGATTCATCGGCCTGCGCTTTTTCGGCAACGACTGATTGCTGAACACTTTGCGTTGGATCATCCCAACACACAGCGGCTTCTAGGCTGTAACCTTGCTTAGCATGAGTTTTAATAAAGGCTTGATGCTTACTGTCATCACCAAAAGCTTTGCGTAACTGGGCAATACAGCGCTGTAACGTGTTAGGAGTCACGATTGTATCTGGCCACACCGTATCCATTAGCGTGTCATGGCTAACCACTTCGCCGGCATGCTCCGCCAACACGGCGAGTACTGCCAATGCTTTTGGCGCAATTGGCGTTTGTTGCTGCTGATGTGAAATCTGATTGCGCTTAATGTCTATCAGATAATTATTCACCCAAAACTGCTGAGACATCTCTCTGTCATTCCCCAAATAGTCTGAGTCTTATACTACTGATAAATTCTGCTGTGATAAGCCTTTCAAGTAAAAATCAGCCAAAAATCAGCTTTTTTTCATGTAAATATTCAACAACATAGCTAATTTGTGTTCAATTTTAGAAGATGGAACAACACCATGAACACAAATAATTTAACACGCTTATTGGCAGCCTTATGGGTTAGTGCAATCGCCTTTTGCGCTGGCGCTGTAGAGGCTGCTACTCATTCGCCCATCACAATCTCAAAAATCAATGACAACCTTTATATATTTACACCAGAGAAAGGCCGTGGCTCAAATGTCGGCGTTGTTCTATCTGAAGATGGCGTATTACTTATTGATGCCATGAACCGCAAAAAGGACAACCCTAAGTTACTCAGTGCGGCTTTAAAATCAATTACTGACCTTCCGGTAAAATTCATTATCAATACTCACAATCACGGTGATCACACGGGCACCAATCAATATTTTGTTAAGCGCGGTGCGACGGTTATTTCACAACGCAATGTATTAAGAGAAAAAGAAAGCAGTGAGCACCCACTGACATACAACAATCAATGGTTTGTCAATCGACAGCTAATTATGAATTTTGGTGGCCAGCGAATAGAAGCGAGCGGTGTCATTGCCCACACCTACAACGACTTAATTGTCTATTTACCGCAATCGAATGTTGTCTTTATGGGAGATGTTTTCGGCACTAATTGGGGGCCAAATAGCTCTCAACAAGCAGACGGTGTTCTCGTTCAAGTACTAGCTAATATCGATAACAACACTAAGGTCGTTCCGGGACACGGTTTCGTCACAGATAAAGCTCATCTCGCCCAATATCGAACCAACAGCTCACTGTGGCTAAATACCATTTATCAATCAGCTGCGAATGGCAAAACTGCAGAATCGATTTTAGCGACACCAACCATCAGCGAGTTAGTAAGTTTCTTTAGTGGCGGCAACAAGGAAGGTGGTTATAGCGATCCAAATAATTTAAAACGACGAATTCAACGAACGATGAATGCCACGCCAACTAAAGACTTTGTAATAAAAGACATCACACTTTATCTAGGGCAACACCAACTGTCTGACAATCAAACCATCACTGTATTTGAACAGGCAGGCTTTTATTACGCCACCATCGAAGGACAGTTTGTCGCACGTCTGCGCCCTGCTTCACCGCAACGATTCAACTTCTCTGGTTGGCCAAACGGACAGCATTTAATCTTCAAATTACAAGACAACAAAGTCACTGACGTTGAGCTTGTTGTTCCACCTGCACAGGAATAATCACCATGCGTTATATCACTTACTTCATCCTATTGTTTTTGGTGTCGTTACCAGCAGCAAACGCCAAAGAGCTTAATTCCGAACAGCTTGTCGAGCGAGTTAAGCAGGTCAACGAATTGCAAAACAAAGTGCTTATGGCAGGCTCCACCAAACAAGATATCGACTCGTTGTTTGCACAGTACACTGATAATTTTACTTATGTTCACGAAGTCTACGGCGGCACCTATTCACGTGCAGGCTTATACAAAAACACCGTGAAATTTCACGGCCAGGGTGACTATCAATATCAACAGCCGCGCTATCAAATTATCCAGCTAATGACGGGATTAAACGCAATAGCCGTGAAGCGCAAACAATTCGACGGCAAAATTCATTTGAGTGTATTTGAGTTCGACGGGGAAAAAGTAAAGCGGATTATTGAGTATTGGCGCTAACAGCAACGGCGTCACGTAAGCTATCAGCAAATTCGGGACTTGCCGCAACGCGTTGATAGCTTTGCTTAAACAACTCAACGATAGCCGGGGCGGTGCTTTTGCTCAATGCAATATAGGCATCGTTTTGTTTAACGTTTTTTAAGGTAAATAAAGATTCAACTTCATCGATATCTCGCTGATACTGCTTGAGATAATATTCAAAGATAGAGCTGTCCACCAAAATTAAATCGACGCGTTTATTGAGAAACAGATTGATACTTTGCTCAATGCCAGCCGCGGGATAGAGATTGCTTTCGTCAAATCCCTGCGCCAACAAATAGCGATGAAAAAAGTCGTCCCGATAGACGGCGATGTTGTAATTTTTCGCATCTTCAAGCTTGTTAATTACAATCGGCTTGCGGCCTTTTAGGCGATACATTTGCGCTGAAAAGCTCCACACGCGTCCAACCCAATGAAACTTATCTTCGCGCTCTTTGGTGCGAATTATCGGAAAAATTAAAACATTAGGTTTGGTGGTGGCCCACAAATAACTGCGCGCCCAAGGAAATACATCTATGGAATGTGGCAATCCTGTTTCTTTGGTTACAGCTTTCACCAATTGTGCAACTTTGCCATGAATTTGATGACCTGACTTTGCCATCTGTAATGGCGGCATAAACTCGGTAACGACTTTGATAGAGGGCTTAACCACAGCATTAGCACAACTCACAAATAAAGCGCTAACTAGCGTGAAAATGAAGAAAACTGATTGATTAAATAGCTTATACATAAAGTGACCGAGTAATTTAAGCCATCCATTGCAATCTACTTAACAGGTGCTTGATTGCAAGCAGCGAAGATCGGCGTGATTTAACCTCAAAGCATCTGAATAAGCTTGAGTATAACTATGCTATCTTACTTATCTTGCGGGTGTAAATGACCCGATAGGGTGATTTATTTATAAGATACTAGGAATAAAAAAGCCCACCAGCAATTTTGCAGATGAGCTTTTTATATATAGAAAAGCTTACGTTAAATTAGTTAACGTTAGTACTTTCGAAAATCTTGTCTGCAGAAGCTGCAACAAAGCCTGTGTATTCGTTGCCATCAGCCATGTTGAAACGCTCAGCGAACTCGTAGAAACACGAAGGAATTTCTAACTCACCGTCGCTAAATGTAGCCACAGCAGTATCAGCCATAGTTGAAGATTGCTTTAACAATACTTCTTTGCTGCCTTTGATTTCGCCGCCTGATACGTTTAGACGGTAATCAGCTGCTTTAAGCGCTTCGTTTACTGACTCAAGATCTGTGTAACCAGATAGCTTGTTTACGTGTACTGTGAAGTGGTTTGCACGGTAACCCCAAGCCGCAGTCCAACCAGCGTATTCGCTTTCAGCAATTAGCGTTTGGTAGTCAGCTTTACTTACCTGCCAAGGTGCGCCGTTGTATACGAACTCAGGCGCAGTAGTCACGCTTGCATCAACTTGATCAACTAGCTTGTGAACGATAGCTTGTAATTCTTCTGAACACTCTTCAACGCGTAATTCACTGATGAATACTTTTGGTTGATCTGGGTCGCTGTGCTCGAAGTGCTTAGCGCTTAGCTTCTTCGATTCGAAGTTGTATTGACCTTTTTCTTCGTAGCCCACTTTTTTAAAGTGTTCAGCTAGAACTTCTAGGTTTACTTTAGCGATGTTAAAAGTACGTAGTGCGATGTGATCGTTAATGATCGCTTCGCCCTTACCTAAAAGCTGACAAATTTTCTCAGCCGAAGGCGTTACTTGAAGGTATTGTGTCCAAAGCTGTTGGAATAATTCATCTACGTTGTTGTGCATAACTTATCCTATTTCTCATCTTGTTTGTTAAGCAGGCGAGCCAATCGCCTGCCAATATGTGCATTATAATGATCGTTTCCCGCTAATCTTTAGCGCAAGATCAAATAAAAGTGACTAAAACTTAAGGCCCGGCGTTAAGTTTTCTGGTAGTACAACTTCATCGGCTTCCATTGAAGCAACTGGGTAAGCACAGTAATCAGCCGCATAGTAAGCGCTTGCACGGTGATTACCACTTGCACCAACACCACCAAATGGTGCTGCACCGCTTGCGCCTGTGATTTGCTTGTTCCAGTTAACGATACCAGCACGAATGCGTGCGAAGAAGTAATCGTAATCGTCACGGCTATCAGCCAGTAAACCTGCCGACAAACCAAAGCTGGTGTTGTTCGCAAGTTCAATGGCTTCATCGAAGCTTGAATAACGGATGATTTGCAGTAATGGACCAAAGTGCTCTTCATCTGGTAATTCACGGGCAAAGTCAGTTACATCAACAAGACCCGGTGTTACAAAACCAGTACCTGCTTTATGAGTCAGCTTGATTAATACCTTAGCGCCCTTCTCGATTAACATGTCTTGTGCCGCAACCATTGAAAGTGCCGCTTTCTCGCTAATCATTGAACCCATGTAAGGCTGGTCTTCATCGTCGAAGTTGCCAACTTTAATTGATTTAGTCACTTCAACTAAACGCTCAATCAGTGCATCACCTTCTGCGCCATTGGCAACGAATAGTTTACGTGCACACACACAGCGCTGACCTGTGGTTACGTAAGCAGACTGGATGATGTCGTGTACTGCGCCATCAACATTAGCTACGTCTTTAACGATTAACGGGTTATTACCACCCATTTCTAACGCTAAGATTTTGCCCGGCTGACCAGCAAATTGCTTGTGCAGTAGGTGACCCGTGTTTGAGCTACCTGTGAAGAACAGACCGTCGATTTCATTGTGGTTAGCGATAGCAACGCCAGTTTCAACTTCACCTTGCAGTAAGTTGATAACACCTGCTGGTAAGCCAGCTTGTTCCCACAATTTAACCGTTAGCTCACCAACGCGTGGCGTTAATTCACTTGGCTTGAAGATAATAGTGTTACCCGCAAGTAATGCTGGAACAATGTGACCGTTTGGCAGGTGACCTGGGAAGTTGTAAGGACCAAATACCGCAACAACGCCGTGTGGCTTGTGACGGATAAAGGCTTTAGCACCCGGTGCTGGGTTTTCAACTGTACCAGTACGCTCGTCATGTGCTTTGATTGAAATACCAATCTTGCCAGCCATGCCCGCTGCTTCAGTACGAGTTTCCCATAATGGCTTACCCGTTTCTAACGCAATGGCGTGCGCTAACTCTTCTTTGTTTTCAACAAGCAGTGCGCCGAACTTTTCAACAATCGCTTTACGCGCTTCAAAGCCGATTTGTGCCCACTCGAAAGACGCAGCACGTGCCGCTTTCATAGCAGCGTCAACTTGCTCAGTCGTTGCCGTTTGACCAGACCAGATAACATCGTTATTCGCTGGGTTTAATGAGGTAACGTCGCTGCCTAAGCCAGCAACCCATTGACCATTAATAAATTGATTTTGATGAGACATGTTTTCTCTCCTCTGGTGCTGGCTATATGGCCAACACGCGAATTGGATCATTATCACTAACACCTAAGGCGTTAGCGTGCTGCGGCGTAATCATTGCCGTGTCACCTGTAATGGCGATTTGCGCCTCCATGGCTCTAAAGTTTTCCAGTACCGTATTACAAATAATGTGCGGTACAACGTCAGTAAGCTCTTCACTCACCTTAACGTTAAGGCGCTTGCTTTGTTTTACCGATTTAATTTCAGATAACTCACACTCAACCGTTGGCCCCGCATCGAAAATATCAACGTAACCGCGATGTACAAAACCTTCGCGTTGCAGAAGTTTTAATGCCGGCGCTGTTTTCGTATGAACGTGACCAATCACATCTTGCGCTTCTTGGCTCAGTAAATTGGTGTATACCGGATAACGTGGCATTAACTCGGCAATAAAGACTTTATTACCCAAGCCCATCATGTGATCGACGGTTTGGAAATCCATGTTAAAGAAATGCTCTTGCAGCCATTGGAAGAACGGAGAATGACCTTCTTCATCAGACACACCACGCATTTCTGCAATAACGGTTTGTCCAAAGCGCTCAGCAAATTCTGCAAGCATCAAGAAACGGAAACGCGATAACACACGACCATTGTTACCAAAGCGCGCTTTCTCTTTTAAGAACAGCGTACAAACCTCAGCAGCACCCGTGTAATCGTTACACAGCGTTAGCGTGTTAATCACATTGTGCAGTTTTAATTCCTGCGAAGAATGCACCACTTTACCAAGGTGATAATGATAAAACGCACTATCTAAGCCAACTGATGCTTCGATACCACTAGTACCAACGATTTCACCCGTTTCGGTATCTTCCATCACCAATAAATAACCTTGGTCACCCGGCTTATCCACTTGCGCGACAAACGACTCTTCAGAATGCTTAATACGTTTACGCAACAGATCTTCATTGATTGGCAACGACGTGAAGCCAACCCCAGTATCAATCGCAATCTGCATTAACGCTGGGTAATCATCACTAGTAATCGGACGGATAATTAGCATAATAATTCCTCAAACAAAAAGGACTGAATAATCAGCCCTTTAATTAAGTTATTGCTTATTAAGCGTTAACGATTTGCGCTACTGCTTTTTCAAAACGCGCTAAACCTTCAGTGATATCAGCTTCAGTGATGACTAGAGACGGCGCGAAACGAACGATGTTAGCACCAGCAACTAAGGCCATTAAGCCATTGTCAGCTGAAGCAACCATGAAGTCACGAGCGCGACCTTGGTACTTGTCGTTAAGTACCGCACCTAGTAATAAACCTTTACCACGGATTTCGCTAAACGCATCATATTTTGCGTTAATGGCTTCTAAACCAGCGCGGAATTGTGCTTCTTTTTCTTTAACACCGTTTAATACTTCAGGAGTATTTACGATATCCATTACCGCTTCACCAACAGCACACGCTAGTGGGTTACCGCCGTAAGTTGAACCGTGAGTACCAATCTTAAGGTGCTTAGCAATCTCAGCAGTCGTTAGCATTGCGCCGATTGGGAAACCGCCACCTAGTGCTTTTGCTGAAGTTAGAATATCTGGAGTAACACCTAAATCTTGGTAAGCGTAAAGTGAACCTAAACGACCAAAACCAGTTTGTACTTCATCGAAAATTAATAGTGCATTGTGCTCGTCACATAACTCGCGAACGCCTTTAACGAAATCAGCTGTTGGGCTAACTAAACCGCCTTCGCCTTGTAGTGGCTCCATCATTACCGCACAAGTGCGCTCTGACATTAGTTCTTTAAGCGCTTCTAAATCGTTGTAAGCAACGTGCTCAACAGCACCCGGCTTAGGACCGAAACCGTCTGAGTAAGCTTCTTGACCACCAACAGTTACCGTGAAGAAAGTACGACCGTGGAAACCTTGTTTAAAGGCGATGATTTGGTCTTTATCTGCACCGTAGTTATCTAGTGCCCAACGACGAGCTAGCTTAAGTGCTGCTTCGTTAGATTCTGCACCAGAGTTAGCGTAGTAAACGCGATCTGCGAAAGTCGCATCAGTAAGTTTTTTAGCTAAACGTAATGCTGGCTCGTTCGTCATTACGTTACTTAGATGCCAGATTTTGCTCGCTTGATCGTTCACAGCAGCAACAAGTGCTGGATGACAGTGACCTAAACAGTTAACAGCGATGCCGCCTGCGAAATCAACTAGCTCGTTGTCGTTTTGATCCCATACACGAGAACCTTCACCACGTACTGGAATGATGCTCGATGGCGCGTAGTTTGGAACCATTACTTCGTCAAATAGTGCTCTTGTTACTGTCATAATTAATTTTCCTATTCAGATATTCATAATCAACGATCATGAATATATTTCTTATTGTTACGTCGACTAATCAAAGCGAAACAAGTGATTTGTTTGCCTAGAATTAGCATTGTTTCTTATTATGTCGCGACAACCTTTCAATTTGTAGTGTCGATATGATATTTTTAACCAAATAACCTATCAAAATGACCAAGTAGGTATACATTATGATAAATAAGAAAGATGAAGAGCTATTAGCCCTGCTACGAGAAAACGCCCGCGCCAGCGTGTCAGATCTCGCCCGCGCCCTGCATTTATCCCGCTCAACGGTACAAAACCGCATAACCAAACTGGAACAAAGCGGCATCATCCAAGGCTACAGTGTTAACTACGGCAGCGAATATCTGCAAGACATTGTCTCAGCTCACGTGTTGATCAAAGAAAGCCCAAAACTAGTTTCAAAAACCAACCTCGAATTACAACGCATCCCACAAATCGTCGACCTCTACGTCATAAGCGGCGAATACGATCTCATCGCCGTTGTGCAGGCACAGTCATTGAATAAGTTGAATACGGTGTTAGAAGAAATTGGTAATTTGGAAGGAGTGGAACGAACGAATTCGTCGGTGATATTGGCGACGAAGTTGAAGCGGTAACAGCTCTCCCTATTGCACCAATAGATTTACAACTTGGAAATCATCGTGTTTATATTCGTTTCTCTGTCATTTGAACATCACGGATGTGCTAAAATAAACATGTACTGTGAATTTAAAATAAGAAAAGCAAAAGTCAAATACGGCAAGTCGTTGCGAAAAATTTCTTAGTACTTTCGACAGAGTAAACGAAAGTATTCAGGGCTCTTCGCTCTCAGTATTTGAAGAAGCACTATCTGATTTGTTATCTCTTTTTCCTGTTATAAATAAAGCAACAAGACCAACCAAAGTAGCACCACCTAACACTGTTCCTGCAACATCGTGACCGCCATAGATAAGGCCACCACAAATTAAAGATAAGAAAACTATAGCGAACAAAGCATAATTCTGACTACGCTTGTCTTTTTCGATTGCTCCTGTCACAGCCGTTTTTTCAATTCCATGTCGATGAGACTGTTCTTTTTCAGCCATAGCGACTATTCGTTCAGCGAACCCCGAATTTATCAGTTCATAATCATTTAACATTTTTGGTGGCGGTAATGGTCCAGAATACCTTTGCTGTACTGCTTGCTCAATTTTGGTAACTTTAAGTCCATTTCCATCAGATTTTGATAAAGCTTCAATCAACATTTCCTGTGGAAGACCAGAAAGCAAATCCTGAACTTCAGACATCTGCTCTTCTGTAGGTTCTACTTCTACCAAATGATCATTTTCTTCTGGAAGTTCAGCAGCATCAAGCTCCACCTGCTCAAGCTCTGATTTGATTTCTTCGTCTTTCATATTAAGTTATTATTCTTCAATCTCTTTATATTTATAAAATGAATTCGCTATTTGCGCACCAACTTTTACCCAGTCCCCTCGAATGCTTTCAGAAATAGACTTATTCAAATTTGCACTAGCTAGATAATCTTCAACTTTAGATTTTGGCATTAAGTCAATCATTCTCAAACCATGCTCCAATTGCGCTTTAGAAAAGGCTAAATTTTGAGATTGATTTTCAATTAATAACTCTAATTCTTCCTGTTGCTTAGCTAATAACCCTGCTCTTTCTTGCCATCTTTCATATTCTCGTAATTGCATTTCTTGAATGTGCTTCAAATTTTGAACATAACTTTGCAATTTACTTTCATCAATTAGAGCTCTGTTTTTTAAATTACTCAGCTTTTGCTTGTCTGCTTCGTTCTGTTTTACTATTAACTTCATAGCATCTAAATAATTGCTATAATCTTTCGTATTTATAAACGAATATGAATCTTTTTTACTCATAAAATCCCCTTAAAGGTTCCTTTATAAACAAGTTATTAGAACCAACTTTATACATACTTATTTAACTATAACATATGGTGCCTAACAAGTAATTCAAGCAAGACAAATAAAACTTTGCGCATTAGTTTATCCGTTACTTGGTCTTTAATTATCTTAAAGCGCTATAAGAAGCCAATTTAGACACCAGCTTACCACCTAAAATAATTCGCAACATTTCACTCCTACTGATAAACCTTCCCGCGGTGCTTAAGCCAACCACCAACATGGCGACGTCTTGGATCATGGTGTGTCCAATGCACGACGCCGCCTTTCTTGCTCCATTCATACTCACCAAAAAACTGCACCTTATCACCGGTGGCAATACTATTAATTCGTGGTGCTAAGTCGATGTTATGGGCAATAAGTATGGTTTGGCCTGATGATAATTTAAGAATGAATTTTTGATGGCGGGAACCTTCAAGATCATCGCTTAGCAACCGAACGACGGTCCCCATGCCTTGAACTTGGACATCACTTTGCTGTTTGGAATACGCTTGCTGAACGGTGACTGCGTGGGCTGAATTTATTCCTAATAAGAGAAATAAACATACAGTAATCAAGAGGGATAATTTTTTCATGAGGAGCTTTCCTTAGCTTTAACGATTTTCAACACACATCAATGTGCAACAGTGTTTGGTGAATGTAATGCATTGAGTGCTCAATTACAATTCAAAACGAGGCAAACAACACACATTTACTACCCAACAATAATCCAGCTAGATTCAGTTCACTCTCATGGGCATAAATACGGTAAAATAGCGCCATTACTTTTACATTAAGCCGCGACTATTCATGACTAACGACAATAACACCGCCTCTTCATCAAGCAGCTTTAGCGAGCTTGGCCTTATTTCTCCTCTGTTAGCACGTTTAGTCGACCTGGAATATAAACAGCCAACGCCAATTCAGGCGCAAGCCATTCCAAGTGTGTTGAACGGTAGTGATCTCATTGCAGGTGCCAATACTGGCTCGGGTAAAACGGCGACCTTTGCTTTGCCGTTGTTACAGCAGCTGTTTAACGCTAAGTCATCAGGAAAGTCGAGCACAAACAAAAAAGGAAACTACGCAGCAGCGCTCGTGTTAGTACCGACTCGTGAATTAGCAACCCAAGTCGCTGACAGTATTCGCTCTTACGCTTTTCACCTTAATGGCGCGGTAAAAACCGTTGCCGTGTTTGGTGGCGTGTCTGTTAATAGACAAATGCTAGCACTGCGCGGTGGCACCGATATTTTAGTGGCAACACCGGGTCGCTTACTCGATTTGATTTCCAGCAATGCGATTAAACTCGATCAAGTAAAAACACTAGTGCTTGATGAAGCCGATCGCATGCTGAGTTTAGGGTTTACCGAAGAGTTATCGGCGCTATTGACGATGATGCCAAAGCAGAAACAAACGCTGTTATTCTCCGCCACATTCCCTGAGCAGGTAAGGTCATTAACATCAAAACTGCTAAACAATCCTGTTGAAGTACAAGTGCAAAGCGCCGATGCGAGTACGTTAGTGCAGCGTGTGTTTACCGTAAATAAAGGCCAAAAAACCGCTGCGTTAGCGCACTTAATTAAAGAAAACCAATGGCGACAGTTACTTGTTTTTGTGAATTCAAAAAGCGGTTGCTCACACCTTGCGTCAAAGCTTGCTAAGCACGACATCGCCGCCGAAGTATTCCACGGCAATCAAGGTCAAGGCGCACGTAGCCGTGTGCTTCAAGAATTTAAAGACGGCGAAATTGAAGTGTTAATCGCCACCGATATTGCCGCCCGCGGTTTAGATATCGAAAAGCTACCTGTGGTAATTAACTACGATTTACCAAGAAGCCCAGCAGATTACATGCACCGCATTGGCCGCAGTGGCCGTGCTGGTGAAATCGGTTTGGCGTTATCGCTGATTGATTATGAAGATTATCACCACTTCAAAATCATCGAGAAGAAGAACAAGTTCAGATTAGAACGTGAAGAAATTGTCGGCTTTGAAATCGACGAGTCACTTATCGATCCTAATTTTTCTGCTAGCAAACCTGTCGTGCCACCACCCGGTTCGGGCAAAAAGAAAAAGGCTAAGAAAGCCGCTAAAAAAGAGTCTTCTATCTATGCAGATATTTGGTCAGGTAATGTGAAATCTGACTCTAAATAGCGTCAGAATATTTATCACGAAGAAAGGAGCTTTTAGCTCCTTTTTGTTTGTCCGCAGTTCGTGTTCGTACAAGTCTTTATCGTAAAGAGCCGCCTGTGTAATTATTTAGCAGATGCTAAGGTCTGTTAATAGATGCACACTTACAGCGGAATAACCCAATGATAAAGACAAACATAACGCGTTCACTCCTCGCTTCCTTGTTAATGCTGACAGCTCACAATGCTAGTGCGAATAATCATATCAATCAGCAATTCAAAGATTATTGGTATGCAGGTGACGCCGAGTTGTCATCCTATAAACTACAGCAAGCGCGTTATGGTGAGCTCAACGAAGGCACAGCGACGCTAATTTATGTCACTGAGCAATTCTTACCAAAAGCACAGGTAAAAGCCGATTACGCTAAAGACACTAACATTGGCGTGTTAAAGCTCAACAAGCATAAATCCTTTCTCACGGGTATTTACCCTTACACCATCATGACCAGCACGTTTTCGCCGACAGATAACCAAGGTCATGCAATTAAAGTGACTAATACAACGCAAGAATGGTGTGGCAACGCCTATGCTCAGCTCAATAATCGCGGTTTATTCGAGGTTTCATCTCACTCATATTTCGAAGGTGAAGCGGATAAAAACTTCACCTTAAACAAAGCATTGTTAGAAAATGAGTTATGGACGAAGATCCGTCTCGATCCTACATCGTTACCACAGGGTGAAGTACAACTTATTCCAGCGCTGGAATATAGCCGTTTATTACACATCGATACCAAATCCTACCCAGCTAAGCTGAGTTTAAATAAAGGAGAGAAAACGTCGGTGTACACCATCAATTACCCAACACTTAATCGTACATTAGCAATTACCTTTAACAATGAATTTCCATACGTCATTCAAGGATGGGAAGACACCTACAAAAGCGGTTTCGGCGAAAGCGCGAAAGTACTCACTTCAAGCGCGACGCTAATTGCCACCATCAAAGAAAAGTACTGGCAACAACACAATAACAAGCACCGCAAACTGCGCAAAAAGTTGGGATTATAAAAACTAATGGATTTATTTATCTAAATACTTATTATGAGATAAGTATTTAGATATCAAATATTAAGAAAGGAACTCTGACCCATGACATTACGTAAATTAACATTGCTTGCAGTTACAATATTTGCTCTTAATGGTTGTAATGATAATGACGGAAATCAGATTACTCCTGAAACACTCTTTTTACCCGAAGGAGCAACATCTATAGAAGTGGTTGATGGCAATATATACTACGTCAACAAACACAAACTATATCGCTCAACACTAGATGGTGAATCACCGGAGGTAATTGATGACGACTATTTGGATTTTCCGCAAGCATATAAACCACAGATATTCGGCTTAAAATCTCAAGTTGTTAGTTATGATAAAAGTTATCAACGAACTCACAAACCACTTAAAAATGAGTTTCCAACACAGGGTTTAAACGGTTTTTCTAACGAAGATGTAATTTACGCAATTAAAGACAACAAAATCGTCGCTATTAACGATTCAAAATCTTACTCCGAAATAGATATTAGCGATGCATTGTCTAAATTGCCGGACGACATAGTCTTACATACTGCAATTGTCGACGGCAATGACCTCATTACAAGTTATAGCCTAGCAGGTGATGATTATATTCAGACAGCATTAGTAGTAGACGGAAACTTTTATGACATACGCACAAGTGGAGAATTCGTTTCGGCAGTAAAAAGTGAAAATAGAGAAACTCTTTTTATTCAATATGAACAAGTTGTTTACGAATTCTCTTATCGCACCGCGACTTTAATACAAATTAATTACCCTAATTCTACTGCGCTCACTTATTCATTTACTCTAAACGATATCATTTATTCAAGTTCTGACGACATGCAAACGACCCGTTATGACTATCGAAATAGCTTCTCTGAGTCTTACAGCTTTTCAGAGCAATTAGGACAAGTACGAGACGTCGATTCCGTCGATGGCATTCACTACGCTGCGACAGATAATGGCATTTGGGTCGTTGACGACGAGTTAGCTCCAGTTAAGCAACTCATCAAGCTATAACTTTTATCACAACAAAAAAGGGAGCCAAAGCTCCCTTTCTAAAACGAAAAATATTAAGCCTGTTCTGGCTCGGGCATTTCCGTGTCATTAACTTCTGGATCTTGCGCTTGGTTGTTAACCAAAAATTCATAGCTTAATGACAATAAACCAACTTCAACGATTCCAATAACCAACCACATTAAATTGTCCACTAGACTTAGTAGCAATGATTCCGTCACAGGAATAAACGCAAATATCATCTCTTTAGTGAATGGAAATAATCCAATAAGTAACGTTAAGCGCCAAGAGTTACCTTTAGATAATCGCCAAGACCATGAAATATCGACGCCGCGTTTATCTGTTGCCACAGCGGGTAATAGGAGCGACCAACGTGAAATAAGATAGTACATAGGAATATTAAGTAGCAGCATTCCAACAATGGCAATCCACTCTGTTTCGAAAGGTTCTAAATAAGCTGTTAAAGGAATTAATAACAAAGCAAAGGGAATAAGAATCAATATGATATAAAGAGACATCGCAATCCACCAGATGAAGTAACTAAACTCATTACCACTCCAAAACAATGGCTTTTCGTTGTTTTTCATAAGAAAAGTGCGATGACAACCTACCACGGCAATTACGATACTTAAACAGGTTAATAACCCAACAGTAAGTTGAATAAACAGCTCTGTTTTTCCAACACTAAAATCCATTGATTCTGGAATAATGTAATCGAATAACATGAGCATTAGTAGCGCGGGAAACCCAAGCAGTATTAACTTTCTGGTATGTTGAAGTGGTAGCTTCAATGCGGCGGTAAAGATTTCACCGATAGGTAATTTACGATTCATAATACTAATTCCTTGTAGTTTTGAACACCCTTATACTAGCTCAAAACTCATCATTAATCTAAACCTCATATATTACCGAATCATTCCCAATACAAAAGAACCATTGAAAAAAAAGATAATCCAAATATAGAGTTAGCGAATTATTTGGCATCATACTGACTGCCACATCAAGTATTACTAGAGCGAAATCGTGACGATATCATTTAAATACGCCATAGGGATTTGGGCTGTTCTAGCCATTCTTACTATTTTCTTAAACGGCTCACCAAAGCCAACAGTTAAAAAAGCAGTGGCGAAGCCACCACCTTCTCAGCAAATAGCTAAATATCCACTACGCATTGTCACTCTGCCACGCAATGCCAAGATAAGGATTATGAATATTGGCCCTAAATATCGTGCCAATATGAAACTCAAGGCTGGACGCTATGACGTTGAAGTATCAAGTCCCGGTTACGAACCACAGCGCCGCTGGATTACGCTCAACGGTAAAAAAACTCGCTATAACTTCTCGCTAGTCAAAAAATAATATGAATAATAATCAAGATGCTTTCTTAAGCCCCTTTGCGAGGCTTACAAATAAATGGCTGCCTAATTTCAAATTGAATTTAACGGCGAGTAGCACTCCGCGTAGAGAGGCCAAAGATATTTTGGTAACCGCTGTATTTAACATTGATTACTCCCATAATTCTCGAGAATTAGGCGGTATTAATAGTTACAACTGCTCTAGCGTTGCCGAAGTAAAAAGTTACTCCAAAAAAGCGATAGAGTCGTCGATAAATGGGCAGCGAAAAAGCGTATGTGATGCGCTATACAAAGAGCTATCTAATAATTCCTTATTTGCGTCTGTCCATCGCAATAAGTTGCCGTTAAAGGTATTTGAACACTCTTGCCTAGTCACTTGTTCACCTTGTAGTGGTCGCGGCAGAGTCACTTGTGGGACGTGTTATGGCTCAGGCCAAGTCGATGAGTCGCGTTACGAAGTTGTTGGTTATGACGAATACAGAGACTCACGTGGTTACGTGACGAGACAAGAACCTCGTTATGGCTATAGAAGTTATCGCGTTACCTGCTCAGGCTGTGGCGGTTCAGGGCAAAATAGATGCTCTACCTGTCATGGTGATGGTCAGAATACCTACATTGAAACCGTTGATATTTATGCAAAACTAGGTAACTGGAAACATAAATGGAGCAAGTTCGAAACCACAACATGGACCAACGATTATCTGCACAGTGATCAAGACGATTTCGAACTACAAGATGCTGGTACTTGGCAGTTGAGCAAACAACAGGTTACCGATCACGACAATGGCGCATTTACCGTTACTATTCCCGGTGAAATTACCGCAGCTGATTGCAACGCCACGCTACAAGGAGAGTTTGCAACGAGCAAGGGGCAACTTAAAACCCTAGGCGGACTCATTTATGATTGTGATTACATCTATACCGAACACACTTATAACGCTGCTACGTCTGCACTTGCAGCTAACCAAATATCACCACAAAAAATAAAGTGTTTAACATCTTCTCCGCTATTTAACGTATGCGGTGAATCTGGGCGCGAAGGTAAAATTGTTCCTTACAATGAGCTGCGTACCAAGCGCATGATTACCAGCAAATCCACCAAAGCGATGCACGAACTGCTAATGGCATTGCAGCAAAAGTTTCAGCAGGCCCGCAGTAAACTCTCGGTCTTAAATATCTTTGCTAACTCTGCTGCCACATTAGGCGTATTAGCCGCGATATTGATGGCTTTTGCTTGGCAGCTCGGTAGCGGAGTTGTCGAGCACTTCAACTTATATAATCTTGCGCTGGGAATGAAGAAGATAGTGAATAGCTTTCAGCTCTCTCACCAGTTCTTAAATATTCTCACAGTTTCAGCACTGATATTTTATATCCCTGCCATCATCACGATGAAGGTCCTAGGCGCAAAGAAAAACCTTTCCACTAAGCGGATCTTAAGATGGTTTTGGATCACCCTACCGATTTTTTCACTGTTCGTTATTTTCTTCACAAGTGCAGCAGGCAAAGCGCCAGTGGGTACTATCGGCGATTTACTCATTGCCCTGCCAATACTAGATTTATCGATATTAGCTCTATTAGTTGGGATTCTTTTCGCGCGCAAAAAGAGCTGGGCTAAACAAGCACAGGCAGCAAATGAGTATCAATCAAATGTGTTAATGAAAAAGCTGGATTACAAGGAATAATGATGAATCGCGATAAATTAGACTTCTCAGTCTCGCAGGCCATTGGTGCTAGCTTGTTTATGTGGTTTCTCGTTTTTATTTGGGGAGAGCTACCGTCAAATGGCCTTGGTTGGATGCTAGCCACATTAGTCGTCGGTTTGTTAATGATCAGCAGCGCTGTAGTCATTGTCACTGGTTTTTCGTCAGTACAATATCAGTTTACACGGTCATTTTTAGCGTTTGCGATGGGCGCTTTGGTGGCATTCATTATCAGCCAGCTGTTTAATTGGCGTGGTAATGAATGGTATGAATACGCTATTGGACTGGCGATTCTGGTCGGAGTCATGAAGCTGTTTGATAAACTATTCGAGAAAAAGAACTTTCAACGCTACTTCGAGGCATTACTGATTTCGTTATTAGCAATCAATATATTGCGCATCATTCCAATGCTTTAACTGCACTGATTTAACAGCATCGCTTTTATTTCATTGCTGGAACAAAAAAGGGAGCCGAAGCTCCCTTTTTTATCTAACAACTAAATCCAAATTAAAACGTCAGACCCGGCGTTAAGTTTTCTGGTAGTACAACTTCATCGGCTTCCATTGAAGCAACTGGGTAAGCACAGTAATCAGCCGCATAGTAAGCGCTTGCACGGTGATTACCACTTGCACCAACACCACCAAATGGTGCTGCACCGCTTGCGCCTGTGATTTGCTTGTTCCAGTTAACGATACCTGCGCGAATACGTGCGAAGAAGTAATCGTAGTCGTCACGGCTATCAGCCAGTAAACCTGCCGATAAACCAAAGCTGGTGTTGTTCGCAAGTTCAATGGCTTCATCGAAGCTTGAATAACGGATGATTTGCAGTAATGGACCAAAGTGCTCTTCATCTGGTAATTCACGGGCAAAGTCAGTTACATCAACAAGACCCGGTGTTACAAAACCAGTACCTGCTTTATGAGTCAGCTTGATTAATACCTTAGCGCCCTTCTCGATTAACATGTCTTGTGCCGCAACCATTGAAAGTGCCGCTTTCTCGCTAATCATTGAACCCATGTAAGGCTGGTCTTCATCGTCGAAGTTGCCAACTTTAATTGATTTAGTCACTTCAACTAAACGTTCAATCAGTGCATCACCTTCCGCACCATTAGCAACGAATAGTTTACGTGCACACACACAGCGTTGACCTGTGGTTACGTAAGCAGATTGAATGATGTCGTGTACTGCGCCATCAACATTAGCTACGTCTTTAACGATTAACG
>JBMYWG010000035.1:0-42864 GCA_049607155.1 Psychrobium sp.
GTTGCTCGGTCAATCTAACCCAGTCTCCCTGTTGAAGTGAACCATCAAGTTTAACTTGTCCTACGCGTGATCGATGTAATGCGGTGACATGATTACCAACTGCCGCAAACATGCGTTTAACCTGATGATATTTTCCCTCGCTGATAATGAGCTCAGCGCGATGTTCATTAATAATAGTCAATTGAGCTGGTTTCGTCGGTTTATTTTCATTATTTAGCATGATGCCGTTAGCAAAAACTTCTATGAGTTCGTGGCTAAGCGGCCTGTCTAACGTTACTTCATATGTTTTATCACACTTAGAGTTTGGCGAGGTAATTTGATGAGACCACTTGCCGTCATTAGTTAGCAAAACCAGCCCTGTGGTATCCTTATCTAAACGCCCCGCAATATGCAGTTGTTCTCGCCAAGGCTCATCGATTAAATTGAGTACGCTAATTCCATCATCATCCACAGTTGAACAAACATAGCCAGCTGGTTTATTTAGCATAATATAAAGCTGCCCTACAGGTGATATTTGTTGTTCAGCGAGCTTGACACATTGCTGGTCAATCTTGAAATCGCCTTTTTTCACTATCACGCCATCGACTGTCACATCTCCACGATGTAATGCCTGTTTAGCGGTTTTACGCGTTAAGTTAGCGTTGTCGCTCAAATATTTATCTAACCGGATCATAATAATTTTCACTTAGCCATAAAAAATGCCAGCAACAATATTGCTGGCATTTGTATTATATCAATTTACGAAGAAATCGTTAGATATGTTCGATGATCAAACAGCCCGCTGAATAACCGGCACCAAACGAACAAATAATGGCTTTATCACCAGCAGCCATATCATCGTGGAAACGGTGGAAAGCGATAATAGAGCCTGCTGAAGCGGTGTTAGCAAACTCATTTAAGATAATAGGCGCATCATCACCCTCAGGATCGCGTCCCAATACTTTCTTAGCGATAAAGGTATTCATATTGATGTTAGCTTGATGCAGGAACAAGCGCTTTAAATCATCCTTACCGATATTAGCTAAGGTCATTTGCTCATCAATCAGCTTAGATACCATCGGCAATACTTCTTTAAAGACTTTACGCCCCTGCTGCACAAATAGTTTATCACCTTCAAACGCTTGCTCAGGCGTATGGCGAGCTAAATGACCGAAATTACTGCGAATATTGTTTGAGAATGTGGTGATTGGCTTTTTAGCTAACAATCTAAAAGCATGGCCACTGGTTGCAGTGTCTTCTCTTTCAACAACAACGGCCGTTGCAACATCGCCAAAGATGAAGTGACTATCGCGATCACAATAATTAATTTGCGGCGAAGCAATTTCCGGGCTGATCACCAGCACAGTATTCGCCGTGCCACTTTCAATTGCATTTGACGCATTCATAATGCCAAAAGTAGCCGACGAACATGCCACCAGCATATCAAATGCCCAACCGCCACAACCAAGCTCTTTTTGCACTTCAATCGCTATCGCAGGATAGGCACGCTGGGTGTATGAACAAGCAACAATGACTAAATCGATATCTTCAGGCTTTTTATTGGCATTTGCTAATGCTTGTTTAGCTGCACCAATTGCCATTTCAGCTTGTAGTGACACTTCTTCATTAGTGCGCGACGGCGTTAACGGCATCATGGTTTTAGTATCTAAAATACCTTCTTTGGTCATCACATAGCGGTTTTCAATACCCGATGCTTTGGTAATGAACTCACTGCTAGAGTGTTTTAATGCTTCTAATTCACCCGCTGCAATCGCTTGCTCATTTGCTGCATTGAACTCATCAACATATTGGTTAAAAGCGCCAACGAGTTCGGCGTTAGAAATTTTGTGAGGAGGTGTATATAAACCAGTTCCACTTAATACAATTGACATTCTTTACTCTCTCAAGCCCTTTAAGGCTATTTACTTATCAGCCGTTTCGCTAACGACTTCATTATTTTCTTCGTATTCTGTTCTATCACTGTGATTACGTATGGCGGCGAGTTTTCCTTCTCGCGCGGCAAGATTGAGATCAATGACCACAGTGGCTGAAATCTTGTCTTGAATCGCTTGGCGATTAGCATCCCAATAAACTTGGATAAATCCCAACAACCCTGTTGCTAAACCAGCACCATAACCGCCGTAGCGACCAAATGAGTCCCACAGCCCCATCGGCTCATTATTCAGTTGTAAAACACGTGTATTAAACAGCATTTTACCTAAAGTTTGGCCGTTAAACCATGCGGTAAAGCACGTAAAATAAATTGCGGCAAAACCAAATCCCAAACCAAGATCATTAATAAAGCCAAATAACCACTGCATTGGCGAAGATGCTGACGACTCTTGTTCATTGTTATCATGCGATTCTTTGCCAGCATCATTTGTTAGCACGATTTCAGCCGCCTCACTTTGAGGCTCTTGTGCTTCGTCATTTTTCCAACCGTCATAAGTCTCTGACCAATTGCGCAGCACTTGTTGCTCAGCTTCTTCAATGCCGCTGGTTTTCAAAAATTTTTCGACTATTTCAATAACATCAGATTGCTTCGGTTGCTCGTTCGTTGCAAGCTGCTGTGCAATCACAATCTCAAGGACAGGTTTCCAACACTCAGCATCAGGACATTGGCTATTGTTATAAGCAGAAAGACCCGCCAATGCCAGCTCGGCAACCAAGGAATCGTCATCATCACTATTAGTCTGACTATTGGTTTGACTCACCATTAAGCTCGCCAAATAAAAGCCTGTTATAACAATCATTAAACTGCCACCGCGAATAAGCCAAACGCCGTGTCTTGGTATCTTTCCCAGCAACTGCCATACCCGCGCTTTGTGAAATAACCACACGACGAGCAACATGCTAATCAGCACGACATCATCCATTGATGTTAAAACAGCGACAATCATTAAATCACATAGCATCGCTCCAGCTCTTCGCCACGGACGAGCTAAGGGTAAATCAAATAATGATTCATCAGGAGCGAAAGCAACAGGCGTGATCCTGTCCTTAGTATCTTCTTTCACTTATCGCTCTCCTCTAAAGGTTTATACTCAATTAACGCAATGCTCTAATGGCATTTTCCAATCCCGCAATAGTCATCGGAAACATACTGTCACTCATTAATTGCTTAATATAGTCAATACTCACGGTATAACGCCAATGTTCTTCTTTTACAGGGTTGAGCCAAGCAACATTATCAAAGTGACTGGTTAACCGACTTAGCCACACCTCGCCCGATTCCTCATTCCAATGCTCTACGCTGCCGCCTGGATAACTTATCTCATAAGGCCCCATCGACGCATCGCCAACGAAGATCACTTTATAGTCACGGCCATAGGTGCGAATTAACTCCCACACGTCTTTTTTATCGGTATAACGACGATGATTATCTTGCCACACAGATTCATAAACACAGTTGTGAAAATAGAAATACTCAAGGTGTTTAAACTCAGTTTTTGCGGCACTAAACAATTGCTCAACTTGTTCGATATAAGGATCCATCGAGCCGCCGACATCAAAAAACATCAGCACCTTTACCGCATTGTGACGCTCGGCTTTCATTTTAATATCGAGATAGCCTGCATTATTGGCAGTAGACTTAATCGTTTGGTCGAGATCGAGCTGATCTTGCGCCCCTGTGCGAGCGAACTTACGCAAGCGGCGCAGTGCCACCTGCATATTGCGACTGCCCAGCAGCTCGTTATCACTCAGGTTGGAAAATTCACGCTTATCCCACACCTTAGCGGCGCGATTATGACGGTTACCTTTTTGACCAATACGCACACCTTGCGGATTATAGCCATAAGCACCAAAAGGTGATGTACCGCCAGTGCCCACCCATTTATTGCCGCCTTGATGACGTTTCTCTTGCTCTTTTAAACGTTGCTGCAGCGTATCTAGCAATTCATCAAGTGAGCCCATTGCTTCAAGCTGTGCTTTTTCTTCTTCGGAAAGATATTTTTCTAATTCCTTGCGCAGCCAGTCATCGGGAATGTCTTTGTCGAACAAATCGATGGAGCTAACGCCTTCAAAGTAGTCGGCAAAGGCGCGATCGAATTTGTCGTATTGACTCTCATCTTTGATCATCACAATGCGCGACAATTGATAAAATTTATCGATGTCACCAAAGATCACTTGTTTATCTAACGCCTGCAATAAATCGAGTAATTCACGCACACTGACTTTGAGTTCGTATTTACGCAGGGTAAAGAAAAAGTCGATGAGCATTATTGCTGCCTACGCGCTAAAAATGCGATTTTCTCAAACAAGGTCATATCTTGTTCATTCTTAAGCAGTGCACCGTAAAGCGGCATAATTGAATCGTCGTGCTGTTTATCACGCAATACTTCAGGAGCGATATCTTGCGCTAGTAGTAATTTAAGCCAATCGAGTAACTCAGAGGTCGATGGCTTTTTCTTGATGCCACCTAACTGACGCATTTCAAAAAAGCGCGTCAGTGCTTGCTCTAACAGTTTTGGCTTAATGTTTGGATAGTGCACATTCACAATCTCTTGCATCTGCGCTTCATCAGGGAATTGAATGTAATGGAAGAAACAACGACGCAAGAAGGCATCTGGCAGCTCTTTTTCATTATTAGAGGTAATAATCACAATCGGACGAACTTTGGCCTTTACCTGCTGCTGAGTTTCATACACAAAAAACTCCATCTTATCGAGCTCTTGCAGCAAGTCATTTGGAAACTCAATATCTGCCTTATCAATTTCATCAATCAATAAAATAGGACGCTGCTCGCTTTCAAAGGCCTGCCACATTTTGCCTTTAACAATGTAATTACCAATGTCTTTAACGCGATCGTCTCCAAGCTGTGAATCACGTAACCGAGATACCGCGTCGTATTCATACAAACCTTGCTGCGCTTTAGTGGTTGATTTGATGTGCCATTGGATCAGCGGCGCATTCATCGACTTGGCCAACTCCAACGCCAACATGGTTTTACCGGTCCCCGGTTCACCTTTGATTAATAGTGGTTTTTCAAGGATAATTGCCGCATCAACAGCAAGGCGTAGTTCGTCGCTAACGACGTAATTCTCGGTGGATTCAAATGACATAACAACAGGATAATTTAGTGATTAAACGGATGTTTAAACCCTACCATAAAACGATCTCGAATAGAAAAGCTTCCTCCATCACGCTAGAACTATTGATATAAAAACTTAGTTTTTTATTACATATCGTTATAACAAAATATCATTTCACTTCCGTCGCCATTTCTATAGGCTAGCTATAACAGAGAAATCTCAAACAATTTTGGCACTTTCAGCCTAACGATCAGTGAGGAAAGCACAATGGCTAACATCGCAGAAGACAATTCATTAACCATCGGTAAAACGCCGCTGGTTCGTTTAAACAAAGTATCTAACGGTAAAGTTATCGCTAAGGTAGAAAGCCGTAACCCAAGTTTTAGTGTTAAGTGTCGCATCGGCGCTAATATGATTTGGGCCGCTGAGAAAAATGGCGAACTAACTAAAGACAAAGAACTAATTGAAGCAACTAGTGGTAACACAGGTATCGCACTAGCCTTTGTTGCTGCATCACGCGGTTACAAGCTAACCCTTACCATGCCAGACACCATGAGCCTTGAGCGTCGTAAGCTATTAAAAGCACTAGGTGCTAATTTAGTACTTACCGAAGGTGCTAAAGGCATGGGCGGCGCTATTGCAAAAGCTCAAGAGCTAACAGATAGCGCACCACAAAAATACGTTTTATTAAAGCAGTTCGAAAACCCAGCAAACCCAGAAGTTCACGTCCAAACCACAGGTCCAGAAATCTGGGAAGATACTGACGGTGAAATCGATGTATTCGTAGCAGGTGTAGGTACTGGTGGTACTATTTCTGGTGTGAGCAAATACATCAAACAAGTACAGGGTAAAGCAATCACTTCTGTTGCGGTTGAGCCAACGGCTTCACCAGTTATTACACAAGCGAAAGCAGGCGAAGAATTAACACCAGGCCCACACAAAATCCAAGGTATTGGCGCGGGCTTCATTCCAGCTAATCTAGATTTAGACCTAGTTGATTTAGTTGAGCAAGTAAGCAATGAAGACGCTATCGAAATGGCACAACGTCTAATGGACGAAGAAGGTATCCTAGCGGGTATTTCGTCAGGTGCAGCAGTTGTTGCCGCAAACCGTATCGCTGAGCGTCCAGAATTTGCTGACAAAAACATCGTTGTAATCTTACCAAGCTCTGGTGAGCGTTACTTATCGACTGCATTGTTTGCTGATATCTTTAGCGATAAAGAGAATATTCAGTAGTCGCCAATGACAAAATAATGGAAAGGGAAACTTAGGTTTCCCTTTTTTGTTATTAACCCTCGCCACACCTTGCAGATCCCAAGCTATAGCAGGTAGACTAAACCGCTCTATACACTTTGAAAATACAGCTGGGAAATAGAGCTTAAGTTAAAGTGTAGAAATGGATAGCCGTCATTCGTGGAGCGAAATTAATGCCAATACAGACACTAGCAGTACTGCAAACAGAGTTTACTATTCACAGCTTTACGCCAGAAACACAGCCAGATGCCAGTATTTTTAGCCAAGACATCTACTTTATTGGCAAAACCAGCGATGAATTATCCGTTGTTGTGCCGTCAGAGCTTGAACTCAATAGTCTCGATAGTGAAACTGGCTGGCGCTGTTTAGAAGTGATGGGACCGCTTAATTTCTCACTCACAGGCATTTTATCTGGTATCGCAGGCATCCTCGCCAGTGCCGATATTAGTATTTTTGCGATTTCTACCTTTGACACCGACTATATTCTCGTTAAACAAGATTGCTTGTCTAAAGCCGTCGAAGTCTTAGAGAAAAACGACTACAAAGTTAACCAACTCGTTGAATCATAACGGCCGATGACCACTGCAGAAAAACCAGCTCAGCAACTTGTTAAATTACCACTGCTTGCCCCTGTAAGCGGTGAGGCATTGCCCATTTCTCAGCATTATGAGCCCGCAATCAGCCACGGCTTGCAAGGACAAGGCGTGATGCTTAAGCCACTTGGCAGCCGCCTTGTTGCACCTTGTGATGGCGTAATCAGCGAAATAGCCGCAACAAATCATCAGCTGAAAATGCAGGCGTCACACGGCGTCATTGTCGAAATAACCTGTGGCTATCAAGCGCTCGAGACCCATGGCTGCGGCTTTGTGCGCAAAGTCAACGTAGGCCAACGAGTAAAGTGTGGCGACGTGTTGCTAGAGCTCGATTTAATTAACATTCGAAAACAAATACCTCATCTTGATATTGCCCTACTTCTCACTAACGGTGTACTTACCGTTAAGCCTCACTATGGCAATGTCAGAGCCAATGAAGAAACCGTTCTCACTGGCGTGATTAAACCCAAATAACATTTTAAGGATCATCATGACTACTACCATTTACGGCATCAAAAACTGCGATACCATCAAAAAAGCACTCAAGTGGTTAGATGCCAATGGCGTTGATTACACTTTTCACGACTATCGCGTAGATGGCTTAGATGCAGCGCTACTAGATTCTCTAGTAGCCGTTAGCGATGTAGAGCAAATGCTAAACAAGCGCAGTACAAGTTATCGCGCTCTTTCTGATGAGCAAAAAGCGGACACCTCTGAAGGTGCACTTAAGGCGTTATTTTTAGAAACGCCGACACTTATCAAGCGCCCACTGCTAGTTAGTGGCGACAAAACGCTGCTCGGCTTTAAAGACGCGCAATACCAAGAATTTTTCGCTTAATTCACATCAATAAAAGTAGTTCGCCACCTATGTCAGATCTCAACGCCGTTAACGATCAAGCCTTACTCGATTTGAGTATCGATTTACTCTCTCGCCCGTCTATTACGCCTCTTGATGAAGGCTGCCAAGACTTAATGGCGAGCTATCTTGAGCCACTTGGTTTCAACATCGAGCCAATGCGCTTTGAAGACACTCAAAATATGTGGGCCCGCAAAGGTGACAGCGGCCCGCTGTTTTGTTTTGCTGGCCATACCGATGTGGTACCCGTTGGCGAAGAAAGCCATTGGCATAACCCACCGTTTGAGCCCAAACTCATCGACGGCATGTTACACGGACGCGGCGCAGCAGACATGAAAGGCAGCCTTGCGGCGATGGTGATTGCCACCAAGCGCTTTGTCGAGCAACATCCAGATCACAAAGGCTCTATTGCGTTTTTGATCACCAGTGATGAAGAAGGACCTTTTATTAATGGCACAACGCGCGTCGTAGACACGCTGGAAGCGCGCAACGAAAAGATTCAATACTGTATTGTGGGTGAGCCAAGTAGTACAGCCAAACTCGGTGATGTGGTAAAAAACGGTCGCCGTGGCTCTCTCACGGGCGATTTAGTCATCAAAGGTAAGCAAGGTCATGTTGCCTACCCTCACCTAGCGAGTAATCCTATTCATAAAGCAATGTTGGCGCTAGATGAACTGGCGAAAACAGTATGGGATAATGGCAATGAATATTTCCCGCCAACCAGTTTCCAAATTTCCAATATCAATGGCGGCACAGGCGCAGGCAATGTCATCCCGGGAATTTTAAAAGTCCAATTTAACCTGCGATTCTCCACTGAATTGACCTTTGATTTAATCAAGGCGCGCATTATTGCCATTTTGGATGAGCATGGTCTTGACTACGATATCGATTGGACCTACAACGGCCTGCCGTTTTTAACGGACCACGGTCAATTGTTAAACGCTGTCCGTTCATCCATTAAAGAAATTACTGGCTATGATACCGATCCACAAACCAGTGGCGGCACCTCTGACGGTCGCTTTATTGCACCAACTGGCGCCGAGTTAGTCGAATTAGGACCAGTTAACGCAACGATTCACCAAGTCAATGAATGTGTGAAATTCTCTGATTTAGAGCTACTCACCGACGTTTACCAGCGCCTACTCGAAAAGCTATTGCTTGATTAAAAGTTATGACTGATTTTACGCTGCTACAACAGATTGCCCTAGGCCTTAGTGACACCCATTTAACTGAGGTGCTATCTAATGGCAAGACACATCAATTGCACCAGCAAGTGATAAGTGATTGGCAGCGATTAGTCAAAAGCGCCCAAGATGACGGCATCGACTTGGCCATCGCTAGCGCCTATCGCTCATTTGAACGTCAACGGATGATTTGGAACAACAAAGCCAACGGCCTGCGCCCTGTTAACGATGCCAATAATCAGCCCCTTGATGTTGCATCGCTTACAAAAGAGGAACTGCTGTTTCACATCCTCCATTGGTCGGCTCTGCCCGGCGCTAGTCGCCACCACTGGGGCACAGATCTCGATGTCTATGCACCAAGTATGCTAACGCAATCATTGCAATTAGAGCCTTGGGAATACGATGCCGGTGGGCCGATGGAACAACTTGGCACTTGGCTGATTGAAAACCTCAAAGACCATGGCTTTTTTCTGCCCTATCAATCATACAACGGCGGCGTAGCGCGTGAACCTTGGCACATCAGTCATATTGAGCAATCTCAGCAACACAGCGATACATTAAGCGTAGCGCTATTAGAACAATGTGTTGAGCAGCACGAGATTGGCTTAAAAACACAAATACAACGCAATTTGGCAGAAGTCTATCAGCGGTATATCATCAACATCGTAAAATCGAGCTAACGAGAGGAAAAGCCATGCTTTGGATCTTAATTATCATCGGCGTTGTACTGGGTATAGTGCTACTACAATTTTCCCTCATCAAAGCCAGCAACAAAATAAAAATGCCACCACCTAAAGAGTCTACCTATGACGACAAATGGGATGAAGACGAAGAAAAGTGGTGATGGATACCAATTGAGCGCTTACTCAGTACAATTGGTATGAATTAAAACAACTAAAATTATAAAAAATCATTGAGAGAACCTTTATGAAAAAATCATCGATTGCCCTACTTGTCTCAGGCATTATCGCATTAGCAGGTTGTGGCGAGACATCCAAGCCAACGACAGAAACCAAACAAACACCAGCGAAACAAGAAACTGCCGCAACTGGACCACAGCTGCTACCTGCGTTTAAAAACAGTTTAGACGTTTACCAAGAAGTTACCCTAACCACTGATTTATCACACCTTTCAAGCAATCAGAAACTGATGTTAGGCAAGTTAATTGACGCTAGTGCTATTATGGATGACCTTTTCTGGAAGCAAGCCTACGGCAATGACAAGGCAAACTTCCTCAATAGCATTAACGATCCTAAAGTGCGTGAGTTTGCCAAGATTAACTACGGCCCATGGGATCGTCTGCAAGGTGATAACCCATTCTTAAGCGGCTTTAGCGAAAAAGCCAAAGGTGCACAGTTCTATCCGCAGGATATGACTAAACAAGAACTTGAAAATGCGCCAAAAGGTGTCGATAAGAAAGGCTTATACAGCGTTATTCGCCGTGATGATAGAGGCGCGTTAGTTTCGATTCCTTATTCAAAAATCTATGAGAGCGAACTAAAGCAGGCAAGCAAGTTATTACTTGAAGCATCAGCGCTAGCCGATGATAAAGACTTCGCCAACTACCTAAAAATGCGCTCAGTAGCCCTGCTAAGCGACGATTTCCAAGCGTCTGACTTTGCATGGATGGACATGAAAAACAACCCGATTGACGTGGTTATCGGTCCAATTGAAACATACGAAGATCAACTATTTGGCTATCGCACCGCTTATGAATCTTACGTACTCGTTAAGGACATGGCGTGGTCAAAACGCCTAGCGAAATTCGCCAGTTTCTTACCAGCACTACAACGCGGTTTACCTGTTGATGAAAAATTCAAGCAAGAAACACCAGGCACAGATGCTGACTTAAATGCCTACGACGTGATCTACTACGCCGGTCATTCAAATGCAGGTGGTAAAACTATTGCCATTAACCTACCGAATGATGAAGAAGTACAGCTCAAAAAAGGTACCCGTCGTCTGCAACTTAAAAACGCTATGAAAGCGAAATTCGATCACATTTTACTGCCGATTTCAGACGTGCTTATTGCACCAGAGCAACGTAAAAACGTGACTTTTGATGCCTTCTTCGGCAACACTATGTTCCACGAAGTTGCCCAAAATACGTAAAATTTAAAATCTACTTACTTTAATACCTAGAAAATCTTGCACTCCCCCTCCCTCCGCACTACACTTCAAAGAACGATAAATACAAAGCTACTTACAGTAAAAGGGATTTTTGTATGGCCAAGTCAAAGAAAGCTAAAATAAAATTAGCTGTACCTGATAATAAAGTTACGTTGTTGCCTCTTGTAGATACGAATGAACTACCTACATACAAACGCTATGCTGATTGTTTAAACCAGACATTTAGAGTGTTTTTTGAAGCCCCTCATAGTATTGATGACGTAACTGATAACAAATACCCAAAAAAGAAATACCTTCGTGCAGGTCAATACAGTAAAGGAAATAAAAATGGATTCTTATTATACCAAGATGGAAAGGAATTAGTTGGAGAATCAATCGCCAAGACCTTTTCCCAGCTTATTATAAAAAAACTAGACCAAGGTTATTGGTCAGATGGCGCAGTGAAAAACACTCATGGTTGCTTACATAAATTTTTTTCATTTCTTTCATCTCTTCAATCACCGCCTAGCTCATTTAGTGATTTATCAACTGGTCATTTCAGCGAATGGTTTGATTCTTTCCCCTCATCAAGGGCAAAAGATTACAAATCAAATATCACAGCAATTATTAAAACACACCCTAAAGGTCACTTATTAAACTTAGGCTCTATAAAAATCAAAGAAAAAGACGCAAGCATAAATGACTTAACAAAGGTGGACTTCGATAAAATTACTGGAGAAGAAGATTATAGTGATAAGGAACTGATTCAAATACTAGCTTATGTATATTTTGAGATAGAGACTTCAAAAGAACATTACTCAGGCGTAAATAACACGACAATTGAGTCGCTTGGCAACGATTACATCGCAATTAAAGACATAAATGTAAATAACAGAAAGATAAATGAATTCCTTGAGTCTGGTGTTGACGGATACAACAAGCTAATAGCAAATATGTACTTTCATATCAAAAACGAAAAAAATGGAATTAGGGGTAGACCATCGAAGTCTGATTGTGAATATTTCATCGCTAGAATTAGGACTGTAACTGAACGGGTATATAAGAACCGACATAATCCTTTCGGTGATTTTTTAGCTCATTTACATTCTCTAGCTTGGCCTTTGACAACGAAAGGAGCCAAAAAAATTGAGTATGTCAAATACCTATCTCAAATATCCAACCATCACGAAACAGCAATTTTACTTTATGTGCTTATTACAACAGGATTAAATCTCGAAACGATACTTAGCTGGAAATACCGTGTAAACAATAGACCTTGGTTCGAAATATTTGACGTGGCATTGGGAGTGGTTGATAGTACGCCTCTACGCGACAAATCCGTTCTTTTGTCTGGGATAAAACAAAAAGGCAAAGGCGCATCAAAAATAATACAGACCTCAATAAACATAAACAGCCCCCTGTTCAGTTATTTAAAGTATCTTGACGAAACTCGATCTCAAGAGCGTGAGTATATCTTCAACATTAGTGAAGTTAACCAATCAATAAACGCATTCGCAGCAAATTACAAAATAATTGATGACAATGGAAATCATCTAAAATCAATTTTAACAAAACGAATTCGAAAAGTTTTCGCAGGTCATAAATTAATGACACTATTGAAAGACGTAAAAAATGCTGATGAACTGGTTGAAAAGCTAAGAGATGCCCTGAATCATAATAAGTTTGATACAACATTATTTAGCTACATCCTAAAAGGCGGAGTTGGAAACCTAATCATAAATAGTGCAATTGTTGCCCTTACAAGCGATATGATTGAGAAATCTATGAGGTTCCAAGGTGAAATCAAGGAAGACTCTGAACGTACAAAGGAAACAAAAAAGGTTTTCTTGTGTGACTGCTCCGACCCAAGTAATCCAACTCATAACTTACCAATAGCTGATGTTTGCAAGAAATATGACATGTGCCTTGGTTGTAAACGTAGTGAGGTTTATGTGGAGCACTTACCTGCCATCTGCTATAGGTTAATGCAATATGAAGACAAGCGTATTAGTGACCCTGAATTATTTAAAATCACCCTTGAAGATAGATTGCATATAGCTCGCGATACGATTGAGCAGTTTAAAGTACGACATAAAAACGGGCTTAGTGCTGTAGAATCAGCGTATAAAATTGCCAACAACGCAATAACAAACAATACCCCACTCCTTCCACCGATATTACAATTTGGTAGTTTATAATGATTCAAAAAATAAATATTACAGAACCTGGGGAGTCATTACTTAACCTTGGAAGGAAACAGTGGGAATGCCTGAATGCTCTTTCTGAACATTACAAAAACGCTGATATGAGTAAGATTTCGAAAGTTTCATCATTTGAAGATGATGACTGGAAGGTAATTGGCACATCGACATATGATTTCAGGTGGGCTAAATGGTCCGAGAAGAAAAATTGTTACCCGTTAATTCTTGTTTGTAAAGTTATCTGCTATCAGCTAATTCAAGTGCAAAACTTTTCTATCTCATCCATCAAAAATGAAGTTGCTGCATTTTTAAACGGACTCAATGAGCTGTTTGAAGCAAAATCAATATTGACGTCTAAAAAAAACCAGCCATTCAACATACCATCACAATTAACCGCTGATGACATTACACTCTTTACGCAAAGCTATATTGTTAAAAACAAATCTGCACCAATAAAAATTATCAGCTTTTTGAACCGACTTTCTAAAGCATCAACGGATACTTTTCCAAACGCTGAATTCCTTGTGTCAGCCATTACAACCCCGTGGAAAGAGCAAAGCCTCTCAGTCACTGACTGGGCTGAACAATTAAAAGCAACAGTGGGTGTATTTACTACCAAAACCCCCTACTCACCATTACCTTTTGAGACTGTAAGCTTACTTATTCAGAGAGCAATCCCAATTATAACTGAGCATTTCGACACCATCACAGGGATATTTACGGATATAGAAGAGTTTCATAAAGAAAGACCTCCATACGAGCAGAGGAGAGTCAATGTATATATTGACTCCATAATTAAACATAAGTATGGAAAAGATATTGAGAAAATATTACCGTTTGATGTTTATACAAAGCATAAGCAATATAACGGAATGGTGACAGCATCTTGGTATTCCGACCTTGAACAATTAGCACAAGGCGCTGCCGCTTGGATCATACTTTTAACGACTGGGCTTCGTAATTTTGACATGCGAAACCTTGAGAAGGGTTGTTGTCAACCATCAAAAAGACACGACTTAATCAATTACTTGATTACAGATATAAAGAAAACTAACCTTAAAAACTATGTATTACCAGTACCTGAATTAACAAGGAAAGCAGTTAAATTAGCTGAACTTGCAAAAATAGACCGTTCAGGTCAGTTCCTGTTTTCGAAAAACCATAGTAAGACATGTGATAACACCTCCTCCGACAAACGAAAAATGAATACTGGGGCTACTTTTAATGACATGATTAGAAGCTTCGCCAATCGCTATGGAATTCCACTCCAGACTATTTCTCAGAACGAAGACGAAGCAACAACTCATTGTGTTAGGGCAACGCTGGCAGGTTACATTGGTGCCAATAGTACTGCTGCAATATTAATATTAAAAAGGTTGTTTGGACATAGTAATGCTTTAATGCCTGACGCATACCTATCTCACAACCCCATTGTAATTTCTGAGCGAAACAAAAACATCATAAACTCTCAAGAGTCTTTAGCTGAAGATATGGCACAAGGAATGGTTTCTGGAAAGCTTTCAGGTACAAAAGGAAAGCAGATGCTTATCGGTGCTGAACATATAAAGGCTAACTTAAAAACTGAACTTGCAAATGAGTCAGTAAACGAAATGGATATGCAAATAAAACTAAAAGACCGTATCAAAGAAATATTATTATGCCGCATGCAAGAGAATCAAATTTACGCACTAAAGACCCCCATGTCTGTTGCTTGCATAAGAAGCTGTAACGACAGCTCTGATACCCCTTGCGCCAAACTTCCGAACCGAGAAAAACGCAAAGAAAGTGGAGTAAAGAAAGAAATAACTGACGCGCTGGCAACCCTACCTAATCCTGCACATTGTGTTGGGAAAGAATGCTCAGACGCATTATTTGGTGAAGCTTGGAGTCGTGACTTGCTTGGTACTTTTGACTATTACATCAAATACCTCAAAGGTACAGGTCATCAATCTATTGACATGAAGAATGAAGCTCAGCTTTTTGTTAAAAACTACGGTTCGATTCTAAAAGATATTTATGCTACTGAGCGTAAGGAAGGTTATTTTGACTAAGGTTGAGACTAAAAAGAAGCGAGATACCAGAACTCACAGCGAAAAAATTTCCGCCCTTCGAGATTCCTTTGAACGATTAAAAGCTAGAGCTATTGCCACTGGTAATGTTAACGAGTGCTCAATCATAAAGATTTGTGAAAAGGCTGGTGTAAACGATATATATCTACACACATCTAAGCTAAAGGATGAAAAAACAAACAACAAATATCACTCCGTTAAAGACGAAATACTTGAATTTAGAGATAACTTCAAAGAGAACACTGCCCAATCTGAGCTTAGTCTAGCCATTACCGCCAAAGAAACTATGAAAACAGAAAGGGATAAGGCTCAAATACAATATAGGGATAGCTTAAAGCTAAATTTAGGTTTAAAAAATAGATTAAAAGTAGCAAATGACAAGTTGAAAGCACAGAATATTCTTGCTGTTGATATTGCACACTCTAATTTACAGACTCAAAGCAACCCAAAAAAACAACATTCCATAACCTCAACTCCAAAATTTGTTTCCCCTGACGCTCATCTTTATAAAAACGGTAAATATTCATTTGAAAACCCCAATATCAGGGATGCAGCTTGGATGACAGCGAGACACGAATTTGAAGAATTATTAAAACGAAAGCTACCAACAAGGGTTTACATGTTAGTAGGTGCGCCATGCTCTGGTAAGACGTATTGGTCTCAACAGCCAAATTATTATAACGATATGCATCCCCTTGTTATTGATGCAACAAATCTGACAAAATCAGACCGAAGCACATGGTTTAATTTAATATACAGACACAAACATCAAGTCGATATTAAAGTTTGTGCTGTCTTTTTTGATACCCCTTATGTCGTACTAGTGGAGCGAAATAACAAACGCCCACCTGACAAGCGACTAACTGATGAGAATTTACAGGATAAATTCAACAAACTTGAACCTGTTGATGTATTCGAAGACTTTGACGAAATCATGGTGGTAAGGCATGGATAGACAAGCACTGCAATCAGAATATGACGCTGGAACAATTGGAAAACAGGCGCTTGGAAAACTGAGACGCTTGAAACTGCAAGATATTCTCAATAGCATTCTTGCGCTTCCAGATTCCGATGCTGTTAGCTGGTTGGACAAGAATAAATCAAGGATAGACCGCTCAAAACTTGCTTTTGCTGTAGGATTAAGGGTTAAACCTGACAATTTAAGACAGTCTTTTAAGGCTGAAATTGAAGCTGCTGAATTTAAACTGCGCCAATTAAAAGTAATTGTAAACGAACCCAAAACAAACAAACAGATTGGTGATGAAAATGCATCTCGATTCTTGGAGTTTATTGAAGAACGACTAGCCAACAATAGCTACGAATGGCCTATTAACAACAAAAAAAGGTTGTACCACAAGAAAATTTGGTCATTTTTCCTAGACCAACCAATAGAAGATTTAAAGTCAGCACCAACATTCTTCTCTCGAAACACCACCGTCAAGGAAAAACTGGCTGATATTGATGTGAGTATCGCAAATAAGGAAGTTAAAACTGTTTGCTATGCATCGGAAACAGCTCTTGATGAAATGCAAGAGACAATGACATCGGCTGCTATATCCAAGCTTCGCCAGCAAATTAAAGAGGTTCGGGAGCAATTGGTTGGTGAGCGTGAAGAGCGGAAACGGCTCGAATCGGAAAATCATGCCCTACAGATTGAATTAGAACAATATAAGGCAAGAGACAAGGCCATGCAGAGTTCTAGCATTGTGGGGTTAAAAGTAGCAGGTGCTCACTAATGCAACAAGCAACGGGAACAGTTACCAAACTTGTTTTTGATTCTGAAAAACGTCAGATTTTTCGGCTCAAAACAGTAAATACATCTTTGCGTGTATTATTGGATGATGTTGACCAAAAGGTAGAGGTTGGTGAACATGTAACCATTGACGGTGCTCTAGTTGTACATCATGAATTTGGTGAGCAGCTTCATGCTGAACAAATCACACACACACCAGTAACTCATGACTTAATTGCGGATTTTTTGATGCAAGGGTCGGGTATTGGTAAATCTATCGCAGATCGCGTTCTCAAGGCTTTCCCAAATGATCTGGCGGAAAGACTGGAACGAAGGGACATTGACGCTCTGTGCTCCATTGAGCGCGTTTCTCGCGCATCAGCAACTGTTATTGTGAACCAATGGCACCAGCAAAGCGGGAAAGCAGAATTAATTCAATTGATTGAAAATGTACTGACCAATGCCAAGATTAGTGACAGAAAAAGCATCAAACATGCAGCTTTAAAGGCTTATGGGTTTTATAAAGCAGAAACTGTTGAAAAATTAAAAGATGACCCATTTCGATTATGGGCATTCTCATCATTCAAGCATGCGGAAGTATTTGCAAGAGCCATGAATGTTCCAGATGACGATGAAAGACGCTTGATTTGTGCTGTAGAAGAGTCAATTTATCGAAAACTAAAAGATGGCAGCACTCAAGTTTACCCTCTCGAATTTCAAGAAGAACTTGAGAAGCTGGTTGGTTCTAGCCTGTTAATCAAGGCCGTTATCGCAGCCAATAATTCAGCAAATATCTCACCACCAAGAATTATTATAAAACATTCAGAGTTGAATCCAGTTGGCTCTTGGGCTAAAGAAATGCAGGAGGATTCACCTCACAAGCATTTATATAATCAAACCTACGCTTTAGCTGGCGTTGCTATCATGGAGCAATATGTTCAGGAGCAACTATTGCTTAGAATAGAGCAGAATATTGAAGATATTAATGTTTCAGATGATGAAATTTCAGCTTACAAACTTCCACCTGGTCATCATCTCAATAAAGACCAGCAACTAGCGGTCAAAACCGTCCTAACTAGCACAGTGTCAGCAATAAGTGGCGGAGCTGGCACAGGTAAAACATCTGTACTTTATGCTGTAAACCATATGATTAAGGCGGCTGGACAACATGTACTACAGGTCGCACTTGCAGGCAAAGCTGCACAACGATTAATACAACAAACTGATGATGATGCTTTTACAATAGCAACATTATTAAACAAAATGGCTAGAGATAAGACTTTTCTTGATAGTTACGATGTCCCAGTTTTTCACATTGATGAAGCCAGCATGGTTGATTTACAAACCATGTACAGAGTCCTAAAAGCCTTTGAAAACAAACCTATAAGACTGGTATTTATAGGTGATTGGGCGCAACTGGCACCAATTGGTATTGGCTTGGTTTTTCATAAGCTGCTGAACTCAAGGAAAATTTCACTGATAGAGTTAAAGCATAACTACCGTAGCAAAGGCGGCATCATTGAAGTATCAGAAAAAATAAAAAATGGCGAACTTTTTTCAAGTAATCATGAAGTTGAAGTTATTGAATACCATGACAATCAAAATGTATTAGATATTGTGAGAGAAACGTACATTGACAACATGACTAACAATGGGAACGTTTACGTCATAGCTGCAAGAAAAAGAACAGTGGCGGAAAGCAACATTATGCTCCACAAGCTGCTCCGAAGGCATGATGCAGTTATAAAGGCAGCACCAGAATTTAGGGTCAATGATGAAGTTATATACAAGCGAAATGACGAAAAACTAGGATTGGTCAATGGTTCTACAGGTCGCGTTGTCAGTGGCGAAACAATTTTACAGCAAGATTTCACCCCAGAGTTTGCTGACCTTGTTGTTGATTTTGGGCTGGAAGGACTCAAAGCATTGGAAACGGTTGATATCAAAGATGTCAGCAAGGGTGAGTATTATCTTCAGCATGCTTATTCCATAACCTGTCACAGCGCCCAAGGTAGTGAATTTGATACCGCAATTATTGTTGTTGAGAACTCAAAGCTGGTTGAGAGAAGCTGGCTATATACGGCAATCACCAGAGCCAAAACCAAAGCTATTTTAATAGTAAAGAGTGGGAAGCTTAAAGAAATCTTAGAGCGTGGGTTTGCATTTGAATCTATCAACGCAGGATTAAAGGTATGAGAAAAATAATATTCAATCACACAAAAGACGGTGATGTGCCAATCCCCTACTTTAAAGGCGGTGAGGTTCACACCCACTTGTTAGACTTCCTGCTTTGTCGATACCATTATCGAACATTGTTACGTTCAGATTTAAAAGGGACAACCCCAACAACAATCAAAAATATTGCTCACCATGTTGCGTATTTGATTAATATCCTTGAAGAGAACGAAGATAAATTCGGCAACCCTAAACCTATAGACTACAGGGAAGCAACTTTTGAGAATATCTCCCAGATAATTTCTAGTCTATACCATGAATACGAATGGACTGGTGAAAGCTTAAAGGTTTACGCTGGCAGTTGGCGATTGTTTTATGAGTTCCTGACTATCGAGGGTGTCAATCACAACATGATATTCCCCGAAAGAACTCCAATCAGCCAAAAAACTGAAAAGGATGATGATTTCATATCGCACACCAGAGACAATATACGGAGCGTATTAATAGAGACCGCTGTACCTGATAGGTATTGCGTAAAGCGAGATGATTACAGAAATTCAATTATCAGCATGGAGCAATGGTTTCAGTTGTATGCATATTTATACAAAGTTGACCCCGTTTACGCAGTTATGGCGGCTACAATGATGCAAACATTCTTGCGAATCGGTGGTGTAATGCAATTTCCCAACGGAATAACTAAAAATAACAAGCATTGGAAACGATATGCTCAATTAAAGCAAAGTAAAGCGCAGTACCAGCGCTTTAACTATATTAAAAAGGGGCAATCTCCTTCAAACTGCATGGTGCATGTTTCAACAATGAAAATGATATTTGATGAATATTTAGAACCACTATATCAAAAACGACAAGAATTATACTTAGAAAAGTACATAACGAAAAAGAACGCAAAGAAACAAAATCGGAATGCCAACTCCAAATTCACTTGGTTAAATAAAAATGGAACTCCAGTGTCTATGCGTGAATTACAAGACGCATTCAAAAAAGCAAGTGATGCTCTTGATTTCGAAGTAACACCCCATACACTAAGGCATACAGGAGCAACGCAACTGCTATATCGCTGGGGTAAAGAAAAAGGAATTGAGATAACAGATGCAAATTCTCCCGACATCCATAGTTGGTTACAATATCAACTCGGTCATCAAAACTTGGGAACAACAAAACTTTATGTAACTACAGTCCATCGGCTTCAGTCGGAGAATGTCATATTTGAATTATTAGCTACTACCCTACCAACATCTCTTGAGGGAGCAAACGTTACTCCTGAAGCTATCAATGCCTTTGAACGTGCAAAAGAAGCTCAAGATGAATTCATGACTGGGCGCATTAAAGATGAAAACTATCCAGGTGCAGCGTAAGTTACCCTGAAGCTACAGAGTGTTTGAACGTAAAAAAGAAACTCAGGAAGAATTTATGCGATGCCGCATAAAGAAGTTTCATAAGGAATCAGGAGAACTAAATGCCGATCAGAGCGCGTAATGGAGAGCACGATGTTTTGGCTTTTGAATATGACCATGCATCATGGGAAGAGCTAAAGTTAAACCATAAGAATCTTGAGTTATTAATGCCATGCTGCGGCTCAAAAGCCACCCCAAAAACTAGCAAGCTAGGCAACTATTTCTTTTCCCACGCAGCTAAAGGTGAATGTCTGTCAGAGGCTGAAAGCCAAGAACATATTTACATCAAAGGGTTGGTTGCTAAAGCTGCAAAGCAGTCAGGGTGGGACGTAAAAACAGAATGGCAAGGGGTCAGCTCGGCAGGAGAAGCATGGATTGCTGATGTGTTTTGCGCTAAGGGCAATGCCGATATAGCGTTTGAAATTCAACTTTCCCGCCAAACCAAAGCAGAAACATTAGCTAGGCAAAAACGATACAAGGAGTCAAAAGTTAGATGCGCTTGGATTGCATCAAAGAGTGTTTTCGACTCCAATTATATTTCTCCAAACAAAGAAACTCCCTTTTTTTTAATTGACAAACCTGTCGTTGGTAAAGACCCACATATCGAACAATTTAGCATCCAGTTAAGCTCTTTTATCAAAAAAATGCTATTAGGTAGCCTAAAGTGGACTGAAGAACCTTGGGTGTATCGCATTGAGTATATTGAAGACAAATGCTGGAATTGCCACAAACCTAATAAGCAGGTTTATGGCTATGGCATCGACTGGTTCGATGAAACTGCCAAAACTGTACCTAATGCATCAACAGTTCTTGAGAAAATTACAGGTATCATAGACAACAGCGAGTTAAGTGTTTTGGGGCTGAATGCCATTGCAGCATTCGACAACCTAAAAGGCAACGCCCCAAAGTTTCCATACTGCAATACTTGCCTACACTGCCATGCGCCTCAGAACAACTATTATCTAATGCAAAAAATACAAGCAAGCTATAAAGACAAAAACATTAAAACTGGCACCGTTGAATATTCTAGTAAAAAAGAGACCTCTGGAGAATGGGTACTCAATGGCTAGTTAAACGATAAAGCATTAAATTAACAAAAGAATATTCACGGTGGATATATTTTTAAACGTGCGATACCCAAACATTGCCGTTGCAGGTTTAACCTATTACAATCAGTTGAACAGTGTTAAATAAACCATACAGGCCGAAGGATGAGTAAGGATAAAGCTTTAGAATATCAAGAGAATCTACCATACCTTGATGACCCTGATTTATTCCATGCTGCGAAAGTTGCTATTCACATTATTGTTGAAAAACATGGAAAAAAGTCAGACTCCATTAAAAATGTAGCTAGAAAATATAAAGTTCGAGAATCAGAATTAAAAGAGTGTATTGAAGCAGCTATCCCAAGGTTATATTTTGCTGAGCGGTCAGCGAAAGCTAAGCAACGTCATGAAGCAAGCTTTTATCAAGCACCTGAGATTAGGGCTATCCCTGAAACCAAAAAGAAATCAGGACAAGATAAATTAAAAGAAATTCGAGAGCTATTAAATAGAGACCAATAAATTACTTGTTACATACAATAACCAGACAAATAAGGTGCCAAGAATCTTCACCTTCATGCAGCACCACCGAGCATAAGCCTTAACAACAGGAATAAAAATGAGCCAGTTCGATTACCGAGTTTTAATAATAGAGAGGCTTCAAGACCTAAACCTTGAACTGGAAGCAAGTTCAGGTAGTGATATCTATGAAAAATTTGCTGAAATTGAGGTGTGTAAAAAACTAGCATATGAGATTGACGATTTTGAAGTGTTAGGGCTAGCCAGTAAGTTAGAGATAAAATATAACAATATATTTGATTCCGAGTCAGAATATTCTGGCGATAGTCATTATACAGGCAGAGAAGGGTCCCCTGACGACTACCATAGAACCTACGTAGCAGAAGATAATAATTATTCAGTTTTCTACAGAAAGATTCAGAGTGAATTCTTTAGCACTGATGATTACGTAGTTGATATGCAACCTTATAAGGATGAAGTTGAGAGAAATAAAGACGCACTCATCAGGCATGGGCTTTATGCAAATTTATCACGTTATGTTGAAAACAAAACAGCAACAGATAAAGCCTACCAAAAAGTTAAAGCCGATTTATCTAAGGTTCGAGACGAAGATAACAAATACATAACCCCAACAGAAAAAGATATCAAAAATTCCTTTGAGATCGCAAGAGAAGATATTTATAGGCTAGCTAAAAAACACGTAGCTTATCAAGTTGAGGCATCATTAGAAACTAGCTAGCAATGCTCACTAATTATTAAACAACAAAATATGAATAATTTAAGTGATTTCAACAACTCAGAATTAATATCCCTATACGGGGAGTTAGTATCTGAGTTAAAAAAAAGAAATATCATTCGAACAAAAAATGTTGTTGGTGATTTAGGTGAAAGGTTTGCTATCGACCACTTTTCAAAAACTAATGGGCTAGAAAACCTAATTGATGCCCCCACCAGCACTAAAAGCATAGATGCAGTTAGCGACAGTGGAAAAAGGTACGCCATAAAGTCAGTTACAGGCAACTTAACAGGTGTGTTTTATGGTTTACCTCACAAAGATTCAGATGACGAACCAGAGCAATTATTTGACTATCTTTTAATTGTTATTTTCAATGATTCCTATAAGGTCAATACAATTCTGGAATTAACATGGCAACAGTTTTTGAAACATAAAAAATGGCACAGCAGGATGGAAGCTTGGAACATTTCAATTAATAAACAAGTAAAGTCAGAATCCAATATAATTTATGGCATAATTAGTTAACCAACTGAAACACTTAATTTTGTGCCATCACAACACCCAACAAATGGATGACAGTTCATCTAAACATAAGGATATAAAGTCGTGAAATTTAAATTGTTAGTATGTGTAATTGTTTTATCTGGCTGCGCTCAAAACTCAGGCATCATACCAATGGGGAATGATACATATATGGTGTCAAGACAAGCAGCCACAGGTTTCTCTGGGATGGGTACACTAAAAGCGGAAGCGATGAGAGAAGCTTACCAGCAGTGCCAATTGACAGGTAAACACGTTGAGGTTGTTGAAACGATAGACGCTAAACCGCCCTATATTTTTGGTAACTTCCCAAAGACAGAAATACGATTCAAATGTGTGGCTAAATCTCAACCAGATTACTTAAATAGCGATAGATAAGCGGATTAGAACAAAAAGATAACTGCCAACGCTTGAGGTTTAATGAATAATAATTATTACGTTTACGTCTATATTGACCCTAGAAACTTTGAAGAGTTCTATTACGGGAAAGGTAAAGGCTCTCGAAAAGAGGCGCATCTATATGAAGACTCAGACAGTGACAAGTCAAAACGAATCAAGTCAATTATCAAGGAAGGGTTGGAGCCAATTATTCGTGTTGTAGCGAGAGATTTATCAGAGCATGATGCCCTGCTTGTAGAAAAAACTCTTCTTTGGAAGTTAGGAAAACAACTAACAAATGTTTCTTCGGGTCATTATGCTAACAAATTCCGCCAACACGATACGTTCCACAAAAAGTTATCTGGATTTGATTACAAGAACAGCTTGTATTACTACAACGTGGGTGAGGGAGCACACCGAAACTGGGATGACTATGTAAATCTAGGCTTCATTTCCGCAGGGCAAGCGCCAAGATTTCGTGATGCAATGCTTGGGTTTGAAGAGGGTGACATTGTTGCAGCATATTTAAAAGGTCACGGTTATGTTGGTATTGGAAAAATCACGCATAGAGCTAAGCCTGTTAGGGAGGTGTTGATTAACAACATCCCGCTATTGCAACAAAAATTGGTCTGCCCAAATATAAGAGAAAACTCAAATGATGTTGATAAATCCGAGTACGTAGCATTAGTAAACTGGATTACCACTGAGAACAGGAACAACGCTAGATGGAAGCCCAAGAGTGGGATATTTACATCTCAATTGATTCGAGCATCTCTAGACGCTCAACCTGAAACAGTGAATTACTTAGAGCAAGAATTTTCACTAAATTTTGCTGAACTAGTGACATAGCCAACACGAAAAGGAACAGTAATGAAAAATATATTAAAAATATTAGCGGGATTTATTTTTTTATTCATTGCAGGATTTGGGCTAGGCACCACCATTTCGGCTCCTGACTATGCTCTAGTTTATATTGATGAAAGAACAGAAACATATCTATCTCCTGCATGCATTCCTTCGGAGCAGTTAAAGCTCTTACCCGAAATGACTAAAGGTGATATCAAAGATTTAACTTTAGCCCCAAATGAAGCATGTGTTGATAGTGGTGGATTTGTTCAAGACGGTAGAAGTATCAGTGGTAAAATTTTAGAAACCCTGAAAATTATACCTCCCTTAAAAAGCAGGTGGAATGATAATGGCACATGGAATTGGTAGCAGTAAACAAACAACCACAAGGGAGAGCTTAGCAGTGAAGCATTTAACATTAACACTTACTCTATTTTTTCTGATACCCAATTTTGCCTTTGCAAGTTGTGACGAAGGCGTTAGCAAGCAAATCAAACAAAACGGTAATCTTAACGAATCTAATAAAGCAAAAATGCTAGATGACTGTAAGAAGTTTCAAGACTTTAGGGTTGGTGTAGATAAAAATCCAAAAGGCGCTTACATTTTACCACCGAATAGCTTTACATGTGGCAACAGAGAAGATTATGTAGAAGCTTACAATCGTGTATTGAAGCGAGGTGGAAGTTATAATATCAATGCAATTGATAGATTTAAATCTTGTAGGGTTATACGCACCCCAACATTAACAGCAGTTAGAACACAAAAAGATGCTAGCAGCCCTATTTATCAAGTTATTTATGCCAACCAATACAGCGTTTATTATCTTCACTCTCAGTGGGTTCATGGTTCAGTTTTGGTTCCCTACGCTGACTTATTAAAACAACAAATAAAATAATTTTTATTATCAATTGACTGTAAAACAAGAGAAAACAATGTCGAAATATAAACTAAAACAAAAAATGACAGCCCTTACCATTATTACTGCAAGTTTATTAGCAGGGTGTTCCGATAACACAGAGGTTGACACGAGCAAGAGCAGCATGCAATTCATAGGTGATAGAGAAAGATTAAACATTTATCACCCTGTTGACTTAAAAACTGATTTAACCTCACTGACAGACAACCAGCAACAAATGCTAGCGGTTCTGATCGATGCATCAAAAATAATGGATGACCTTTTTTGGAAGCAAGCCTTCGGAAATAACAAAGATGAATTCCTCAGTAAAATAGATGATTTGGATGTTCGTAAATTCGCTGAGATCAACTACGGTTCTTGGGATCGACTCGCTGGTGATGCTCCATTTTTAACGAGTATAGAAAACAAACGTCATGGAGCGGAGTTTTACCCTGCTGATATGACTAAGAATGAATATGAGTCGGCAAATTTGAAAGGCAACAGTTTGTACTCTATCGTTAGCCGCAGCAAAGAAGGGAAGTTAATAACAATCCCCTACTCTGAAGTTTATAATGATGAATTAAAAAGAGCATCAGCCCTGCTAAGAAAAGCTTCAAATTTAGCAGAGAATAAAGAGTTTGCTGAATATTTAAATTTACGAGCAGATGCTTTGCTTTCAGACAACTACCAGCCATCAGATTTTGCATGGATGGATATGAAAACAAACCCAATTGATGTTGTCATCGGTCCGATTGAAACATATGAAGACCAACTTTTTGGTTATCGTGCTGCATTTGAATCATACGTATTAGTTAAGGATTTAGTATGGAGCGAAAAGCTTGCAATATTTGCAGCTTACCTACCTGAATTACAGAAAGGTTTACCTGTTGCGGAACAATACAAGCCCAAAATGTCAGGCTCAAGTGCGGATATTAATGCCTATGATGTTATTTACTATGCAGGCCATTCAAATGCAGGTGGCAAAACCATTGCCATTAATCTACCAAATGATGAAGAAGTTCAATTAAAGAAAGGCACAAGACGCTTACAATTGAAAAATGCAATGAAGGCGAAGTTTGACCATATTCTAGCCCCGATTTCTGAACAATTAATATCTCCTAAATCTCGAAATAATGTAACTTTTGATGCGTTCTTCACCAACACTATGTTTCATGAAGTCGCTCATGGTTTGGGTATCAAGTCAGTTATTAATAGTGATACAACTGTCAGTAAAGCATTGAAAGAATACGCTTCCGCTTTAGAAGAAGGTAAGGCGGATATTCTAGGGTTATATATGGTTACGCAGCTATTTGACAAAGGTGTTCTGAACGAGGGTAAGCTCAAAGACTACTACACCACGTTTTTAGCGGGTATTTTCCGTTCAGTTCGCTTTGGTGCATCAAGTGCTCACGGTAAGGCCAATATGATTAGATTTAATTATTTTGAGCAAAAAGGCGCTTTCAATCGTGACGAAAACGGTATGTATAGTGTCAACATGGAAAAAATGCGTGATGCTATGTCCTCTTTATCAACACTGATACTAACATTACAAGGTAATGGCGATTATGATGGTGTTGGAAAATTATTTTCAGAAAGTGGTGTTATTAAAAAGCAGTTGGCTGATGACTTAAACAGATTAACAGAAGCTAAAATCCCAGTTGATATAACCTTTAATCAGGGTAAGTCAGTACTTGGACTTTAATAACTTATAACTTTTAGGAAAGGAAGATATTGGCTCAATAATTTTATTGAGCCAATATCTACACTAGATGTCAACATCAATATACTAGCACTCTCTAAGCTCTAACATACTATGCCAAAACGCAAAGCCTGTCCAATGCAGCGCGGTATCTGCGGAGCGAGTCCCATGACCTACATTGGTAATATCGTACCCCCTAGCGTGTAGCTCTGCCTCATACCCCGCCCAAGGAAGGCAGCGACAGAAATAATGAATGACACCATCAGCTCGAACATGGAACTCATAAGCCAAATGGCTAGTGCTATTAGGTTTTTCGTAAATCAGTTGTACGTTCCCATCATCAAACCCCTTAAGATTTTCAAGCCCACCTAGCCGCTCGATATCAGCTTCCACCAAACTAGCAACTTCTTCTGTAATTAATAAGCCGCTTTTATCTTGCTTATGAGGGAAAACATCAACAAATCCACCCTCACCATCTGGCAATGTTAACTTACCGTTTTGCTCAAATTGCTGGTGTACTGCTTTCTTATGATGGCTATGCTTATTTTTCAATTGCCCCATCAGCCAATTGAAAGTAGACGGGTCTTCAAATTTAGCGTATTCCTCTTGAGATGAGACGATATGATTGATAGCTTTATCCCAAAGCATATCCAACCCATTTTGCTTGGAAATAAGATTCAACGCATTGTTATAACTGATGTAATTATCAGTGTTTTTAGATGCTTTTCGTAGCTCTTTAGCATCTTCTTTACAGCGTTTTATTGTGCGACCAGACGGGAATGTGAGGTGGTCATTGGTTGAACGTTTATTTTTAACTTTCATTATGAAGCTCTCGTATATTTAGTACACGCAGCCGCCTAACGCACACACGAAGTTCACGTTTAAAAGTATCATGTTTTCATAATGATGCTGACCTGAAGGGGTCTTTGCCAATGGGCGGCTAACAGGGTGCATTTTTCCCTGCCACAGATACTAAAGCTAAGAGACAGGAAATGCAACATTTGCCAGATACCTCTTAAGGAGCAACGTACTTTTAAATTAAACTCATCGGGCCAGAATCTAAGTATTTGATTCTGATCGCTTTGTTTACCCTTTGATTTAGTGGATAAAATCCACTAAATATGAAAGAGGTTGTGTTCGAAATTTATGCTGCTATAAATATATCAAATATTATATTTTTCTGTGTTAATGGGACATCAAATGACCAACGATAAAGACAAGAAGCAGCTTATTTCAATAGAAAACCATTTAGCTCTCGCTCTCATTAATTTCGAATTGCAAAAACTCGCTGACGCAACAACTGGTTGTCACAACCATTTAATCTCTAAAGCTATTATCAGATTAGACAAGAATGAATTTCTGACGAATGAGCGAGTAGCTGGAATCTTTCGAGGTTATGATGATTTCTTGTTTAAACTACTAGATGATTACTTTAAGAAAAAACATAAAGTACTACTCGAAGAAGTGATGAATAACATTTTTAAAGTTGTTGGCGAATTCAACCAGAAACAAATTACCGCAGCATTCGCTGCCGCTAAAACCGAAAGAACTACGGTGTAATACGCATGAATCTAAAACCCAAAGAAAAAAGTGAAATAATCAACAAGCTAAACTTAAATATAGAGCAAATCATCGAGCTAGACGATGCTAGTTTGCAACCTCATATTAGTAACAAGTTGATTACTCCTGATTGGGACTTTAATGAAGCGTCTGTCAGACGAGTAATCAAGCATTACGAGTCAATTCTAAATCAACTCATAAACATACAACTCAAAGATGTTGATTTTGAAGAAACATATATTGTTAAACGCAACACAACAATAGACTGTATAGCTGACATTATCGTTATTCTAAGTTTCATTATTGAATTTTCTGAAGATGACGATACCGAGTACAACGGATGAACGATAAACTGGCAGAACTCCCTGACGAAATTCTTTATCGTAGAATACTAGCGTCAAAAGAAAATCATCAAAACATCACTGTAATTAACGCAGAATTAGAAAAACTAAAATTCGCAGGTAACACTAGACTAAAAGATGAAATAGAGTGCCTACTTGTCTATCCACAGCCAGCCATATCACTGCCCTATCCCAATTACTTTAAAATTATTCATAGATACTTAGGTTATCTTATTGAAATATCTCGCTGCCACGCTAAATCAGAAACAGAAGCATATTTACTTCGAGCAGTTAATCACGTAATTCATAGAATTGAAGAAATGATGGCTGAAGAGCGTGAATCTATCAAACCACTAGAGCCAACATGGAGAAATGAAGATGATGCCAGATAATGAATTAAATCAAATAATTTCACTAGCTACAGATGAGCAACTTGCTTCCCTATACAAACATTACGATAATCAGTTAACAGAACTTCTAAACAATTCAGATTCAACAGAAGAGCAAATAAATTTAGTCGCTGACAGATTACTAACTCTATCTGCTATTGTTGATACAACGGTAAGCCAGCCAATGGAGCTTAATCCTGAATATGCAAAGAAATTGTAATGAATCGCAATACACCATAGTTAACGAATCAATGCCCCCTTTAATAGTAAGTAGGCTTCTATCGTAATTATTACTAACTGCTTAAATATCTTATTAGCTATTCAACGTGGCAACACCAAATAAAGTAAGTGGTTTAGCATGAAACGGCTGAAATAAATCTACTTACTTTGTTTTAAACGAAAACCCCTTTCTATCTACGCTACACCAAAGTAAGTAGAAAAACTTTTTCATATTAGTGGTACGGTCTTGGCATCAAAAACACCATCAACGGTAAAGGCACTGTTCGTCAATCACTAAAAGAGCACGCGTCAGCACTAGAAGAAGGCAAAGCCGACATTCTGGGCCTGTACATGATTACCGAGCTGTTCAAACAAGGTCAAATCTCTGAAGGTGTTGTTGAAGATAACTACGTGACCTTTATGGCGGGCATCTTCCGCTCTGTACGCTTTGGCGCAAGCTCTGCTCACGGTAAAGCCAACATGATGCGCTTTAACTACTTCCAACAACAAGGTGCATTTGAGCGCGACGCCAATGGTTTCTATCAAGTGAATTTTGAAAAAATGGCCAAAGCCATGGCCTCACTGTCAAATCTTATCCTAACCATTCAAGGCACTGGTGATTACGACAAAGTTGACCAACTGATTAAAGACACTGGCCTTATCAAGCCAGAGTTAGCGGCTGATTTAGATAAACTGACTAAAGCCAATATCCCAGTGGATATCGACTTTAAACAAGGTAAAGAAGTACTAGGCTTAAAATAAGCTAGACTCAACTTTGCGCAATGAAAAGCACGCTATTTGGCGTGCTTTTTATAATCTGTACTTTTAAATATTATTTGAATTATTGACTTAGAAGTTTAATGGATAATTGAACTAGTTTTTCTTTAAAGGACTATTATGCACCTCCCTAAAACGCTGTTATTACTAACCTTACTTTTTCTTTCCTACAAATCATATAGTGCCAGTTTTGATTGTACGATTGCATCAACTAGCATCGAAAAGGCAATTTGCGCAGATGAGAATTTAAGCAAAATGGATGAAGAGCTTAGTTTTTTCTATACAAAGCTACGCAAATCACTGATAAATAATAAAGATATAGCTAATGAACTATTGTCTCAACAGCGCCAATGGCTTAGAAATAGAAATAGGAAATGTTCACCTTTACCAAATATCACTACTTGTCTTACTGAACAATATCAGCCCCGAATAAATGCTCTAAAATCACGTTATGAAAAATCATTCATACCAACTTTTAGAGAAATAAAAGCAATCTGCACTGAGATAACTCAAATCAGCCCATCGAAGCGAGCGTTATATGGTGATGAAAACAGTTACCAAATAAATCAGCTCAATAAGTCATCATATGATTTCAACAATGATGGAATTAAAGAAACAGCGCACAGATGCTATGGAGGAACAATGAGCGCTCCATGCGTTGAATTTAAAAATCAAAATGGTTCTTTAATACAGACACAAACCATTGACTTTGAATGGAAGGACTATTGGACATTCGGCCTCAATGCTTTTAAGAAAAATGATAAATGGTATCGTTTGCACTCCTACGATGACCAACTAAAAAAACCTGCATATATATCATTCATCACCCCTTTAAATAAAGAATATATAGCATGCGAGTTTAGCAATAAACTCAACCCTATATTCAAACCAAATCCTCACATTACCAATAGTCAATCTGTTTGCGATGCAGTAAAGAATGATACGATTGTAAGCTTAAACTTTACAACTAACTCTAATAATTCAAACTCTAGATGGAAAAATATAGGTAGGTATGAAACAAGATTAAGATCTCATGCTTATCTTGACTATGATAACGACGGCAATCAAAACTCGCTCGTTGAGCTAATTTATTCAAGCGGCGCAGGCAGAGGTTGTGATTTTAATTACTTTGACGAGTTATCAGATTCAGAAGACTCCTTTAGAGCAAATCCAGAAGAGTCTCTTTTATTAAAAATGCAAAAAGTCGAATTGAATAATAGACATCCTAATTGTGGAAGTTTAATTAATCAAAAGTATTCAAATCGCTTTTTTAAATTTAATAGCGAGGTTTATTATGAACACAAAACTCACAAGCTACGAGAAGTTTTAACAATAAATAACGGGCAAATTCATAGCGTATGTAAAGTTAATAATGATTACAAAACTACCGTAAAGAATATATCTAAATTATAGTGCCTATACTCATCAAAGACTAAAACTCAATTCAATGAAAAGCACGCAATTTGGCGTGCTTTTTTACTTAGAGATTTATTTAACTACTGTTGCATTCCCTTACTTACTCAGGCATCACTTCCAATGTCGTAAATAATGCCCAGCGATCTAACTTAATGCCCTTTTCTGTTGACGGTAATGGAAGCTCAGCTTCAATCAAATACATGCCTGCTTTTTCAAAAGTCACACTAAATTCATTACTACCGTTGAGTTCAATGGTTTTCTGTTGGCGGTCGTTACGATAACGCGTATTGCCTTCCACCACTTGGATTTCAATGGGTTTGTCCAGTGGTTTTCCTTGGAAATAGATTTCAAAACTTACTTTCTCACCTGCAAAAAGATCATTGGGATGCTCTTTGGCCACTAGCTCAAGTCCTTTGTTAAGGCGCTTTGGTGTGGTTAATTTATTGCGGGAAACAAAGGTGTGAATGGTCGGGATATAACGCATAGTCGTTATCACCTCAGCGCCTTTAGGTAAGTTTATTTGCTCTAATTTACCAAAACGGCGTGATTTATTACCTTTTGCATCTTTAAAAATCACCATATAGACATCAGCTTGATTAAGCACGTAATGATGAGTGCCTTCTCCGTGTAAGGTATCAAAACCAGCACTTTTTATGTTGAGCCAGTGAAATGGAATATCACGGCGCCACTCACCGTTTGGCTCAATCACATCCAATGAAGCTGGCGTTGCGCCAAATTTCGCGAAATCCTTACCGCTTGAGGCTTGAATAAATCCGTGATGACCTTGAAACAGCTCGTTAGATATACTCATATCAAAGGTAACGACATGGGCTGATTTTCCAGTAACATTAGTATGACTCGGCTTTAACCAACGACCGTGCGCAAAAACCGATGAAGAAATGAAGATCGCAGAAAGCGCGATCACTGATGATAATTTCATATTTTAATCCTTATTTAATTTGGCGAATACGCACTAATCCCAATTCAGTTTTCCCCTGTAGGGTCAACTCACCTTGCTGATTAATGGTGATTTTTGTGCGTAAAAATTCACGTCCACCTTCTTCGCGTGACGCTTCAACGTTTAGCAAGTAAGTCCCCGGTGCTATGGTTTTGCCATAAGCGTCCTTCCCCAACCAAGTTATTGTATGTTTACCGGGTCGCTTAGTTGCACCTGTCACCCCGTCATAAGGCTGTTGTGAGCGCCCTGCTTTACGCCACCATTGGCGCAGATCTTTGTACCATTCCATGTCATCGCCCCAGAGCGCTATGGTGGTGACATAGCCACGTTTTTCGGTTTCCAACCACACCGCGACATAGGGGCGGTGATAAGGGTTAACATTGAGTTGGGGAACAGTCACCTCGATTTTGAGGGAAGCTGGTGTTTGAGCCGCTTGCGCCTGACTTATTGTCGTTAGCAAGAGCACTAGAAAAAAGCGTTTAAGCATAGAGTGATACTCCGATTACATTGAAAAAGTTAGCGACACATTTGTGAGGTTGCTGAGCAAGGCTATTAAACTGAATAAGGCCGTCGTCCAATAACAACAGCCCTAATTGCTCATTCAACACTGAAATTGCCAGCATCAAAAGCGCTGGCAAGGTGATTAGAACGAATAGCTCACGGTGACCTTTACGTTTCTACCTGGCTCGTAATCTTGTAAATAGAGCTCTTTGAAACGCGGATGGAATGACAGGCCAGTTCGAGAAGATTGCGACGCGTAATACTCATCAAATAAGTTATCGACACCAGCAATTACCGTTAAGCCTTCTACCTGTTCAACTTCCCAACGGGCAGAAATGTTGTGTACGGTAAAGCCGTCTTTTGAATTGTCTAAACTCGCGCCGTCGAGATCTAATTTTGCCGCAACATCATCCACAGAGAGCACTTCCCAGTCGAAACTTAATCCTATTTCCGGCAGTTCATAGCCAACACTAGCGCTAATCGTATCGCCTTGTTGACGGTCAATACGTGCGTTGTCTAACTGGGCATACTGCGCAAACGCGTCTAACTCACTCTCAGCATTTGAGTAGGTGATGTTGGCGTTAAAGTTATTAACGTCATAACCTAAGTAGGCTTCAAACCCTTCGATGGTCATATCACCGACATTATCCTTCCATGAGCGAGCATCAACACCTGTTGGCGGTGGCGCGTAATCGTAAATGTAATTGTCGACGGTAGTTTTAAATAACGTTGCCCCCATCGATAACTTGTCATCACCAGAAACCTCGGTTTGGAACGCAACAGCAAATTCAATATTAAGACCAGTTTCTGCATCAATATCCGCATTGGCAATATCATCAATACCAGCGCCAACGAATACTTCGCCAATTTCAGGGCCTTTAAACAGCTCAGTACCACTTAGCTTAAATAGCAAGTCATCGTTGACTTGTAACTCTAATGCTGCCGCTAATGAAAGCTCTGAAAAACTATCATCAACAACGGTCGATTCAATGTCGTAACTGTCATAACGAGCACCTGGAATAAAGGTGAAATAATCGTTTAACGCGATGCGATCTTGAACAAATAGCGCAAAGTTAGTCGCTTGTTCAGATGAAGAACGGCCACCAGCACCAGCAACGGCGCGATAATCGGTGTCGTGTTTTACATAGTCAAAACCGTAGGTCACATCATGTGTAAAGCCAGCGTCAAAATTAGTCTCTGCAATCAGGTTAGCGCCAGAGTTCTTCGCTTCGCCTGTCACAACAGCCGCCCATTGGGCAAAGGCCGGATTAGTTGCCCATCCTTTCTCATCACGCTCTAGTTCACTGGTATTTGAATAAACAGCGGCTTTTAATAGCGTGTCACCAGCGTTTAATTCATAGTTCAAACTCAAGGTGTCACGCGTAAATTCAGTTGGCCACAGCAGTGGCACTTTAAGTGCGTTGGTTATCGCTAAATCGGTGGCTAAGCCCATATCTGGACGATAACTATAATCACCCTCGTCACTGTATGTTTCATAACTCAATTGCAGGCGCTGATTCGCGGCGAGCTCCCAACCAAATTTTATTAATACATCACTTAACTCACCTTCAAGGCCACGCACCGTCCCATCAGTACCGGCGATAACATTACCGTTTTGATCTTTGATTTTACCGCCACCAACATCGTAGTTGTCACGATCGACTTTGTTGTAATAAGCCAGAAAATCAACGCTATCAGACAGCAAGCCATACCCTGTCGCCGAGTAGTTTGAGCCCGAGTTGTTGCCGCTACTAAATTGAACACGACCGCCAACAGTTTGTCCTTGCTTTAACAGCTCACGCGCTTGCTTAGTCTCAAAACGCACAGCTCCGCCTAAGCCGCCATTAATGACAGAATTAGTACCGATATCGATATCCACCGACTTCAAGATATCGGCGTGAATCTGTAGATTTCCCATATGATGGTACATGTAAGTATTTTGCTTCGCGCCGTCGATAGAAATATTGAGATCTTTATCCCCCATACTACGAATGGTAATACGCTGATTTAACGAATGTGCGCCCCCAACATCAACACCGGGAATTACCCGTAATAAGTCACTAATGTGATCGGCTTGTTTGTCAGCAATCTCTTGCCCTTTCAAATACATCGAAGACGCTTTAACTTGCGTAGACCAAACGCTGATCACTTCAATGTCTCTATCTTTTGTTTCTTCTTGTGCAAACGCCTGAGGCGTCAATAGTGAGGCAGCTATAGCCAATGCTACGCTAGAGTAGCCAAATTGCTTGGAGAGCATGGAGGGTTCCTTAAAACAAACTTAATGATAATAGTTATCATTATTTTATTTAATGTGATAGTTTAGCTCTACTCATAACTGATATGCACAATCGCCAAACTTTTATGCACAATCGTCAATCACCTGCCAACAAGGAAAAAGGAATATCAATTGGCCATGATCGCGCCTCTATTGTGCGAACATTACGTGACGCGGGCTATCAGCAAACGGTTGCTAATTTTGCTGAACCGAATGTCGATTTAGCCCTCTGTGGAAGATTTAGTTTCGAAGATTTACCCTCTGGATTGAGAATTCACTGCACCGATAATATCGAGCAAACTGACGGCAAAATAACGTCAGAAATAGAAGTGGGTATCAGTGTGAATTTTCTACTCAATGGCGATGTGAAGTACGGCATTGGGCAAAAAACTTATCAATTTGATGCAAACTCTCATCCCATCGCGTTTGCGAATGTCATTGGTGAAACTCAACCGTTCACCCGTTATTTACGCAAGAATAGTCGCGTCAAGAAACTCAACCTATCAGTAGAAAAAGATTGGTTGTTGTCCCGTTGCAGCGACAGTAGTGAGCGTAATGCAGTGATGGAATTATTTAATCAGAAGCAGGCAGTTTATCATTGGGATTGTGATGAAAATTGCTTAACAATGATTGCGCAGTTATTACAAGGCATCGACAATACAAGTTTCGAAACGCGATTAACAGTTGAGCAACTGGCCTTTCGCTTAATGCTGCATTGTTATCAGCATATCCAACATCAGTCTGAACAAACAACGGCAAAGACTTTACAAGACTCATTAGCAAAAACGAGCGACTACGAATCTCGCATCGAAGCATTTATCAGTGAGCAACTCACCCTGACAGAATTAGCAGACAGATTGGGGGCCAGCATTAGTACCTTGCAAAGGTACTTTAAAGCTAACCACCAGATGACATTAAAAGAATATGTGCGCAATCAAAAACTAGAGCTAGCTAGACGCGCTTTGATTTTTGAACAAAAATCCATCGGCGAAGCGTCATACATTGCTGGGTATAACCACGTATCAAACTTTGCCACCGCATTTCGAAAATACTTTGCGGTAACCCCAGCACAACTGCAAAAGCAATATTGGTAATATATTATTGCACCAATAAGTTTCTCTTGAAAATTAGTCAGTAAGCTGCAAAATAACCAGTCTAAAAACAACAATATCAATGAGAAATCTCACCATTGCAATACTAGCACTCGTTATTCTTAGTGCTTGTAAATCAACGCCCCAAAAAACTATGTCAAAGAGCCAACCCGCTAATAACCAAGGTAAATTCTTAAAATAGCTTTTATCTCGGTTTGAAAGATGAACTTGCTTGATACAAAGTCATACAGTTTCATCTTAATTAGTGAGATAAGATCCTGAATTACCAAGATCTTGATAAAACGGATATTTATGAAAGCTATTACCCTATCATTAGTCATACTACTACAAGGATGCTCAGCAGTTGGCGCAGCGTTAGATAGTGCATTAAAGACCGACGACAACAAACCTTCACTAGCTGATGTGGGGGCTAAAGTTGATGGCGAAATGATTGTCTATGGCATTGAAAAAAGCTTATTTGTACCCAAGCATCCTAAGCGCTGCAAAGAGCTCCATAAATTAGATCAAACGGCGTGTGAGCAAAAAGTAAAACAGCTCAATCAACATTTAAAAAAATACACCGATGGTACGGAATAATCCGTCACCATCAGTGTATTTAATCTGATCTGATATTGTTTAAAAAACAGACTTATTGATGCATATAGTCAATAACAAGATTACTCAGGGTTCGTACACCTAACTTCATGCCACGATCGTCAATCACAAACTTTGGCGTGTGGTGGCCTGCAGTTTCCGCCAGTGGTCTTGATGGCGTTTTACCACCAACAAATAAATAAAGCCCCGGTACTTTTTGTTGGAAAAACGAAAAGTCTTCAGCCCCCATTACTGCATTAATGTGTTTAACATTTTCTTGGCCAGCAGTGCGTTTTAGCGTTGGTAGCATCTGCTCCATAAGTGCAGGATCGTTATAAGTGACAGGATAGCGATCGCCATAAGGCAAAATAACATCCGCCGTAGCCCCCATACTTTGCGCAATATGACTAGCCTTACGGCGCACCGATTCATGAACATGAGTTCGCATATCGTCATTGAGCGTGCGAATTGTTCCCACCATTTCTACTTTTTCAGGAATGATATTCGAGCGGTTGCCACCATGAATACTGCCCACAGTGACAACTGCAGCGTTATCATCAAGCTTGGCTTCTCGGCTCACTGTCGTTTGTAGCCCCATGACGATTTGCGATGCAGTAACTATAGGATCGACACTTAGCCACGGATAAGCGCCATGTGATTGTTTACCATTTACAGTAATTTTAAAACTATCAACAGCTGCCATAATGCCACCAGCACGGTATTTAATAGTGCCAACGTCGGTGAGTGAATTAATGTGAATACCAAAAATGACATCCACTTTAGGGCTATCTAACACCCCCTCTTTCACCATGAGCTCGGCTCCGCCTTCTTCGCCATAAGGCGCGCCTTCTTCAGCTGGCTGAAAAATAAACTTTACCTTACCGCGCAAGTTATCTTTCATTTGGGTTAACACACTAGCAGCGCCCATTAACATCGCAGCGTGAGTATCGTGACCACAAGCGTGCATCACGCCCACTTCTGTGCCGTTATAAGTTGATGTTACTTTTGATGCGAAAGGCTCCCCGCTATCCTCAATAATCGGCAAGGCATCAATATCGGCACGTAGCGCCACGACAGGCCCCGGTTTGCCACTATCCAAAATGGCCACAACACCAGTATGAGCAACGCCTGTTTGAACTTTTAATCCTAGTGAGCGCAGATGCTTAGCAATGTATTTAGCGGTTTCAAACTCGCGATTCGACAGTTCAGGGTTTTGATGAATGTGATGACGCCATTTTATAACATCGCCTTCAACTTGATTTGCCAATCGATCGACATTCGAATTAGCCAGCACAGGTGCCGTAATCACTAACGCAGCAATTGTAGATAACAGGAATTTTTTCATTGTTATTAGTTCCAAGTTAAATTAAGTGCGCATCATAGTCCCATAAACTGAATAAAAAACAATCTATTAATGGTTGTCAGCACCAAGAATAAGGCGTTGGAGGGAGTTTAGTCCAGAGACTCATGAATACGTATGCACCTGCTATCCATCGATTGATGGTTTGATTAGCATGTTACGACTAGATAGTTGCTTATGATAGAAAGGGTAATAATGAAAAAATTAAGCATGGTCATGTTGGGAGTTTTAGGATTAAGTGGCTGCGTGGCTACAACACCATCCCTACCAATAGACAACACGATATTCTCTCAACCAAGCGCTAATTTTGCTGCTCACTGGTTGACGCCAAACTTAATGTTATTACCCCAAAATGACGCTACCACCTCCACGTTGTTTGTCGGTGGTGATATGCCACAGCGTATCCAATTATCAGCAGCGACCTTACCAGCATCTATCGCCAAACGATTTCCACACCTGAAAGATTTTCAAGCCTATCAATTATCACAATCAGCTGATGATATTAAACGGTGGTTAACACAACCATTGATGGTTAAAACAAGTTACGAGAATAAAAGCGCTAGCTTTTCGCAAGTGCAATTTGGCAATTTACTCGACGTCCTTTATACACAGGGCAACAACGATGCCAACGAACTAACCGATCTTGGTGCGACAACGACTGAAGGCCAAACGCAATTCAAGCTTTGGGCACCGACTGCGCAGCAAGTATCGATATTGATCTACAGTCAAGATCAAAGCGCACCAGCACAGAAACATGCAATGACATTTGATGAGCACACTGGTGCGTGGTCATACAAAGCCGGAAACAACTTATCTGGGCATTACTATCAATATCAACTCAGTGTTTTTCATCCTCAAACCAAGCAAGTTGAATTACTGACCATTACTGATCCCTATTCGCTAAGTTTGTCCACCAATAGTCAGCTATCACAGGTCGTCGATTTAGATGCAGCCAACACTAAGCCAACTGGCTGGGATGAACAAACAGATGTCGAAATTACGAGTGCACTCGATAACATCTTTTACGAAACGCATATTCGCGATTTCAGTGCTAGCGATAACACGGTCCCTGTTGATATCAGAGGAAAATACGCCGCCTTTTCGCAAAAAAATAGCGATGGCATTAAGCACCTTAAATCGTTAAAAAACGTAGGCATTAATACCGTCCATTTACTGCCTGCATTTGATATCGGCACCGTTAACGAAAATCACGACACCGTATTAACGCTAGACTCGTCGATGAAAGCGCTATGTCAGCAAGTAACTGAGCTTAAGCAATGCAAAGAGAGTAATCAGAAGCAATCCATCCGCGATTATTTATCACAACAAGCAGCAATCAGTAACAATCAACAGGCCGTGGTGAGTGCAATGCGCCAACTTGATAACTACAACTGGGGCTACGATCCCTATCACTACGCGGTACCTGAAGGTAGTTACGCTCAAAACCCTGATGGCACAGCGCGCATTGTTGAGTTTCGGGAGATGGTGATGAATCTTCACGAGCTTGGCTTTCGCGTAGTGATGGATGTGGTGTACAACCACACTCATCAAGCAGGTCTGTCGGGCACAGCGGTATTAGATAAAATTGTGCCTAGCTACTATCACCGCCTCGATTCCATCACAGGCCAAATAGCGCAATCGACCTGTTGTGATAACACCGCTACCGAACGCGCGATGATGGATAAACTGATGGTCGATACCTTAGTGGTGTGGGCGCGTGATTATAAAATCGATGGCTTTAGATTTGACTTAATGGCCCATCAACCAAAAGACGCCATGCTACGCGCTCGCGATGCTGTTCACGCCGTTGATAGCGATAACTATTTCTACGGTGAAGGTTGGAACTTTGGTGAAGTGGCTAACAATCAGCGTTTCGTACAAGCAAGCCAACTAGAGCTTGGCGGCACGCAAATTGGCACCTTTACCGATCGCCTACGTGATGCCGTACGCGGCGGTGCTTTCAATGCCACCGCACTAGATATTCGCAAAAGCCAAGGCATCGGCAGCGGAATGATGACATCACCTAATGAATTAACGCAAACACCTAATCGTGATGATTACCGCCACAAAATGGATCAACTACGTATTGGCCTCACGGGTAATTTACGTCACTTTCCTTTAGAAAACGCCAAAGGTGAACAAGTGACTGGCAAAGCTATTTCTTATGGCAGTCAACCAACAGGCTATGCCCTGCATCCTGCTGACACCATTAACTATGTGTCAAAGCATGATAATCAAACGCTGTGGGATAACAACCAATACCGCCTGCCCTATGATATGAGCACCGAAGATCGCGTGCGTATTCACAATCAGAGCCTGTCTTATGCAATACTCGCCCAAGGCATTCCATTCATTCACATGGGTAGTGAATTATTGCGCTCTAAATCATTCCTTCGCGATAGCTATGATTATGGTGACTGGTTTAACAAAGTCGATTTCAGCAAGCAAAGCAACAACTACAACGTTGGCCTGCCACCAGCCGAAAAAGACGTCGCCAATTGGGAGTTAATCAAAACCCTAATCGCTAACAACGAAGGCCGTGACACACCACAGCCAAAAGACATTGCTTTCGCCGATGCAGTATTTAAAGAATTCGTAAAGATTCGTATGACTAACCCAATTTTCAGACTGCAAACAGCAGATGAAATCATTAAGCAAGTGCGCTTCTTAAATACCGGAATAGATCAGCAAGATGGCATTATTGCGATGCAAATTACTGCAGCGCCAAATACTGAGCAGCAATCGGTAGTCGTTATCTTTAACAGCAACGAGAGTGAGCAGTCACTGTCATTTAAAGATGCGGATAAATACGAGTTACACCCAGTGCAGCAACAGGGTGTTGATAAGAGGTTACGCAGTACTAGTGCCAAGAAAAACAGTTTAACTGTCCCTGCACTGTCAACTGTAGTCTTTGTTAAAAAGTAACGACTGACAAACACAAAAAGAGCGACTATTAAGTCGCTCTTTTTATTTCTAAGCTCGCTCAATAATTATTGAGACAAAACCGCTGTCAATTGCTGTAACTGCTCTTTCAAACGAACTAAAGCCTCGACATCACCTTGTGCCTGACACAGCATTTCTTGGCGCATTGTGAGCGCTTCTTGCTCTAATGCTTGACCTTGCGGCGTTAAAAACACTTCTACCATTCGCTCGTCAGCACTGCTGCGCTTGCGACTGACTAACTCATTACCCTCTAAGCGTTTGAGTAATGGCGTTAACGTGCCAGAATCTAAAGACAATCGCTCGCCAAGGGTTTTAACGTTAGTCACCCCATGTTGCCATAAAGAAAGCATAACAACGTATTGTGGGTAAGTAAGTCCCAACTTTTTAAGGTGCGGTTGATACGTCTTAGTCATTGCTCTGCTAGCGTTATAAAGTGCAAAACAAAGCTGATTTTCCAAGGCTAATTCTGGATGATTTGCCATATCTGTAGTCGCTTTTATTACAATAATTTTTCGATATCGGCAGCAATGGCTTCTGGTTTAGTCGTTGGCGCATAACGCTTTAATACCTTGCCATTTTTACCAACTAAAAACTTAGTGAAGTTCCATTTGATACGTTTAGAACCCAAAATGCCGCGAGCGTTACCTTTGAGGTAGTTATATAACGGTGCAGCATTGTCGCCATTGACCTCGATTTTTTCAAACAATGGAAAGGTCACACCAAAGTTAAGCTTACAAAATTGTGAAATTTCGTCGCTATCACCCTTTTCTTGCTCGCCAAATTGATTACAAGGAAAACCAAGTACCGCTAACCCTTGATCTTTATGGGTTTTATATAGGCTTTCTAAACCAGCATATTGTTTAGTAAAACCACATTGGCTTGCCGTATTCACAACTAAAACAACTTGCCCTTCATATTGAGAAAGCGACACCTGCTCGCCGGTAATAGTATTAACTGAAAACTCGTGAATTGATTGGCTCATAATAGTTACCTAATTTTAATACGCCACCGACTGGTGGCGTTAATTTGATAACCAGCATCATATATCAAAAATTAAATTGCGCACAATTTAATTTTTAGCAACATAATTAACAATGTGATCTACAACGACTCATGTGGACCAAATACCTCATAATGAATGCGTGATTCATCAACGCCTTTTGCCATTAACTCTTGCTTAGCAA